>JBHJOB010000032.1:0-85775 GCA_050330195.1 Rhodomicrobiaceae bacterium | reverse complement strand
CGACATCGTCGAGACCGGCAACGATAGCTGGCGCTTCAAGAACCGGACTTGAAAATCGGCCAACGCTGTCTGGCTCTCCGCTGCTCCGCTACGCTCCGCAGCTCCAAGCCAGACAGCGGATAGTCCGTGCGCCAGAGGGGTCAATTTTCCACGCCGATCGAGGGTCAAAGTTCGGTGCCGATTGACAGATTCTTGCCAGCACCATGAAATTCGCAGGACCGCCCGGTTCTGCGCTCGCACGGTTCTGCCGCCGGCGGACCTGACATCCCGCCGCGCGCCCGAACGGGCCGGGACGTGTGGACGGGCAGAGGAAAACAGGGAGAAAGGATCTGAAGAACTTGCGGACCCGGCCATTCCAACCCAGCGGTCGGATGAAGAGCGGCAATTCAGTGAATGCCTACCGCCGGACGGCAGGAGCCGCGGGGTCCGCAGGTTGACGGTGAAACGCCAGAAAAACATTGTATAACAAACTCTTGAACTGGAACACACGCAGATAAAGACGTCATTCGGCAGATTAGAAATAACGCGCAGAGATACTCACCTTTTCATGAAGCGGGAAAGGTGATTCCGCCTCCAGCCTGATCTTGGCGAGTTGGTTGCGGTCGGTCGGCTTGAAGGTGTTCTGGAATTCCTTGGCAAGTTCGTCCGTTATAGGCAGCAACTCCACAAGTGTCCCAGGAATCGAATGCTTGCCATCGGATATCCTGACCTTCTGTCCGACGGATATGGAGAACAGATAGCGCCGGGGCATATATGCGAGCACGTAGGGCGTACCGGAGTAGATGGAGAGAATGGGCTCGCCCGTCCGGTAGACATGCCCAATGGCCGGAACGGACGCGCCGATGGAACCGCTTGCCGGAGCCCGCACCACGCCATCGGCATAGTGTTCCTGCAGCCTCTGTAGTGCCATTTCCGCATCAGTTCTGGCCTGCAGCAGGGTTGCCAACTCACGTTCCAGTGTCTTGAACTGGCTCGAAAGCTTGATGCGATCCTGCTGCGCGTTGAAATTGGCTGTCAGCGCGGTGTCATAGCTCGAAGCCGTCGTCAGGCCCGCCTGCGCGAGTTCGTCAAACTTGCCCACCACCCGCGAAGCCTCGTTTTCGCGCTTCTCCGCAAGCGGTAAGAGCGCCGCAACTGTTTCCGACCTGATCCGGAACTCGACACTGTCGGCAACGAGCCGAGCCCGTCTCGCCGAAAGATCCGCCAGGCGTTCGAGCATCTCCATGGACTGAAGGTTGAGAAGCACGTCACCTTCCTTGACCTGCTCGCCTTCATTGACCTTTATGGCGTCGACCCGCGCAACAAAGGTCGGCGCGATGATCGTCCGGTTTTTCAGCACAAGCCCGTCGGCCCTGAGGAAGATCAGGTCGCCAAACAGGTAGTTCCCGATTGCAAGAGTAAAGATCACCAGTGCGCTCAGATATATGTACCGCCCGGCAGAACGCGGACTGGCGCGCTTATCATTGAGCAGATTGTCTGAACGCGGACGTTTTTTCAGAGAACGTATCACCTCGACCTCCCTGGCAGCGGAGCGGCTGGGCATGTGTGTTGTTATCAAATTGTCAAGTCATGTCCGCTCAAGCGAAATCCTGATGTCCGAACAGGTGGAAACGCGTCCCGAGATCGACGCTGAGGCTGGTGGCGGCATCGTGCGCCGCCTCGCTGATCGTGCTCTCTGCTTCCTCCGGCCGCACCGCGTTCAGCAGAGAGAAATCATAGGAGTGCCCCTTGACCACAACGCCCTTGTCACGCAGCAGGTTGCCCAGATTCTCCAGGAACTGATCACGCGCCTGCCGGAACTGCCGCACGCCCGCCTCGCGGGTGATTTCGCGCTCATGTTCATAGGCGAGGTTGACGACAGTGAACGGGATTTGCTGTTCGATATACTTCTTTGCGGCCGCGTTCAGCGCGACGACAAAATCGAGCGGCAGGTCCGAGAAGCGGATGCCTCGCTGGCCCGCACCGCGCAATGCGTTGCCCATTTTCAGGAAGGCGATTCCCTCCTGCGTCAGCTTGTAGTCGTAAATGTCGAGGGTGGCCGCCCTATCGCTGTCGCAATGCGCGTTGCAATCCATGCAGAGAAAACCGACCGTCGGCTCCGACTCGGCGTGACCGCATCGTCCGCATACCAGAACCGTACCCGGCTTGTCGTAATCGACGCTGAAATGCAGCAATTCCTGCCTGCATTTCGGACAAGTCAGCGTCTCGCCATTGCGAAAATCCGTCTCCACGCCCTGAAAGCCGCATTTAAAATGATGAATATAGGCTTCCTCGCGCAGCTGCGCCGAGTTGCAGGTCGCGCATTCCTCGCGGATGTGCAGGCGTGAGGAAGAGCAACGGTAGCAGGTGTGGAACCGGTCAAAAAATTCCTTCTGCAGAAAGCCGTTCTTGCACTGACGTTCTGCCGCCGGGATCACATCCTCGCTCGGCAGCACGGCGTTGTAATGAACAAGCGAGCGCTCATTCGGGTCATATGTGGCCGAGAGGGGCGCATCCTTGACGAACATGCGTCCAAGCAGTTTTTCGCCGACATCCGACGTCGTAACCAAATCGCGATGCAGCTGCGTCCGGCGCTGATGAAATCCCTGGATGAGCCTGCGGACCGCTTCACCGTCCGCCGCGCCCCCTTCGATGCATCGTAATCGGAATATCCGCGCAAGCTCCCATCGAGGTCGATCACTGGAAAAAGATGCAGCGGCCGGCGGCTCCAGAGCTCGCCGAGGTCGGCAACGCTGGCCGGCGTCCTGATCAGGATCGCGTCAATCGAATCGAGATTCTGAAATTCCGGTACCGCAGAGCCGGACGCGCCGCTGACGGGAATGTCGTCAGGCCAGCGCAACAACTCCAGCCCCGTCGCCCATGGCGGCTCCGGCCGCCGCGCGCCTTGAAGCGCGCCGACAGCCCGCGCGGCAACTCCGGGCGAGCCCGCCTCAATTCCGCCCGGTCCTTCCACGTCGCCGGCAAGGCTTCCATTCCCCTCGCCGGGTGGGGTGGACCTTTCGATAACCTTGCAGACTTCGTAAATGTCGAGCGGCTTGGGAATGATCTGATCGAAATTCTCGCAGTTTTCCTTGTGCGCCAGAAGCCCTTCGACATCCGCCGTTATGGCGATCAGCCGCGCGCGGGGATCGCCATTCCTTTGACTGCGGTATTGCTGCGCGACGCCGAGGCCGTTCAGCTTGGGAAGGCGGAAGTCGATCAGGGCGACGTCGTAAGGCGTCCGATCCAGCGCCGCAAGCGCCTGTTCACCGTCATCGGCGATATCGACCTTGTGGCCCCGCTGCATCAGGATCAGTTTCAGCAGATCCTGCGTAACCGGGCTGTCTTCCGCCACTAGGACGCGCTTGGAGGATACCGGGAAATCGGCAGGGGCTTCATTTTGTGCTGTGATCAAGGGGGCTTATCCGGATTTGTTGCCGCTCTTATTATTCGTGACAGTCACTATTGAGCCACAGGTATTACGATAAAGTTGTTACGCGTTACACTCTGGGCATTGCGCCGCCCGCCAGCCGTGTGGACGGCATCAGCCCCGGTACATCCGCGTCCCCCACCCTCACTCGATAACGACTCACTAAACTGTCCTTTACCTTTGATTGCAATAATACGCAATACATCCTCAACGTGTTTTCGCTGCGGGCCGCACATGGAGATCACTTATGCGCGCATTCAAGAGACGGGCTCCGCCACCGGATGTTACGGAATATTCCGCGACACACCGGGTATGTGGCTGGCGCAGCGCCATCCTCGCGTGCCTGGTGGCGCTCGTTCCGCTGGCGGCGGTCGCGGCGGCAAAGAGTGACCGCGTGCGGATCAGCGCGAGCCAGACGGCGATTCTTGTCTGGATAGCCGAGGAAAGGGGGTTCTTCCGCGACGAGGGCCTCGATGTGGATGTCGAGCTGTTCCAGTCGGGACTG
Organism: Rhodomicrobiaceae bacterium; assembly: GCA_050330195.1. Classification (GTDB taxonomy): domain Bacteria; phylum Pseudomonadota; class Alphaproteobacteria; order Rhizobiales; family Rhodomicrobiaceae; genus JAHQVI01. The sequence goes on along the minus strand of JBHJOB010000032.1, from coordinate 81,861 downwards.
AGCGCTGTCAGAGCGCTTCTGGGCGGTAAAGCGCAGCTTTCGACCACGGCCGACGCAACCTTTGTCGGACAAAGTTTCGAGCGGCCCGATCTGCGGTTCCTGGCAACAATATCGACCTTGGAAACCACTCGCCTGGTCGGCCGGAAGGATCACGGCGTCGAGAATGCGGTGGATCTGGCCGGCAAACGGATTGGCGTCACCCTGTCCAGCGCAAGCGAGTATTTCCTGACACGCTATCTCACATTGCACGGCATTTCGGCCGACGCCCCCGTCCTGATCGACCTGACGCCTTCCGAGATTGCGGAAAAACTGGTGCGCGGGGACATAGACGCGGGCTTTACCTGGGAGCCTTTTATTGGAAATGCCGAACATCAGCTCAAAAGCAACGCGGTCACATTGCCGGGGCAGCTCGATCAGCTCTACTATTTCATGCTCCTTTCCACCGAGCCGTGGCTGAAGAAAAACCCGGACAAGGCCGAAAGGATCCTTCGCGCACTGATCGCGGCGGAAACATTCGCGATCGACGAGGCGTCCGCAGCGAAAGCAATCATTCAAAAGAGATTCGGCTATCGGACCGCCGATCTCGACCGTGTCTGGCATCTCCATAATCTGAATGTCAACCTGCCGCAGGAAATGCTGTTCGCACTGGAACAGCAGGCAGCGTGGCAAATCCAGAAGGAGCTTACGCAGTCGAAAACCGCCCCGAATTTTCTGAGCATGGCAGCTACGGAGCCACTGTCGAAAGTCCGTCCAGCCAGTCTTGGCATCGTGAAATAGGCCCCGTTCATGCGCTTCATGTCGCTCCGAAAAACAGTGCAGACAGCCATGGCCGGCGCGGCGATTGGCTGCGTCACGGTCGTCATCGCGATGAGTATGGCGTATTTCGCTCTGGACAAGGCGCAGAGCCGCCTTTCATTCGCGTCAAATCTCATCGCGAATGTGAGCAGGCTCAATCTGCTGTCGACCGAGCTCATCAACGGGCAGTCCCTGCGCATCGAGTTTCAGTGGAAGCAGCAACATGCGAACCTTGTTGAGGCCCTGCAATCCGCGCCGCCCTTCGAGAGCCGCGCGGAGGTTCTGCTCGGCGAAATCAGATCCCGCCTCGAATCCAGCAGGAAACTCACCGAACGCGCCAGCAGCCTGCTGAATGCGCAGGAAAGAAGCGTTTTCGACAATACGGCGATCGAGATTCTCATCCCCGCCATTCACATCCAGTCCAATGCGATCTTTGCGCGGGCGACCGAAATCCATTCATTGATGACATCCGCCGCCGCCGATACGCGGGGTACGGTACTTCTCAGTCTGGGCGGTCTTTTTCTGGTCATTCTGGTCGGCGGAGGCTTTTTTCTGCTCCTGCTGTGTACGGACATGCTGGCCCAGATCCTCCGCCTGCGCTCCACGATCCGGAAAATTGCGCATGGCGATATGGAAACGGAGATTCCCGACTATCCAGGCAATGAAATCGGCGACGTTTTCCGGGATCTCGACCGGATGCGGCGCAGCCTGCTGGAAACCATGAGCGAACTCGGTCAGTCGAACCTGAAGCTCATCAGCACCAAGGCGACGCTGGAGGACCGGACCGCCAGTCTTCAGGCGGCCAATACCGAACTGGAAGCCTTCGCCTCAGCCGTTTCGCACGATCTTCGGGCGCCTCTGCGCACCGTTTCCGGCTTCACTCAGGCGGTCCTGGAGGACTACGGCGATCAGATCGATGCTGAAGGCAAGAGCATGCTGACGCGCATTCACGGCGCGACGCGCCACATGTATCAGCTCATCGAGGATATTCTCTATCTGTCGAAGATCGGCCAGAGTCCTCTGGAGATCAGCGAAATCGACATTTCCAGGCTGGTCACCGAGATATTCGACACGATCCGGGAAGAAGATCCCGCCCGAGACGTCGAGCTGTCCGTCGAGCCGGGCATCAAGGCGGATTGCGATCGCCGGCTTATCCGGATCGCTCTCGGCAATATTCTCCAGAACGCCTGGAAATTTACGGCCAGGACCGACGGCGCCCGGATCGAATTTGGCGAATCGTCCGAAAATGGCACGCAAATCCTCTATGTGCACGATAACGGCGCCGGCTTCGACATGGCGTTCAAGGACAACCTCTTCAAGCCGTTCAAGCGCCTGCATTCGGCCGCCGAATTTCCCGGCACGGGGATCGGGCTGGCGACCGTCAACCGGATCATCGGACTCCACGGCGGAAAGATCTGGGGCAGTTCCGCCGTCGGAAAGGGAGCAACCTTCTGCTTCGCGCTCAACAAGGCGAATGTTCAGACATTGTCCGAATTGCCGGCGCCGGCGTCACCCAGCGAGAAAGGGAGCATTACGGCGGACAAGCACAGATTCATGCCTCTGCGCAAGAGCCGGACCGGATAAGCAAACACGATGGACGCGATACTGGAGTACCTGTTTGGCAGCGCCTCTTTCGTGCCCCACGGCTATTGCCTGCTCTGGCGTCCGGAGCTGGTTGCGTTGCATGCCATTTCGGATCTGATGATTGCGCTGGCCTATTTCAGCATTCCCGTCGGCTTGTGGTTCCTGGTGAGGGCGCGGCCCGACATGCGAAACAGGCATGTTTTCCTGCTTTTTGCCGCCTTCATCCTGCTGTGCGGGCTGACCCATGTGATCGGTCTGATAACCCTTTGGGCCCCGATCTACGGCTTGCAGGGGCTGGTCAAGGCCGCCACCGCAATCGTGTCGCTGATCGCCGCCTATTCGCTCTGGCCGATCCTTCCGGAAATGCTCGGCATCCGGGCCCTGAGCGGATTGCGGGAGACCAACCAGGATATGGCCCGCGCCATCGCGGATCACGACATCCTTGTCACGGATTTCAATGCCGCCAGGAAAGATCTGGAAGACTTTGCAAACACGGTTGCCCACGACCTGCGCAGCCCGCTTCGCGCCATAAACGGCTTCAGCCAGATTCTGACGGATGATTACGGAAATCGTCTGGACGCAAGAGGTTGCGAAATGCTCGACCGCATGCGCGATGCGACGCTCAATATGAGCCGGCTGATCGACGAGTTGCTCTATCTCTCGCAACTGAGACAAGTGCCGCTGAAGAAATCCGACGTCGATCTGTCGGAGATGGCCCGCAAGCTGATGGCAGAGTTAAGAAAGGACGACCCGCTGCGCCAGGTCGAGGTCAGCATCATGGATAGCGTGATAGCGACTTGCGACCCGGATCTGACGCGGATCGCCATCCGGCACCTGCTGCACAATGCATGGAAGTTCACCTCGAAGCAGACCAGCGCCAGGATAGAATTCGGCGAGAAAACCAACGGGGGCAAACGCCTTCTCTATATCCGCGACAATGGCATCGGCTTCGACATGGCCTATGCGGAAAAACTGTTCCAGCCATTCCAGCGCCTTCACACGGCGGGCGAATATGGCGGAAGCGGGGTCGGGCTGGCGATCGTCACGCGCATCATCCAGCGACATGGCGGTCACATAGAAGCGGAAGCCGAGCCGGGCAAAGGGACATCGTTTACATTTTCCCTTTAGTCTACCCGGAACAGTTGTAGAGGCGCTTTCATCATGGCCGAAAAAGTTATCCTGCTCGTCGAAGACAATCCCGACGACGAGGCCCTTTGCATCCGGGCCCTCAGAAAGAGCAAAATCACCAATGAGGTCATTGTCGCCCACGATGGCGTCGAGGCTCTGGATCTCCTGTTCGGAACGGACGGCAAACCGCCCATCAAACCTGCCGTGGTCCTCCTGGATCTCAAGCTCCCCCGGCTGGACGGCGTCGAGACGCTGAACCGGATCAGGGCGCATGAAAAGACGAAACGGCTCCCCGTCGTCATGCTCACCACCTCCGATCAGGAAACGGACATCGTCCGGTCCTACGCCTCGGGTGTGAACAGCTACGTCCGCAAGCCGATCGATTTCGCCGAATTTACCGACGTTACCGCTCAACTCGGGATGTACTGGTTGCTCATCAACAAGGAACCGGGCGCTGACGAGCCCGCCGGAGACTAGGCATAATGCATCTCAAGGTCTTGATCATCGAGGATTGCGAGGATGACGCGATCCTGCTCGGACGATATCTGAAGAGCTGCGGCTTCGATCCGAAATGGCAGCGGGTCGACCGCGAGGAGGATCTGGCCGAAGTCGTCGAGGACCGGCGGTGGGATCTGGTGCTTTGCGATCTGTCGATGCCGCAATTGACGCCCTTTATCGCCGTGGACTGCGTGAGGCAGATCAATCCGGAAATCCCCATACTGATCGTGACCGGCGCCGTTTCGGAAAACACAGCGATCGAACTTCTGCAATATGGCGTTCAGGACGTCGTGCTCAAGGACGATCTGCCGAGGCTGAAGACAGCGATCATGCGCGAGTTGGCCCTGGCGCGTCAAAGCCGTGAAAAGGCCGCAGGCGAACGGCGCTTCGCCGCCGCGATCGAAAGCCTCAACCAGGGCGTCGCCCTTTTCGACGCCGACGCCCGGCTGATCACCTGCAACAAGCGCTATTCGTTCGCCCTGGACATGCTTCACGATGAAATTCGCGCCGGGATTCATTACGGCGCACTCATCGACCTCGCTTTCGAGCGCGGCCAGTATCTCTTCAGCAGGGATGGCGATCCGGTGGCGCAAAGGCTGCTGGCCTACGATGTGCCGACCGGGAAATATCCCATCGAAGCCCAGCACCATGACGAACGCTGGCTCGAAATCCAGAGGCATCGCACAGAGGATGGCGGCATCGTCACGGTGACGACCGACATTACCGAAAACAAGAAGCGCGAAGAGGCTCTCATGCAGCAGGCCGCCGCGCTCGCAAAGATGAACGAGGATCTGCTCGTCGAAATTCAGCGCCGGCAGGAAATCGAGGAAGCGCTGAGGGAAAGTGAAAACCGCGCGCGCGCAATATTCGAAAACGCGGTCGACGGGGTCATCACTTTCAACGAGGACAATCTCATCGAGACAGTGAACCCCGCGGCGGAAACCATCTTCGGCTATACCGCTGAAGAGCTGAAAAGCCTGCATGTGCATCATCTCATGCTGCTCGCCCCGGATGGCGCGGAGGCAGCCGGTGGCGCAGCGACCCAGCCCAATTTGCGGCTCGTTACCGGATGGCGGAAAAATGGCGAAGCCTTCCCGATCGAGCTGACGATCAGTCCCATCGAACTCAATGCGCGCACCCTCTACACAGGCATCATCCGCGATGTGACCGAGCGAACCAAGCTCGACCGGATGAAGAGCGAATTCGTCTCCGTCGTCAGCCACGAATTGCGCACGCCGCTGACCTCGATCCGCGGCTCGCTGGCATTGCTGAACACAAGCGCCGTTGGCGAGTTGCCGCCGCGCGCGAAATCCATGGTTGCCATCGGTCTTCAGAACAGCGAGAGGCTTGTTCGGCTGATCAACGATATTCTCGATATCGAGAAGATCGAATCCGGGACGACGGAGTTTGCCTGCGAACCGCTCCGGATCGGCACGCTTCTCGACACGGCCGTTCGGGAGAACAAGACGTTTCTCGATGAATACAATGTTGACGCCAAGGTCGAGGATAGCGTGGGGCTTGATCTCGTCGTGGAAGGCGACCAGGGACGGCTGATGCAGGTGCTGGCTAATCTGATCTCGAACGCGGCGAAATACTCGCCTGAAAACGGCTGTATCACGCTGGGCGCGGAGCCCCGCGAAAACACCGTGCGGGTGTGGGTCAAGGATGAAGGACCGGGCGTCCCCGAAAGCTTCCGGAAACAGATATTCCAGAAATTCTCGCAAGCGGACTCATCGGATACGCGCAAGAAGGGCGGAACGGGCCTCGGTCTCAGCATTACCAAGGCGATCATCGCTCAACACAAGGGCAGCATCGACTTCGTGAGCGTGTCGGGAGAGGGAACGACGTTTTATTTCGACTTGCCGATCCTGCGCGGCGCGACGCGGCCTGAACTCGTGAGGCAATCCGCCTGATCGGGGTCTGCGCAATTTGCACTTTCTTAACTCGGGATCGTTATTCAGTTTTGCTCGGAGCGCTTCTTGCCATTGCTGACAATTTTAGAGATCTCTTCAAGATCATTTTAAATCCTGTCCTCTAGACTGGGGTAGTTCAACTCGAATAGAGAGACAACGGCAATGAAAGAGCTGCAGCGCATTACCTATGTCGAGGACGAACCTCATATCAGGGAGATCGTGCAACTTGCGCTTGAGGAACTCGGCGGCTTCAAGCTGCATGTCTGCGAAAGCGGCATGGAAGCGCTCGATACGGTCCCGATCTTCCACCCCGACCTTGTTCTCCTTGACGTCATGATGCCCGAAATGAACGGCGTTCAGACCCTGCGCTCGCTCCGGCAGATCCCGCAGCTCAGCAACACGCCGATCATCTTCGTGACCGCCAAGGCGCAGAAGCACGAAATCAAGCAATATCGCTCGCTCGGCGCAGCCGACGTGATTCCCAAACCGTTCGATCCCGTCTCGCTTCCCTCCGAAATCAAGGCCATCTGGGAGCGGACGCAGATCAATCTGGTTCATTAGTCAGGATTCCGTTCCGGTATCCCGCCGGAACGGAATTTTCTCGTTGTCTGCTCCGGACGCGCCCGCGGACAGGGTATCACCTCCACAATCCACGGAAGCCAAAGCCAGCGATGCAAGACCGATTGAACAGCCTTCTGGAGAAGCACTGCGAGACGATCAAGACCAGTGTGCACACCGTCGGACGCTTGCTGAGCGAGGTGGCGGAAGGTTCGACGTCGGACCCCGTCGCCAGCGTTCAGGCCGCCGAAGCTCTCGCCCACCAGCTCAAGGGCAGCAGCGGCACCGCCGGCTTCCACGAGTTGAGCAGCGCCGCCACGGCTCTGGACGACCATCTCAAGCCGTTGTGCATCGCCGATTCGTCCGGTGTCCTCGCCGGCATCGACAAGGCGATGGCGCTCTATCGTCCTCTCGAAGGCATTGCCCGGGAAACGACGCCGACGAAATCCGCGCTCTATTTTGCTGTTTGACGCACGAAGCCTGCGGCGGCGTCAAGTCCTCAATTCGAAATCAGCGAACATCGCGCCACGATCCTGACGCCTTGGCGCCGAGGATACGATCGACAGCCTGCTGACTTCAATTCTCGTCCATCTTCAGCGCCGCGACGAAGGCTTCCTGCGGGATCTCGACGCGGCCGAACTGGCGCATCTTCTTCTTGCCCTCTTTCTGCTTGTCGAGCAGCTTGCGCTTGCGGGAGACGTCGCCGCCATAGCACTTGGCGGTCACGTCCTTGCGCAGAGCCGAAAGCGTTTCCCGGGCAATGACTTTCGCGCCGATGGCCGCCTGAATCGGTATCTGGAACATGTGGCGCGGGATCAGCTCCTTCAGCTTCTCGCACATGACGCGGCCGCGCTGCTGCGAGCGGGACCGGTGCACGATCATGGCCAGCGCATCGACCGGCTCGGCATTGACGAGAATCGACATGCGCACGAGATCGCCCGGTTCGTAGCCGGTCATCTGGTAGTCGAAGGAGGCATAGCCGCTGGTGACGGATTTGAGCCGGTCGTAGAAATCGAAAACCACCTCGTTGAGCGGCAGGTCATAGACCACCATCGCGCGGCTGCCCGCATAGGACAGATCCTTCTGCCGCCCGCGCCGATCCTCGCACAGCTTCAGCACCGCGCCGAGATATTCGTCGGGCACAAGAATGGTGGCGCTGATCCACGGCTCCTCGATCCGCTCGATCTTCACCGTGTCCGGCATGTCGGCAGGATTGTGCATTTCCTGCATGGCGCCGTCATTCATGTAGAGATTGTAAACCACGCTCGGCGCGGTGGTGATCAGGTCGATCTTGAATTCGCGCTCCAGCCGTTCGCGGATGATCTCCAGATGCAGGAGGCCGAGGCAGCCGATGCGGAAGCCGAAGCCGAGCGCGGCGGAGGTCTCCATCTCGTACTGGAAGGAGGCGTCATTCAGGCGCAAGCGGCCCATCGCTTCGCGCAAATCCTCGAATTGCGCGCTGTCGACCGGAAAGAGGCCGCAGAACACCACCGGCTGAGCTTCCTTGAAGCCCGGCAGCGGCTTGTCCGTCGGGCGCTTCTCATCCGTGATCGTATCGCCGACGCGGGTGTCGGCCACTTCCTTGATGGCGGCGGTGAAGAAGCCGATCTCGCCCGCCGAAAGCCTCTCGCAGTTTTCCTTCTTGGGCCGGAAGGTGCCGACGCGGTCGATCTGGTAGACGCCGCCCGTGCCGAGCAGCTTGATCTTCTGCCCCTTGGCCATCTTGCCGTCCACGACGCGGACAAGCACGACGACGCCGAGATAGGGATCGTACCAGCTATCGACCAGCATGGCTTTCAGCGGCGCATCCGGGTCGCCCTGCGGCGGCGGGAGGCGGTGCACGATGGCTTCGAGCACATCCTCGACGCCAAGGCCCGATTTTGCCGATATCTCCAGCGCGTCGGTCGCGTCCAGCCCGATCACATCCTCGATCTGCTGGCGAATGCGGTCCGGTTCGGCGGCGGGCAGGTCGATCTTGTTGAGCACCGGAACGATCTCGTGATCATTGTCGAGCGCCTTGTAGACATTCGCCAGCGTCTGCGCCTCGACGCCCTGACTGGCGTCCACGACGAGCAGCGAGCCCTCGCAGGCCGCCAGCGACCGGCTGACTTCATAGGTGAAGTCCACATGGCCGGGCGTGTCGATCAGGTTGAGCTGGTAGTTCTGCCCGTCCTTGGCCTTGTAGTTCAGCCGGACGGTCTGCGCCTTGATGGTGATGCCGCGTTCCCGCTCGATCTCCATGGAGTCGAGCACCTGCTCCTTCATCTCGCGGACACTGAGGCCACCGCAAATCTGGATCAGCCGGTCGGCCAGCGTCGATTTGCCGTGGTCGATATGGGCCACGATGGAGAAATTGCGGATATGCGAGATCGGATAGGCCTCCGAAGAGGAGGATTTCTCGGCCGCCGTTAGCGTGGGTGTGTCGGTCGCTGTGCTCATGAGGCTTAGATAGTAGATAATGGGGGCGGCGGGAAGTGGTTTAACCGCGTGAATTTCAGCTCGCCAACGGGTTTACGGTCCGGAGGACCAGTGCCCGCCACGGGCGAAAAATCCGCCCGCCTTCGGCGGGACAGCGGGAAGATCACTGTGCGATATCCTCGCCCGCACCGGGCAGGCTGTGGCCGAGCGGCTCCGCGCGCTCGACTCACCGCCCGCCCTATCCTGCTTGCTGGAGCTCACAGAACTCGGGCACAGCGGAAGCCGACAAGGTCGCTCCGGTAGTCGCGGGCGATCGCGTCGCGGTCCGCGGCACGCACGAGGCGCGCGCCGAAGAGCCAAGAGCCGCCGCGAAGCGCCCGCCGGGGGCTCTCCAGAGAGCCGACAGGGTCGGCTAAGGACTCGGCAGTAAAGGCTCGCATATCATCCGCGCACCATTCCCAGACATTGCCATGAACCTGATAAAGCCCCCACGGGTTGGGATCGAAGCTCTTAACCGGCAGGGTTTGCTCTCGGTATTCCCCCTTGCGGCCGGCATAAGGATCGCTCCCGTCATAGTTTGCCTGATCCGTGAAGATCGACGATCCCCACCAGAACGGCGTCTGCGTCCCCGCACGGCAGACATACTCCCAATCCGCCTCGCTCGGCAGGCGGTAGTCCTTGTCCGTCAGTTTGGACAGCCAGGCCATATAGGCCTGCGCATCATCCCAACTCACATGGATCACCGGCCGGTCTTCACGGCCCCAGCCCCGATCTGTGGGTTTCCGCGGAGCCAACCCTGTTATCGACTGCCAATCCGGGTGGTCCTGTGCATAATCCCATTCGGCGAATGTGACCGGGAAGCGCCCGATCGCAAACGGCTTTGAAATCCTGACCTGATGCTGTGGCCCTTCATCATCATAGCGGCCTTCCTCGTCAGGCGGCGATCCCATCATGAACTGTCCTGCCGGAACGACCACCATCTCCGGTCCCTTTTCGAGATCCTTGAAGCTCTCCGTCTTTCCCGCCCCCGGCAGAAACCAGTTGTCCGGCGCACCGCTCACAATGGCCGCATTCCGCCCTTCCGCCCGATACCGGTCTTCCTCAGTCTGGCGGGGCTTTGCTTTTGCAGAGGGAGCGGCAGCAAACCCGCCATTCAGATGCCGTTCGAGATCGGCAATCAGCCGGTGCATATGCGTGTTGAAATCGCGTCCGCTATCGACGAACGCGGCGTTGCGCCTTGTCAGCACGCGCATGGTTTCCGGCAATTGCTCTTGCCTGGGCATCGGCGCGCCGTCGATCAAAACCGCCCCCACCGGTATGCCCCGCTGAAGCGCCGCCTCGATCTCGATGCGCACGAAATCGTCCGGATTGTCCAGCCGCCGGTTGCCGGCTTCGTCCGACGCATCGGCCCAGCCGTGACCGATGAGAGCAAGGACAGTCTTGGCCTCACCGACGCGGCCGCTCAGGAAGTCATGAAAATCGACGCCGAAGGGAATGCTGTCGATATCCATGAAAACATGGTCGCGGCCGAATTTGGCTTCGAGCCGGTCGAAAATGCGTCCGGCGATCTGACGCGTATCCTGCCGCCGGTATGAGATAAATATCTTGGTCATGAAAAATCCGGAAGGCTTGACTTCACATCTGACCCGATCACGGGAGAGCGTCAAGCCTGTTTCCGGAAATGGCCTGTCAGGTTGCGGCCAGCCCCGGCAGCGGCGCCGCGCCGAACAGCCAGCCATGCAGATGCAGGATCGCGGCCCATAGAATGACGGCGAGGCCGATGCGCCACCAGCCGATGGCGCTCAGGCTGAACGTCGCGCGCCCCTGAAGGATTGCGACGAATGGCAGGAATGACGTTTTCGCCTCGAAGCGCTGCCATCCCTCGCCCAGTTCCCTTGCCTTGCGCTTCTCCTGCAGGACCGCTCCGAACAGCGCCGTGATGGCGAAAAGACCGTAAAACCAGAAGCCGCGCCAGTTGGGCTGGCTGATCAGATGCACGATGCCCCACAAGCCGAAAGCCCACAGGCCGGGATGCCGGGTGATGGCCATGATGCCCGTGCCGACGTCCGGCCGGTCGAGCGCGTTGCCGCCTTGCGGCACGCTCGGATTGGGCGAGGAAAACGCGCCGATGAGCAGCAGCGCCGCAAAGAGCATGATGACAGCCTTGAGCCAGGGCCACCAGTCCGGATAGAGCCAGAGAGGCGCGTCAGGGGCGGTTGCGTTGAACGCCCTCACCCAGAGCACGATCAGCACCAGCGAAACCAGCGAATAAAGGCCCATATAGGCCCGTTCGCCCATGGCGCCGATGGCCATTGGCCGAAGCTGTGTCGCCGGCAGGAAGTGGACCGCCAGAAACGCCAGTCCCCATATCGCCAGATATTCCATTGCCCGATCACCCTCGTCGTAATGCTGAGCCGTTAACCGATCACTTTCACCAGGATTGAGAATGCCGCACTGCGTTGATCCCCATTCTGTGCATACTTATCTACGTATCAAGCGTCATAATCCTCTGCGCCAAAAGCGTAGCCAGAACCGGGTCGTCAAGTTTGGGCAAGAAAGACAAAGACAGAATACCATCCCCCTGCATCGACATCTGCGAAGACCTGCGAGGCGTCTGTATCGCATGCGGCCGGGTCAAGAAAGACAAGAAAGCCTGGAAAAAGGCGAAAACGGAGGCGGAAAAACTCGCGCTGCTTGAGGATACGCTGGAGAAGGTCGCCGCGATGGGCACAAGAGACCTTTGGCTGCGGGAATATCAGCGCAAATGCATCAAGAAAGGCGCCGTTTTGCCGCTGACCATGCTTGAGAAGCTTGCGCTGGAGCCGGCCGGCGACTGACGGCCCCAACGTAAATGATGGTCCAACTGGAAACGGCTGCGCCATTGGGGACGCAGCCGGCAGGTCGCACATGCTTGAGTGACGCGCTTATCCGGCAAGATGCGCGCGAAGCATCCACGCGAATTTGTCATGTGCGTCGGCGCGTTCGATGGCGAGGTCATTGGTAACCAGATCGCCGTGTTTCTCCGAGATCTCGGCGAGCGCGCGCAGCGTTGCCGACAGCGTTTCCTGATCGGATTTGAGCGTCTCCACCATCGCCTTCGCGGCTGGCTGGCTGGTGTCGGCTTCGCTGATGGAGCTGCGCTTCAGAAACTCGGAAAAGCGGCCGTCGGCATGGCCGTCCAGCGCCTTGACCCGTTCGGCCAGTTCGTCCTGCGCGGAGAAATGATCCTCGTAGATCTTCTGGAACAGATCATGCAGAGCGCCGAATGACATGCCGGTGACGTTCCAATGGAAGTTCTGGGCCTTCAGCGTTGCGATCGTCGTCTCGGCCAGCGACTGGTGAAGCCCTTCGATGATTTCCGCCTTGGCGTCGGGGGCGATTTCGACTTTGATATTCTTCATGGTTCGATCTCCTTGAAAACCAATGCTTACGTTCTGTTTGCCTCAGGGGTATTTGAACAAAGATGAGACGCCAGCCCCTGGGCGAGAAACATGAGGCGCCGCCGTCCATCAGGAGCGATTCGCAGCGCGATCAAATATCGGGCGCTGGTATAATCCCCGCTCTCCAGTGCCTGGAGAATGCGCGCGAGCCACATTTCGTCCTCGCTGACCGTCTCCGATTTCGTCGTAAAAAACGTCAGCCGGCGGCGCGAGAAGATCTGCGCCCCCTGAAAAAAAGCCGACGCGTAACGTTCGACGGTTGTGCTCTCGTCCCCTGCAATAAGCAGGCAGGCCCGGTCGAAATCGCCGCGTCCCGCCAATTGGGTTCGAATCCACAAGTCCCGCAAGTTCTCCACAAGCTTCAGCGTCTTCTTGTCCAGCGAGGGGGTCATAGCGGGGGCGGATACCACTCCCGAAAAAGGAACCACCTTGCTCGTTGCATTTTCGCCGGTCAAACAGAGATCTCCCAAACATGCGACTTGCGCCGTTTTTATACATAGAACCTCTGTTCACTTAATCAACGCGCCAGCAGGTGCTTGGTTTCCTGCGGAACGGGGAACCCGTCTTGCGGACCCGGCCTATTGTTTTTAGAATAGTTCTAATTTTTGCGAAGTCAAGGATACCCAGGTGAGACAATTTGCAGAGCTGAGCGACCGCGAGATTCTCGCGCTGGCTATCTCGCTGGAGGAAGAACATGGCCGGATCTATCGCGATTACGCGGAGGGGCTGGCGGAGAATTTCCCTGCATCGGCAAAGGTTTTCGTCGAACTGGCGGAGGAGGAAGACGAGCATCGCGGCTGGCTGATCGATCTCTACCGGGAGAAATTCGGCGAGCATATTCTGCTGATCCGTCCCGGCGACGTTCGCGGCTTCGTCCGTCACCGTCCGCTCTGGCAGGTGCGCCCGCTCGGCCTCAAAGCAGTACGCGAACAGGCGGAGGCCATCGAATATGAAACGCGCGTCTTCTACGAAAAGGCGATGGCGCGCACGACCGACGCGGCGACGCGCAAGCTGCTCGGCGATCTCGCGGCGGCGGAACGCGGACACGAATCGCTCGCGCAGCGCCTGACCGAGTTGCATCTGACCGACAGCGTGCGCGACGATGAGGACACCGCGCGCCACCGCATGTTCGTGCTGCAGGTCGTCCAGCCGGGGCTTGCCGGACTGATGGACGGATCGGTCTCCACGCTGGCGCCGCTCTTCGCCGCCGCCTTCGCCACTCAGAGCACCTGGGAAACCTTTCTTGTCGGCATGGCGGCCTCGGTCGGCGCGGGCATTTCCATGGGCTTTGCCGAAGCGCTCTCGGATGACGGTTCGATGACCGGGCGCGGCAAGCCGCTCATTCGGGGCATCATCACCGGAATGATGACGACGATCGGCGGCGTGGGGCATACGCTGCCCTATCTGATCGACGACTTCAACATTGCCACGTCGATCGCCGTGCTTGTCGTGCTGATCGAGCTATGGGTGATCGCCTGGATCCGTGCGCGCTACATGGACACGCGCTTTCTGCGGGCAGCTTTCGAGGTCGTCGTAGGCGGCTTGATCGTATTCGCCGCAGGTGTTCTTATCGGGAATGCCTGAAGCGGGGACAACGACAGGACGCAACAATGACACCCGAGGAATGGCGCGCACGTCTCATCGAGGAACAGCGTGAGCTGGAAACGCTGAGCCGGGACAGCAGCGAAGGGCGTGGCGCTGTCACGCTCGACCAGCAGAGCGTCGGCCGCGTGTCCCGCATCGATGCCATGCAGCAGCAGGCCATGGCGCAGGAAGCGGAAAGGCGTCGGCTATTGCGGCGAAGGCGCATCGAAAGCGCGCTGAAACGGCTTGATGAGGGCGATTTCGGCTATTGCGTGCATTGCGGAGAGGCGATTGCCGAAGAGCGGCTGAAATTCGACCCGACCGTGCCCTCATGCGTGGCTTGCGCGAAGTAGAGCGCGCGGCTGCAAGGGGGATGAAAACTCTCTTCAGTGCCATGATATAGAGTAAGATCGTTTTCCAATGAATTGGCAGGTCGCGTCCCGTGAACGGCAAATCCATCCTTCTGATCATCGGCGGCGGAATTGCAGCCTATAAGTCGCTCGACCTGATCCGCCGCGCCCGTGAACGCGGCGCCCGCGTTCGGGCCGTGCTTACGCCAGCGGCACAGCAGTTCGTAACGCCGCTTTCAGTCTCGACGCTCTGCGAGGAGAAAGCCTTCACCGACCTGTTCGACCTCAAGGACGAAACCGAGATCGGCCACATCCAGCTCTCTCGCGAAGCCGACCTCATCATCATCGCGCCCACAACCGCCAACCTGCTCGCCCGCATGGCGAACGGCCTTGCCGACGATCTGGCGACCTCCGTTCTGCTGGCGGCGAACAAGCCGATCCTGGCCGCGCCCGCGATGAATTGGAAGATGTGGGAGAATCCGGCAACGCAGCGCAATCTGGCTCAACTCAAGGCCGATGGGGTGCAATTCGTTGGTCCCGGCGAAGGCGCGATGGCCTGCAATGAATGGGGCATCGGGCGCATGGCGGAAGTCGGCGACATACTCGACGCAACGGAAAGCCTGCTGCCGGGATCAGCCTCCCTCCCGCTCAGCGGCGCGCATGTGCTGATCACCGCAGGGCCGACCCACGAACCCATTGATCCCGTCCGCTATATCGCCAATCGGTCCTCCGGCAAACAGGGTTACGCCGTCGCAAAAGCTGCGGCGGACCTTGGCGCGCGCGTGACGCTCGTCTCCGGCCCGGTCAATCTGCCCGCCCCGCCGCGCGTGGATATGATCCATGTCCAGACGGCGCGGGACATGCTCGCCGCCGTGGAAAACGCTTTGCCCGCCGACATCGGGATCTTCACGGCTGCGGTCGCGGACTGGCGTGCGAGCGGAAATCACACCCAGAAGATCAAAAAAGATGGGAATGGCTACACACCCGCCCTCGCGCTTGTGGAGAATCCCGATATTCTGCGCACGATTTCCCAGCACAAAACGCTTCGCCCGGCCTTGGTGATCGGTTTTGCGGCCGAAACCGAGAAACTTGTGGACCACGCGAAGAAAAAGCTGACGAACAAGAATTGCGACTGGATCGTTGCAAATGACGTATCGACGGAGAAGGGTGTTATGGGGGGCAATGAGAATGAGGTGCTGCTGGTGACGGGCGAGGGTGTGGAGAGCTGGCCGCATATGCGCAAGGAGCAGGTGGCTGAGCGACTGATGGAGCGGGCCGCCGCATTTTTCCGGGCCAGCCGGCAACATCAGAACGCGGCGGAGTAAGGCGATGGTCAATGTGCCTTTCTTTCAGGGCTCGCGCCGCGCGGTGATCCGCGTGCAGCGGCTCCCGCATGGGGAAGGCATTCCCCTGCCGGAATACAAGACGGAACACGCAGCCGGCATGGATCTGATCGCCGCGCTGGCGGAAGAGGAAACCATTTTTCTGGCAATGGGCGAACGTGTGCTGGTGCCGACGGGGCTGGCGATGGAAATTCCGGTGGGCTTCGAGGGGCAGATCCGCCCGCGTTCGGGCATTGCGCTGACTTACGGCGTCACCGTGCTCAACAGTCCCGGCACGATCGACGCCGATTATCGCGGCGAAATCAAGGTCATGCTCGCCAATCTGGGGCTTGAGACATTCACCATCGAGCGGGGAACCCGCGTCGCGCAGCTCATCATTGCGCCGATTACGCGCGCATCCTTCGAAATCGTCACCGAGCTGGCGGGCAGCGATCGCGGCAGCGGCGGCTTCGGCTCCACGGGACGGTAATACAGAGTTGGTCATGAGTTTAAGCGGCCTCGAAATCGAGCGTTACAAGCGGCATCTGATCCTGAAAGAGGTCGGCGGGCCGGGACAGCAGAAGCTCAAGGCTTCGCGCGTGCTGCTGATCGGCGCGGGCGGGCTCGGCTCGCCCATGCTGATGTATCTGACGGCGGCCGGCGTCGGGCATATCGGCATCGCCGATCATGACGAGGTTTCGCTCTCCAACCTGCAACGCCAGATCGCCCACAGTACCGCCAGTGTCGGAACGCCAAAGGTCGCCAGCGCCGCCGAAACGGCGAACCGCATCAATCCGCATGTCGTCATCGAGCCATTCCCGGAAAAGGTGACGGCGGACAATGCGGTTGATCTGATTTCGGCTTACGACATCGTCGCCGACGGCTCGGACAATTTCGACACGCGCTATCTCATCAACGATGCCTGCTATCTGGCGAAAAGGCCGCTGGTTTTCGCGGCGCTCGGCCCGTTCGACGGCTACCTCTCGACATTCCGCGCTTATCAGACCGGGGAGGACGGCATGCCGAACCCGTCCTATCGCTGCCTGTTCCCCGAAGCGCCGCCCCCCGGCGCGGTCGCGCGCTGCTCGGAAGCCGGTATTCTCGGCGCGGTCGCAGGCGTTCTTGGAACGTTGCAGGCCGTGGAAGTGCTGAAAGAACTGCTCGGCATCGGCGAGTCGCTCGTCGGCAGGCTGCTGATCTATGAAGCGCTCGGCGGCCGTTTCGAGACGATGAAATATGCTTGGGACCCGGACAATCCGCTCAATGGCGAAAGCCCGACGATCACCGATCTGAGCATCCACCGCGAAACGGTGACGGTGGAAGAATAGCGAACCATGCCCGATCCATTTTCCGGCTGGGGCGAGTTGATCGCCGCCTTCGTTGCATTCTTCGCCTCACACCGCCTGCCAGCCAGACCGCCGATCCGGGAACGGCTGGTCGCAGCGCTCGGGCCATTCGTTTACATGATGGCGTACTCCGCCCTCTCGGTCGCGGTCCTCGCCTGGCTGATCGTCGCGGCAGGACGTGCGCCCTATGTCGAGATCTGGCCGTTCGCCCCCTGGCAGCTCTGGGCGCCGAATATCGCCATGCCGGTCGCACTGTTCCTGATCGTCTTCGGCGTCGCCGTCCCCAACCCGCTTTCCATCGCAGGCAAAGGCACCGACCGCTTCGATCCGCAACGTCCGGGTATTGCCGGCATCACGCGCCATCCGCTCATCTGGGGACTGACGCTATGGGCGTTGGCGCATCTCATTCCCAATGGCGATCTGGCGCATCTGATCCTGTTTGGCTTGTTCGCCGCGTTCGGCCTGATGGGGATGGCGACGATCGACAGGCGGCGGAAACGCGAATGGGGCGAGCAGGTCTGGAACGAGCGTGCGCGTCACACCGCATTCGTGCCATTTGCCGGACTGGAAACGGGCAAGACGCGGCTGAGTGGATTTCACCAGCCGATCCAACGGGCGCTCATTGCTGTCGCGCTCTATATCGCGCTGATGCTGCTTCACCCGGTTCTGATCGGCGTCTCGCCGCTACCGGCGTGACCGAATGCGGGCGCGGGCTGCCGGTCTATTCAGACGCCGCAGCTTCAGATAGTCCGCAGCCGCATCCCACATCGTTCAGCAATCCGTTGTGAAGCCCGTAAACCCATCCGTGAATGTCGATGGACTGACGCCGGGACCACGCCCGCTGAATGATCGGGCAATTCGAGACATTCGCGACCTGCGCACGCACGTTCAACTCGCAAAGCCGGTTGACCCGCGCCTCGTCGTCTTTCAGCGCTGCGAGATCTTCCCGGTGCTCCCGCGCCAGTGAACGCACCGGCTCCAGCCAGTAATCCACGAGGCCATTGTCCGGCTCATCGAGCGCCGCGCGCACGCCGCCGCAGCCATAATGCCCACAGACGATGATGTGCCGCACATTCAGATGCTCGATGGCGTATTGCAGCACCGACATGCAGTTCATGTCCGAGGCGCTGACGATATTCGCCACATTCCGGTGCACAAAGACCTCGCCCGGCTCCAGCCCCGTAATCACATTGGCCGGAACGCGGCTGTCGGCGCAGCCGATCCAGAGGAACTCCGGGTTTTGCAGGTTCATCAGGCGCGTAAAATATTCCGGGTCCGCCTCGTGGCGTTGTGCGGCCCATTCGCGATTCCGGTCGAAGATATGGCGCAGGGTCTTCATGATTCCACCCGTTTCAGCGATCAGATGGCTATATAGGATGGAGATCCCGTACGCCAATAGTTTCCCCACGGCGGAAACAACTTGCGACCGGTGTCGCCGCGCCCCGCCTCCCCCGGAAATCGTTGCTGTGGTATGACATGAACAGAGAGAAGATGAGGGGGATCAGGCGTGAACGAGAGCACAAGCCGCGCCAGGACGGCGATGGGGCCGGGCCGTTACCGGCAGACGGAAATCTTCATAGCCGGTGTCGGCGGGGCGAGGCCGCGCGTGCCCGTGGCGCCGGAAGCGCTTGAGGCCGAGGCGATCCGGCGGATGAGCCCGCGAGCGGCGGCCTATATCGTTGGCGGCGCTGGAACCGAATCCACGATACGCGCCAATCGTGCCGCTTTCGACAAGCGCCGGATCGTGCCGCGCGTGCTGCGCAACGTTGAGCGGCGGGATCTGTCGGTAACGCTGTTCGGACGCCGCCACGCCGCGCCGATTCTGCTTGCCCCTGTCGGCGTGCTCGAACTGGTGCACAAGCAAGCCGACCTGGCCGTCGCGCGCGCGGCCGCTGCCGAGAATACCGGCTACATCTTCTCCAATCAGGCCTCCGAGCCGATGGAGGCCTGTGCGAAAGTCATGGGCGATGCGCCGCGCTGGTTTCAGCTTTACTGGTCGAGCGACGACGAATTCGTCGCCTCACTTCTCAAGCGGGCAGAAAATTGCGGCTGCGAGGCGATTGTCGTCACGCTCGACACGACGCTGCTGGGCTGGCGTCCGCGCGACCTCGACCTTGCCTATCTACCCTTCGCGCGCGGCATGGGGCTGGCGCAATATCTCAGCGATCCAATTTTTCGCGCCAAGATTCCCGATGTGCCGCCGCAGACGGACTTCAAGCCGAAGGGCGTCGCCGGGCTCGTTTCCACGGCGCTCAGCCATCGCCGCAAGGGCCGCCAGTTCGGCCTGCCCATGGGACGCATCCGCTGCGCCGCCGCCTATTTCACGGCCACCTATTCGCGCCTCGACATCACATGGACCGATATTGCCCGGCTGCGCGAAATGACCAGGCTGCCGATCGTTCTCAAAGGCGTGCGCCATCCGGAGGACGCACGGCTCGCGCGGGAACATGGCGTGGACGGGCTGGTGGTCTCCAATCATGGCGGGCGTCAGGTCGATGGCGAGATTGCGGCGCTCGATGCGCTGCCGGGGATCGTGCGCGAGGCGGGCGACATGCCGGTGCTGCTGGATTCCGGCATCCGGTCCGGACGCGACGTCGCCGTAGCGCTGGCGCTGGGGGCGAAGGCCGTGCTGCTGGGTCGGCCCTATGTCTACGGGCTGGCGATTGCGGGCGAAGACGGCGTGCGCGAGGTCATCCGCAATCTTGTCGCTGAGTTCGATCTCACGCTGGCGCTGTCGGGCCTCAACAATGCGCGCGATCTGGACGACAACTGTCTGGCCGAGACCGGGACGTGACGGTTATGATGGACGACAGACAGCGGACATCAAGCGGGAGGAATGCGAAAATGGGAAAGAGGCTTCAGGATCGAGTCGCGCTCATTACGGGCGGCACCAGCGGCATTGGCGAGGCGACGGTCGATCTGAGCTGAGCAAGGAGCGTTCGTCGCCATTGTCGGCCGCGATGCGGGGCGAGGACAGGAGATCGCCAACCGGCATGGCGACCGTGCGCGCTTCATTCAGGCCGACGTCATGCACGAGGACGAGATCAGCCGGGCGGTTGACGAGACCGTCGCCGCTTTTGGCGGGCTGGATATCCTGTTCAATAATGCGGGCGGACCGACGAAGGGCGGCATCGAGGACATAACCACGGAAGATTTCCGCAACGGCATGGATCTGCTGCTCGGCAGCGTGGTCTTCGGCATGAAGCACGCGGTCCCGCACATGAAAGCGAAAGGCCGTGGACGCATCATCAACAATGCCAGCATTGCCGGATTGCGGACCGACATGGGCCAATATCTCTACAGCGCCGCCAAAGCCGCCGTTGCACACATAACGCGCATGGCGGGGATCGAACTGGCGGCGCACGGGATTACCGTGAACGCGATTTCGCCCGGCGGCATCGCCACCCCCATCTTCTACGGCGGATCGGAAGCCGCACGCTCCCTCGAACCAGCGCATAACGAGGCCAAGATGCGCAAGCTGACCGGCAACCTCGCGAACGCTACGCCTGCATTGCGGTCCGGTCATCCCCGCGACATCGCCAATGCCGCGCTGTTTCTGGCGAGTGACGAAGGAGCCTTCGTCAACTGCCACGATCTCGTCGTCGATGCCGGGATGATCGCGGGCGGGCGGACGGATTATGGAGGAAAGCGGGCGTAGGCTGATCGTTTCATTCGCCCCCCTCTCCCGTTGGGAGAGGGTTGGGGTGAGGGGGTCCAAACTTGCCTATCATCAGTTCGGCTCCCCTCACCCGGCACTGCGTGCCGACCTCTCCCAACGGGAGAGGTAAGACATGCTAAACCTCAAGCCATTCCTTGCGGATGCTCTCATTCGCCTCGAATTCGGCGGGCGTGCCCTCGAAGACGATCTGGCCGTGGCCCATGACATAGACGCGGCTGGAAATGCGCAGCGCAATCGTAAGCTTCTGCTCCACCAGCAGGATCGATACGCCGCGCCCGGCGATCTCGCCCAGCAGATCGGCCACCTGCGCCACGATCTTCGGCGCAAGCCCCTCCGTCGGCTCATCGACCATGATCAGATCGGGGTCGCCCATCAGCGTCCGGCACATCGTCAGCATCTGCTGCTCGCCGCCGCTGAGCGATCCGCCGAGCACATCCGCGCGCTGTCCGAGATTGGGGAACAGCTCGAACATGTCGTTCATCGACCAGCGGCCTTGACGCTTCATGTTCTTGATGCCGAGGATCAGGTTTTCACGAACCGTCAGTGTCGGGAAGATCTCTCGATTCTCCAGCACGATGCCGAGGCCGCGCCGCGCGATCTGATGGGACGGCATGCCGACCAGTTCGTCGCCGCGGAAACGGACCGAACCCCGGCATTCGACATTGCCCATGATGGCGTTGACGGTCGTCGTGCGTCCGACGCCGTTGCGCCCGAGCAGACTGACGATCTCGCCTTGGCCGACAGTGAAATTGACGCCCTGCAGGATGTGGCTCTTGCCGTAATAGGCGTGAAGATTGCTGACTTCAAGCATGAGCGTCAAGCTCCGTTCCCAGATAGGCTTCCTGAACGGCCTTGTTGGCGCGGATGGCGGCGGGTTCGTCGGTCGCGATGATTTCGCCGTAAACGAGCACGGATATGCGGTCGGCGAGATTGAAGACCACACCCATATCGTGCTCGACGATCACCATTGTGCGCCCTTGCGAAATCTGCTTGATCAGCTCGACGATCTGTTCCGTTTCGCTGCGGCTCATGCCCGCCGTGGGTTCATCAAGCATGATGACTTCGCCGCCGCCGGCAAGCGTGATGCCGATCTCCAGGGCGCGCTGCTCGGCATAGGTGAGCAATGCAGCAGGTGTCGCGAAGCGGTCCGTCAGCCGGATCTGTTCGAGGATTTCCTCCGTTAGCAGATTGACGTCTTCCAGATCCTCCACGCTCTGCAAAAAGGAATAACCATACCCTTTTGACCAAAGCGCGCCGCAGCGGACATTCTCATAGACGCTCAGACGGGGGAATATGTTCGTCACCTGAAAGGAGCGCGCCAGCCCCTTGCGGTAGATCTCGTAAGGCGGCATGCCGCCGATTTCCTCCCCCCGCAGCTTGATGCTGCCGGAGGAGGGATGGTAGCGCCCGCTTACAAGATGAAAAAGCGTCGATTTTCCCGCGCCGTTCGGGCCGATGATGGCGTGGCGTTCACCGTGCTCGATACCGAGCGTGACGCCGCGAATGATCTGTGTCCGGCCGAAAGCCTTGTGCAGATCGGTCAGTTGAAGCACCTCGGTCATTCTGCAGCCTGTTCATTCATGGTTCCGGCCCGATTGGCCGCCGGGGTAGCGGGATCGGGCGTCGGCGGCGCAATTGGCGCGTTCGCTTTCTCCCATGCGGCCCTCACGATTGGCGCAGCGATCCGCAAGCCCCAAGCGCCCGCCAGCGCCAGCGCGCCGAAGCTAAGCCAGGGCATCCAGCCATGCGTATCGAGGGCGATGTTGAACAGCGTCATCTCCGTGTCACCGACCCCGGCCCGATGCGTGTGAGAAATCATTTCAAGCAATCCAATCACACCGACAAGGAACGCCGATAGCGGGATTGCCGCAAACAGGTAGGGCAGGCCAAGCTGGCCGAGCCGTCCGGTTCGGAACGCCGGGGCGTGCATCATGATGATGCCGGTGAGGCCCTGCGGCACGAAGAGGACCGTGCCCACGAAAATGAGGCCAGCATAGAGCAGCCAGAGTTCGGTTGCGCCACTGACGACCGTGCTGAGCAGCGTAAGGACGATTGCGCCCACGATCGGCCCGACGAAGAAGCCGATCCCGCCAATATAGGCCTGAAGCAGAACCTGCCCCGAGGCGACCAGATTGACCGTGGCTTCCGTCACGATCTCGTACTGCACGGCAAATATGCCGCCGGCGAGCCCGGCGAAGAACCCCGACGCAACGAAGCTCACGAAGCGGACGCGGCGCTGGCTGTAGCCGACGAACTCGGCGCGTTCGGGATTGTCACGCACCGCATTCGCCATCCGTCCGGCAGGCGTGCGCGAGAAGCGGTACATCAGATAGGTCGCGACCAGGAACCAGAACGCGGCGAAATAATAGACCTCGATCTGCTGGGCCAGATTATAGCCGAAGAACTCCGGGCCTCTCGTGCGATTGGCGCTGACGCCTTCCTCCCCGCCGAAAAAGCTGACGATGATCAGCGCCGATCCGGCAACGAGTTCGGCAACGCCAAGCGAGATCATGGCAAAGACCGTTCCTGCGCGGCGCGTCGAGAAACTGCCGATGATGACGCCGAAGATCAACCCGAACAGCCCGCCGAAAAGCGGCATCAGCACGACCGGGATCGGCCATCCCTCGGCGATGTAATTCATCAGATGCATGACGAAATAGCCGCCGAGACCGAAATACACGGCATGGCCGAAGGAGAGCATTCCGCCCTGCCCCAGCAGCATGTTGTAGGCCAGCGCGAAAACGGCGGCGATGCAGATCTGCGTCAGGATGGTCAGGCCGAAATTGGAGCTGAACATCGGCAGGAGAGCCAGCACGACCCCGAACGCGATCCAGTAAAAAAGACGGCGGCGGCGGGCCTCGGCCTGAAGCGCGCGGCGCTTTGCGGTGAGCGTGCTCATGTTTCTCTGGTCCCGAACAGGCCGGTGGGCCGGAATATCAGCACCAGCACAAGCAGAAGATAAGGCAGCAGCGGCGCGATCTGCGGCAATGTTGCGAAGAGAATGTCCCTGAGCGGGTTTTCACGGGTGATTTCGAAGCCGAGCGCGACCAACATCCGCGCGATCGATCCATCGACCGCGATGGCGAAGGTCTGCAATATGCCGATCAGCAGCGAGGCGACGAACGCGCCGGTCAGCGATCCCAGTCCGCCCAAAACAACGACCACGAAAACGATGCTGCCCAACTCGAAGCCCATCGCCGGATAGGTTCCCAGAACCGGCCCGGCGATCACGCCGGCCACGCCCGCAAGCGCTGTCCCGACGCCGAATGTCGCCATGAAGATCAGCGGCACATTGTGCCCCAGCATGGCGACGACGCTGGGCTGGTTGATCGCGGCCTGAATGATCAGGCCGATTCGCGTGCGGGTCAGAATCACGAGCAGCACGATGAAGATCGCGATGGAGATCAGCAGCATGAACATCTTGTAGGCGGGGAAGTTCGAGCCGAACAGTTGGAAAAGCGGTCCGTCAAGGCCCGGCGGTTCCCGGTATGCCTTCTGATCGGGGCCCCAGATGAATTGCACCAGTTCCTCCAGCAGGAAGGCAAGGCCGAAGGTGAATATCAGTTCGGGGACATGGCCGTAGCGGTGAACGTGGCGCAGGCCGTAGCGCTCGACGAGCGCGCCAATGACGCCGACGATAATGGGGGCAAGAATCAGCCCCGGCCAGTATCCGATCTGCATCGATATCGAATAGGCGAAATAGGCTCCCAGCATGTAGAAGCTGGCATGGGCAAAATTGAGCACGCCCATCATGCTGAAGATGACGGTGAGACCGCTCGCGAGCAGGAAGAGAAGCAGGCCGTAAACCAGCCCGTTCAGCAGTGAAAAGACGATCGTTTCCATGATCCAACCGGTGCGTCACGACAACAGGGATGTTGGTGCGTCTGTTCCGGCGGCCTGCTTGGCGCGGGCCGTCGGAACAGACAATCCGTCACGTCCGGATCAGGATGGGCGATCCATCTTGCAGGTTGTTTCGGTTGTGTTTTGCTCAATCGGCAGGCTGGTCGTCTGCACGAGACCGTAGCCCGACTTGTCATAGTCGAATTCCACATTCTCGTTGGTATGCACCATGATCTGTAGCGGCATCTGCAACTGATGATCGTCCGCCCGCATGACCACCTTGTCGCCAGCCAGCGTCGTGTGCTCCAGACCTTCCAGCGCCTTGGCGACGTCGATCGGCTTGACGCTGCCCGCTTTTGCCATGGCTTCACCAAGCATCTGCGTCATCGTGACGATGCGTGAATAGATCAGGTCGTCATTGGGATATTTGGCGAGGAACTCCTTCATGTAGCTCCGCCATTCCTCCGTCGGTACCGGATTGGCCCGGCCCTCGGTGACGACCATGACGCGATCCTTGCCGGCCTCGCCGATCGTGCCGGTGATACCCGTGCCGGCCGCGTAGAAGGTAAAGATCTTGGCGTCAACGCCGACATCGTTGATGGCCTTGGCCAGGTTGACCATGTCCGAGCCCCAGTTGCCGGTGATGACGGCATTGGCGCCCGATGTCTGGATCTTCTGCACGTAAGGCGTGAAGTCCTTCACCTTGCCGATCGGGTGCAATTCGTCGCCCACGACTTCGATGTCGGAACGCTTCTCGCCCAGATACTGCTTCGCGGCGGCAGATACAGCCTTGCCGAACGAGTAGTCCTGCCCGATGATATAGACCTTGTTGATATTCTCGTCAGCCGATATGGCCTCGGTAATCGTGCTCATCTTCATGTCGGCGTTGCCGTCAAAGCGGAAATGCCAGTAGCTGCATTTTTCGTTGGTGAGGGCAGGATCGACCGCGGAGTGGTTCAGGAAGAGAACGCGCTGATCGGGATTGCGCTCATTGTGCTTGTTGACCGCATCGACGATGGCGTGAGCGACGCCCGAACTGTTGCCCTGCGAGATGTAGGTGACGCCCTGGCTGATTGCGTTCTGGAGCTGAACCAGCGTCTCTTTCGGATTGACCTGGCCGTCGAGCCCGATCACCTCGACTTCGAGCTTTTCACCGCCGATCTCCCTTCCTTGCAGGAATTTTCCGGCCGCGAATTCCAGCTCGCGCAGGGCGGCGAGACCGTTTGCGGCGAACGGCCCGGACAGACCTTCGATGAGTGCGATCTTGACTTTTTCGGCATTTGCCGCACCGGTCATGCAGCCAACGGACAAGGCAAGCGCAGCAGCGCCCGCAAGAAGCTTCTTAATCACATATTCCTCCCATTTCTTTCAGCTCAGGACCGGCATTTTATGCTTTTTGTTTTGTCACGGTCCGTCGGCACTCAGTCTTCCATTAGTGTCCGGCAATCGCAATAAAATTATTTCGCTAACGGCGAGTGCGTTTTACTATGCGAAATTGTTTTTGACGGATTGGAGCTGGCGCCGAAATTTGCTGCTTCTAATGGCCAAGAATCTGGCTGAGGAAGAGCTTGGTGCGTTCATTCCTGGGATTGTGGAAGAAGCCTTCGGGGTCCTGTACCTCGACGATCTGGCCTTCGTCCATGAACACGACACGGTCGGCGACCTGCCGGGCAAATCCCATCTCGTGCGTCACCACAAGCATGGTCATGCCGCTTTGCGCCAGATCCACCATGACTTCGAGCACTTCCGAAATCATTTCCGGATCAAGCGCGGATGTCGGCTCGTCGAAAAGCATGACGCGCGGGTTCATGCAGAGCGAACGGGCGATGGCGACGCGCTGCTGCTGGCCGCCTGAAAGCTGGCCGGGATACTTCTCCGCCTGTTCCGGGATGCGGACCTTCTTGAGAAATTCGCGCGCGATCTCCTCGGCTTCCTTCTTGGGCGTCTTGCGGACCCAGACGGGCGCAAGCGTGCAGTTCTCCAGCACGGTGAGATGAGGAAAGAGGTTGAAGTGTTGAAACACCATGCCGACTTCGCGGCGGATCTCCTCGATGTGTTTCAGATCGTCGTTCAGCTCGATTCCATCGACGATGATCGTGCCTTCCTGATGGACTTCCAGCCGGTTGATGCAGCGGATCAGCGTCGATTTTCCCGAGCCCGAGGGACCGCAGATCACGATGCGCTCGCCGCGGCCGACCGTGAGGTCGATGTCCTTCAGCACATGGAAATCGACAAACCACTTGTTCAGCTTGCTGATCTCGATCATGGGACTGTCAGGCGCGGCGGTGGCGGTTTTCTCTGCGGCGGTTTTATCGGTGTTTTCTGCGACTGCCATTGCTCCGGTCCCTAACTGCGCTTCGAAGTGTCGAGCTTGCGCTCGATATATCGACTATATTGCGACATACTATAGGTACATATCCAGAACACAAAAGCCGCAAATACCAGTGCCTCAATGTCAAATCCCTTCCACTCGAACGCCCGGCTGGCGTTCTGCGCGGTCTTGAGAATATCGAGAAGGCCGATGATCGAGACGAGCGAGGTGTCCTTGAACAGCGAAATGAAGGTGTTGACGATGCCGGGGATGGAAATCTTGAGCGATTGCGGCAGGATGACCAGGATCATCTTCTTCCAGTAGCCCAGCCCCAGCGCGTCGGCCGCTTCATACTGCCCGCGCGGCATGGCCTGCAGGCCGCCGCGAACGACTTCCGCCGCATAAGCCGCCTCGAAGAGCGTGATCGCGATCATCGCGCGCACGACCTTGTTGAAATCGACCTCGGAGGGGAAGAACAGCGGCAGCATCACCGACGACATGAAAAGGAAAGTGATCAGCGGCGCGCCGCGCCAGAACTCGATATAGGCAATCGAGAGCGCGCGAATGATCGGCAGGTTCGAGCGCCGTCCCAGCGCCAGCACGATACCCAGAGGCAGCGACGCCGTTATGCCGACATAGGCGAGCGAGATGTTCAGTAGAAAGCCGCCCCACTCATTGGTGGACGCCGACGGCAGGCCGAGCCAGGACCCTTCGATCAACGCATAGGCGAGCACCGGGAAACCGAACAGGGCGAAGACGCCAACGTACTTCTTATACGGGGTGACGGGCAGCACAAGCCAGGCGATCATTCCGCCGAGGATGATGAAAGCCAATATTGGCCGCCAGATCTGGTCCGGATTGCTGGAGTAATAGAGACCGAACATGAGCTGGGCGAAGCGGACCTTGATGAAGGTCCAGCAGGCGCCGTCGGGATTGGCCTCGCAGGCCGCGCGCGTTACTCCCGAAATATTCGCGTCCAGGATCGCCCAGTTGATGATCGGTGGAAGCACGACGTACAGAGCGTAGGCGCATAAGATCGTGATGATCGTGTTGGAGATCGACCCGAAGAAACGCTCCTGAATCCATTTGACGGGGCCGGTCTCCCGGAGGGGTGGCGGACGGCTCTGCTTTGGCTCGAAGGTCAGTGTTTCAGCCATGGATGCTATCTCTCCACCATCTGAACGCGCTTGTTGTACAGGTTGAGAATTCCCGACGTTGTCAGGCTGAGGCCGATATAAACGGCAAAAGTCATGCCCATGATGATGAGCGCCTGTCCGGTCTGGTTGAGAGCGGTCCCCGCCCACAGGCTGACCAGATCCTCATAGGCGATGGCCGTTGCGAGCGAGGAGTTCTTCGTCAGGTTCAGATATTGATTGATCGTTGGCGGAATGATCACGCGCATCGCCTGAGGAATGACAACCAGTTGGAGCATGGTTCCGCGACGCAGGCCCAGCGATTGCGACGCTTCCGTCTGCCCATGAGATACGGAGCGGATGCCGCCGCGCACCTCCTCGGCGATGAACGCACCGGTATAGGTAGTCAGCGCAAACCATAATGCGAACAAAGGCAGGGGAACCTGTATGCCGCCGCTCAGATTGAAGCGGCCAAGCTCGGGCGTCTCGAATTTGAGCGGCGAGTCGAAGACGAGAAAGACGAACGCGATCAGTCCTGCCAGCGTCAGAAGCCCGTAAAGACGGCCGAGCGGCCGATGGCCGGTGTGATATTGCTTGTTCTTGGCCCAGCGCACCAAAGCCACATAGGCAACGATGCCGAGGATAACCGCCAGGGCCAGCGCCCATACCCCGATCCCTTCAGTCAGCAAGGGTTTGGGAAGATAAAGGCCGCGATTGTTCAGAAACAATCCGTCAGCCAGATCCAGACTTTCGCGTGGCGGCGGAAAGAGCGGCAGGAACACGGCGAAATACCAGAACATGATCTGGAGGAGCAGCGGAATGTTACGGAACGTCTCGATATAGACAAGAGCGAAGCGTGACAGCAGGAAATTCGGCGAGAGCCGCATCACGCCAACAAGGAACCCGATGATCGTCGCGGCAAAAATACCAAGAACACTGACGATGATCGTGTTCTGGATGCCGATCAGGAACACCTCCCAATAGGTGCTCTCACCAAGCTTGAATTCAATGAAGGGGGAAAAGCCGACCGCAAAGGGCGCGACCTGGTCGAAAAAGGAAAAGCCGGTCTGTATCCCGCGTTCGCGCAGGTTGGTGACGGTGTTGTCGAAGACTGTCAGCAACGCCCAGACGACGAGACCAAGGACAGCAATCTGGACCGCAATGCCCCGAATGGCGGGATTGCGATAGAATGGGATGCGCGCTTTCGAACTCAAGGCGGGGCCCCGTGTGGCGTTGGCTACAAATATCCGTGGAAAAAAAACGGCGCCCGATGATGGGGCGCCGTCCTTGTGCAATCAGCGGATTGGCGGAGCGTAAAGGATGCCGCCCTTGTTCCACAGAGCGTTCACGCTGCCTTCGCGCTCAAGTCCCAGCGGAGTGATATTGCGCTCGTAAAGCTCGCCGTAATTGCCGACGGCCTTGATGATGTTATAGGCCCAATCGTTGGAAAGGCCGAGATGCTCGCCCATCGTGTCTTCGGTGCCGAGCAGACGCTTGATGTTCGGATTGTCGCTTGTCTTCATTTCATCGACATTTTCCGACGTCACGCCAAGTTCTTCGGCGTTGATCAATGCAAAGACCGTCCAGCGGACAATGGTCAGCCACTGATCGTCGCCCTGGCGCACGGCCGGGCCAAGCGGCTCCTTGGAAATCGTCTCCGGAAGGATCGTGGCTCCGTCAGGCTCCTTCAGTTCGGAGCGGATCGCAGCGAGCTGAGATTTGTCCGAGGTAAGAACATCGCAGGAACCACCGTCGAAGCCTTCGCGGGTCTGCACGGAGGTGTCGTAGACGACCGGCGTGAACTGCATGTTGTTCGAGCGGAAATAATCCGCGAGATTCAGCTCGGTTGTCGTGCCGGACTGAACACACACTGTCGCTCCGCTCAGTTCCGTGGCGCTGCTGACGCCAAGGGAATTCTTCACCAGGAAGCCCTGACCATCGATGTAGTTGTAATAGGTGAAGTGGATGCCGAGGGTCGCATCGCGCGTCAGCGTATCGGTCGTATTGCGCGAGAGGATATCGATTTCGCCGGAGCTGAGTGCCGTGAAGCGTTCCCTTGCAGTCAGATTGGTGAACGCTATCTTGCTCTTGTCGCCGAAGATCGCCGCTGCGAGCGCATAGCAGATGTCCGCGTCGATACCGGTCATCTCGCCCGCATCATTTGGTGCCGAAAAGCCGGGCAGGCCGCCATCGACGCCGCATTTGAGATTGCCGCGCGCCTTGACGTCGTCCAAAGTCGCAGAAAGCGCAGGCATCGCCGCAAGCGTCAAGGCGACGAACGCGCCTGTGACATACTTAACAGGACCCATTTCAAACCCCTTCCAGTTTCAATCGTTGTAACTCTATCAGGATGAAGGCACGAATTGTGCCAGGCCGTTACGCTAACAGAAGTTTTCCATTATGCACAACGCTATATCCCTCGCCAGCTGCGGCTAAATCTGCTGAGATTCCATACAATACCGCAGAGCTGATCTAATTCTGTCGCGGAATCGGCAATAAAAAACCAGCAAGACAATAGGATAAGGAAAAAGGAATTTCCAACCGCCGTGATTGGTGTTTAACTAGCGCCTTAGACGGCTGTTTCGGTCGTTATTCCCGTATTTTTTATCCACGGAGGCTCTGTATGAAGCGGATGAAATTCATGCTACCGCTCGTCGCCGCATTGGCGTTGTCGAGCGCCGCGCATGCCCAGACACTTGTCTATTGTTCCGAAGGGTCCCCGGAGGGATTCGATCCGGCGCTCTACACGGCTGGCACCACGTTCGACGTGACATCGCGTCAGGTCTACAACCAGCTTGTCGAGTTCGAGCGCGGAACGACAACCGCCCAGCCGGGCCTGGCCGAGAGCTGGGAGGTCTCCGATGACGGGCTCGAATACACCTTCAAGCTTCGTCAGGGCGTCAAGTTCCACTCCATCGACGGCTTCACGCCAACGCGCGACTTCAACGCTGACGACGTGGTCTTCAGCTTCATGCGCCAGAAGGATCCCGAGCATCCGTGGCACAAGTACACTGCGGGCGCGGCGTGGGAATATTTCAACTCAATGTCGATGCCGGACCTGTTCAAGGGCGTGGAGAAGGTTGACGACTACACCGTCAAGATCCTTCTGAACAAGCCGCAGGCGCCGATGATCGCCAATCTCGGCATGGACTTCGCATCGATCCTGTCCACCGAATATGCCGAAAAGCTGCAAGCCGACGGCAAGATGGAACAGCTCAATCAGGTTCCTGTCGGCACTGGCCCGTTCCAGTATGTCGCCTATCAGAAGGACGCTTCTGTCCGCTTTGCCGCCCATCCCGACTATTGGGAAGGCAAGGCTCCCGTCGATCAGCTCATCTTCGCGATCACGCCAGACGCATCGGTTCGCTACCAGAAGCTGAAAGCGGGCGAATGCCACATCATGGCCTATCCGAACCCGGCCGATCTGGAGTCCATGCGCGCCGATCCCGACCTCAAGATGCTTGAGCAGGAAGGTCTGAATGTCGGCTATCTTGGCTACAACACCACGCAGCCGCCTTTCGACAAGGTTGAAGTCCGCAAGGCGCTGAACATGGCCATCAACAAGCAGGCCATTCTCGACGCCGTTTTCCAGGGAGCCGGCTCGATCGCCAAGAACCCGATCCCGCCGACCATCTGGTCCTATAATGAAGCAACCGTCGACGATCCCTACGATCCCGACGCCGCCAAGAAAATGCTGGCGGACGCAGGCGTCACGGATCTGAAGATGAAGATCTGGGCCATGCCGGTTCAACGCCCCTACAACCCGAATGCACGCCGCATGGCGGAATTGATCCAGGCGGATTTCGCCGCTGTCGGCGTCGAGGCCGAGATCGTGTCCTACGAATGGGGCGAGTATCTCGAACTGTCGAAAGACAAGGACCGCGATGGCGCAATCTTGCTCGGCTGGACCGGCGACAATGGCGATCCGGACAACTTCCTCGCCGTGCTGCTCGGCTGTGACGGTGTCGGCGGCGCAAACCGCGCGCAATGGTGCCACCAGCCGTTTGAGGACGTCATCCAGCAGGCCAAGGTCGTGTCCGATCAGGCGGAACGTACGAAGCTCTACGAGCAGGCCCAGATCATCTTCAAGGAGCAGGCTCCCTGGGCGACGATCGCGCATTCCGTCCGCTTCCAGCCGGTTCGCAAGGAAGTGACGGATTTCAAGATCGACCCGTTTGGCGGGCACATCTTCTATGGCGTCGGTTTGAGCGAATAATTCGGTCAACGGACGGCTTTCACGATAGCCCTGTCATGTGCTCACCTGGCGCATGACAGGGCTCCCCATATCCGGGAGCCATCGCAAGCCGTCAACCGCGATCATCATCGCCAGAAGAACGGGCCCAGATGCTTCCCTTCATCCTGCGCCGCATTGGCCTGATCATCCCGACCTTCATCGGGATCACCATTGCGGCCTTCGCCTTTATCCGCCTCCTTCCCGGCGATCCCGTGCTGCTCATGGCCGGAGAGCGCGGCGTCTCGCCGGAACGCCATGCGCAATTGATGCAGGAGCTCGGCTATGACCGCCCCATCCTTGTGCAATATTTCGATTTCCTGACCTCCGCCCTGACCGGCGACCTCGGCCAGTCGGTCGTTACCAAGCGACCGGTCTTCGACGAATTCTTCACGCTGTTTCCGGCGACGCTCGAACTTTCGGTCTGCGCCATCCTGTTCGCCCTCATTCTCGGCATCCCCGCCGGCGTGTTCGCGGCGACGCGGCGCGGTTCCTGGTTCGATCAGTCGATCATGGGCGCGGCTCTGGTCGGCTATTCGATGCCGATCTTCTGGTGGGGGCTCCTGCTCATCATTCTGTTCTCCGGCATCCTTGGCTGGACTCCGGTCTCCGGGCGCATTTCGTTCGTCTATTACTTCCCGTCCGGCACCGGTTTCATGCTGATCGACAGCCTTATGTCCGGACAGAAAGGCGCATTCCAATCCGCCCTGTCGCACCTGATCCTGCCGACCATCGTGCTCGGCACGATTCCGCTCGCCGTCATCGCGCGCCAGACGCGCTCGGCCATGCTCGAAGTGCTTGGCGAGGATTACGTCCGCACCGCGCGCGCCAAGGGCATGTCGATGGCGCGCGTCGTCGGAGTTCACGCGCTACGCAATGCGCTCATTCCCGTCGTGACGACGATCGGGTTGCAAACCGGCGTGCTGCTGGGCGGCGCGATCCTGACCGAAACGATCTTTTCCTGGCCGGGCATCGGCAAATGGATGGTGGATTCGATCTTCCGGCGGGACTACCCTTCCGTGCAGGGCGGCCTTCTGCTGATCGCCTGCATGGTCATGGTCGTCAATCTCATCGTCGATGTGCTTTACGGCTTCATCAATCCGCGCATCAGGCATACGGGGTGAGCCAGCCATGAGCAACGACGCGCTTCTCGATCCCGCCGCTCCCGACCAGCGCCCCACCGGCGTCCGCGCGGCGTTTTCCGAATTCTGGTACTATTTCCGCGACAATACCGGGGCTGTCATCGGGCTCTACGTGTTTCTGTTCGTCTGTTTTCTCGCCCTGTTCGCCGATGTCATCGCACCTTTCGGACCGGCGCAGCAATTCCGCGACGCGCTGCTCGTTCCGCCGGTCTGGCAGGACGGCGGCGATCCCCGCTTTCTGCTCGGCACCGACGCGGTCGGCCGCGACATGCTCTCGCGCCTCATTCACGGCGCGCGCTATTCGCTGTTCGTCGGCTGTATCGTGGTCTCCGGGGCAATGTTCGTGGGCGTGCTGATCGGGCTGCTCGCCGGGTTCGTGGGCGGCATCCTTGACACGTTGATCGTGCGGGTGATGGACATCATCCTCGCCTTCCCGAGCCTGTTGCTGGCGCTTTCGCTGGTCGCGGTTCTCGGACCGAGCCTGACCAACGCCATGATCGCCATCGCCGTGGTACAACAGCCGCATTACGTTCGGCTGACACGCGCAGCCGTCATGGGCGAAAAGAGCAAGGACTATGTGACCGCCGCCCGCGTGTCCGGCGTCGGGCCGTTTCGCCTGATGGGCGTAACCATCCTGCCCAACTGCCTCGCGCCGCTCATCGTGCAGGCCGCCTTGTCCTTCTCGACAGCGATCCTCGATGCCGCCGCGCTCGGCTTTCTCGGCATGGGCGCGCAACCGCCCGCGCCGGAATGGGGCACGATGCTGGCCGAGGCGCGCGAATTCATCCTGCGCGCCTGGTGGGTGGTCACGCTGCCCGGTCTTGCCATTCTCATCGTCGTGCTTGCGATCAATCTCATGGGCGACGGCCTGCGCGACGCGCTCGACCCGAAGCTCAAGAGGTCGTAGCCATGGCGCTTCTGGACATCGAAAATCTCACCGTTGAATTCGCCACGTCAACCGGAGCGTTCCGCGCGGTGGACGGCGTCTCGCTGAGCGTTGAGCCACGCGACGTTCTGGCCATCGTGGGCGAGTCCGGTTCCGGCAAATCCGTCTCCATGCTGGCGGTAATGGGCCTCCTGCCTGTGACGGCTAAGGTCACCGCCGACCGGCTCCACTTCAACGGCCTCGACCTGCTCACGATCTCGTCCCGGCGCAGGCGGCAGATCATGGGCGAACAGATCTCCATGATCTTTCAGGAACCGATGTCGAGCCTCAACCCGTGCTTCACGGTCGGCTTTCAGCTCACCGAAATCCTCAAGATTCACACCGACATGAACCGGTCTGAACGAAAGCGGCGAGCGGTCGAGCTGCTCGATCAGGTCGGCATCCCCGCCCCGGAAAAGCGGCTCGGCGCATTCCCGCATCAGCTTTCCGGCGGCATGAACCAACGCGTGATGATCGCGATCGCGATCGCCTGCAATCCAAAACTGCTGATCGCAGATGAGCCGACAACCGCGCTCGATGTCACCATCCAGGCCCAGATTCTCGATCTGCTGATGAAACTGCAACAGGACACCGGCATGGGTCTCGTCCTCGTCACCCACGATATGGGCGTCGTCGCGGAAACGGCGCAGCGCGTTTCCGTCCACTATGCCGGACAGAAGGTCGAGGAGCAGACGGTCGCCGAACTCTTCGCCGATCCGCACCATCCGTATACTGCGGCGCTGCTGGCGGCATTGCCCGAGCGCGCGGAGGAAGGTGAACTTCCCTCCATCCCCGGTGTCGTCCCTGGCATTTTCGACCGCCCGAAGGGATGCCTCTTCTCGCCGCGCTGCCGTTTCGCGACGGATCATTGCACCACCGTCGAGCCGCGCCAGGCGTCAAGGCAGCTGGGACTGGCGCTCTGCCACTATCCGCTGGCGGACGGTATTCCGCAAGGCCACCCTTCACTGGAGGCGGCACAATGAGCGGCGAAACCGTCCTTCAGGCGCAGGATCTGACCAAGCACTACAAGGTCGAACGCGGGGCTTTTCGCGCCAACGCGCTGCTGAAGGCGGTGGACGGCGCCAGCTTCGATCTTCAGCGCGGGCGTACGCTGGCCGTCGTCGGCGAATCCGGCTGCGGCAAGTCCACGCTCGCTCGCATGGTGACGATGATCGAGGAACCGACCACGGGCAGCCTGCGTATTCTCGGTCAGGACATCGTCGGCTCCTCGCGCGCCGAGCGGGCGAAACTGCGCTCCAGCGTGCAGATCGTGTTCCAGAACCCTTATGGCTCGCTCAATCCGCGCCAGAAGATCGGCGCGGCGCTGGAAGAGCCGCTGCTCGTCAACACCGATCTGCCCAAGGCGGCGCGGGAGGAAAAGGCGAAAGCCATGATGGCGGCGGTCGGTCTGCGCCCGGAGCATTATGCCCGCTATCCGCACATGTTTTCCGGCGGCCAGCGCCAGCGCATCGCCATCGCCCGCGCCCTGATGCTCGATCCGGCGATCCTCGTTCTCGACGAGCCTGTCTCCGCCCTCGACATTTCGATTCAGGCGCAGGTGCTGAACCTGCTTGCCGATCTGCAAAAGCGGCTCGATCTTGCCTATCTGTTCATCAGTCACGATCTGTCCGTCGTCAAACATATCGCTGACGATGTGATGGTGATGTATCTCGGCCATCCGGTCGAACAGGGGGCGAGCAAGACAATCTTCGCCAAGCCGCAGCATCCCTATACGCGCGCGTTGCTTTCGGCCACTCCCGTCGCCGATCCGACACGGCGCAAGGAACGCATCGTGCTGCGTGGCGAGCTGCCGTCGCCGCTCGATCCCCCGCCGGGCTGCACCTTCCATCCGCGCTGCCCGCTCGCTTTCGAGCCATGCGACAGGCTGGAGCCGCAATTGCGGCTTATCGAAGGACGCCACGTCGCCTGCTTCGCCTGCGAACGCGATCATCTGCCGGAAGACGAACTCTCGTGGCAGGGCGCCGCTTGAACGGCCCCGCTTCAGCTCTTGCGGCTTCTGGCGATATCCAGAATTCGGTCAACATCCAGATGCATCTCCAGATGATCGGCAAGCTGGTCGAGCGTTGTTTCGATGACATTGCCATAGCTGAGTCGGGCATCCGCGGGCGCGCCAAGCCGTTCAACGAATGCCCGCCGGAATGCGTCGCTCTGAAACAATCCGTGAACGTAGCTTCCCATGATCCGGCCATCCGCGCTAAGCGCGCCGTCGCGTTCACCTTCGATATTCAGCCACGGGCGCTGCGTGCCTGCGCCGCTCGTTCGCCCAAGATGAATCTCATATCCTGAAACAGGGAGGCCGGACGCCACTTCGCTTCCCGCGACCGGACGCACGCGCTTGTCCCCGGCGAGGACGGTCTCGACATCCAGCAGCGCAAGCCCCGGATGCACGCCCGGCGTCCCCTCCACGCCGTCCGGATCGGCAACGCTCTGCCCCAGCATCTGATAGCCGCCGCAAATTCCCACGACAGCGCCGCCGGCGCGGACATGTGCGGCAATGTCGATATCCCAGCCTTCACGCCGGATACCCGCGAGATCGTCGATTGTGGACTTCGATCCGGGGAGAAAGATCAGATCGGCATCGCGCGGCAGCGGTCTGCCCGGTTCTGCGAACTGGATCGAGACGCCGGACTCCAGCTTCAGCGGGTCTAGATCGTCGAAATTGGCAATGCGCGAGATGACCGGGACGACGATCTTTAACGCCCAGCCGCCCGCCGCGTTGCTGCTATTGCTTGAGCCAATATCGACGGAGTCCTCCGCAGGTAGACGATTTGCCTCGCCAAAAAACGGAAGCACTCCAAGGCTCGGCCAGCCTGTCCGCTCCGCAATCAGCCGCTCTCCATCGGCAAACAAGGAAACATCGCCGCGAAACTTGTTGACGAGAAAACCCTTGATCCGCGCGCGTTCAGCCTCGCTGATCAGCACATGCGTACCGACGAGGCTTGCGATCACACCGCCCCTGTCGATATCGCCCACCAGTATGACCGGCACATCCGCCGCCTCCGCAAAGCCCATATTGGCGATGTCGCCCGCACGCAGATTGACCTCGGCCGGACTGCCCGCCCCTTCGACAATCACCAGATCGGCCCCGTGCGAGATGATTCCGAAACTCTCCAGCACGCGCGGCAGCAGTTCCGCCTTGCGCTGTCCGAACTCTCTCGCGCGCATCCGCCCGGCGCGCTTGCCCTGAACGATGATCTGGCTTTGGCGGTCGGCCTCCGGTTTCAGCAGCACCGGGTTCATATGCACACTGAGCGGTACGCCTGCCGCCTGCGCCTGAAGCGCCTGCGCCCGTCCGATCTCGCCGCCATCCGGGGTCGCAGCGGCATTGTTCGACATGTTCTGTGGCTTGAATGGACGCACCGCCAGCCCGCGCCGCGCGAATTCCCGGCAAAGCCCCGCCACGATCAGCGACTTGCCGACATTGGAGCCTGTGCCCTGCACCATGATGGCGGGCACATTTCCTATATGGCGCGGCACGCAACTAGAACTCGATGCCCGGCTGCGCCTTCACGCCGGAACGGAAAGGATGCTTGACGAGCGTCATCTCCGTCGCCAGATCGGCGGCTTCCAGCAATGCGTCCGGCGCATTCCGCCCCGTGATGATGACATGCGTGTCGGCAGGCTTCTCCTCGGCAAGAAAGCGCAGCACCTCCTCCACCGGAATATATTCGTAGCGCAGCGCGATGTTCAACTCATCCAGCAGCACCAGCCGGATAGCCGGATCGCGGATCAGTTCCTTGCCCTTCTCCCAGGCCGCGCTCGCCATCTCGACATCGCGCTCCCGATTCTGCGTCTCCCAGGTGAAGCCCTCGCCCATGGTGTGGAACTGACAGATATCGGAGAAATGCTCCGCAATCAGACGGCGTTCCCCGGTATCCATGCCGCCCTTGATGAACTGGACAACGGCGCAGGGCATCCGGTGAGCTATCGCACGGAACACCATGCCGAACGCCGCCGAGGACTTGCCCTTGCCCTTGCCCGTATGGACGATGACGAGACCGCGCTCCTCGGTCTTGGTCGTCATGATCTTGTCGCGGGCGGCCTTCTTCTTCGCCAT
Organism: Rhodomicrobiaceae bacterium; assembly: GCA_050330195.1. GTDB lineage: Bacteria > Pseudomonadota > Alphaproteobacteria > Rhizobiales > Rhodomicrobiaceae > JAHQVI01. Next base: position 43,586 of record JBHJOB010000032.1, on the reverse strand, counting down.
CTTGGCGTTGTGGCGCTCACTGTCAGGCAATGTGTCCTCGGTCATCCCGGTCTCCCTTCAAACATCTCATGTGAAGTGGGGCTTGAGTTTTCTCGTCAGGATCTCGACAAGCTCTGGTTCCATGAAGCTGTAAAGATCGCCGACATCGAGATTTATCATCCGTTTACCGCGCAATGAGTCGGGAAATTTCGACGTGACAACCGTTTTCTGGCGCGGCTCCATCACGAAGATGATATCGGCCCAGTCAAGCTGTTCCAGCGAGAGCTGATCATCGGCGTCGCTGGCGATCCCGGCGCAGTCTGCGCGCACATTCTTCCATTGCGCGACGATCTGCGCCGCTGTCGGCCCGCGCGCCCGCGACCGACCGCTGATGAACAAGGCCCGCATCATGCCTTGCCCCCTTCGAGGATGGCGTTCAACATAGGCGCGGCGGAATTGGATTGCGGACGCCACATGCCGCGCTCGATCGCCTCGCGGAACCGGGATGCAATGTCGGCGAGCGCCGCGTCATTGTTGGCGGCCAGAAAATCCCGCACCGTCTCGTCCGCGATATAGGCGTCATAAAGCGCTTCGAAATGATGATCGCCGACCGCGTCGGTCGTCGCCGCGAAGGCGAAGAGATAGTCGACCGTCGCCGCAATCTCGAACGCGCCCTTGTAGCCGTGACGCATGATGCCCGTGATCCATTTCGGATTTGCGGCGCGGGCGCGCACGACACGGCCGATCTCTTCCTCCAGCGCGCGCACCACCGGACGCTCGGGCCGCGAATGGTCGTTGTGATAGACGCGCACCGGCTTGCCTTTCAGCGTCTTCACCGACGCCGCCAGTCCGCCCTCGAACTGATAATAATCGTCGCTGTCCAGAATGTCGTGCTCGCGATTGTCCTGATTGTGAAGAATGGCGTCAAGTCCGGTCAGGCGGCGCTCAAGAGCATCGCGTTCAGGGCGTCCCCCCAGCCCCGCACCATACGCATACTGGCCCCATTGCAGATAGCTTTCGGCGAAATCGGCTTCGCTTTGCCAAAGCCCTTCGTCGATCAGCGTCTGCAACCCCGCGCCGTAAGCGCCAGGTTTCGACCCGAAAATGCGGGCATTGGCGATGCGCATCGCGGTCTCCGGCGGCGCGCCATCGGCGGCAAGCCTTGCGGCCTCGCGCGCGGCATTCTCAGCCAGCGGATTTTCGCCTTCCGGCTCGTCGAGACCGGCGACGGCGCGGACGGCACTGTCGAGCAGGTCGATCTGCGCGGGGAACGCATCGCGGAAAAACCCCGAGACGCGGAAGGTCACATCCACGCGCGGACGGCCAAGCCTGGCAAGCGGAATGATCTCGAAGCCGGTCACGCGGCGCGAAGCCGGCTCCCACAGCGGCTTGACGCCCATCAGCGCCAGAGCCTGCGCGATATCGTCGCCGCCGGTGCGCATGTTGGCGGTCCCCCAGGCGCTCAGCGCAAGGGCGCGCGGCCACTCGCCATTGTCCTGCACATAGCGCTGGATCACGAGTTCGGCCGATTTCCGGCCCAACTCCCAGGCGGCGGGCGTTGGCAGGGTGCGGCTGTCCAGCGAGTAGAAATTGCGCCCCGTGGGCAGGACATCGGGACGGCCGCGCGTCGGAGCGCCCGACGGACCGGGAGCGACGAAACGGCCATTGAGCGCTGTCAGCAGACCGGCGATTTCCGCCTTGCCGGACGCATCCACTTTCGGCGCGAGATTGTTGCGGATCTCATCGAGCACGGCGCGGCTGCGCTCCCACGCATAGGGCAGGACCAATGTCTCGCCCACCAGCTTCTGCGCCAGCAATTCCAGACGCTCGACTGTGTCGCCATTGGTCCGCCACGGCGCATCGCTCAACTCGGCCAGAATGCCCGATGGTGGCCCGGCCCAAGATTCTCCCAGCTTGTCCGAGAGCGGATCGAATCCGTCCAGCTCCAGATCGGCGGCCAACGCACGGATCAGCGAGGCGTCCCCCGCACTCTCGCCCCCGCGCGGAACGCGCGCCAGCGCGACCAGCAGATCGGTCCGCTGTCCGCCTTCGGGCGAGCGCCCAAAAACATGCAGGCCGTCGCGGATCTGCATCTCCTTCAACTCGCACAGATGATTGTCGAGTGCGGCGAGAGCGTCTTCCTGCGCCGCACCGGGGTCGATACCGCAATCCTTGTCGAGCCCGAGCCGCGCTGTCGTCGCAAGGATCTCGCCCGCCAGATGCCGCCTGCGCGCCTCGTCCACGCTTGCCGCCTCGAAATATTCATCGACGAGCGCCTCAAGTTCCTTCAACTCGCCATAGGTCTCGGCGCGTGTCATGGGCGGTGTCATGTGGTCGATGATGACGGCGCTAGTCCGGCGTTTGGCCTGAGCGCCCTCGCCGGGATCGTTGACGATGAACGGGTAAATATTTGGCAGGGGTCCGAGCACGGCTTCGGGATAGCATTCCTCCGACAGCGCCAGCGCCTTGCCGGGCAGCCATTCCAGATTGCCGTGTTTGCCGAGGTGGATGGCGGCGTGCGCGCCAAATTCCTCGCGCAGCCAGATATAGAAAGCGAAATAGCCGTGCGGCGGCACGAGCGCGGGATCGTGGTAGCTGCCTTTCGGGTCGATATTGTAGCCGCGCGCGGGCTGGATGCCGGCGAAGATATTGCCGAAGGCGAGCCCCGGGATGGCAAAGCCGCTGCCGGAGAAAAACGGATCGTCCTCCGGCGGTCCCCAGCGTTCGATGACCTGAGAACGCACCGCTTCGGGCAGCGCGGCAAAATGCTCCATATAGTGGTTGAGCGGCAATATCTCGGCAATGCGCCGGCCGTTCAGGGCCCAATTGGTCGGCCCTTCGCGCAACGCGCCGATCAGCGCATTGCCGTTTGCCGGAATGTCGCCGGTGTCATAGCCGTGCCTCTTGAGCGCCGTCAGAATTTCGATGGCGCTTTGCGGCGTGTCCAGACCGACGCCGTTCGCCAGCCGCGAATCCCTGTTCGGATAGTTGGCGAGAATGACCGCAATCTTGCGCTCAGGGGGCGTGGTCTGGCGCAGACGCACCCAGTTCGCGGCGAGCCGCGCGACGAAACTCACGCGGTCCGGCTTCGGTTCGCTGCGGGTGACGTAATATTGCGTCGCCTCGTCAAAACCGCGATCCGCCTTGAAGGAAACCGCGCGCGTCAGAACCCGGCCATCGACCTCCGGCAGGGCCACATGCATGGCGATGAAATGCGGCGAGAGACCCCGCGTGCCGCCGGCCCAGCTTTCCTCGCTTTCGCCGGAGAACACGACTTGCAGAACCATTGCGTCGAGCCCGGCGAAGGGCGAGCCCGCCGCGATTTCGCTGCCGCCCAGCGTCGCGGCGAAGGCTGTGCTATTGAGGATAATGTCGGGGCGCACCTCGTCGAACAGATTGCGCATGAGTTCTTGCGAAAACGGGTCGCGCAGACTGCTGACGTACATGGGCAGGACTTTGAGGCCGCGAAGCGAAAGCTGCTTGATCAGCGCGTCGGCGGCCGCGAGATCGCCGGACTGGACAAGCGCGCGATAGAAGATCAACGCAGCGACCGGCTGGTCTTCCCGCCAATGCTCCCGGATACCGGCCTGGGACGGCGCGGTCTCGCTCGTCCAGTACAGTCCGGCCTTGAGCAGCGGACGGGCGGACGGCGGCGGCTCCATTCCATCGAGACGAGCCGCCAGGGCTTCCAGAAAGCTGCGCGCATTCTCCGGCCCGCCTTCACGAAGATACGCCCAGAGCATCTCACGCGTTTCATCATCGACCGTGGACAGACCTTCGAGCAAGGGATCGCGGCGTTCGTCGCCGGGCAACACGACCAGCTCGAACGCGCCTTCCCGCGCCATCTCGGTGAGCCGCTCCAGCCCGTAAGGCCAGTAGCTCTTGCCGCCGAGCAGCCGCAACACCACGATGCGAGCGCCCGACAGCGTTTTCTCCGCATAAAGATCGACGGAATAGTTGTGCTTGAGCTGCATAAGATTCGCGAGCCGAAGCGAAGGCTGGCCGCCCGACGCAGCGAGCGTCCCCTGTGCGTCGGCGAGCAGCATCAGCTCGCTATCGGCGGATGACAGAACGACGATAGCGCCGGGTCTCTGGCACAGGTCGCGGGGCTCTGAACCATCGTCGATCGTGCCGGACTGCGTGACAAGCAGATGCATCTAGAAATGGCCGTCGAGCAGCGCCCCTGTGGTCCTGCGGCTATGCGGGAAGAACAGGGCGCACGGCGCGAAGACTTGAGGCAACGTCCAGCCGTGCGGTAATTCCAACGACGTATCCGCCGTGGTGCTGGCAAGCTCCGCGCAAGTCCCGCCGGCTCTGCCGGCCAAGGGCTGAGAAAACACTTCCAGGCGTCCCAGCCCGGTTTCGACAATGCTGTGCACACGCGCTTCGTCAATGACGGCGTCGGCGGCATCGATGACGTCCAGTCCAGGCTGCTTCTCCGCCTTCTCGAACAGGCTGGCTAGCGCCACATCATCCGTACGCAGACAGAATCGGCTCGCGCGGCGTGGCGCATATCCTACATCATACAGGCTGGCGCCCCGATAGCTGCCGCAGATCGCCGCAACATCCGCGCCGCAACAGGTGAAGCTGTCCGCAACCGGCAGATCGACACGCCCGCGCGGCAGGATCAATCCGATCGCATCCGGGCCGCATTCATCGGCCTTCTCACCGAACGCCACCGCAATCGCCTTCTTGTGCTTCATGAGACGCAGCGCACCGCGCGCGGTTATCGCCTCCACGCAATCGGCACGGCTGAATACGTCGGAATCTTCGTCCGCACCGATCTCGAAACTCGCGCTCGCGCCGGGCGCGCCCAGAACCCAGCGTCCCCAGCGGCGTCGCAAGGTTCGCTCGATCATGGCGGCGATGTCGTCGGCCGACCACGGCAGGCGGTAGGCGTTCATCCCGGCGGCGATCCGGCGCGGCGGCAACTCGCCCCAGACGCGCAGCTTGTAGTCCGGCCCCGCCTCCTGCCAAGCGGCAACCTCTTCGCCGGTGCGCACGCAGCCTTTGCACAGGCCGCTCGCTTCGTCGAGTTCGCAGACGCCGATACAGGGTGTCGGGATGGGCGCCAATGCCGGGCCTAGCTGTTCCGCCGTGCTCATGAGATCGAGCCTCCTAATCTTGCTGCAACGCGCTGCCGGTCCAGCCCCTTGAGGCCGATGATCACGAGATGCCCGCTGCCCCGCTCTTCCTCGCGCAATGGCCGGTCGAAATAGCTGTCGACACGCGGGCCGACGCCCTGCACGGCGAGCCGCATCGGCTTGTTCTCCACGGTCACGAAGCCCTTGGCCCGCAGAACCGGCATTTCGCCGGCCATCTCGATCAGGATCTTCGATAGGCCGCGCGGGTCTTCGATAGTCGGCATGGCAACGACGAAACTGTCGAAATCGTCATGATCATGGTCGTGATCGTCGCCGCTCTCCGGTCCGTGATGACCGTGGCGGGTGTCGAGATCGTCCTCGGCCTGAGCGTCAAGGCCGATCAGCACATCAGGCGACACCTTTCCGCGCACGGACTTGACGATCTGGGCTGCCGGGCGCTTTTCGCGCGTCACGATTTCGGCGACGCGCGCGATTTCCGCGTCATCCACCAGATCGACCTTGTTGAGCACGATCAGATCCGCGCAGGAAAGCTGATCCTCGAAAAGCTCATGCAAGGGGCTTTCGTGATCGAGGTTCTCGTCCGCGACGCGCATGGCATCGACGGCGGCTTCGTTCGAGGCGAACCGACCATCGGCGACGGCGCGGGCGTCTATCACGGTCACGACGCCGTCAACGGTCACGCGGGCCTTGACCTCGGGCCAGTTGAAAGCGCGAACCAGCGGCTGGGGCAGCGCCAGCCCCGAGGTCTCGATGACGATATGATCGGGAGCCGGGTCGCGAGCGAGCAGCGTCTCCATCGTCGGGATGAAATCGTCGGCGACCGTGCAGCAGATGCAGCCATTGGCGAGTTCCACGATGTCGTCCGCCGTACAGCTATACTCACCGCAATCGCGCAGCAGCTTGGCGTCCACGCCGACATCGCCGAATTCATTGACGATGACGGCAATCCGCCGTCCGCCGGCATTTTGCAACAGATTGCGGATCAGCGTGGTTTTCCCCGTGCCGAGAAAGCCTGTGATGATCGTCGCCGGAATGCGTTTGCTCATTTGCTGTCCCTGAAGCCGCGGATTTCTTCCTGGTCCCGGCCAGAAGAACGCGCCGGGATTCGTTTGATGGTCGTGGAGCCCCGGCAACCGATGCCGGGGCCATACGCATTTCTAAACCGCAACTCCGGGCAAAATCAGGCTCTCGACGTTGTGGACCAGCAAGGCGAGCCCGAAGCCGGCAATCGCACCGCCCGCGATCCGCAGCGGCACGGCGCCAGCACTCTGCCAGAGCGCCCGCGTTGCCATCATGCTGGCGATGGCGATGACGGCCTGAATGCTGGCAAATCCGAGCAGATAGGCGACAAGTGGCGTCTGTTCCGCCCCGACGATGCTGCCGCCATAGGCCCAACCGTGGAAGAGGCCCGCCACGCCAAACAGCACAATGTAAAATGCGCTCGGCAGCGCCGCCCCCGACAGGATCGCCACACCGATGGCGACGACCGATGCCGCGATCGCGATCTCGGCCAGCGGCAGTGTCACTCCCTGAAGCTGAAGAGCGCATCCGGCCAGCGTCGCGCCTACGAAGACCAGAGGCGTCAGAAACCGCTTGGCCAGAAAGGCCGACGCCGCGCCGACGCTGAGAATGAAGGCAAGATGATCGAGGCCGATCACCGGATGAGCGAAGCCGGAAATCAGCCCTTGCATGAGCGTGAACGGCGTATCGCCGCCCATCGGGTGATGCGCTTGAGCCGGACTGGCCAGCGCAAGACAGGCAAGCAATAGCGACGCCCAGAGGCCGCTACGCCGGACTACAGCTGAATTCATGAAAAAGACCCTCCGTAAAAGGAGGCGCCCAAGGCGACCGTCGCCTCCCTCCCCCCTTATCGGGAAGGCGGCGAAAGCACGCTGCGGAGCACCCCGTCCGAACACGTATCCATACCGGCAGGTCTCCTGGCTCACAGGTCACCGCGTTCATCCGCCTTCCCAGCCTTGGCATTGCTGCCTTTCCGGCCAGTGGCTCGTTGACTTGCGCATCGTCTCCGCCAGCTTCGGCTTTGCGCCTTCTGCTGGATCGATGCAGGATGAACGCTCGCTGCGTACAGTCGCGGGGGCGGCCGCGGCTTCGGACTCCCGGCATGGGTCGATCCTGCCCGCGTTCCCTTTTCATGCCCGGCGCTTGGCACCTTCCGGGCAACCGGTGCAAGAGACACTATTGAGCGCGGTTAACTCTGTCAATCTCGGGAAGAATGGTTATTCTGGGACGTCTTACCCACCAGGTTAATTCCGATTGCCCGATGTTCAAAAATCTCCCGGCCTTCACCGACGCCCTCCACGACCTTCCCGCCGCCAATGAAAGCTGGCGCGAAATTGCGCGCGAACGTCAGGCGCAACTGACCAAGCCGGCAGGATCGCTCGGACGGCTGGAGGAATGCGCCATCTTTCTCAGCGGATGGGGCAGTGCGCCCGAGCCGCGTGCAGGCAATGCGCGCGTGATCGTTTTCGCAGGCAATCATGGGGTGACGGCGCGGGGCGTCAGTCCCTTTCCGCCGGACGTGACCGAGCAGATGGTGGCGAATTTCGCCAATGGCGGCGCGGCGATCAATGCTCTGGCTGATGCGAGCGGTGTCACGCTTGAGGTCGTGCCCCTGTCTCTGGACAAGCCGACGGGCGACATATCCCGGCAGGACGCCATGAGCGATGCTGAGTTGCTGGACGCGCTGAACGAAGGCGCCAGCGCCGTGGAAAAGGGCGGGGATGTTCTCGCATTCGGCGAAATGGGCATCGGCAACACGACGATTGCGGCGGCGCTGGCGGCGAAGTCGCTCGGCGGCACGGGCGCGGACTGGGCCGGACGCGGCACGGGTCTCGACGATGAGGGCGTGCGCCTCAAGGCGGCAGTGATCGACAAAGCGCTCGCCCTGCACACCGGCACCGAAAGCGCGGCCGAGATCCTGCGGCGGCTTGGCGGGCGCGAAACGGCGGCCATCGCGGGCGCAATTCTGGCGGCGCGCCACAAGGCAATCCCCGTCATGCTCGACGGCTATGTCGTATCGGCAAGCCTTGCCCCACTGTTCAGGGAAAACCCGGCAATCGCGGAACATTGCCTCGCGGGGCACTGCTCCGCCGAACAGGCCCATGCCCGCCTGCTGACTGCTTTCGGCCTCAAGCCTTTGCTCAATCTCGACATGCGGCTCGGCGAAGGCACCGGCGCAGTGTTGGCCATGGCGATCTTGCGTGCGGCGGCAAGAGCGCATAATGAAATGGCAACATTCGCGGAAGCGCGGGTAGCAAACCGGGATCGGGGGGGGACATGAAACCGGCCAGCGTAGATATGGAAAGCGAGACATTTCTCCGGCGCAGGCTGGAAGAACTCGGCTTGGCCGCCGGTCTGTTGACGCGAATACCGCTTCCCGCCTTCAAACGCCACACACGGGCAACGCTCGGGACCGCCTTCTGGGCCTATCCTCTGGTCGGCGCCCTGATCGGGGTTCTTTCGGCGATCGCGTTCTGGCTATCGGTCACTGCCGGCTTCAGCTCGACCGCCTGCGCATACATTGCGATCATCGCATCCCTGCTTGCCGGAGGGGCCTTCCATGAGGACGGCCTCAGCGACCTGTGGGACGGTCTTGGCGGCGGCAAGACGAAAGAAGCCAAACTCAAGATAATGCGCGACAGCCGGATCGGCGCCTATGGTGCGCTGGCCCTGCTCCTGACCCTCGGATTGCAGGCGGAGTTCATCGTCAATCTGCAGCATTATACCGGGCTGCTCCCCACAATCGCCGCCATCATCGCGGCGGAAACGCTTGCGCGCGGCGTAATCGCGCTTCCGCTTGCAACCCTGCCGCCCGCGCGAAAAGACGGACTGGGCAGTCTCATGACCAACATGCGGCCGGAAACATACGCCGCCGCCATCGCCATCTCGCTCGTCGTCGCGTTCGTGCTGCTCGGGCTTAACAGCGGCATGCTCATATTGGGCGGTGCGATCGGCGCGGCGGTCATCACGTTGCTCGCACGCAGTTTTCTCGGCGGCTTCACCGGCGACGTGCTTGGCGCGACGGCGGCAACGGCGCGCATGACCGCGCTTGGCTTCGTGGTCCTGCTCGTGACGCCATGAGCGCCCGGTCCTGCCTGATCCTCGGCGGCGCACGCTCGGGCAAGACGAAACGGGCTCTGGACCTCGCCGCGCCTTTTTGCGAGCGCTTTTACATTGCAACCGCCGAAGCGCTCGACAAGGAGATGGCCGACCGCATCTCCCACCACAAGGCGGAACGCGCGGGCAAGGGCTGGATCACCATCGAAGCGCCGCTGGAACTCCCCGAAGCGATTTCCGGCATACGGGCGGCGGAGGCCGTATGCGTTGTCGATTGCCTTACGCTCTGGCTGTCCAACCTGATGGGCGCGGGACGCGACGTTGAACGGGCCACCGCCCATCTCTGCGACGCGGTCAAGGCGTCCACGGCGACGGTTCTGCTGGTTTCCAATGAGGTCGGGCTGGGGCTGGTGCCGGAAACCCCGCTTGGCCGCGAATTCCGGGACCGGCAGGGATGGCTCAATCAGGCCGTCGCCGCCACGGTTGACGAGGTGGAATTCGTCACCGCGGGTCTGCCCCTGCGGATCAAGCCAGCCTCGTAGACGCGGGCCATCTGTCCGGCTTCAGCCGCCGTCGAATGCGGTGAAGAAGCGTCGGATTTCCTTCATATCCGCTCCCTGCCCGAGCAGGAGCGACAGCAATATGCGCGCTTTCAGAGCATGGAGCCATCCGGCCCGGATCAGACCGCGCCGGATCAGATCAAGCTCGCCGCCGGCATAGGCGTAGGTGCCCTGAAGCGTCGTCCCGCCGCGCGTGCGCGAAGCGAAGATGACGGGAACCTGCGCCGCCAGCTTCTCCAGCCGGTCGGCCATTGCCGGATGCACATGCCCGCCGCCCATGCCCTCGACGATCAGTCCCTGATAGCCGCAGGAAAGAACCGTATCCACAAACTCGCCATGATCGCCCATGCTGCCCTGAAGCAAAGCCACGTTTGCGGGCTGCATAACGGCCCGGCGGTCGATGCGCGGCAACGGCGACAGGCGAGCATGAAGGATCAGGCGGCCCTCGGCGAGTTGGCCGAGCAGGATGGGATCGGAGCTGAACGCCCCAACGCGCGTCGTATGCGCCTTGTGCACATGACGGGCCGCGTGGATCATGTCGTCCATGACCACGACCACGCCTTGACCGGCAATGGCGGGATTGGCAACTGCGGAAACGGCCGAGAACAGGTTCGCCGGACCGTCGTGACCGGGCAGGGACGGGTTGCGCATCGCGCCGGTAACGGCAACCGGCCGCGCGGGATCGAGGAGCAGATCGAGGGCGAATGCGCTCTCCTGGATCGTATCGGAGCCTTGCGTGACGACGACGCCATCCGCTCCGCCAGCGAATTCTTCGTCGATGGCCTCCGTGATCCGGACAACAGTGCCGATCTCCATATGCGGACTGGGCAGCGAAAACAGGGACCGCGACCGCACATTGGCAATGCGGGCAAGCGCCGGCACGGCGTTCACGAGATCGTCCGCCCCCAGTTTCGGCAGAACGCCAGCGCCCCCGGCGCCTGTCATCGCGATGGTCCCGCCAGCGCTCAGGACCGTGACGTTCGGCAAACCGCTCATTGCTCCACCCGGATGATTGAAAATCCGACTGTACAGCGCATGGAGCGTTTAACAAGTCCGCGTTGTCGGACACCCGGATCGGCAGGGCGCATCAGATTATGAAGAGGATCACGACCGTATACAGAACGAATGCGCCGAGGATCGCAAAGATGTTGTAATTCCGACGCAGCGTCAGCTTGGCGATTTCGCTGGCCTGCGACAGAAGCTGCTGCCATGAATAGGCCATCAGGTCGGTCTGCGTCAGGATCGCGATCGGGCGGTTGTCGTTGTCGACAACAGGCAGACGCCGGAACCGGCCCTCCGACATTTTCTGCATCCATTCGATCAGGTCGTCCTCGACATGGGCAACCTGAATATTCGTCGTCATGATCTCCGAGAGGCGGGTGGATTTCGCGTCCCGCCCTTCATTGACGAGCCGTTTGAGAACATCGCGCTCGGTGACGATGCCGTCAATGCGGCCGTCATCTTCAACGATGATCACCGAGCCGTAATTCAGCTCGGACATCTTCGCGACGGCATCCGAGACAAGCTGATCCGCTTTGAAAGTCAGGGGCTTGGGCTTTGTAAGCAACTCCTGGCGGTCCTGAATCTTCAAGCGATCCTCCCTCGTCATATGAAAAGCCGGAAAGCAGGCGCGTGAATTCCTGCTTTCCGGCTGTGTCTTGCAGGGGCTTACTGCGCCGTCGACGGCTGCGATTGCACTGCGGGGCCCGCGAGCGGTATCAGCGTGACCCGGTTCAGCTCAGGATAGTCCCTGGCCAGTTGAGCGCCGCCGAGCGGCTTGCTCTGGCCGCGATGGCATGTGGCGCAATTGGCTTTCGGCGCATCGCCCTGCGGACCGAGGCGGTTGGCCGCATAAAGAGGCGTCAACGGAACGACGAAGTTCTGGTTGATGTCGCGAACCATCTGGATGCCATGCCAGGCCGGAATCCGGCTCTGGTTGCTCTGTTCCCACGAGATGAACGAGCGGCTGTTATGGCAGAAGGTGCAGTTCACCCCGAGCGCTTCGGACATATGAATCATCAGAGCGTAGGTCGCTTCGGTGTCCTTGATGGAAGCCCCCTGGCCGGACGGCAACGCCGACTCGCCGACGACACGGATTTCCGATGCCGAATCCACGCGCCCCGAAAACGGATCGGACGGCAGCGAAGTCAGCCCCGCGGCAAGCGCCGGATGGTTCTGCCCTGCGTCGTAACCAGCCATTCCCCGCGTCGGCCCGGCGCCGCCGTGATTGAACCAGATCTCGGCCGGAACAGGCTGGCCGCGATGGCAGGTATAGCAGGTGACGCCGGTCTCGGCGACGTGATCGGTCCAATTCTCATTGATCGTCCGCGTCATCTGGAACATGCGCCGCGAAATGATTTTCGTCGGCACGTCCTCAGCCAGATTCTCCAGATTGTGGCAATAGGCGCAGCCCTCGTCTTCCGGGGCAACCCAATCCGTAATGGCGACCATGACACGGTTGAATTCATCTTCGGTCAGATCGCCGAGGATCTGCACATTCTGATAGACCTCGCGTGCCGGCTGTCCGCCGGGAGGGGCGGGGTCGTAGACCGTGGGAAGCGTGACCGCTCTCCCGGCTTCCGTACGCGGATTGATAACCTGCTGCGTACCGACGCCGCGATAGCCGATCTGTACCGTCTCTACTGGCGGGCGTTCCCAGTCCGCTATGAAGGTGCCGATCGTCAGGAACAGCGCGAAGATGCCTCCGAGCGCCAGAACTATGTTGAAGCCGGTTTTCATTGCGCTGCTCCATTGCCAAGAGCCGGATCAAGAACCGACGGACCGGTAACCGGATATTCCGGAACGAAACCGTGCTTGATGCCCCAAAGATACCAGTTATCCACGACGGTGCCCGTCAGCAGGATGCCGATGCCGCCGGTCAGCGGGCATAGCACCGCGAACCACCACGCCCAGCGATGGATCGACTCCATCGAGGCGTTGAACCCCATCGTCCAGCGCCAGAACAGGGCGGCCCGCTCCGATGCCGTGCCGCGATCCACGATCTGCTCGATTTCCCGTTCGCCGCCATATTGGCCAACGGCCAGAATGGTCGCGGCATGCATGGCGAACAGCAGCGCCGAGCCGTAGAGGAACACGATGGAGAGCATGTGGAACGGATTATAGAACAGGTTGCCGTAGCGGATCGAGAAGGCCGCCGTCCAGTCGAGATGCGGGAAGATCCCGAACGGCACCGCTTCCGCCCAGCTTCCCATCGCAATGGGCCGGATGAAGCCGAGAACCAGATAGAGCCAGATCGCGGCGGCGAAGCCCCAGGCCACGTGGGTGCCCATGCCGAGCGCACGCGCATTGTTGTAGACCTTGACCCACCAGAGCAGGATCGCGGCTGTCAGGAAAAAGCCCGCCATCAGCCACCAGCCGCCTTCATTGAGCGGTGGAAAGATGGTCAGTCCGTATTTCGCCGGAGGTGGCTCCAGCGCCAGCCAGGGAAGCTGCCGCATGAACTGGACCGGGTCCCAGTTGACCGAGGCCCACATGTTCAGTCCAATGATCTCGATCGCGATGAACCCGCAGATCAGCGAGGCGACGCCGGTGAAGCCGAGATGAATCGGCCCGACCTGCGCATCGCCGATCTTGCCGAGCCAGTAGTTGAAGAACGGCTCGCCGTCGCGTGTGAAGACATCGCCTCGGGTGCGTGCTATTCCCGCTTCCGGCGCTGCGCGGACCTGGACGCGAGTGAAGATATTCTGATATTCGGCCATGATATTCTTCCTTGCCTCTAGCTCCAGATCGGCAAATTCAGCCACCAGTTCCACCATTCCGGCCAGCCCCTGGTCCAGAACGGTCCGCTGATGATGATGCAGACGGCACTCCAGAAACCAGCGCTCAGGGCAAGGAACAATCCGAGCCGGTGAATACCCAGCGTACCGACGGAATAGCCTATCGTGTCGCGGAAGAAGGTATTCTCATGCTCCGGCGTCTTGACCGGCTCGCCGCGCCCTGGATTGACCGCCGACAACACCAGCCCGCCATGCAGGGCGAGTGCGAGCGTCGTGGTGAAGAAAAAGCTCACGGCGATCATATGCGCCGGATTGTAATGGAAGTGCAGATACTGGTATCCGACGTTCGATACCCAATCCAGATGGCTCATGATGCCGTAGGGAAAGCCATGCCCCCATGCGCCCATCATGACGGGGCGGATGACAACAAGCGAAACATAGGCGAATATCGCGAAGCCGAAAGCGAAGGGGACGTGATAGCCCATGCCCAGCTTGCGGCAAATTTCCACCTCGCGCAGCGCCCAGGACACGAACGAACCAATCGCGCAGAATGTAATGATCTGCCAGAGGCCGCCTTCCTTGAGCGGCGCAAGCGCCAGGCCGTAACTCAGATCAGGCGGCGCGATGGAGATCTTCCAGATGTTCCAGGTGGGACCTATCGCTGCGCCGTAGACGATCAGCGCCGTGCCCAAAGCCGCAAAAAAGATCGTCGTGATTCCGAAGAAGCCGACATAGAACGGGCCGATCCAGAAGTCGAACAGATCGCCTCCAACGAGCGTGCCCCCGCGCACGCGGTATTTTTTTTCGAAACTTAGCATGGCCATGACACGATCCTCACCCGCTATCCGTCTTTGTATCGTTGCCGCGACGGCGGGCGGCCCTTCAGTGGCCCGCCCGCCAGAGCACGAGATGCAACTAGCCGAGTTTTCCGGTCAGCGGCACGACGCTGGACGTCTGCGCAGCCGGTTGCGAGGGACCCTCGAGCCAGTTGAACCGTTCCGTGCTCAACAGGATGAAGTGGATCAGAAGCGCAAGAACGAACAGGAAGGTGAACAGAACCACCAGCGCCCTGCGCGGATCAAAGAGGAGCCAAATTCTCCACATTACAGATATTCCTTATACAGATTTAAAATCATGAGATCAACGGAAGCCCGGAAGCAAGCGCCAGGTTCACGCCTTCCTGAAGCGACGTATAGCCTTCCTCGCCGGGCAGCCAGGGCCGCCACATCCAGGCAAGAACGTGGGCGATAATCGCCACAACCATAAAGATGATGAAGCTCGTCACGAACACGCCGTGAAATTCTTGAGCTTCATTTTCAGTGAGCCCCGTATAAGGGCTTTTTTCTGTTGCCATCAGCTCATTCTCCATTAATGGAACAGGCCGTTACCGCGCGGATCCTGCGCGGCCAGGTTGGAGCATTGAGGACTTGCCTCGCCGCACCCTTCGCCCGGAGCGACCAGGCGAGCCATCGCTTCGCCCTAATTCATGAAGGCGAAGGGAATGGTCGAGTTCGCATTGGCCCAGGCTTCCCTGAACACCGATTGTCTCGGTCTGCCCGCGCTTCTGCGTCCGGGGATGATCCGGGCGATCACCGCGGCTGCGAGAAAGAGAGGATAGGCGCACCAGAACACCCAGCGATATTCGCGCTCGTCGCGCCGCCGTCGCGTCCGCTGAAGGCTGATCGTGTGGTCGTCCATGACAGACATCGTCTGTTCCTCCTCTACTGCCAACAACCGTTCCGCAAGCGGAATGAAAATGAAGGCTTTATGACCTTATGCAGCCACGGTTCCGGCGAGCGAGCCGCTCACCTTCCGGATATGGCCATTTGTCACTTCCTCATCGCCTGCCAGACGCGCGGCACTTTCCGCCGCGTCGCGCAGGCGTTTTGCCGCCGAGATCCGAACGAGAACCGGCTCCGCCTCGACCAGACGGTCGAGCGTTGCGATGGCTTCGGCCGTCCACGGAAGCTGTCTCTCGCGTTTGGCCGGCGTCGCCTCGACCTTATCCATGTCGGTCGCAAGCGGCAGGATGTTGAACAGCGCATCGAACAGCGCGTTGCACACTTCCTGCACCATGTAGGTCGCGCCCGAATAGCCCATGAAGGGCGTACCCGTATGTCGACGGATGATCGCGCCGGGGAAGGACGCCGGGATATACATCGAGCGCCCGCCCGCTTCGGCGGCGTACATGCGTTCGTTGTAGCTGCCGAACAGGATCAGCGGCTTTTTCTCATGGACCTGGGTGCGCACATCGGCATTGTCAGTCTTGCCGCCCGCGATCCGCGCGATGGCGAAGGTGCAAGGCAAGCCCATCTCGTTTTCAAGGAAATTGCGCACACCGCGAACGTAGGTCTCATTGGCGACGATGCCGAAGCTGGCGGTTGCGAAGAAGTCCTGCGTGACCGACCGCCACAGATCCCAGAGCGGCTTGATGGTGGTGTGCTTTTCTCGTTCGATGAACGGCTCGGGGTCGATGTCGAGCAGTTCGCCGAGCTTGCGAAGGAATTTCGTCGTCGAATGCAGGCCGATGGGGGCTTGTAGATACGGACGCTCCAGCGTTTCGCAGAGCAGGCGCCCGAATTCGCGGTACATGCAGATATTGACGTCGGCGTCGATGAGGCGCGGCACGTCGGCCAGATGACTGCCGAGCGGGAAGACCATGTTGACGTCAGCGCCGATGCCCTCGACAAGGCGGCGGATCTCGGCAAGATCGGACGGCATGTTGAACGTGCCGCAAGCCGGGCCGATGATGTTGACGCGCGGGCGTTCGCCTTCCTTGCGCGGCTTCCTCTCGGGGATCTTTTTCGCGCCACATTGCGTCCACAGCCAGTTCATGGCGCGGTCGGCGCTTTGCCATTGGTCTTCGTCGATGGTGCGCGGCAGAAAGCGCTGGATGCCGGTGCCTTCGGGCGTGACGCCGCCGCCGATCATCTCCGCGATCGAGCCGGTGACGACGACGCTCGGCAGATGCGGGTCGATGGTTTTGTGCGCGCGGCGCAATGCGCCTTCCGTTCCGTGCTGGCCGAGTTCGTCCTCGGACAGGCCCGTCACGACGATCGGCAGTTCATGCGGCGGCAGAGCGTCCGTATAATGAAGGACGGATGTGACGGGCAGGTTCTCGCAGCCGACCGGGCCGTCGATGATGACCTGAAGGCCCTTGATGGCGGTGAAGACGTAGACCGACCCCCAATAGCCACCCGCGCGATCATGGTCGAGGATCAGCATGCGCGCCTCCCGCCGGAAAAATAAGGCGTTGCAAACGTCGCACGGCCTATCGCCCAGAAAAGCTGAGACGCTGCTCTCCGGTCATGCGCTCTCAAATCGGGCAAGAAGCTGTCGGATCTTCCCTCTCCCGTGGGGAGAGGGTGGCGCGAAGCGCCGGGTGAGGGCGTACAGGCCGGTGAGTTTGGCGCGGGCAGGGCTCTCTCGATAGAACTACGCCCCTCACCCCAACCCTCTCCCCATGGGAGAGGGGGTGCGGCCGGACGACGAGCGGCGCGATAATGGTCGAGGATCAGCATCCGGTGGCCTCCTCGATATTGCGCGCCTTGGCGGCGGCTTCCATCTTCCGGCGGTATTTCTCGCGGAACTTCGGATTCGGCTGCGGCGTCGTTTCCCAGACGCCGGCATTGTCGCCGCGTCCTGTCGCGCCGAAGAATTCATCCATCTCCTTGAAGCGCGCGCCATTGCTGATTGCGGCATTCACGACCTGAGCAAGCGAGCCTGCGCCTGCCGGTCCCATCAAGGGGCGCGCCGAAATCAGATTGGTGAAATAGAGCGCGGGGATAGCCGCCTCTTTCGCTTTCTGCACGACGGGTGTCGTACCGATCGCAAGGTCCGGCTTGAATTCGTGGAAAGCTGCGAGATCCTGCTCAAGCGAGGCGCGATACTGGACGTGTACGCCCTTTGCCTCCAGCCATTCGCGGTCCGGATCGGAATAAGGTGTGCGCGGGCATGCCGTGCCTACGTAGGACACGTCAGCGCCGCTTTCGACCAGCAGCCGCGCGACGAGCAACTCCGAGCCCTCATAGCCAGAGACCGTGACTCGGCCTTTGATCGGCGAGCCGGAGAGTGCGCCGCGAATGGCCGGGATGATCTGATTCTTGGCCGCGTCGCGCTTGGCCGCATCGACACCGGCGGCTTCGCCGATGGCGTCGAGCCAGGCGGCAGTCCCGTCCACGCCAACCGGGGCGGAGCCGACAATCGGGCGCCCGGCCGCTTCAAATTCGCGGAAGCTGGCAGTGTAAAATGGATGAATCGCCGCAACGACCGCGCAATCGAGCGCTGAATAAAGCTCACGCCATTCGCGCGTCGGCACGACAGGCCCGGCGGCGAGCCCCATAGGCTCCAGCATCCGTCCGATACCAACAGGATCGGCGGGGAACATCTCGCCGACCAGCGTCACGGTCGGTCTCTCGCTCACGCCGTCCCGAGGTGCGGCGACCGGACCATGCTCAGCCTCGTTCCGGGCATATGCAAGCATCGCCCCGGCCAGCACATCCTTCGCCTCTGCATGGGTCGGCACACCGAAGCCCGGCACGTCGATGCCGACGATGCGGACGCCGTTGATTTCCTTCGGCAATAGTCGCAAGGGAACGCCGGAAGCTGTCGGCACACAGAGATTCGTCACGACGACTGCGTCATACGCCTCCGGATCGGCCAGTTCGAACACGGCCTCGCGCAGATCCTCGAAGAGCTTGCCGGTGACGAGCGTTTCGGAGTTGAACGGCACATAGCCGACCGTGCGTTTCGCGCCATAAAAATGCGACGTGAATGTCAATCCGTATACGCAGCAGGCCGAACCGCAGAGCACGCTCGCCGTGCGCCGCATCCTCAAGCCCACGCGAAGCGAACCGAAGGCCGGGCACATGCTTTGCGGCTGATCGTGCGGGCCCATCGGATAATCGGCGGCGTAGCGCTTCAGTGTCTCGCTGTTGCCGGCCTTTTCCGCCGCTTCGAGCATTGTCTCGCGACCCGCATGGCAACCGGCGTCATCGCCTTGCGACGCAGCGGGAGCACATCCGATCGCCTCGCCCTCTCCCGGCTGTCCGCCCGCGATCTCGACAGCGGCCGTGTCGTCATAGACGACTTCGCCCGCTTCTGGCGCGTCTGGCATATGGTCGGATGGAGATGTCATGAGCGATGCGGTTCCTTGCGGCCTAAACGGTGTCGTAGATCACTTCGAGGGACGGTTTTTCGATAAACGTGCCGCCGCACATGTCCTCGAAACTTGCGGGCTCCAGCTTGACGCCGCGCCCTACGGCCTCGCCCTTGAACAGGCCAAGCAGATCGTCGTGTGAAAGCGGTGTCGGACGGACCGGCGGCGCTTCGGCGACATTGGTCGCGAGCGTCTCGAAGAGCGGCGCCCATTCCGTGCCCGGCCTGCCGATGATTTCGTAATTCGCGCTCTTGCGGCGAATATCCTCATGCTGAGGAATGGCCGAGAGAACCGGAATGCCGACTGCATCCGAGAACGCCTGCGCCTCGCCCGTTCCGTCATCCTTGTTGATGACCATGCCCGCAACGCCGACATTGCCGCCAAGCTTGCGGAAATAGTCGACCGCCGAGCACACATTGTTGGCCACGTAAAGCGATTGCAGATCGTTCGAGCCGACCACGATCACCTTCTGGCACATGTCGCGGGCGATCGGCAGGCCGAAGCCGCCGCAGACCACGTCGCCGAGAAAGTCGAGCAGAACGTAATCGAAGCCCCAATCGTGGAAGCCGAGCTTTTCGAGCAACTCGAAGCCGTGAATGATGCCGCGTCCGCCGCACCCGCGCCCGACTTCCGGACCACCCAGTTCCATTGCAAACACGCCGTCGCGTTTGAAGCAGACATCGCCGATCGCGACCTGCGCGCCCTCAAGCTTTTTCCTGGAAGAGGTCTCGATGATTGTCGGGCAAGCGCGTCCGCCGAAAAGGAGGGAGGTCGTGTCGCTCTTCGGATCGCACCCGATGAGCAGGACTCGCTTGCCCTGCTGGGCCATCATGTAGGACAGGTTGGCCAGCGTGAAACTCTTGCCGATGCCGCCCTTGCCGTAGATCGCGATGATCTGCGTTTCCTTGGCGGGCTTTGCATTGGCCTCGTCATTGTCGTCCGAAATATACGAGCCGTAATCGACCGTTTCCTCGCGGCGCGAATTTACATCGAAAATCGTCGTCATGAGGGGGATCTCCAATCCAGTATCATTTTCAGGCAGGCGGGATCGTCGAACGCCGTTCGATAAGCATCCTCCGCTTTATCCACTGTGCTGCGATGGGTGATGAGGCCGCTGACGGAAAGCCGGCCCGTCTCGATCATGTATTTCACCGTAGCGAGATCGGTTGGCTGCCATTGGGCGGCGACGGAAATGCGCGCTTCCCGCATGAAGGCTGGCGGAAAGGTGAAGCCCAGCGGCTTCTCGTAAAAGCCGGCAAGGATGATTTCGCCGCCCCGCGCCAGCCGCCCTATCAGCGTGTCGAGGAGCGAGGCGTCGCCGCTGACATCGCAAATGGTCTGGTAGTTCCGACGCTCGTCCGCGTCCGGCGCAATGACGCAATATCCACAAGCGCCATGCGCCCGGTCCGGGTTCGTTTCCCAGACAACTGGCTCGCCGCCCGCCGCAACGGCAAGCCGTGCGATCAGCCTGCCGAGGACGCCGTGACCGACGATAAGGTCGGGGGTTCCGCTTCGGGCGATGGCATGGCGCGCGGTTGCCGCCAGCGCCAGCAGGGTCGCCTCTTCGCCCAGTTCATCTTCAACGGACAAGACACGCCCGGCATCCACCACGACACGCGATGACGATCCGCCAAACAGCCCGCGCACATCGCCATAGCAGTTCGCGCCGGGCACAAAAACCCGCTCACCGGCCTTGCGGTTCGATTCGCGCCCCGCCTCGACAATGCGGCCGACCGATTCATAGCCGGGCACCAGCGGATAACCCATGCCGGGGAAATGCGGCATCCGTCCCGACCACAGCAGACGTTCCGTCCCCGTGCTGATGCCGCTCCATTCCATTTCGACGACAACATCCGACGGCTCGGGCGCACACAGATCCAGCTCGCCCAGACTGAGGCGCTTGGGCTCCTCGAATATGATGGCTAAAGACCGCATCCATCCCCCTTGGCGGCAACATTCCTGTGTCACGCCGCTGTTACTCTATGTGTCAGGTTAGCTTGACACAAAAAACTGTCAATACAATTTGTCACATGTGGTCTGTTTTGGCCGTGCAATCACCACGTTCGTGAGCAGGGGACGCCGCGTGCCCTTCGCCTTTACGCGATGAAAACCCGCGTCTTGCAAAAGCGTGCGCAGTTCCTGAAGCGAACGGGAACGCCCCCGCCCCATGGCGAAAAGGTAGAGGTTGAAATAGGCGTCAGTGACCTGAGGAGACCCTGTCAACCCGGAAACAGGCTCTGCGATCAGCAAGGTTCCATGGGGTTTGATTGCCTTGCGCGCCGAGGCGAGGAGCGCCCGGACCACATGGTCGTCGTGGTCGAGCAATATGCGGTTGAGCACGATCAGATCGGCGCCTTTGGGCAACAGATCGGCAAGAAAATTTCCGCCAACGATCTTGGCCCTGCCGCCAAGCCCCCGCGCTTCGAGATGCTGCGCCGCAAGCCTGGCGACGGGTGGCAAATCGAACAGCGTGAGCCTGAGATGTGGCGCATGAGTGCCCGCCGCGATGAGGAATGTCCCGTCGCCACCGCCGACATCAAGCACTTGCAGGTGCTGGCGAAAATCATGCGCGGCAAGAATATCATTTGCTATAAGCGCCTGCGACGCCGCCATCAGCGCCGTATAGCCGGCCACGCTTTCGTCCGTAATACTGCGCTCCCCCGGAAGGTCGGCGGCGTACGCCCAGTAGCGCGAGAGTTCGGTTCCCCCCTCGTCTCGGCGCAATAACGCCACCGGATCGCGCAGATCGCCGTACAACATGGAATGATGCCCGATCATGGCGGCAATGCCGGGATTGCCGGTCAGCGCCGCGCCGAGCATTCCGAGCCCGTAGCGGCCGTTCGCGCGCTCTGCGAGCAAGCCAAGCGACACGGCCGCCCCGAGCAGACGGCGCATCCCATCCACGGGAATGTCAAGCCTGGTTGACAGGGCTTCCGCCGTCATCGGCTCCGCGCGGAGCATCCGGAAAAGATCGAGCTGTACGCAGGCCGCAAGCACCTGCGAGTAGACGAAGCCGGCGCATATATCGAACAGTCTTTCCGTCTGCCGTCTTGCGACAGGCCGCGTAAGCGGAAAAGCGGCGGCGAGACGCTGGAAGCGCGGGCTGGCAAGAATAGCATCGCGCCAGGACATGATCCGGTCGAGCAATGCGCCGCGTTGTTGCAGCAAGCGTCCCACCGTACCCGATGCCCTTCGCCGCCGATCCGATTGCGTGAGCGCCATTCTTCCACACAGCGTGTGCGCTGCCCCTTGCATTTGTCAATTTTTGTGGTCAATCTAATGTGTCAATAAATACTTACACTCATCGCGCCGCGCGTCGATGACTAATTGCCAGGGGAGGCAGAACGCCATGCGAGGCGACCGTGTCATCGTCATAGGCTCGGGTATCGGCGGATTGGCGGCCGCGCTCGATCTCAGCTCCCAGGGCGTGAATGTCACGGTGCTGGAAAAGGCGGACTATCCTGGCGGAAAACTGCACCAACTCAAGGCGGGGGGCGCCCTGATCGATGCCGGTCCGACCGTCTTCACCATGCGCTGGGTGTTCGATGAACTGTTCGCTCGCGCAGGGGCCTCGCTTGCCGACCACATCCGGATGGAGCCCGCCACCCGGCTCGCGCGGCATGGCTGGCAGGACGGCGCACAGCTCGATCTTTTTTCAGACATTGACCGCACTGCCGAGGCGATCGCCCATATGAGCGGTACGCGCGACGCAGCCGGGTTCCGGGCATTCTCGGCGGAAGCCCGGCGAATTTATGAAACGCTCGAAGCCCCGTTCATTCTCAGTGAACGGCCGAGCCTGCCGGGACTGATCGCCCGCGTCGCCGCCAGAACGCCGGCCAATCTCTGGTGCATTCAGCCCTACGCCTCGCTCTGGCGCAAGCTTGGCCGCCACTTTCGTGACCCGCGCCTGCGTCAGCTTTTCGCGCGCTACTCGACCTATTGCGGTTCCTCGCCTTTCCGGTGTCCGGCCACGCTCATGCTCATTGCCCATGTCGAGCGTCAGGGCGTCTGGCTGGTGGAGGGCGGCATGCAGAAAATCGCGGACGCGGCGGCCGCGCTCGCCGTCAGCCGGGGCTGCGAGATCCGCTACGGGACCGCCGTTGAGGAAATCGGCGTGAGCGGCGGCCGTGCACGGAGCGTGCGTCTGGAGAACGGCGAGTGGATCGAAGCCGACGCCATCATCTGCAATGGCGACGTCAATGCAGTGGCAACGGGCGAGTTCGGACAGGCTCCGGCAAAAGCCGCGACGCCCATTCCATCTGCACGGCGCTCGCTTTCCGCGATGACATGGGCCATGAAGGCGACCGCGTCAGGCTTCCCGCTGATCCGGCATAACGTCTTTTTCTGCGAAAATTATGGACAGGAATTCCGCGACATCTTCCGCAAGGGACAGATGCCCCGCGCACCGACGATCTATGTCTGCGCGCAGGATCGCGGCGACCGCGACGCACCGCGTGAACTGGCGGCGGAACGGCTGTTCTGCGTCATGAACGCGCCCGCCATTGGTGACAGCAAACAATTCGGCGAGAAGGAGATCGAACAATGCGCCGCTTCAATGCGCGAAACGCTCAGGGCTTGCGGTCTGCGGATCGAAGCACAGCCGGAGGCGGCGGTGGTTACGACACCGGCACAGTTTCACCAGAGATTTCCGGCAACGGGCGGAGCGCTCTACGGGCGGGCGTCGCACGGATGGACGGCTTCGTTCCAGAGGGCTTCGGCGAGGAGCCGGATTCCGGGCCTTTACTTCGCGGGCGGGAGCGCCCATCCCGGCGCGGGGTTGCCGATGGCGGCCTTATCGGGGAGCCTGGCCGCACATTCAGTGGCAACCGATCTGGTTTTGCAAAAAAAGTGCCACCGGGTGGCTATGCCTGGTGGTATGTCGACGGCATAAGCGATGACGGACAGTATGGCATCACACTGATCGCATTCGTCGGCAGCGTCTTTTCCCCTTATTATTTCAAGTCTGACCGTCAGTCGCCGGACAACCACTGTGCGCTCAATGTATGCCTCTACGGGCGGCGTGGCCAGCGCTGGGCAATGACGGAACGCGGGTGCGGGCTTGTCACTCGGAGCGAAAACGCATTCCGCATCGGCCCGAGTGTAGTCGCCTGGGACGGCGACGCGCTTCGTTTCCGGATCGACGAGGTGGCAACGCCCCTGCCCTTTCCGATCAGAGGACGGGTCACGCTGCGCCCGCAAGCCGTCACGGCCGGCCCGCTGATGCTGGATGCGGGAAAGCGTCATCGCTGGTGGCCGGTTGCGCCCTGTTCGCGGATCGAGGTCGAGCTGGATCGCCCCGCGCTTCGCTGGAGCGGCAGCGGCTATTTCGACATGAATGACGGAGATGAGTCCCTGCAGGACGGGTTCTCGTTCTGGAATTGGTCCCGCGTCAGTCTCGACGGCGGCAAGCGCGCGGCGCTGCTCTATGATGTCGTCGACAGGCGCGGCGCGGCAAACGGGCTTGCCCTGCACGTGGATAAGCACGGTTTGGTCACGCAGATCGAACCGCCCGAACCTGTGCGGCTGCCCGGAACGCTCTGGCAGATGCGACGCGAAACGCGTGCGGACCGCAGCGGAGGAGTCAAAGTCCGCTCGACGCTGGAAGACACGCCCTTCTACACGCGCTCGCTCCTTTCCACGCATATTCTTGGCCAGCAGGCCCCGGCCATGCATGAAAGCCTTTCGCTCGACCGTTTCCGCTCCCGCTGGGTTCAGGCGCTTCTGCCTTACAGGATGCCCCGAAAATCCACATGAACATCAGCGAACATCCTGATCTTCGGCCTCCCTCGCCGCACGTTCGCGGGCCTGACGCGCTTGCCGGGCCTTGCGGAGACTTCTGAGTTCCCATGCACCCAATGCCAGCACCGCGCCGAATATCAGAATGATCTCGATAAGGACGAGCGCGCCTGTCTGCATCACGCGTTCTCAATCGCTGCTTGCGCCGCCGCCCTTGCCGGACTCGACGGTGAGACGTCTGCGGATATTGCGAATGCCGAACGCCGCGAGCAATATGACCACCGGCACCGCAGCGCCCATCGCAAGATCGGGATTGACCGGCAGCCCCCCCGCCTTCAACGCCTTTGCGCCATAGCCGACCAGCCCGACGACATAATAGCTGATCGCGGCGACCGACAGCCCCTCGACCGTCTGCTGCAGCCGCAATTGCATCTTTGCCCGCCGCGCCATCGTTTCCAGCAGCTTCTGGTTCTGCTGCTCGCGCGCCATGCCGACCCGCGTCGAAAGCAGTTGCGTCGTCCGTTCCACGCGCTCGGACAAGGCCTCCATCCCGTCTGAAACCGACCGGCAAGTGCTCATGGCAGGCGCGAGCCGGCGCTCCATGAATTCGCCGAACGTCTGAAACCCCTGGACCCGGTCCTCGCGCAATTCGGCGATCCGGTTCTGCACGACACCGTAATAGGCGTCCGCCGCGCTGAAACGATATTGATGGTCCGCATACCGGCTTTCAATCGCCGCTTCGAGCTGGATCAGCCGGTCGAGTAGCCCCTGATCTTTCCCGACGCCGCCCTCACCCATCAATTTCGTGACCTGCGCAAGCTCGGTATCGCTGCGCGCGATGAAGGGCCGCAATTCACGAGCCACCGGGAATGTCAGCAGCGCCATCATCCGGTAAGTGTCGATTTCAAGCAGGCGCTGAACCGTGCGGCCGGTCTGCCTCAGGGTCATGTTTCGATTGAAGATCATCAGCCGCGTGAACCCGTTGCCGGCAATTCGGAAATCGGTGAACGCCTTTGCCGATCCGCCCGCGATGGAAGAGCCGATCAGGGGATTTCCGGAAAAATAGTCCTTGGAAATCCTGTCCGGATCGAATTCGGGCGGCTCCTGCATGAGCGCGACATTCGCGGCCGTCAGCAATTTCCCGTTCAAACCGGCGAGCCAATCCGGCGGGAGCATATCGATCGCCGGATCGGTGAAGGCTTTTCCCGCATCGCCTTCCGCGATGATCTTGTAGCGCGTGAATTCCGTATGACGCTCCCATTTGACGCGGAATGCGCCAAAATCGGCAAGGTGATGATTACCGATGCGCTCCGGCGCCGGGAGCCCCTTGCGCTCGCAAAGCGCTCTCATATGCGCGCGTTCACGGTCAGCATTCTCCGGCGGTGAAATCAGCGCCATGTAGGATACGCGCGCGGGGACCGTAATCGCCTGGGGCGGGCGCGCATGAACCTCATCGTTCAACTCCATACGCAGAGGATGATTTTCCGGAAGGTTCATGCGGTCCCGAATCTCTTGGCCTTGCAAATGCTGGCGGCAACATTACACCGCGTTTTCTGCAAATTCCGCAAGCGCAACGCCATTCCATATCGACGCGGCAACACGCTCGGGCGCCTCCTCATGCGCCAGATGCCCGGCGCCGCGAAGCAGCTCCACCTTCGCGCCCGGTACATGGCTGGCGACCTGAAATGCCTGATCCGGCGGGATGGCCCTGTCGCCGCTTCCGATGATCTGCAGCAATTCCGGACGCAATTTCGGCAAGTCGCGGTAGAGCGAGCCAAGATCCCAGTTCGCCATCATGGCAAGCGCGCCTGCCACATGATCGGGCGATTGGAATAACCGCTGGTAAATCGCGAGGCTTTTCGGTGGAATCCGCGAGCCGGTGTCCTCGATCAGCCGCTCGACCGCGCCGGTCCGGTTCGCGCGCCAGGTGAAAAAACGTGGTGCAAGCGGGTTGAGGAACAGCATTTTCGCCATTATGGGAAACAGATGCCCCGCCATGCCGGTGAAGGGCGTCAGCGCACCGTTGATGGAGACGAGCGATCGCGGCGCGATATGACCGTCCAGCGCCATGCGGGCGAGGACCGCAGCGCCAGCGGAATGGCCTATACCGATGACAGGAGCAACGCCGATTTTCAAGAGCAGCGCGCCGAGCGCCGATGACATCGCCGGCATTGTCATGCGCAAGGAAGGTACCGTGCTGGTGAAGGCATGGCTAGGAAGATCGATCGCGATCAACCGCAGGCGTTTCTCCAGATGCGGGGCGAGCCAGCTCCAGCTATGGGTCGAGGCGCCGGTGCCGTGAACCATGAGGGCGGGCGGCCCCTCGCCGGATTGCTGGACGTGCCAAGTGATGCCCGCCGCCTCGATGAAACGGCTTGCCGGCCGATTCGGCCAATCGGCTCCATCCCTGTCCCAACTCAGCGCAGTCATGGTCAGGCCTTGTTTCCGCTTGCCGAGCCACCCATTGCAGCTTTGACTGCACCGGATATGGCGTCAGCATCCATATGCGGCAAGGCAAGATAGGCAGCATCCATCGCTGCGGCCAGCTCTTCCGCACGCGGATCGGGCCGAGGCGAGGTGTCGATCAGCAGGGAGCGGACACGGCATTCACGCAACGCAAGCGCGGAACTTCGCGCATCGGAGAGAGCCGCGGAACGGCCCGGCTGTCCTGTGCGGGAAATGTTGGCGCGTCCGTCAGTCAGCAGAACGATGAGCGGTGTCTGGCCGCGCCGAAGCGCCAATTGTGCCTGCGCGGTCGCCATATCCATACCGCTGGCAAGCGGCGTCCCGCCGCCGCCGGGCAAACCGGACAGGCAGCGTTTCGCCCGCACCAGCGAACGTGTCGGCGGCAGCAACATCTCCGCCTTCGCGCCCCGGAACGCGATCACCGCAACCTGATCGCGGCGGCGGTAGCAGTCCGCCAACAGCAGTTCAACCGCACCCTTGGCCTCGGCCAGCCGGTTCAGCGCCAGCGAACCGGACGCATCGACCGCGAAAATCGTCAGCGTTTCGCTCCGTTCCGCAAACCGGATCGTGCGGAAATCGCTGGAGCGGATTTGCAGCCTCGCCGCGCTTTCCCCATCCCGCGCCCTGATACGCTGCCACGGCGCTGCTGTTCTCAACGTTGCAATCAGGTCCAGCCTCAGGCCGCTACGCGGATCGCCGCGCATCACCCCCATACGCCGCCCGCGTTTACCGGATTTCTTCAACGCGCCCATGCGCCCACCGGGACCGGTTTTGCCGCCAAGACTGCGCTCCGCCAGCAACCGCGCCAGCAGATCGCGCGGAATGGCGGCCTCGGCGGCAGCCAGAACCACGTCGTCCAGCTTTCCGTCATCGGACTGCTCCATATCGTCAGGGGACTCGGCCTCGGCTTCATCATTCGGCTGCAGCTCTTCCTCGCCTTTGCTGTCCGGCTCCGACTGCGGCAGATATTCCGCACGCCACGCCAAAGCGAGTTGGGCCGCCAGCGAGAGATCAGCCGGCGAAAGCTGGCGGCGGCCTTCCAACGCGGCGATGGCCTTGGCAACGCGGAGCGCGAGCAGCGGCGCGCGAACCGTAGAAATCCCCAATGCAAGCGCAGCGGCGCAGAGCGCTTCGACACCGGCTCCGCTTGCCTCGACATCCGGCAGGCATGCTTTCGCGCGGGCAATGTCTCCGGCCGAGAATTCCGGATTTTCGCCGAGCGCCCTGAACGGCACAGCCGACAAGTCGCAGCGCATGGCGATCCGGTCCATCAGTAGTGATGGCGGCTGTTCGTCCGGGCCAAGACCTTCATCGATGAGCAGCATACCGAAACGCGCGGAAAATGTCCGGCGCAAGCCATCGCGTTCGAGCCGGATTTCGCTGCATTCATGCACGGCGCCTATGCGCGCGGCGAGCCCCGCGCTTGCGCGCTCCGCCGATGGAATCAGCACGACGCCGTCATCGGCATCGGCCAGGATGCCGCGCTCGCCAACCGGACGTCCGGCGGCCAGCGTTCCGGCCAGATCGAGCCCGCCGAGGAGACGGTCATCGCCAATATCAGGCGGTATCTTGCGGATCGGCTGACCTGGCATGAATTGGCGCAGCAAGGCCAGCCACCGATCCCGCTGCGGTCCGGGCCGCGCGCGCAGAGACACGCCCGTCCCTTGCGGATCGACGGCAAAGACCGCCGCCGCCCATTCGGCGAGCCGGCCGGCAGACAGTGCCGCGTCATCCGCCCTTTCGGTCACTGTGCAAAGACCTCATCGATCGTGCGCTCGATCCGGGCCGATGAACCGGAATCGTCAAGCGGATCGCGCCGCAGCCGGTGACGAAGCGCCGAGGGTGCAATCAGGCGCAGATGTTCCTCGGTAACACTGTCCGCCGCCTGCAGGCAGGCCAGCGCCCGCGATGCGCGGATAAGCGTCAACTCACCCCGCAGACCATCGGTCCCGAGCGCCACGCAGAGCTTTGCCGCCGTCTCCATCGTCTCGTCCCGCACCACGATCCTGTCGAGCCGTTCCCGTCCCGAAGCGATGGCGGCGCGAATCTGGCGGTCGTGGCCCGCCCATTCGGATATGAAAGCCGACGGATCACGCTCAAACGCATCCCGGCGCTTGACGATCTCCACCCGTGCCGGAATATCCGTCGGCGTCGCAATCTCGACGGAAAGGCCGAAGCGATCCAGCAATTGCGGTCGGAGTTCGCCTTCTTCGGGATTCCCGCTTCCCACAAGCACGAACCTGGCCGGATGGCGGATGCTAAGGCCTTCACGCTCGACGACATTCTCGCCGGACGCCGCCGCATCGAGCAGCAGATCGACCAGATGATCCTCAAGCAGATTGACTTCATCGATATAAAGAAAGCCGCGATTGGCGCGCGCAAGCAGTCCCGGCTCGAAAGCCTTCTCGCCGCGCGTCAGGGCGCGTTCCAGATCGAGCGCTCCGACAATCCGATCCTCCGTGACGCCAAGCGGAAGATCGACAACGGGAACAGCCACGCGGGCAACCGCGTCCGGCTCATCCTGCGCGCGCGACTGACAGCTCTCCAGGCAGGCCGAACGGTCTCCGCGCGGATCGCAATTGCAGGGGCAGCCCGGCGTCACCTCGATCTCCGGCAGGAGCCCGGCAAGACTGCGGATCGCCGTGGATTTTCCGGTGCCGCGATCGCCGAGCACAAGCACGCCGCCAATTGACGGATCGATGGCGGCAATCAGCAAGGCCTGCTTCATCTCGTCCTGAGCGACGATGGCGGAGAAAGGAAAGGCTGCCGGCATGATGATGCCCCCGGTTACATTTCAAGGCAGGCTCAGAACTCGATCAGCCTGCGGCGCAAGTCGAGAAGGTGAACGGTGAAGGCCGCGGCGAGAAACAGCGCAATCCATATCCAGCCGCCATCGGTAAGCGCGACGCGAAGCGCCAGAAGCAGGAACGCCCCGGAGGCGAGGTAGCCGGCCAAGCGAAGCGCCACGACGCTGCGGCCCAGATAGAGCCAGAGCGCGATATATTCGGCGATCATCAGCGCGAGGATCAGATCGACGACCCTTCCGGACGTGAAAAGCTGCTCCATTGCCCTCGCGCTCCCTTTCAGAACGGCCCGTTCATCTCGACAATCTTCCAGTTAAGCACCGCCGCAAAGCTTACCCAGACCAGATAGGGGACCAGCAGCAGACTGGAAAGCCCTGAGACCTTCCTCAGTGAAACGATGAGCATCAGCACCGACAGCCAAAGCAGGCCGACCTCTACGAGCGCCCAGTCCGGCCGGTGCATCCGGAAGAACAGAAAGCTCCAAAGCAGATTGAGACACCCGTTCATGGCGAACAGGATGATGATCCAGTCGCGCGTGGCACGGGTCGGCGCACGCCGCCACGCGATTGCGCCGGACAGGGCCGCAAGCGCGAAGATGGTCGTCCAGACCGGCGCGAACAGCCAGTCCGGCGGCTGCCATTCGGGACGTGACAGATTTTCATACCACGGACCGAGTTCGGTAATCGTGCCGCCAAGTATGGCGATCAACACGGCGGCGGCGGCGGCGGCGGCAACGAGAATCGGTTTGGTGTTGGATGCCATCGTAATCATCTCGGCGAAACCAATCCGAACAGATGGGCGAGATCCTTGAAGAAGACGCGCACATGCGCCATCGGATCGGAGCGGACCAGTTCCTTGTGCATATAAGCCTGCCATGTCAGCCGCTGAACGTCGGGATCGCGGCAGATTTTCACGAATCGCTCGCGCCTCTTGTCGTTGCGATACCAGAAATATTGCATCATGCGCAGAATCCAGAAGACGCGGCCATGCGCTTTCATGAATGTCCGGCGCGCATTGGCGAGGGCGCGCGCATCTCCGGTCCGCAAGCACTGATCGACGGCATCGGCCGCCATCTCGCCGCTGACCATCGCATAGTAGATGCCTTCGCCGGATGCGGGCGCGACAACCCCGGCTGCATCGCCGATCAGGATCACGTCCTTGCCGTTGTCCCAGCGCTTGCGCGGCTTCAGCGGGATCGGCGCACCTTCGCGGCGGATGGTTTCCGCATGTTCAAGTCCGGCGGCGGCCCGCGCCGCGGCGGTCGCTTCCTTCAGCGAGAACCCCTTATGCGCGCTACCCATGCCGACGCTTGCAGTCTCGCCATGCGGGAACACCCAGGCATAGAAATCCGGCGACAGCTTGCCCTGATAATAGACATCGCAGCGCGTCCCGTCGTAGTCGGCGGTCGCCTCGGAAGGAGCGCGGACGATTTCGTGATAGGCGAAAACGAAGGGCAGCTTGCTTTCTTTCGGCATGGCATCGCGCGCAACGCCGGAATTGGCCCCATCAGCGCCGATAACGATCCTTGCCCGGACGGACCTTGCCGCGTCTTCGCCTTGCAGCTTGTAGGATATCAGCGGCGCGCCATCCTCCCGCGAAAGACTCAGGAAAACTCCGTTTCTGCGGTGCGCTCCGGCAAGCGCGGCTCGGTCGCGCAGCCATTCGTCGAAAGTCTCGCGATTGACCATGCCGACATAGCCGCCGTCGATCGGCATATCCACCTTTGCGTTGGAAGGCGAAATCATCCGCGCCGAGGCGATGCGCGCGCAGATCAGTTCGTCGGGAACGGCGAAATCGTTGATGAGACGCGGCGGAACGGCGCCGCCGCACGGCTTGATCCGTCCCGGGCGGTCAAGCAGCAGCACGGAATAGCCCTGCCGGGCAAGCGCCGTGGCCGCTGTCGCGCCAGAGGGTCCGCCACCGATCACGGCGACGTCGAACGCTTCCGTTACGCTCATTTGCGTCATCTCATTCTCCTGCTCTTGCGGGCATCAGGTTTTCGCCGATCGCGGTCATGCGCGGCGCGCTGGCCAATCTGCTCTCCTTGCGCGCCTGTCCAATCCGGCTTGCGATGAGGGCGGCGGCGAGGAAAAGGACAGCCTCGCAGGCAAAGACCGTTGAGTAGGCCGTCAGCGGATCGCCGGTCAGATAGCGCATCAGGTCGACCGACGCCGCACCGAGAAAGCCGCCCAGGCCGAAGGCGATGGCCTGCGCCGCACCCCAGAGCCCCATGCGGACACCCTCGCGCTTCTCACGTCCCTTGCTTGCCAGCGCCATCATCGAGCCGATCGCCGCGACCGCAAATGCGCCATTCGCAAAGCCCAGAAAGAAAACGGAGGTCCGCAGCGGCCAATTCGGCGCGGCATGACCGCCAAACGCCAAAGCCAGAAGCGCAAGCCCCGAGAGGACGCAGCCGATGATCATCCAGCCGCGCAACGAACCGAATATCCGCCCGCCTACGAATGTCGCCATGAAACCGATCAGCACCATGCCTGCAAGCACGCCGCCATGCTGAACGCTCGACAGCATGGTCGACTCGCCGGGCGTGTAGCCGAAAATGATTCCCGCGAACGGCTCAAGGATGAGATCCTGCGCGCTGTAGGCCAGCATGGAGACGAAAACGAAGATGGTGAAATTGCGCGCTTCCGGTTCCGCCCAGATCTGCGCCAGAGCTTCGCGGAATGGCGGCTTGGCGGCGTTCGCCGGCATGTGAGGCTCTGGCGTGACCGAGGCGCCAACGCGCTCGATGCCCCGGACGGCGATGAGGGTGACAACCATTGCAATAGCGGAGACAGCGCCTGCAACGGCGAGAAGCCTCTCATACGAGAACGGATCGAGGAAGTAGCCGCCAACGCCAGCCGTGACGATGAAGCCGAGCAGCATCATGATCCAGACGATGGTGGCGGCGGCGGCGCGCCGCTCCGGGGCGACGCGCTTGGCCAGAAGCACCAGCAGCGAGGTTCCCGCCGCGCCGACGCCGACGCCGATCATGAAGAAGCCGATGATCGCCAGAACGATGCCCGCCGCCAGGCTCGACGACATCAGCACAGTGGCGAAGGCCGCCAGCAATCCGCCCACTGAAAGGACGGCCATGCCGCCGACGATCCACGGTGTCCGGCGTCCGCCCATATCGGAACCATAGCCCCAACGGGGCCGGGAGATCTGCACCGCGTAGTGCAGGGCGACAAGAATGCCCGGAAGCATCGCGGCAAGCTGCAACTCGACGACCATCACGCGGTTGAGCGTCGATGTCGTGAGCACGACGATCGAACCCAGAGCCGTCTGCACGAGCCCGAGTTGGACAATGCCGAGCCAGCCGAGCGGAGCCGGTGTCATGCGAGCCCCCCGGCCAGCCCGCTGACAGCGAACGCGCTCACCATCATGCCGAGGACGTAAAGCGTCGTGCCTGTGGCGTTATACCAGGGAGCGTGTTTTCGCGGGTCGGTCAGCAAACGGCGCATCAGGAAGATTTGAGCGATCAGCATGGCGACGACGATGCCGGCGTGCCACGGCTGGTCCCAGCCGATGAGCAGGGCGACCACCACAAGCTGCGGTAACGCCATCACGGCGCACGCCAGACGCGCCGCATTCTCAGGGCCGATCTGCACCGGAATCGTGCGGATGCCCATCTGGCGGTCGCCCTCGATGGCCTTGAAATCGTTGAGCGTCATGATGCCGTGCGCGCCGATGCTGTAAAGAGCGGCAAGCGCGATGATCCGCCAGTCCGGCAGCGTGCCGGCCATGACCGCCGCGCCCGTAAACCATGGCAAACCCTCATAGCATCCGCCGCAAGCCGCATTGCCCCACCAGCCGTTCATTTTGAGGCGCACGGGCGGCATGCTGTAGGCCCAGGCGAGTACAAGTCCGACGCACGCGGCAATGAAGATCCAGAGGCCAAGCGCATAGGCGACCGCGAGCGAAAGGACGGTCCAAGCCATCGCGATGTTCAGGCCCCAGCGTCCCGGAATGCGGCCGGACGGGATGGGGCGGCCAGGCTCGTTGATGGCGTCCACATGGCGGTCGTACCAGTCGTTCGCTGCCTGGCTGGTGCCACAGACGAGCGGACCGGCAAGGGCAATGCCGAGCAGGATTTCCGGCCAGCGCCCGGTTGTCGCCGCACCCGATGAAATCACGCCGCAGGCAAAGGCCCACATGGGCGCGAACCATGTGATCGGCTTGAGAAGCTCCAGAACCGCACGCGGCTTGGGAAAGGCGGCAGAGTTTGCGGCGGAGGCGGGAGAATACATGAAAGCCCCTGATACGAGGAGTTCGTCTTCGTTCAGGAGATGGTAGGATTGACGCGGCGGAGTGTCAATTCAAGTTTACACAAATCTGGAGAGATCGGAGTCTCAGGAGGTTTCCTGACCGTCGAGCTCGCCAAGTCCGTGCCTACGAAGCTTGACATAAAGGCTCTGGCGGCTAAGGCCGAGCATTTCGGCGGCGGAAGCGCGGTTGTCGCCGGTGATTTCGAGCGCGGCTTCGATGCACATCTGCTCGATGATGTCCGTGGTCTCGCGGACCAGATCGCGCAACGGAACCCGTCCGACCAGTTCCTTAAGCTGTTCGAACGAGCGCATCCCGGCTGGCTGAAGCGATGGCGCGGTGATGATTTTCGGTTGCAATTTCCGCAAGGTCAGGCCGAAACATGGAGGCTTGCCCCCGAGGATGGCCACTCCGGAAAGCTCGATCTCTTCACGTCCGCCATATTCCCCGCGAACCACCGTCGGGAAGCGCCGCAGGAAGCCATATTCACGCAAATTCGCGATCAGAATATCGACATCGACGTCAACTCGGCCAAGCCAGCGCTCGATCTTCTGACCGCGCGCCTGCTCCTCTTCCACAAGCTGGGCAAGTTCGAGGAAGGCCGCATTTGCCGTTAGGATCTGGCGGTCAGTGTTGAGAACGATAAAGGCGTCGGGCATCCGCGAAACAACATCAGTCAACGCGCCGTTGAGCGGAGCGCCGTCCGGATGCTGCTCCATCGTACTCATGGCCCTGAGACGCAGGAGATAGTGCGAAGCGGATTCGTCGCGGAAAAGCGATGCCATCAGCGAGAATGGCGTGGCCGATTTTGCGGAACGGACCGTGATTTCTTCCGCGCGCGGGTTGACGCGCAATCCGGCGAGCAGTTTCTGAACGGCGCGGGCGCTTTGCGCATCCAGCAAGTCCGGCAAGGCGCGTCCCGGCAATTGCGAAGCATCGTCTTTCAGAAGACGTGAAGCCGTAGGATTGGCCTCCACAACGCGCAGATCGGCGGCATCGACGATTATGACCGCTTCGGAGGAAAGCTGGAAAAGCGTCTGATAACGCGTTTCGGCAAGCCGCAGACGCGCATACTCACTTTCCATCTGCGCTTGCGCGGAGACGAGTCGTTGCTGCAGCACCGACAGCGGCCGCAAATCCTGACCGATGGCGAGAACGCGATCCGCCGGCGGCAGCCGCACTGCGGTGTACCGAATCGGCAGATCGTCCCCGCCATGTCCGCGAGCCTGATGATTGACCTGCCGCCAGTTCGACGCGCCGCTGGATTGAGCGGCGTCCATCATGGCTTCGACCTTAGGACGGCTTTCCACCGTGACGACGTCGACCCAGGGACGCCCGACCCACTCCTGGCAGCCATAGCCGGAGAGATCGTCGCCATCGAGAGCGACGTCACGTATGATCCCCTTCTTGTCGAGGACCAGAGCGAGATCAGAGGAAGCCGACACCAAATGCGCAATCGTTGCGGCATCCAAATCGCCGAATGTCTTTTTGGGCGCTTTGAATTTCTTCACGCTGTTCTCGGCATCGGCGGCAAAGCCGGTGGCCGACCTTTCGTCAAACCATAATGTCAATCTTGCCGGCCTTTAAGAATCGCGCAGAACATTTTCAGCCAACTCCACGGCTTCGCGCGCATCGGCAACAGCCAGATCCGCACCAAGAGCATGACCAAGGTCCTTGTTTTCAACAAATACCTGGCCTCCGACAACGATCTGCACGGCTCGATTTCTACTATGCCGCCGCACTGTCTTGATAGTCGAACCTAGCAGTCCGATCAAGCGCTCGCAACTCAACGAAAAGCCTACAAGCGCAAACCACTGATCCGCAACCACAGATGGCAGCCGCTCTGTTGATATGGGGGTGCCGCCCGATACTTCCCAGCCATATCTGCGAAAAAAGTCCCCGACCATGAGCAGGCCGAAAGTGTGCTGCTCGCTCGGCGTCGGCAGTAGCAGAACGCGCCTTGCCGGCAAGGTTGCATCGGCCTTCGCCGGCAGCGAAAACTGGTGCAGCAATTGTTGCAGGCGCGACGTGCCGACGGTTACGTCGACAAAGTCGATGGCGTCCGCTTCCCACATTTCGCCCAGCTTGCGCGCCGCGGGAGCAAAAAGCTTGAGCAGAAGCCTTTCAGTATCGACGCCCCTCTGCCGCAGGACGCTGATGTATGCGGCGAGAACGTCGACATCGAATTTCAGCACCAGATTTGCGAATTCGGCGACATGGGCCGCGAGTTCTTCATTTGCAAGACCTTTTGGCGCCTCGTCCGCGGCTCCTTCGCTTTCCCGGTGCATCAGCATGAGCCGGGGGATGATTTCCGCGTCGATGATGCTTTCGAGTTTTTCGTCGATCCGCTGCTCGGCCTTGGGAATAACCTGTCCGCCCTCAACATACCGGCGGTCCAGACAAATCTCGTCAAGCAACGCAGTATTTCCGGAAGTCTACCCGGCGCTTGGAACAGCGCCTGACGCTTCGGACTGCCTTGAGCCCACCATTTGGAATCTACCCCCTGGCTGGCTATGCGTTATGGGGAGAACGCAGGCTCACGCCCCCGTTCAGGCTGTTTCCTCGCATTTTTCCAGTGCGCTATTCCTGCCGGCGCATCTAGATCTGTTCCGATTATGCACGAAGACCGGCGTTCGGCAAATGCATTCAAAGCCCCGTTCGCGCCCGCGGAGTTCAAATTCCCGGTAACGGCATGAAACGTCACTGTAAAAATATTTGTACATACATTGTGTCAAGTTTTATTGACACAATGAAATCCACGCATTTAGACTGAGAGGTGGAAATACGGCGAGGATTGCGCCGTGTCAGGATGGCGTGATGAAAAACGGAAGCCAGCCAACGATCGGTCGGCCGCTCTATTCCCCGGAAGAACGCCACAGGCGGGACACTTCCCCATGGACCCTCGTACAGGGCGTTCTCGCGCCTTTGCAGTTTGTGGTGTTTCTCGTCAGTCTGGCGCTGGTTCTGCGCTATCTCGCAACGGGCGAAGGCCTGTACGCGGCCACGGTCTCGATCGTGATCAAGACGCTCGTCCTGTACACGATCATGGTCACCGGTGCGATCTGGGAAAAGGTCGTGTTCGGGCGTTACCTGTTCGCGCCGGCCTTCTTCTGGGAAGACGTGGTGAGCATGGGCGTTATTGCACTGCACACGGCCTATCTCGCCGCGCTGATCTGGAACATCGGGACGCCGGTGGAGCAGATGTGGCTCGCCCTGGCTGCATATGTCACCTACGTCATCAACGCCGCGCAATTCCTGCTGAAGCTCCGCGCCGCTCGCCTTCAGGCCGGACGGACCGCGCCCGCCGATTCGCAGCTTGCGGAGGCGGCCGGATGAGCTTTGTCGAGACGGGACCGGCCTTGCCTGCAACCGGCGGATGCGCCGAACCCGAAATTCTCCGCCAGCGCGGCCAGCGCGAGGTTTTCTGCGGGCTGACCAGCATCGTCTGGCTGCACCGCAAGATACCCGACGCCTTTTTCCTCGTCGTCGGCTCGCGGACCTGCGCGCATCTGATCCAGTCGGCGGCGGGCGTGATGATCTTCGCCGAGCCGCGTTTTGCGACCGCGATCATCGAGGAACGCGATCTCGCCGGGCTTGCCGACATGAACGAGGAACTGGACCGCGTCGTCGGCCAGTTACTCGACCGGCGGCCCGACATCCGCATGCTGTTCCTGGTCGGCTCCTGCCCGTCTGAAGTCATCAAGCTGGACCTTTCGCGCGCCGCATCGCGCCTTTCGCAGATGCACATGCCACGCGTTCGTGTCGTCAACTACACCGGCAGCGGCATCGAAACCACCTTCACGCAGGGCGAGGATACCTGCCTTGCCGCGCTGGTCGAGCATTGCGAGGACAAGGGCGCCGAAGCCCGCTCGCTGCTCGTCGCGGGATGCCTTCCGGACATCGTCGAGGACCAGTTCCGGCGCATCTTCGAGGAACTCGGCATCGGTCCGGTGCAATTCCTGCCGCCGCGCTCCAGCCTCGATCTGCCGAAAATCGGGCGCGACACGCGCGTCCTCTTCGCTCAACCTTTCCTTGGCGAAACTGCGCAGGCGCTTGGCAAGCGCGGCGCGTCCTTTATTCAGGCCCCCTTCCCCTATGGCGCGGAAGGTACCGCCCTGTGGCTCAAGGCCGTCGCTGATGCGTGGGGCGTTGACGAGACGCTGTTCGCCAAGGTCACAGCGCCTCGCCGCGAACGCGCGCAGCGTGCGCTGGCGCATTACCGGCAGACGCTCGCCGGCAAGCGGGTCTTCTTCTTTCCCGACACCCAGATGGAAATTTCCTTCGCCCGTTTTCTGGCGCGCGAGCTTGGCGTCGAACTCGTCGAAGTCGGCACGCCCTATCTGAACCGCCAGCTTCTTGAAGCCGATCTGGCGCTTCTGCCCAAAGGGCCGCTGCTCAGCGAGGGGCAGGATGTCAACAGGCAGCTTGACCGCTGCCGAGACGCCGCACCGGATCTCGTGATCTGCGGCCTCGGCCTCGCCAATCCTCTGGAGGCGGAGGGTATTTCCACGAAATGGTCGATCGAGCTGCTGTTCTCGCCGGTTCACGGTTTCGAGCAGGCAGGCGATCTCGCCGAACTCTTCGCGCGCCCGCTGATGCGGTGGGAAAGGCTGGCGGTGTAGCCATGCAGCTTACGGTCTGGACATATGAAGGCCCGCCCCATGTCGGCGCGATGCGCATCGCAACGGCGATGAAGGATGTGCATTACGTCCTGCATGCGCCGCAGGGCGACACCTATGCCGACCTGCTGTTCACCATGATCGAGCGCCGTGATCACCGGCCGCCCGTCACTTACACCACCTTTCAGGCGCGCGACCTCGGCAGCGACACCGCCGAGTTGTTCAAGAACGCCGCCAAGGACGCCTATGAGCGCTTCAGGCCGGGCGTCATGCTGGTCGGCTCATCCTGCACCGCCGAACTCATTCAGGACGATCCGGCCGGGCTTGCCAAGGCGCTGAACCTGCCGATCCCGGTCGTGCCTCTGGAGCTGCCCTCTTATCAGAAGAAGGAGAACTGGGGCGCGGCGGAGACCTTCTATCAGATCGTGCGCGCGCTGGCACGTCCGAACGCGCCTGCTCCGGGGACCGAGCGTCCGCCGCGCGCGGAAGGCGTGCGCCCGTCCTGCAATCTGCTCGGAGCAACCGCCCTCGGTTTCCGCCATCGCGACGACATTGCCGAAATCCGCGGCCTGCTGGACAGGCTCGGCGTCGAGGTGCGGGTCGTCGCGCCGCTCAATGCCACGCCCGCCGACATTGCAAGGCTCGGCGAGGCCGATTTCAATATCGTGCTCTATCCGGAAATCGCCAATTCGGCGGCAAGCTGGCTCAAGCGCACATTCCGCCAGCCGATCGTTGCGACTGTGCCGATCGGCGTCAATGCGACCTGCGATTTCATCCGGGAAGTCTGCGACGTTGCCGGGATCGAACCGCCCGCCGACATGCGTCCCGAGAATTCGCGCCTGCCCTGGTATTCGCGCTCGGTCGACTCGAACTATCTGACCGGCAAGCGCGTCTTCGTCTTCGGCGACGCCACGCACGCCATCGCCGCCGCCCGGATCTGCACCGAAGAACTCGGTTTCGCGCTCGCGGGGCTCGGCACCTACTCACGCGAGCTTGCCCGCGAAGTCCGCGCCGCCGCGAAGGATCATGGCGTCGAAGCGCTGATCTCGGACGATTATCTCGAGGTCGAAAAGCAGATCGTGGAGTTGCAGCCGGAACTGGTGCTCGGCACGCAGATGGAGCGCCACATCGCCAAGCGGCTCGGCATTCCCTGCGCCGTCATCTCCGCGCCCGTCCATGTGCAGGACTACCCGGCGCGCTACTCGCCGCAAATGGGCTTCGAAGGCGCTAATGTGATCTTCGACAGCTGGGTTCACCCCTTGGTGATGGGCCTTGAGGAGCATCTGCTGACGCTGTTCCGCGACGACCCCGAATTCAACGATGACGCCGTGCCGTCGCATCTGGCCGCCGAAGGCTCGGGCAAGCGCGTCGAGCCGGAAAAAGTCCATCAATCGGCTCAGGAACCATCACCCGAGAATGCCGCGATTACCTGGCGCGACGAGGCCGAGGCCGAATTGCGAAAGATCCCGTTCTTCGTGCGCGGCAAGGCGCGGCGCAATACCGAGACCTATGCCCGCGAGCATGGCCTTCCCGTGATCAGTCTGGAGACGCTTTACGATGCAAAAGCCCATTTCAGCCGTTGACGCGGCGCCGGTGCGCATCGTCATCGTCACGCTGGACACGCATCTCGCCAGCGCCACGAAACGCGCCGAAGCGTCCTTGCGCCGCGAGATCCCGGGCCTGTCGATCCAGTTGCACGCGGCGTCTGAATTCGGCGACGATGAAGCGGCCCTGAAGCGCTGCCTCGCCGACATCGAGACCGGCCACATCATCATCTGCACAATGATCTTCGTCGAGGATCACGCCCGCCAGATCCTGCCCGCACTCGAAGCGCGCCGCGAGAATTGCGACGCCATGGTCTGCTGCATGTCGGCCAAGGAAGTCATGCGGCTGACGCGGATGGGCAGCTTTTCAATGGACGGCTCCCAGAAAGGCGCGCTGGCCTTCCTGAAGAAGCTGAAACCCAGGCCGAAGGCCGGCCAGAACGGCGGGACCGTCGGCGGCGCTCAGCAAATGGCGATGCTGCGCCGTCTGCCGCAGATCCTCAAATACATCCCCGGCACGGCGCAGGATGTCCGCGCCTATTTCCTGACGCTGCAATACTGGCTCGCGGGCTCGGAAGAGAACGTCGCCAATATGGTGCGTATGCTGATTTACCGCTATGCCGATGGCGAGCGGCGCCATTTGCGCGGCGCGCTGAAAGCCAAACCGCCTGCGGACTATCCCGATGTCGGCGTCTATCACCCGCAGATGACCGGGCGCATCGGGGAACGGATCGAACACTTGCCGGTCCGTGGCGCTGCGGGAACGGTCGGCCTGCTTGTGCTGCGCTCCTACATACTGGCCGGGAATACGGGCCACTATGACGGGGTGATCGACGCGCTTGAGGCCAAGGGGCTGCGGGTCGTGCCGGCGTTTGCGTCCGGTCTCGATGCGCGGCCGGCCATCGAACGCTTCTTCATGAAAAACGGCCGGGCGACGGTCGATGCGGTCGTCTCGCTGACCGGCTTCTCGCTCGTCGGCGGCCCCGCCTACAACGACTCCGCCGCCGCCGCCGAAACGCTCACCAACCTCGATGTCCCGTATATCGCGGCGCACCCGGTCGAGTTCCAGACGCTGGAGGCATGGGGCGCATCTGAACGAGGGCTGCTGCCGGTCGAAAGCACCATCATGGTCTCGATCCCCGAACTGGATGGCGCGACCGGCTCGATGGTCTATGGCGGACGCTCCGACGCGGCCAACGCGAAATGCACGGGCTGTTCGCGCGGCTGCACCTTCACATCCGACAAGGCCCGCGACATGCATGTCTGCGCCGAACGCGCCGAGATGCTGTCGGCCCGAACCCTGAAGCTGGTCACGCTGCGCAAGGTCAAGCGCGCCGAGCGCAAGCTGGCCATCGTACTGTTCAACTTCCCGCCCAACGCAGGAAACACCGGTACCGCCGCCTATCTCTCCGTATTCGAATCGCTCCATCGCACGCTGGGCAAACTCAAGCGCGAAGGCTATGCCGTTACCGTTCCCGAAAGTGTCGACGCGCTGCGCGAGAGCATCATCAAGGGCAATGCCGAACGTTTCGGCGCAATCGCCAATGTCGCGGCGCGCATTCCCGCCGACGATCATGTCCGCCGCGAACGCTGGCTGCGTCAGATCGAGGCGCAATGGGGCCCCGCTCCCGGCAGGCAGCAGAGCGATGGCGGCTCGATCCATGTGCTCGGCGCGCAGTTCGGCAATGTCTTCGTCGGCGTTCAGCCCGCATTCGGCTATGAAGGCGACCCGATGCGGCTGCTGTTCGAGAAGGGCTTCGCCCCGACGCACGCCTTCTCCGCCTTCTACCGTTATATCCGCGAGGATTTCGGCGCGGACGCCGTCCTCCATTTCGGCACGCATGGCGCGCTGGAATTCATGCCGGGCAAGCAGACCGCCTTGTCCGCCGATTGCTGGCCGGACCGGCTGATCGGCGACCTGCCGAACATCTATCTCTATGCCTCGAACAATCCGTCCGAAGGCATGATCGCCAAGCGGCGCTCGGCGGCGACGCTGATCAGCTATCTGACCCCGCCGCTTTCCAATGCCGGGCTTTATCGCGGCCTGATCGACCTCAAGGCGTCGCTCGAACGCTGGCGCGGCCTCACTCCGGAGGAAATGGACGGCGAACGCACCCGGCTTGCCGAACTGATCCAGGCGCAGGCGTCCGAGTTGGACCTTGCAATCGCCGAACCGCTCTGGAATGGCGACGCCCACGGTCAGATCAAGGCGCTGGGCGATGCGGTGCTGGAGCTGGAATACACGCTGATCCCGCACGGGCTGCACATTGCCGGGGAAGCGCCGACCGCGTCGGAGCGCATCGACATGCTGATGGCGTCCGCCGAAGCGCTGGCCTTTGTGCCCCAGCGGGCGAGCATCGAGGCATTGGTCGATGGACGTTCGGTGGAAGACGCGCTTGCTGCCGGCGGCATGGAAGCGACCGCCGATGCGCTCGCCGCCATGCACAAGCTTGAAGACATGAACCGTCTGCTAGCGGAGGATCATGAGTTGCCCGCGCTGATTCGCGCGCTCGACGGGCACTATGTGCGCCCGGCCCCCGGCGGCGACCTGATCCGCACGCCGGAGATCCTGCCGACAGGCCGCAACCTGCATGGCTTCGATCCGTTCCGAATTCCGAGCGCCTTCGCCGTGGCCGATGGCAGACAGCAGGCCGACCGGCTGCTCGAATGTCACATGAAGGACGGCAACGCGCTGCCCGAGACGGTCGCGATCGTACTGTGGGGCACCGACAATCTCAAGAATGAGGGCGGGCCGATCGCGCAGGTTCTTTCGCTCATCGGCGCGAAACCCCGTTTCGACGGCTATGGCCGCCTGACCTGCGCGGAACTGATCCCGCTCGCCGAAATGAGCCGCCCACGGATCGACGTCATCGTCACCATGTCCGGCATTTTCCGCGACCTGCTGCCGCTCCAGATCAAGCTGCTGGCCGACGCCTTCTATCTCGCCGCCAGCGCGGACGAGCCGGTAGAGCAGAACTTCATCCGCAAACACGCCCTTGCCCATATGGCGGCGCATGGCTGCGACCTCGAAACAGCTTCGCTGCGCGTCTTCGGCAATGCAGACGGCGCGTACGGTTCCAATGTCAACAATCTGCTCGAAAGCGGCAGTTGGGACGATGAGGACGAACTCGCCAACACGTACTCCAAGCGCAAGAGTTTCGCCTATGGCCGCAAGGGCCAGCCCGTTCAGCAGACCGAGCTTCTTGACAGCGTCCTGAAAGGCGTCGAGCTTGCTTACCAGAACCTCGACTCGGTCGAGCTCGGCGTCACCACGATCGACAATTATTTCGACACGCTCGGCGGCATCAGCCGGGCGGTGAAGCGGGCTCGCGGCGGCAAGGATGCGCCTGTCTATATCGGCGACCAGACGCGCGGCGAGGGCAAGGTGCGCACGCTCGCGGACCAGGTCGCGCTGGAGACGCGCACGAGGATGCTCAATCCGAAATGGTATGAGGGCATGCTGAAGCACGGCTATGAGGGCGTGCGCCAGATCGAGACGCATGTAACGAATACGCTCGGCTGGTCGGCGACCACCGGG
>JBHJOB010000031.1:0-11137 GCA_050330195.1 Rhodomicrobiaceae bacterium | reverse complement strand
TCTCACCGGATTATCCTAAAATGGGATAATCCGGAAATGGGATTATTTCCTGAGGCCGCATTCAATTCAGGCTGGCCTCTTCCATGCGCGACACCTTGCGCTCGCCGCGGCAAATCGAGCTGCGCAAGCTGCTTCTCAGGCGGCGCGTCGACCATGGCGTCACCCAGAGCGAACTCGCCCGGCGTCTTGGCAAGCCGCAATCCTTCGTCGCCAAATATGAAGGCGGAGAGCGGCGTTTGAGCGTCATCGAATTTATCGATATCGCCGAAGCGCTCCAAATCCATCCTTCCGATCTGCTCGACGAATTGCATGAGATTCTCAAATTCTCAGAACGGCAAGAGGCTTCGATCGGCGGCAAAACAAAAACGCAGGAAAAACGCTGAAGCCGGTTCGCTCATCTCATCGCGCTCTTCAAACAAGCATCGCCGTTACCTCGACCAGGCACTCTTCTGGAAGCCTTCGACAACATTTTCAACGCATGCCGGCAGCCATAAGAAATCAGTGATCGGTTGCGTTTTATCGCTCAGGCGCGTCTCAAGCTCCTGGGCCTTGCCACGCTCGACTGCGTTTCTCACGACGCTACGTTTTGAAGCGTGGGGCTGTTTTTTGATCGTGTAGATACGGTCAGAGCACCCCAGCCAGACGACACGTTTGCATGCAAAATTCAATATCTCAACGCCACAAAATGAAGGACTGACGTGTATTATTGCATGCGAAATGAGGTCGCGGGGAGATCAAGATAAAGAGACCGCGCTACGTGGGCGGAATGTCGTTGAGCATTCAAGGCTTAGCACGACTCCATGTATTACGCAGCGGCGCGATCGTCGGCGATTATCCTCTCCAATCAAAGGCCTATAGCGACTCCATCTTGACGTCTCGCCCCCTGTCGCCACGTCGGCATCATTCATTGGCGATGGGAGCTGCACGCAATGACGGATGACGACCTAGAACTCAAGCTCGGCCGGATTGGCGATGCTGGCCGCGTCCGTCTGCAAAGCCACGGTACTAAAGCGCTTCGTATCGCCGGGCGTACTGGCGCACGCGCTTCACGCCAATACGGCCACCTCAAGCCAGGC
This sequence comes from Rhodomicrobiaceae bacterium, assembly GCA_050330195.1. Taxonomy (GTDB): domain Bacteria; phylum Pseudomonadota; class Alphaproteobacteria; order Rhizobiales; family Rhodomicrobiaceae; genus JAHQVI01. The sequence goes on along the minus strand of JBHJOB010000031.1, from coordinate 10,061 downwards.
GCCGCACGCCGCGGAACCGGCATCGGTTTGCGCGCCGCTGCCGGGCTGATCACGCCGGGCAGCCGCCGGGTCATCGTCAAGGGGCGTTACGCGGTCATCAAAGCCGGCGATCTGGGAACGGCGCGCGCGCATCTCCATTACATCTTGCGCGATGGCGTCACGCGCGAGGGCGAAGCCGGGGACCTCTATACCGCCAGGGGCGATGATGTCGACGCAGCTGCCTTTCTGAGCCGATCTGAAAACGACCCGCATCAATTCCGCTTCATCATCGCCCCCGAAGACAGTGATCGCATCGCCGATCTGAAGCCGTTCATCCGCGATCTGGTTACGCAGATGGAGCATGATCTCGATGCGCGTCTCGACTGGGTTGCCGTCGACCACTTCAACACCGGGCATCCCCACACCCATCTGGTCATTCGCGGTCGTGATCGGGCAAGCCGCGAACTGGTGATGGCGCGCGACTATATCGCCCATGGCATTCGCGCTCGCGCTCAGGCGCTCATCACCCTCGAGCTTGGCCCCGAAACCGAAATCGAGCGCCTGCGGAAATTGACCCGGGAAGTCGAGCAGGAGCGCTTGACGCGTCTTGACCGCAGGATCGCCGGACGGGCCGTGGATGGCGTTCTCACTGTGACAGCCACGCGTGCGTCGGATCCGCAGCAGCAAAGCTTGCAGATCGGCCGTCTGCAGACCCTGGAGCGGCTCGGTCTTGCCACCGAGTTGCAGCCGGGCGTTTGGCGTCTCGATCCGGGGCTTGAGCCGAAGCTGCGTGCACTCGGCGAGCGCGCCGACACGTTCAAGATGATGCAACGCGCCTTGCGGCAAGCCGGTATCGACCGCGGTGCGGCGGACCTTGCCGTCTTCGAGCGCGGGACGCGCAAAGCCCCGCTCATCGGCAAGATCGCCGGTGTCGGCATGATTGACGAGATTACCGATCGCAACTGGGTCGTGATCGATGCCGTGGATGGCCGCGCCCACTATGCCGAACTCGGGCGGCTCACGCCTTCCGAGGCGCCATCCCGCGGTATGCTGGTTTCGCTCACTGGCAATCTGGTGAAGCGCAAGCCGACAGCAACGCCGCGCCTCGAAGTTCTATCAACGGTCGAACTCAGCAAGCTCCCGGTCTATGAGGGCCCGACCTGGCTGGATCGCGCGCTTTTGGGACATCAACCGGTCCAGGAAAGCCTGCGCGGATTTGCGGTCGAACTGAAAAATTCACTAGCGGCTCGAGCGGAGTGGCTGGTTCGCAAGGGGCTCGCTCGCCGAATGCCGTCAGGCGAGATCGCAATCAGGCCGCAATTGCTCACAGCTCTGCGTCAGCGTGAAAATCGGCGATTGGCTGCCACTCTGTCCCGAGAGCTAGGGGCGGCATACCTGCCACAAGAGGCGGGGCCACGGATCGCTGGCATTTATGAAAGATCGGTTTCAACGCCAGCCGGCCGGCTGGCCGTCATTCGCCAGGAGGACACGTTCACACTGGCACCATGGCGGCCATCGCTTGAGCCGATGCGGGGCCGCGCCGTTACGGGCGTTGTAACGCCGAGCCGCGTCAGCTGGTCGCTCGACCGTGGCCGTGGACTTCCGGGAAGAACATGATTGAACTGAAAGAAATGCATGTAGGGAAATGGCGGCGCGAACGCCGCCAGATCGTAGGCATCAATCAGCCTGCCGGGCGTGGAGGGAAGCTTTTCTGAATGTTATCGCTCAGTGTTTCGAGCGCTTCGCCAGCCTGGGATGCAAGCTTCTGGATGACGCCGAGCTGCTCGGCCAAAAGCTTTGCCTCAGGCAGAGCCTTGAGACTTTCAAGAGCCGCCACGAGGCTCTCGAACAGGATCTGGATTTCATAAATCAACGTGGTGATTTCCACGCGCATATTGCCCTCACCATCAGGCGGGGTATTCTCATTCTCAGCCATGATTCACTCCTATCAAGTGAGTTGTGGTCAGGCTCTTGTCGATGCTACCAACATTGGCAAGAGCCGCTATCGACGCTATGGTGTATAGCGACATATGTCAACGCTATTGTAAATAGCGTTATCCCGACGTAGCTTGGCGAGATGTCGAAACGAAACGAAATCTTTCCTGTGAAACGCTTGCTCCGCCTTACAGAAGAGCAAGCAGCCCGCATCACCGATTTTCGGTATGAGCAGCGCATCCCTTCGGACAACGAAGCGATGCGGCAATTAATGGAAATGGGCTTACGGGCGCATGAAGGCCGGAAAAAAGAGCCGTCGGCGAATGGCTGAAATCAATCAGCTGGAACGGCCAATAGCGGTGCTCAAATCACACAAATGATATAACGCAGCACCGAATTGAGCTATTCTTCAGCCGTTGGCTTATAGGCATGCAAGAATGGTTGCGTGAGCAAAACCGAAAGGCACGCGCTCTTGTTCGAGGCGGACGCCTGAACCCAATCGATCGTAGCGGAGATCGTCATACAGGGGACGCTCTTCGCTGTCGAGGTGGCTAAGCTCTGCCGACTGAGGCGCCGCCTCGAAGTTCCAATGGGAACGATGGGCAAGCAGCGTCGCCTGATCCATCAACAGGGATTTGGTCTGCGGGAATATGGCGCGCAGACGGTCGAGAATGGCGAAGCCGTGCGTGTCGATGTCGCCCCAATAGATCACGGTCCGATGCGCCAGCCACCGGGCTGCGGCAAGCCGCTCGACGCCATAGCCGCTCCCAAAAATCCCCAAGCTGTCTGGCACGTCGGGAAAGGCCAGGAATGTGACCTCATTTTCGACAATGAAAATGCGCTGCGCGTCGATTTCGAGCCGGGCAAACTCCGATGCCGGTACTGTGAGGTCGGTAAGGCCAGCGATCGTCAGGCTGGGATCGAGTACACGGAAACGTATGAGGGCGGGCTTTGATTGGAGACCATATCGCGCCTCGAAGGACTGCCCGGCGGGGTGTCCGCTTTTGATTGCATCGGAGGGCAAAAGGCAATCCATCAGTTCACTGAGCAACACCTTTCGCGCCTCGATGAATTTGGTGTCGACGCCCGGGACATCGATCTGGCGGATATAGACGCCGGACTTCGGGTGAGCGAGAAACCAATCGATGACGTCGAGGATCCGTTCCCAATCGTCGCCATGATCGAGCAGCGCAAAAGGCTTCCTTGCTATCCAGTCGGCGAGCCCGGGCAAGCGCGCTATTGTGACCGCCGCAAGCTCCGCCAAGCGTTCAGCCTCGGCGTTGCGTCCGATCAAGGCGAGGGCGTCGTCAAGAGACGGCAATATCCACGCAATTGGCAGGCGATTATGGCCAAGCTGGCGTGTCTTGACGTTCCGCCATTCGATCTCGAAGCCAGTGCCTGTTTCGGTTCGCGATGCAGCGCTCAGCGATTGAACCCAGTTGCGAACGGCTTCATAGGCCGACCCAAGCTCATCCGCGCGAGGTCCGCGCAATCGTCGCCGACAGGGAAACTGGATGGGCGGCTCTATGGTCCCATCAGCGATCTTATTGAGCACGCAAGCCAGAAGGTGACCGCGAAACCACAAACGTTCCGCCTCGGCGCGGATATCATCAGGCGTCGTCCAATTGCTCATGCCGCCCGTATCTGTGAGTTCGATCGCCCGTCCAAAGACCGGCTCCGCTTCCCCTCGCGATATTCCTCGATTGTCATGTTGCGTAGAAAGGAGCGCTTGCCATCCTCATTGTGGATGAAGCCGACCGCGGAAACATGCGGCTCGATGACATGAATTTTCTGCAGCGGCGTCGCGATGAGCAACTGTAGCCCCATTTTCCTGAACAGTTTCAGGCCGAACTCCGCAGCCTCGTCGGAGCCGCGCCCGAACGCCTCGTCGATCATGACGAAATGAAACGCCCGCGAGGGCTCGGCGCCCTTGTCGAGCCCGAACTGATAGGCAAGGCTCGCCGCCAGGATCGTATAGGCGAGCTTCTCCTTCTGTCCGCCCGACTTACCGCCACTATCGGAATAGTGCTCGCGCTCCGTCTCGTCGGCACGCCAGCGCTCCGATGCCGAAAATTCGAACCAGTTGCGCACGTCGGTGACTTTCTGCGTCCATCGCAGGTCGATCCCGGTGTACCCTTCGCGCCCGCGAAAACGCTCGATCACGCGCTTCACCTCCAGGAATTTCGCTTCCGCATAAGTGTTGTCCTCGCTGCCCGTCAGCGTGTTCTCGGTGCATTTCCGCATATCCTGCTGAAAATCCCGGATCTCGGAATCTGTCGTCGGTGTTGCCTCGACCGAAATATAAGTACCGTCGTGATAGTCGATGTCGCGCAGCGAGCTGTTGATCGTCTCGATCCGGTCGCGGATCGTACGTTCTTCCTCCCGCAGCTTCGATTGGAAGCCGGCGACCTCGCGGATCGCATTCTCGTTGAGCAGGGATTTGAAGCGCGCCTCGAAGCGCGGCAGGCCTTCCTCGCGCAACGATGTGAGCATCTTGCGGTATTCGTCAGCCGCCTCCACCGAGGCATCGACATCGCGTGTTTCTTCCGGATAGCGATTGCGGTAGCCGCTCATGGCGGTTGCGAGACGTTCGCCGAGCGTGCGCAAGCTCTTTTGCCGGGAATCGATGCGGTCCTGGAGAGTCTTGCGAATCTCGCTTTCGCGGGTGTGGCAACCTTCGATGGTCAGCCGCTGCGCACCGAGTGCCTCCTCGCGCAGCGCATCGAGCACCGTGGCCGCCTCCAGGCGTTTGTCCTCCGGGATTGCATCGATGTCTGCCTCCGCAATCTCCCGGCGGCGGACCAGCTCCTCACGCCGGTCCGTTGTCTTCGCTTCCTCCCGGTTGGCAGCATCAAGTTTTGCACGCAGATCGCGATACCCGGCCTCTGCCTCCTTCTGCCGGGCGCGAAGCGTCTGCAGAATGTCCGAGCCTTCGGCCAGCTCACGCCGTTCCGCCTCCAGCGTCTCGATCTCAAGGACGACCGAGCTCCAGTCGATATCGGCAAAACTCTCGAATGCGCTGAGCTTCTCAAGCCGTCCCCTGCGATCGGAAAGCGACCGCAATTTCGTCTGCACACCTGCAACGTCCTGGCCAAGGGTCTGGACGACCTTCTCCATGCCCCGCGCCTGCGTCTCCAGTGCCGCGATCTTGGCGGCATTCGACCAGCCGAGCACATAGCGCGTGCGGTCGTCGATGCGGTGGCGGTCATCCTTCTCGTGACGATCCCCGCCGGTTCTGATCTGCCCGCTCCTGGTGATTGCTTTCGTCTCGCGCCGGAACTGCTCGATGCTGCTGCAGCAGACATGGTCGAAACGCCTGTCGACCTCGCGCTGCAGCCAGTGATAGAGCGGCGTGTCGTCGCGTAGGCGCAGCTTCTCCGAAAGCGCATGCGGATGTCGCCGTTGCCGCTGCACATTAACATCCGCGGGCACGCGGAAATAGACGAGCCGCGCACCGATATGGCCTTCCGCCCAAGCCGACACCGCATCGTAATGGCGCAGGGGCACGAGCAGCGTCTGGGCAAACCCGCGCAGCAGGCGCTCGGCCGCCCCCTCCCACTCGGCAGCATCCTTGCGCACTTCGATCAGTTCCCCGGCAAAGGGCACGGCATCCGGCTCGACGCCAGTTTCCTCGCATAGCCGCTCGCGCAACGCGATCATTGGCGTCGGCAGATTGGAGCGCCGACGCTTCAGGGATGCGATTTCTTTCAGATGCGCATCATGCTCCTCGCGCTTTGCCCGCAAGCCGATCTCCAGCTCGACGCGTTTATTCTGGAGTGCGCTTTCCTCGTCAACAGCCGCCGCGAGTTGCTCCCTGACCGCCGCCTGATTGTCGGCAAAGCTATCGGGCAATTTCGGCATGACGAAGCCAAGTGTTGTGGCGACCGCGGCATATCCGTCCGCGCGCCGCTTGCGGTCATCGCGCAAGGCCGATCTCTGCCGCAGCTCAAGCTCGATCTGACTGAGCCGCGCCCCACCATTCGCATTGATATCGCGTTCAAGTGCCAGTCGTGTCTGCTCGTTCTCGGCCTCCCTGACGCGCAGATTGGCGATCCGCTGCTCGAGACGGCGGAGATCCTCATCAAGCGTATTTATCCGTTCATCGATCAAGGCGCAAAGATGGGTCGCCATATAGGCCTTCAGAGCTTCTCTGGCGGCTGCAAGCGTTTCACTTTCTGTAGTCAGATCGGCATGTCTGTCACAGTCCGACACGATGGGCGTCAGCCGCTCGATCTGGTCGCGCGCCTTCACTACCTCGCCATGAGCGCGGGTGAGATCGTCGAAATGCCGGATCATCTGGTCGATCCGCTCCTCGACCGGGAACGGCTCGAGCATGTGACGGCGCACGAACCCTGTGAGATCGCCGACCGTCTTCATTGAAACCGTCTGCAGGAACAGATCGATGGCTTGCTCGCCGGCGAGGCCGAAGCGGCGGCGGAAATCGGCGCCGTAGGACGGATAATTGTCGTGGAGCGTAATGCCTGGCGTTTTGCGCAGACGCTTCCTCAGGCCATTGATATCGCGGCCGAAGCCTGCAAAGTGCTCTTTGATCGACAGCGCACCCTCGGCGACGGCGAAGAAGCGGGCGGGTTGACCATGTGACTCCTTGAACCAGAACACCTGGGCGAGCGTGAGCGTTTCGTTGAAGCCGGCATTGTGAAAGCGGCCAAGTATGACGGAGTAGGTCTTGCCAGGGGTGCGCAATGAGACAGGCCTGGCGCCGCTGCCGGTCGATGTGCGCTCACTCTTATAGGTCCCGAGCACGTAGGAGCGAAGATCCCGCTCGGTGCGCTCCGCCTGTCCCGCCTTGTTGTAGTTGATGCGGTGGGCCGGGACGAGCAAGGTCGTGATCGCGTCGACCAGGGTCGATTTTCCAGCCCCGTTCTGGCCGGTCAGCAATCCGTTGCCGCCTGACAGGTCCAGGCTCCAGATATGCTGGTCGAATGTGCCCCAGTTCCATACTTCAACCGACATCAGCCGGACGCCGGGGCGTCCGGTCTCCCGCTCTTTCTGTTCAGAAGCCGTTTCGCCCGTGGATGGCGCATCTATTATCAGATCGTCCAGGAGAGCGTTCATGTCTCATCCGCCATTTCACGCTTCGAGGAAGCATAAGCTGCATAGTCGGCAAGACGCTGGTCCAGTTCGCTCAGCCATTGCGCATCAACAAAAGCCGCCAGGATGCGGCGGACCTCGAAGGCCTCGCCGCCGCGCTTGATGGGCCGGAGAAAGCCGAGTTCGACGATCTTCTGCATATCGCGGTTGAACCGGTCCGCCTGTCTGGCCTCGTTGCTTGATTCGCGGATCAGGTGACGGCTGAGGTCGTGGAACTCTTCGCGCGTCAGAACCAGCTGAGTGTCGCCGCCGGAGGCGTCGGCTTCGGCGAGACGGCGGCGCAGCAAAGCGAGCATCAGGCTTACCGAATAGCTGAGCTGACGGCGCGGCACGAGGCGCGGCAGAGGCGTCTCGCCCTCTATTTCAGGACGCTGCCTCAGATAGGCAAAGCCCTCGGCCTCATCAAGCATAAGGTCGAGACCGATGACGCTGACATGATCGCGGATTTGCGACGTATGCTGGATCAGATCCTGCCATAAGGCCGGAGAAAGCTCGCGCTCGATCACGCCCTTCATCAATGCGATCAGGGTCGGCGGGATACCGTCTCGAACGCTGACGGCATGTGTGTCGTTCATGGCGCTAACTCCCAATCTCGGACGGTTTCTCTTGTGACGCGCTCTGCCGCACGAAGACGATCCGCGGCATGATAGCGCGTCGCGATATTCCTTTGGGGTCGAGCCACTCGATGCTCGTGCGATCTCCGTCGTCTATGACGCTGTTCGCGTCTTCAGATGCGATCGACAGATAAGCGACGAGTTCGGCAAGTCCGAGCTCCAGCGGATACTCAGCGACAATGTCGGTCAGGGCGATCTGATCTTCGCGTTGCAGGGCCCGCCAGATCCGGGCAGAAAGGCGGCGCTTGTCGACATGGACCAGATCGAACAGCGCATCCGCCGGGATGTCGATGCCGGCAGCACCGGGCACAGCATCGTCCAGCTCCGGCCGCTGCGGCGGCGAGAACAGCGGCCTGTCCATCGGTAGCACGATCTCCGGAGCCATGGCATCGAGCTCCGTGAAGTCGCCCGTCGGGGGCGCATCGCTGATCTCTACGGCGCGGACCTCGATGTCCCGCAGAATACGCATGATGCGCCGGTTCTCCAGCCAGGCCTTGTCATCCAGATAGCGGCGCAACTCGCCGGAGAGCTTGGCGACCGTTCGCTGGGTCGCCTCAGCCGCCGTCAGCCAGTCATAGTGGACGCGCTTGATCCGACGGTTCGGCTGCAGGTTTCTGACGGGATCGAGCGTCAGCATGCGCTCCAGGAGATGCGTCAGCTCGTCCTGGCGGTCGGTCGACATCAGCAGATCGTAGAAGGCGCGGAAGCTTCGGCCCTGGTCGCTTTCGGCGATTGCGTCGCGATCGCCGAGGATGGCTTCGAGGAGCTCGCCCTTGCTCCCTTCCCAGGCGGAAATCTTGATCCGGGCGTCGCGGTCAAGCTGACGGAAATTCTGCTCGACGGCGCGGAAATCCGACAAGAGGCTCTGGGCGGTCTCGACGATCAAATGGAACCGGTCGCGGATCACGGCGTCATCGAGAACAGGCACGTCGCCGGCCCTGAGACGCGCGATCTCTGCATCGATCGCGGTGCGGCGGCGCATCAATTCCTCGATGCGCGCGGCGATATCGGGCTCGGTATCGTTGATGAGGTCGCGCAGCAGGTCGAAAATTGTCCTGAGCCGCGACTCCGTGCCGATGAAGGTGCGCCGGCCAAGGCCCGACAGCCATGTGATCGCGGCTTCTGTCGCTGGCGTGATGTCGAACTGCGCCTCTTCGCTGCCGGCAACATAACGTTTGCGCAGCCAGCCGTTCTTGTCCGAGGCCCAATCGTCAAGATAAGCCTTCGCCTCGCGTGGAAATCTGTCCTCGCCCAGTTCCCGGCGCAACCTGAAGAACTCATCCTCAAGATGGCGCACCAGATCCGATTCCTGCATTTGGCGCACATTGGGCTTCAGGAACACGCGGTTCAGAAAGCTCGCGATCAGCGGGCCATGATCAGCTCTTAGAAGCCGCCACGCCGGATGGCTTGAACGCAAGGTTTCGAGCGTCTGAAGATCCATCGTACGGTCGCCCAACCTGATAGCGAATCAAAGTTGCAATCAGGTCGAACGTATCGTGAACTGAACGAGCGGGCAATGATTGCTGCAGGTACTGATCTGGTTTAGTTAATCCGCCGAGGATTGCCGCGATGTAATCGCGAACTGGACAAGAGTGTTCCAGGCAGCTTCTGCCTGACCTTGGGATCGCAAAACCGCAGTTTCGTATGGCCTGCTCGATTTTTTGCAGGCCGCAGCAAACGCCCTCGGCCAACACGTCACGCCAAACACGCTTGGGCGTTATGGGGTCGTGCGCTGGAATGGCTCTCACCGGAGCATGTGGAAGCACGTACATGCAACTGGCTACGGCAGACGATCGGGAAGTGCAGCTCTTGCTGGGTTATGGGCTTGTCTCGCAAATGAGGATGGATCGCCATCATCATGACGTGGGATGAGCTGAGCCGCAAGGCGGGCAGAGTAAAGGAAAAGCCGGCTGCTAGTGCGACACAGCAACGGAAGCAATCCACCGACGACGCCTATCGTTGAGCCGATGTGCGGCTGTGCTGCAGATCTTCATACTGCGCATGGCAGCTTATCGGATGCACGATCCGCTCGAACATCTTGCGTTTTGAACGGTTTTGTCCGTACTCAGAACATTAGCTCATAGTCTAGCCCATGCTTTATTCAGAGTAAGCAGGGCAACATGGGCCGCCCTCTCTAGTGATATTACCGCTTCCGGGGAGATGATTTTGCTGTTGATTTTGACGTTTTGGCTGGAGCCTGCGCCGTCGTTTTAACCGGAGCTTTCTTGGTTGAAGCTTTAGGTGCTGTTTTTGCCGGTGCTTTCGGAGCCGGTTTTGCGGCAGTTTTGGATTTTGACTTTGGTCTGTCTTCTGTCTGTGTAAGTGCTGTCGCGCTCACAGCCTTAATTTCTGCTTTTGTGAGCGAGCCGGGGTCTTTAATCCCTCTGGCAGCAATCGACGCAATGCGTTTTGAGGTTTTTT
>JBHJOB010000030.1:0-41534 GCA_050330195.1 Rhodomicrobiaceae bacterium | reverse complement strand
ACCCCGCCTGATGACCGCTTGCTTCCAGCGGCGCTAACGCATGCCTTGCACAACGGAAAAGCGGAAATCAGATTAGTTCGTCCGCATAACGATAGAATGACGTGCATAATTCAGGCTAGATCAGGATCAGGCGTCGCCCTGATCGCCCCGCCCTTTCCGGGAGGCTGCCTCGAATGTCGCGGCCTCGGCCCGGTCGGTCAGATCCAGCAGTTTCTGCGTCGTTCTGGCGAGGATGGCGACACTGACCGCACCAACAAGCACCGGAACGATCAGGAAAGTCCAGGTCATGTCGGAGCCATAGAGAACCAGCGGCGTGATCCCGGCCGGCGGGTGGAATACGTTGAGGGCGAGCATGAGCGCCACGCTGGCGCCGACCGCCGCGGCAACTGCGACGGTGGCTTCGAAACCGGTGTGATGCATGAACACACCGACCGCGCCGCAGATCAGATGACCGAAGATGATGGTCTTCGTCCGCGCGGCGGCCGAGCGGGGCGCGCCGGAGACCAGCACAATGGATGTGGCGAACGGGATGGTGCCCAGCGGAACCGCGGTAATCTTGGCGAGCGCAACCATCAGGGCGATTCCGCCGCTCGCACTCAATGCGCAAATCAGGATCCGGATCGCGGGGAATTTGGCCATGTATTCTTATTGAGAAAATCCCTGCCGGACGCAACAGATAGCCGAAACTGTGCATAGCTTGCCGTAGCGAAGCTGCAAAGACCATCTTAAACCGCCCCGAATCGGGCCGACATGCAATATCTGCCTTACTGTTGCGGCAAAACCGTCCTATGCGTGAAATGCAGCGGACAAGGGGGAAACCCGGCCGCGCCTGCCCGCGTTACCATTCAATGTGTTTGAAGAGTGCGAACGCCGCACGTCTGGGTCAATGGGGATGAGAAGAGCGAGGTCCGAGGAGATGGACATTTTCTTTCGTAAGAAGCGGACGCCGGGCCGAAATGCGGGTGACACAAAAATTACGGCCGGGGGACACCGCGCCGCCTGTTTGCTCGCGATCTGCGCCAGTCTTTTCCTGCTGGCGGGGCCCTTGGCAAGGAGCGCACATGCCTGCACGGCTGCGGATTTTGCCACGGTCGTCGATGAAACCGCCCTCGCCCTGCGCGACCTGAACGCGGCCGGCGCTCAGCGCTTTCAGGAAAAGCTGAAGGACTATCAGCAAAAACATGATCTGAGCGATAGCGAGATCCGGGCGCGCGCCGCTGCGGTCCAGGACGACAAGATGAGCGATTTCAACCGCGAAATCGAGCAACTCGTCGCGGAAATGGACACGCTCAGCAATCTGGAGCCCGACAAGGTGAATTGCGAAAAGCTTGAGGATCTCAAGCGCGTCCGCGACCGCCTGCTGACCGTCATGGGTCAGAAATCGGGCTACATGCTCGCCCGTGCCGATATCGAACTCGACCGCCCGGCCGGCAGTTCCGCGCCGCAGGAACCTGAGACGGCGCAGGCTCAAGACGAGCCAGCAGCGCAGCCGCCGGTTTCAACTCAAAAATCCGGCAAGCAGGACCAGTTGGCGAGCCGGGCGCCAGAGCCCGCAAGGCCGGCTCCCGAGGCCGACACGCAGCAGCAGCAGAATGCCGCGCCGGAAGCCGACGCTTCACCGCCTGCGGAGAGAGCCGAGGCCGCGCCTGTCACTCCGGATCTGCCGGAACGCCGCTCCGCCGGAAGGGATCAGGTCGCCGGGAACTGGGACACCGACGCCCGGACCGTATCGCCACCGGTGGAAACCGATCAGCAGACGGCCTATGTCGACCCCGGCGCGAGCGAGCCGCCCGTGCGACTGGGCCCGGGCGTCGAACATGCGCTGCCGCCCCCGGTGGAGGGGCCGATCGAGACCCATTACACGATCGACGAGATCAGCGACGCCGGTCGCGGGCTGTTCGGTCCGGTGACGGCCCAACTCGCGGCCGCGATCAATTACGCCTTCCAGCGATTTGGCCAGCCCAACGCCTACATCGTCGGGAGCGAGGGCGGGGCCGCCTTTCTCGCCGGCCTGCGGTACGGCAAGGGCATGCTGCACACCAAGACCGACGGCCAGCGCGTCATCTACTGGCAGGGACCGTCGCTTGGCGTCGACATGGGCGCGGAAGGCTCCGACGCGCTGTTTCTCGTCTACAATATGAATGACACGGAAAATCTGTTTGGCCGTTTTACCGGGATTGGCGGTTCCGCCTACGCCGCGGGCGGTGTCGGACTCAACGTTCTGGCCAAGAGCGGGATGATCATGGTGCCGATCCGCACGGGTCTGGGTCTGCGGCTTGGAGCAAATCTCGCTTATCTCAAATTCACCGAACGCCAGACCTGGAATCCGTTCTGAAGCGGGATCGGTTTGGATGGGCACAGAGTTCATCATTCCCGCTTACGCGGGAACGGCATCCGTATGCGTGGCAGAGCGATTCCGCCGGTCGGTCCAGCCGGCTGAAACGTAACGCAAATGTGTTTTGCCTCGCCGGCTCCGATCCGGCCAACCATGTTTCATGGCAGTCGCGTCGAACCATCATCAAGAGGGACCAATGACCTTTCTAGCACCTTACAGCTCACTGCTTCTAAGCGTCCTGCGCATCATGACCGGGCTGCTGCTCCTGCAGCACGGCACGACGAAATACCTCAGCATTCCCGTCGGCCCGATGAACAACGCTTCTCCGTTCACCATGGGCGGTTTCGCCGGCGTTCTGGAACTCGTCGGCGGCGTTCTGCTGGTGCTTGGCCTGTTCACGCGGCCAGTCGCCTTCATCCTGTCCGGCATGCTGGCCGTGGCCTATTTCTATGCACATGCGCCGCAGGGCTTCTACCCGATCCTCAATGGCGGCGAACTCGCGGCGCTCTACAGCTTCGTGCTGCTTTACCTCGCGGCAGCGGGCGGTGGCTCTCTCAGCCTCGACCGGACGATTCGTTCGGAAGCCTGAGACAACGTGGCCGGGCTGCTGCTCGTCAGGACGTCGGGCCCAGCTTGCGGGTCAGGCTCTCGAACTCCTTGCGCAGCGACTCGTTCCTGAAGACCTGATCGAAGCCGGGCGCTTCCAGCTTTTGCAACGCCTCGAAGGACGTCTTGGCGTCCTGCATCAATTCGTAAAGCTGGAAACTGGCTTCGACGGTCTCGAAGGTGTTGTCGGCAATCGCCAGATCCCGGAGTGTCCGCGCACGCGCTTCGGCAAGCTGGCTGCGCTGCGTGAGCAGGTAGTCGCGATAGAAGCTGGCGACCTTCTCGGCAAAGTTCTGCGCCTTGATGTTGGCTTCCAGCGCACGTTTCTGGTCGGCGCGGTTATAGTCCTCCAGCAATTCGCGCGTCGTGTTGCGCGTCTCCCGAATATCGCCCAGAATGCCGCGCAGCTTGGTGATATAGACCGTGTCTATCTTCTCGATCACCATCTCCTGCGCATGAACCATCATGGCGAAGAGCGCCGCGTGCATGGCGAAATAACGCCGCGCGGCCTTCACGTCCTCGTTTGATTCGCCGAGCAGCTTCGCCAGTTGATCGTCCACGGAGCGTGCGGCCTGAAACGCCGTCACCAGCTTGATCAGATCGCTGCCAAGCACGCTGTCAAGCAGCAGGTCGAGCTGGGCGTCGCTCATTTCCACGCCCGACCGCGCCAATGCGTCCTTGATCTCGCCCTTGGTCCTGGCGATTTCCTCCTCGTTCAGCGTGATCCGCGCATTCAGATCCGCGATCTGCTCGTCGATGGAGGATTGCGTGTCCGACAGGATACCGGGCAGAAGACCGTCTTCCGGCGCGCGCAGACGCTTCTCGCGCAGCGCGGTAATCCGGTCTCTCATTTCGGAGATTGTCTTGCGGTGATTGTGAAGCTTCGTCTGCATCGCGACGACCGGCGCGTCGGTCACGATCTCGAAGACCGAATCCAGGAGCGCGCGCACCTGCTTGTCGCGGTCCTCGCGCGTCTCCTGCCAGATCGGCGGGATCACGTAAGTGTCGCGGCTCGGCAGATTCTTGAGTTCGGCGCGTTCCTCGGCGGCGCGTTTCAGCAGGCTGTCCACGGCGGCGAGCAATTCGCTGGCCTTTCGGTCCGTGAAATAGGTCCTGTCGGTTTTCGGTTCGGCGGGCGTGTCGGGATTGGCCGCCTGCTCGGGGGCAGGCGCTGCGCCTTGCCCGGCCTCCGGCTTCTCCGCCGTCTGGGCGTTTGCCGGCAGGGCGAAGGCGAAACCAAGAGCAAGTGATAAAGCGACGGCAGCCGGAGCGGCATGGCGCATGAGCATGGCGGTCTCCCTTGAGCGAGATCCGAAAAATGGAGCTCGAAACAAACAGATGCAGATCAGGACCGTATCGTTGAGAAAAGATCCTGATCTAGAGATATGCGGCGGCTCTGTTCCGGCAGCTTATAGGTCTTTCGCCTTGCCGCAAAAAAAGGCAAGCTGCATCGAATTCAATATGGGACCGATCGCGACAGGTGAAAAGATGGCGAATGCAACCGGAAGAAATCATCGCACCGACCTGAATTTCGACCTGGGCGAAACCGCCGAATTGCTGCGTGACACGGTGGCCTCCTTTGCCGCCAATGAAATCGCGCCTCTCGCGGAGGAAATCGACCGGACCAATACGTTCCCGCGCGCATTATGGCCGAAGCTAGGTGAACTGGGGCTGCACGGAATCACGGTCGAGGAAGACTATGGCGGGTCCGGGCTCGGCTATCTGGAACATTGCGTCGCGATGGAGGAGGTCAGCCGCGCATCCGCCTCGATCGGTTTGTCCTACGGGGCGCATTCCAATCTGTGCGTCAACCAGATCCGCCGCGCGGGGACCGACGAGCAGAAGCGCCGCTATCTGCCCAAACTTTTGACCGGCGAGCATGTCGGCGCGCTCGCCATGTCGGAAGCGGGCTCGGGCTCGGATGTCGTGTCCATGAAGCTGCGCGCGGAGAAAAAGGGCGACCGCTATGTGCTGAACGGCACGAAAATGTGGATCACCAACGCGCCTCACGCCGATACGCTGGTCGTCTACGCCAAGACGGACCCCGGCGCGGGAGCGCGCGGCATCACGGCCTTCCTCATCGAGAAGAACTTCCCCGGCTTCACCGTTTCCCCCAAGCTCGACAAGCTGGGGATGCGCGGCTCGGACACGGCGGAGCTGGTCTTTCAGGATTGCGAAGTCCCGGAGGAGAACATCCTCGGCGATCTCAATGGCGGCGTGCGCGTGCTCATGTCAGGGCTCGATTACGAGCGCGTCGTTCTTGCCGCCGGGCCGCTCGGCATCATGCAGAGCGCGATGGACATGGTGCTGCCTTACGTGCATGAGCGCGAGCAGTTCGGCCAGCCGATCGGGTCGTTCCAGCTCATGCAGGGCAAGCTCGCCGACATGTACACGACGATGAACGCTTCCCGCGCCTATGTCTACGCGGTGGCACGCGCCTGCGACCGGGGCGAGACCACCCGCAAGGATGCGGCGGGCGCGATCCTCTATGCGGCGGAAAAGGCGACATGGATGACGCTGGAAGCGATCCAGATCCTGGGCGGCAACGGCTATATCAACGATTACCCGACCGGACGGCTCCTGCGCGACGCCAAGCTATATGAGATCGGCGCGGGCACCAGCGAGATACGGCGTATGCTGATCGGTCGGGAGCTGTTCGAGGAGACGGCTTAGCGGCGCTCAGTTTGTGCACACATCCTGACGAAATACCCGCGAAAGCGGGTATCTGATTAAATGAGCCCCGCTGAAAACCAGATCCCCGTTTCCGCGGGGATTGCGTCTGAGTTTGTGGCTGGCGTTTTAGCTTCACCGCCTACGGGTCTGTAAGGCTTGGCCGGTTTACGCAACTTGTGATAATTCCATAAGATGGAAGGCGAGAGGCGACGGCCGGTTTCACCGCCGCCTCTCAAGGTCAGTGCGCCAGGGCATATTTGATCGCCAGCAGCAGATACAGCCATGACGTAAGGCCGCCGTAAAAGACCAGTTCGCCCGCGCCGTAATGTTTGAAGTGATGGCGCGTTTCGAGAAAGTGGACCCAGGCGAGGGCCAGATAGATTGCAGAGAGCGGGTTGAGGCCGGTGAGGATAAAGCCCGCTACAAGAATGAGATATTCGATCATCTGTCGGCGCCTCCTTTCGGTCGCCGACATCCTGTTTTGAACAGACTTGCAGAACCGGTCTGAGGCGCATTTGCAGTGCCGGAACTGCACCGGAACGGTGAACCGGCAAATGGCTGATATTGCAGACAAAAATAATCAAGCAGAAAGCCTTGGCTCCTTCTTGCGGTTCCTGCTTCTTGAACATGGCGCGCGGCCGGACGGATCACCTGAAAGGCCGGGCAGGCCGTGGGGCCAGAAGGAATTCGCGGACGCTGTCGGCGTTTCCCCGCGTGCACTCAAATACTGGCTGGATGACGAGAAGTCCCCCGGCGATCCGCTGACAATCGAGCGCGTGCTGTTCGGCAAGAAGGCCGACTATGACGATTGGCGCTTGAGGCTTCGCCGGGCGTGGCAAACGCCAAACACACCGGGCAAAGCGTCCGCATCGACTGCCGACAAGAACGGAGCGACGCCCCCGCAGCGGTCACCCACGCAAATCCTCCACCCCGAAATCCGCCCCGTGGCGGGCTTCACCGGCCGCGATAATCAGCTCGCCGCTATCGACGCGGCGCTCTGGCAAGGCGGCGGCAGCGCGGCGCTTACCAATGCCGCGGCGATCCACGGGCTGGGCGGCGTCGGCAAGACGGTGCTGGCGCGGATGTATGGCTGGCGCAACCGGGCGCGCTATCGCGGCGTCTGGTGGCTGCGTGCGGAAACGCAGGACGAGGCGGACCAGACGCTGATCGACGATCTTCTCGCGCTCGGCAGCGAGTTGCAGATCCCCCGCTTCGACGAGATCCGCGAACGCGACCAGAGCCGCGCCATCCAGCTCACCCTCGCCGCCATCGAGCAAAGCGGCGCGGAGACGCCCTGGCTCATGATCTACGACAACGCCGAAAAGCCGAACGCCATCGAAAAGCTGACGCCGCGCTCCGGCGCGCATCTGCTGATCACCACCCGCTGGCCGCATTGGCATGGCCGGGCGGAGCCACTCGCCGTCGATGTCTTCCCGCCGGAGATCGCCATCGACTATCTTCTGGACGGCGCACCCTTTCCGGACCGCGAGGCCGCCGCCCGTCTCGCCGAGGCGCTGGGCTATCTTCCCCTCGCCCTCAGCCATGCCCGCGCGTACTGCATCGAGAGCCATCTCGATTTTGACGCATATGGCGCGCGGATCGCGGAACGCATCAAACATGCACCCGGCAGTGCGGACTATCCGGACACTGTTTTCGCCACATTCAATCTCGCCATGGACAAGGTGGCCGCGAACTGCGCGGAGGCAGAAAAGCTGGTCGCCGCCATCGCTTTTCTCGCGCCGGACCAGATCCCAGTCAGCCTGTTCACGGAGGATTTCATTGAGGAGGCGTTGCTGAACAAGGCGGTCGCCGCTTTGTCAAATATCTCGCTGATTACCCACGAGACACTCGAAGACGGCGCGCGGGGCTTCAGCGTGCATCGGCTGGTTCAATCGGTGATGCGGGCCCGCCTTGAAAACCGCGAGCAGGACGCTCGGCAGAGTGCGCTAAGCCTTATGCACAACGCTTTAAGCACACTTTCGGTTCAGGAGCACAGTGATTGGCCGCAGGTCGCACTACTTCTGCCACATGCGCTTGCTGTTGCCGATGCCACGCCCGAGTCGCAAAGGAGCTCTGGTAAGGCGGCAGAACATAGTGCGCTAATATACGACCGGATCGCGACTTACCTGCAATCTCGCGGTTCCTACGCTGCCGCCGAGCCGCATTTCGCCCGCGCCCTCGCCATCCGCGAGGCCGCGCTCGGACCCGATCATCCCTCAACCGCCAACAGCCTCAACAATTTCGCCTTGCTCCATCGCGACCGGGGTGCCTATGACGCCGCCGCGCCGCTTTACAAGCGCGCCCTCGCCATCCGCGAGGCGGCGCTGGGACCCGACCATCCCGACACAGCCGCAACGCTCAACAATCTCGCCTTGCTTCATAGCGACCAAGGTGCCTATGACGAGGCTGAGCCGCTTTACGCCCGCGCCCTCGCCATCCATGAGGCCGCGCTCGGCCCCGACCATCCCTTGATCGCCTTGAGCCTCAATAATCTCGCCAACCTCCACAGCGACCGCAGCGAGCATGACGAAGCCGAGTCGCTTTACACCCGCGCCCTCGCCATACGCGAGGCGGCGCTGGGACCCGACCACCCCTACACCGCGGCAACGCTCAACAATCTCGCCTCCCTTCACTACGACCGGGGCGAGTATGACCAAGCCGCCCCCCTTTGCGCTCGCGCCCTCGCCATCTATGAGGCCGCGCTCGGGCCGGAGCATCCCGACACCGCTAACAGCCTCAACAGTCTCGCCGTGCTGCATCACGACCGGGGCGAGCATGACGCCGCCGCCCCGCTTCTCGCCCGCGCCCTCGCCATCCGCGAGGCGGCGCTCGGGCCGGAGCATCCGCGCACGCAGACAACAAGAAGGAATTGCGAGCGTCTGAAAGCGGACAGAGCGGATCAGGAGAGCGCCGACCCGTCCGCATGACCTTGAGCACCCCGGCTCGAAAACACAATTGCCATGGAAGGCGGTTCACATTTTCAGCGCCTTGCGGCACTATAATGCCGCTGGGCGTCGGATTTGCCTCAGTGCACGGGTCTTCACTTCACCGGCTGCGCGTCGTTCAAGAACCAGTTCATCAACAATCCGATCTGCGGCAGGCCGGGCGTGACGAGGCGGACGTTCATGAGCCCCGTGGGCTGCCTGAGACATGGTGCGTAACGAGCTGGGAGAATCAATCATGGTGGGGCGGTTCGGGTTTGCAGGCCGTTTGTTGGCGGCTGTGGTTTTACCGGCCGTTCTGCTGCTGTCCCCCGTCCCGGCCAACGCCGAAAACTGGCGCGTGACCAATGACGATCCGACCTGGCGTCTCCATTTGCGCAGCGGCCCGTCATCCCGTTCGCGCGTCGTCGGCTACATCCCCGGCAATACGGGCGGCCTTGAAAGCCGGCAATGCATCGGCAATTGGTGCGAAATCGAGTTTCGCGGCGTCGTCGGCTGGGCTTATAAAGGCTATCTGGAACCGGACCACAGCGCGCGCGGCTTCGCGGCGACGGATCAGGTGGATATCGCCGCGCTGGAGAGGCTCAAGACCATCAGGCTCGTGAACCCCGAAGGCATTCTCATCCCGATCCACACTTTCCCGGATGAAAAACTGCCGGTTGCCGGCTTCATCGCGGCCGATACGAAACAGGTCGAGGGGCTCGGAAGCTGTGTCAGCGCATGGTGCTATGTCCGCGCCGGAGACCTCATCGGGTGGCTGGAGCTGATCTATTTCGCGCCGGATCAGTTCCCCGACGCACCGGACGTGGAAGGACAGCCGGCCGCGCCGGAGCCCCCCGCATCGGAGCCGCCCCTCGAACCGGGGCAGACGGACAGGACGCTCAACGAAACGGCGACAACGGCGACCACCTTCGTGGCGCTGGAGGACGCGGCGGCCGAGACGGCGACCGAACCGTTTGGCGACCTGCCTCAGCCTCCCGCCGATCCTGCGCCGGACGAAGAGATCACCTTTCGGATCAGCGGGCGAGATTTGTGGACTCCGCTGGAAATTTTCGCTCGCCCGGCGGAAGACGCCAAGATCCTCGGCACCATTCCTTCCTACGCGACAGGGATCGTTCCCGTCGGCTCTTGCGATCAGTCCTGGTGCAATATTCGGTTCATCAACATCACGGGATGGGTCCGCACAAAATATCTGACGGCGCGGAGATCCTGAACCCGGCCTTGGCGCGCCTCGCCGGACAATCCTCCTGATCATGCAAGGCCCGCGAATTCCTGCTCGACAAGGCGCGAAAGTTCTGCTTTTGTTCTGAACGCGACCGTTCGGGACTTCTCATGACTCCGCTCCATCAAAATCCGCTGCTCTACCTGTTCATCGACTTCAACAGCTATTTCGCCAGCGTCGAGCAGCAGGTGCAGCCGCATCTGCGCAACAAGCCTGTTGCGGTCGCTCCAGTGATGAGCGATTCCACCTGCGCCATTGCCGCCAGCTATGAGGCGAAGGCGTTCGGCATCCGGACGGGCACCAAGATCGCCGAAGCCCGGCGACTCTGCCCGGATTTGCTGGTTACGCCCGCGCGCCACGAGCTTTACGTTGATTATCATCATCGGCTGATCGGGGAGATCGACCGGCACATTCCGATCCATAAGGTCTGGTCGATCGACGAAATGGCCTGCAAACTCGATATCAGCGAGCGCACGCCCGAGGCCGCCGCCGATCTCGCGCGCCGGATCAAGCGCGGCATTGCTGAAAATGTCGGCGCTCACGTCCAAAGCTCCATCGGCGTTGCGCCGAGCAGCCTGCTCGCCAAGATCGCGACGGACCTGCAAAAGCCGGACGGGCTGGTCGTGTTGCGCTCGGCGGATCTTCCCGGTCCGTTGCTGAATCTGCGGCTCACGGACCTGCCGGGGATCGGCGAGCGGATGCGGCGGCGGCTGGCGAGGGCGGGCGTGGAGAGCGTGGCGGCGCTGTGGGCGCTCTCGCCGAAACAGGCGCGGGCCATCTGGGGCGGCGTCGGCGGCGAGCGCTTCTGGTATGCGCTGCACGGGTTTGACGTGCCGGATCTGGCGACGAAGCCGAGCGTGATCGGACATAGCCGCGTGCTCGACCCGGACAGCCGCCGCCCGCCGAAAGCGAAGCTGGTCGCACGGACGCTGGCGCTCAAGGCCGCATTCCGGCTGAGGCATTCCGGGATGGCGGCTGGCGGTTTCATGCTCGCGGGCGACAAATGGGAAAAGGGCTGGGCCTCGCATGTGCGCTTTCCGCCGACGCAGGACAGCTTCGTGTTTCTCAAATGGCTCGATGCGATGTGGCCGGATCTTGTCGCCAAGGCGGGCGGGGAGCGCCGGGCGAGTTTCCGCCATGTGCAGATCGGCCTGTTCGATCTCACCCCCCTCGCCGACCGGCAGCACGATCTGTTCCTGCGCGCCGATGCGGAAAGCTCCGAGGCGCATCGCTGCGAGGGCTTGTGGAGCGTCATCGACAAGGTCAACAGCCAGCTTGGCCGCGAAGCGCTAACGCTCGCCTCGCAACTGGGGCAGAACCTCCAATATGCCGGGGCGAAGATCGCCTTCAGCCGCGTGCCGGACCGCGCCGAATTCCAGCAGGCGCAGCTTGAGAGCGCCGAGGCGCGGAAGGCGGCACTGCGGATGAAGAAAGCGATCAAGCCGAGGGCGTCCGCCGGATGGGGGCGGCCGGTGCTGGTGGAGCAGTGATGTCGATCAAGATTGTGGTCTTCAACGGAACAATAGCAGCATCACGATCCCCGCCGTCAGAATGACGATGCCCGCAATTTCGCGCCGGGTGCTCTTCTCGCGGAAGAACAGCACCGACGCGGCGAAGGTGAAGACCAGCTCGATCTGTCCCAGCGCCCGGACATAGGCGGCATTCTGCAGGGTCATCGCGGTGAACCAGCCAAGCGACCCGAGCATTCCCGTCACGCCGACCCACAGCGTCACCCGCCAGTTGGCAAAAACGCGGGCCGCTTCGCCGCGCTCTCTCATGGCCAGATAGATCCACATCACCGCCGTCTGCATCGCCGTGACGATTGCCAGCGTGAGCGCGGCCCGGATGATGAAGTCGCCGCTGTCCAGCGAGAGCGAGGCTGTGCGATAGGAGACGGCGGAGATGCCGAACATCGCGCCCGAGGCGACGCCCAGAAGAGCGGAGCGATTGAACAGGCCCGCGCCCAGCAATTTTCCCGGCTGGACGGAAATCAGCAACACCCCGACAAGCGATACAACCATGGCGAAGACGGCCATCGCACTGACATGTTCGCCGAGGATCAGAACGCCGAACATCACCGTCTGCACGGTCTCCGTCTTGGAAAAGGAGACGCCGACCGCGAAATTCCGCGCCGAGAACAGCGCGACCACCAGCGCCGTGCCAAAGATCTGGGTCAGCCCGCCGAGCGCCGCGAAGCCGAAGAACACGCCGGACGTGCCCGGCAGGCTCTCGTCGCGGATGGCGAGCAGCGCCGCCACCAGCAGCGCCGCAAGCGGAGCCGCCCAGACGAAACGGGCAAAGGTCGCGCCGAATGTCGAGAGCCGCCCCTTCACATGCTTTTGCAGCATGAACCGCACATTCTGCATGAAGGCGGCCGCGATCGTGATCGGTATCCAGATTTCCATCCGCACGGGGCCTATCCGGCCACTGGCATCGGCGAGGCGGCCTCACCCGGCGCAGGATCGGACGAGACGGTACGCGTGGCGTTTTCCTTGAGCGCGGCGAAGCGTTGATGACTTTCCGTCATTGTCAGGCGAGCAGGACCGCGGCAAGCGCAATCGCAGCCGGAACCGTCTGCACATACAGGATACGGATCATTACCGTAGCCGCGCCCCAGATCCCCGCAACAATCACGCATGCCAGGCCGTATATGACGAAGGCCTTCGCGATCAGCGGATCGGGATAGAACAAGCCGATTCCGAGCGCCGCCACCAGAAACAGGTTGTAGCAGCCTTGGTTCGACATGACCGGCGCCATGCGGTCGACCTGCTCGGGGGGAATGCCGAAAACTTTCACGCCGCGCGACCGGAACATGACCGTTTCCAGCAGCACGATGTAGACGTGAATGAGAAAGACAAGGCTCGTGAGAATTGCGGCGATCGTCTGCATGATGTGCCCCTCCCCTGCATATCGTTGCCGCGAACAATGCACTGCCCGAACCGGTTAGCCAAGCAGATCGCACAGCTTTTTGGGGATGGTTTCTGTCGCGACGGGAAGCTTCGAGCGTTGCCCTAACTCGCCGCGACCGGAAAGAACACCTGAAACAGCGCGCCGCCGAACTTGCCGGCCTGATGGACAACGCGGCCGCCGATTCCGCTGATCTGGGATTTGATCACGAGCATTCCGGTGCCATTGACCGCTTCGATGTCGAAATCCTCGGGCAGGCCCTGACCGTCATCCTCGACCTCGATCGCCGCTTCATCGCGAGCAACGCCCGCCCGGATCTCGACGGTTCCGACGTCGTTCCTCAAGCCGGACGGAAAGGCGTGTTTCTGCGCATTCAGAACCAGCTCGGTCACGATCAGCGCAACGGGCAACGCCTGTTCGGGCGGGATCTGGAAGGAATTCTTCATCTCCAGCCTGACCTGCGCCGTGGAAATCATGTCGAGATCCTCGCGCAAGGTCGAAAGCAGGCGCATGACGTCGATCCTGCTGGCGCCGACCGCGACCTCATCCAGCATGGTCTGGATTCTGCCGACGGCTCGGATGCGGCTGCCGACCTCGCGGAGAAGCTCGCGGTCGCGGTCATCCAGAGCGGAACGCTGCTGCAATTCGATGAGCGATGTCAGCAGCGCAAGGCTGTTGCGCACACGGTGCGTGACTTCCCTCGCGAGAAGAGCGGAGTGTTCGGCGGCCTGCTTCAGATCGTCGGTTCTCTCCGCGATCCGGCGTTCGAGGGACTGGTTCAAATCGGCAAGCTCATTCTTGGCCGCGATCCGCTCGGTGACGTCCACCTGCGAGCCGATAAAGAACAACGTCTCGCCATTTTCGTCAAAGACGGGCGCAACATGCAACTCGTTCCAGAACATGGAGCCGTCCTTGCGGTAATTGAGAATTTCGACGGCAATATCCCGGTTGCCGGAAATCGCCTCTTTCAACGCTGCGATCACGCCCTCATCCGTCGACGGCCCCTGAAGAAAACGGCAATTCTGTCCGAGCAGTTCCAGTTCCTTGTAGCCCGTCAGGCGCATGAAACTGTCATTTGCAAAGACGATCGGATGATCGTGCTCGTGGGGATCGGTGAGAATGATCGGAACGGGACTGCTGCTGACCGCATGTACGAATGGCTGCGTCATCAGTTGCCGCTTGCGGCGAAGCCATGTGGAATTCATCGAATTATTCGTCTGGATGTCCATGCCTTGACCTGATGATGCCAATACCGGGCGGTGGGCAGATCCGGCGGATCAGCCAAATGCTCAAAGACCCGCGGGGGAGCGGGGGCAGCCTTTGAATGCCCAGGTGTCGTCATCGTTTCCTTCAGATTTCATCAGCGAAGTAAACGGTCAAGCACGCTGGAAGTTCCCCGGAGGCTCGTCAGACCTCCCGTCGACATCGACACCTGTTCCGGATTCCCGCCTTGGTCAGAGAGGGATATTATCGTGCTTTTTCCAAGGGTTCTCGACCGTCTTGTTGCGCAGCATATTGAGCGCGCGGGCGATGCGCGAGCGCGTATTGCGCGGCAGGATCACCTCGTCGATATAGCCGCGCTCGGCGGCAACGAACGGATTGGCGAAACGGTCCTCATATTCCTTGATCCGGCTGGCGATCTTCTCGGGATCGCCGAGTTCGGAGCGGTAGAGGATTTCTACCGCACCCTTCGGCCCCATCACCGCGATCTCGGCGGTCGGCCAGGCATAGTTCACATCGCCGCGAATGTGCTTCGACGACATCACGTCATAGGCGCCGCCATAGGCCTTGCGGGTGATGAGCGTGACTTTCGGCGTCGTCGCCTCGGCATAGGCAAAGAGCAGCTTGGCGCCGTGCTTGATCAGCCCGCCATATTCCTGCGCCGTGCCGGGGAGGAAGCCGGGAACGTCGACGAAGGTGATGATCGGTATGTTGAAACAGTCGCAGAAGCGCACGAAACGCGCCGCTTTCCGGCTGGCGTCGCTGTCGAGCACACCGGCCAGAAACATCGGCTGATTGGCGACGAAGCCCACGGTCTGCCCTTCGATGCGTCCGAAGCCGGTCAGAATATTCTGCGCGAATTTCTGCTGAATCTCGAAGAAATCGCCCTCATCGGCGATCTTCATGATCAGTTCGCGCATGTCGTAAGGCTTGTTGGGATGGTCGGGGATCAGCGTATCGAGCGAGGGCTCGGAACGGTCGAACGGGTCGCAGGTCGGCAGGCTGGGCACGCCGGAGAGGTTGTTGGAGGGCAGGAAATCCATCAGCCGCCGCATCTGCAACAGGCACTCGACGTCATTCTCATAGGCATGATCGGCGATCGACGACTTGACCGTATGCACCGATGCGCCGCCCAGCTCTTCCGCCGTGACGGTCTCATTCGTGACGGTCTTCACAACGTCGGGCCCCGTGACGAACATGTAGCTGGTATCCTTCACCATGAAGATGAAGTCCGTCATGGCCGGGGAATAGACGTCGCCGCCCGCGCATGGCCCCATGATCACCGAAATCTGCGGGATGACGCCGGAGGCCAGCACGTTGCGCAGGAACACCTCGCCATAGCCGCCAAGCGCCGCCACGCCCTCCTGAATGCGCGCGCCGCCCGCATCGAAAAGACCGATGATCGGCGCGCGGTTGCGCAGCGCCATGTCCTGGATTTTCATGATCTTCTGCGCATGCGCCTCGGACAGCGACCCGCCGAAGACGGTGAAATCCTTGGCGAAGATATAGACAGTCCGACCATTGATCGTGCCCCAGCCGGTGATGACGCCGTCACCGGGAATCTTCGTCTCGGCCATGCCGAAATCGGTGCAGCGATGCTCGACATACATGCCGTATTCCTCGAAGGATTTGTCATCGAGAAGCAGCTCGATCCGCTCCCGAGCCGTCAGCTTGCCGCGCGCGTGCTGCGCGTCGATCCGCTTCTGGCCGCCGCCGAGACGGGCCGTGCCGCGCCGCCGTTCCAATTCGTTAATGACTTCCTTCATCGGATCCTGCCCCTGGCTCGTATCTTCGCGCTGGCAGCGCCTTTTTTGCAGTGCGGGACATCTTATAGCATGCGCGGGTAAAGGTGAGGCAAGCGAATGGCGGTTGCGGGGACGTCGCAACCGGAGGCGGTTTGGTGTAGATTCATTGCGAAAAGCGGGCGTGCGGGCAAGGTCGGGCGTCCACGACAGGCGGAACCGATCGGGGGAGAGACGATGCTCGCATGGATCATCGAAATTGCGGTTATCTTCGTTGCCGTGGTGCTGGCCGCATCGGTCTATATTTCCTGGAGCACCGCCCGGAAGGTGGAAAGAGCCGTGCCGCCGATCGGGGATTTCATCGAGGTGGACGGGGCAAGGCTGCATTATCTCGATCGGGGCGAGGGATCGCCTATCGTGATGATCCACGGGCTTGGCGGCAATCTCTACCACTATGCCGGCACGATTTTCGACGACATCGCCAGCACTGGCCGCGCCATCGCCATCGACCGTCCCGGCTGCGGTTACAGCGAACGGCCGGCCGGGTACGATTTCTCCACGCAGGCGCAGGCAAACATCATTCAGAAAGCGCTCGACAAGCTCGGCGTCACGGATCCGCTCATCGTGGGACACTCGCTCGGCGGCGGCGTCGCGCTGGCCCATGCGGTGCTTCACCCCGGCAAGGCCCGCGGCTATGTCCTGATCGCGCCCGCGGCCGGCAAGCCCCGCTCGATCCCGCCCGTGTTCAGGAAGCTCCACGTTTCCGCGCCTCTGCGCCCTGTGATCGCCTGGACGATCGGCGTGCCGATGAGTATCAAGGCAGGGCCGCAGATAACCGCGGAGATCTTCGCGCCGCAGTCCGTCCCGTTCGACTTCGCCACGGAAAGCGGCGGTCTGCTCGCCTTGCGGCCCAAGTCCCTGATCACCAACATGAACGATTTTGCAGCGTCGGGCTCCTCTTTCGACAGGAGCCGGAAACGGTACGATGAAATCAACGTGCCGGTCCTGTGTCTCTACGGGCTTGGGGACCGCGTGCTGGATCCCGAGTTTCAGCTCGATGCGCTGAAGCCGATCCCCGCGCTTGAGGTGCAGCGACTTGATGCAGCCGGACACATGCTGATGCATGTGGAACCAAAGACGGTGATCGCCGCCATCCGCAAGCTCGACGCGCAGACTGCCGCCACCGCACCGGGCGCAGGGGCGATGGCATGACACGCAACCCTCCCCGAGCCTTTGCCGTGCCCCTGCGACCAGTTGCCCATCGGCTCACGACCCAGCCACGCCTCTTTATTTCCATCCCGCACTGCAACAGGTGACGCGCGCGGCAAGTCGCTGTAAAACTTGTTTTCGTACAATGAAAACAAAACCCGCCTGCCTTGAGGAGCCGTCCCTTGTTCAGCAAAATCCTGATCGCCAATCGCGGTGAGATTGCCTGCCGTGTCATCAAGAGCGCGCGGAAGATGGGCATCACCACGGTCGCCGTCTATTCGGACGCCGATATCGATGCGCTGCACAAGGAAATGGCGGATGAGGCCGTGAACATCGGCCCGGCCCCGGCGTCGGAGTCCTATCTGGTGATCGAGAAGATCATCGAAGCGGCCAAAGCCACGGGCGCGGAGGCCATCCATCCCGGCTATGGTTTTCTGTCGGAGAACCCCGTCTTCGCCGAGGCGTTGCAAAAGGCAGGCATCGCCTTTATCGGCCCCAATGTCGAGGCCATCCAGGCGATGGGCGACAAGATCACGTCCAAGAAATTCGCCAACGCCGCCAACGTCAGCACCGTGCCCGGCTATCTCGGTGTGATCGCGGATGCGTCCGAGGCGGTCCGGATCGCCGACGAGATCGGCTATCCGGTGATGATCAAGGCCTCGGCGGGCGGCGGTGGCAAGGGGATGCGCATCGCCCGTAGCGCCGGAGAGGTCGCCGATGGGTTCAACTCGTCGAAATCGGAGGCGAAATCCTCCTTCGGCGACGACCGGATCTTCATCGAGAAATTCATCGAGAACCCGCGCCACATCGAAATCCAGGTGCTGGGCGACAAGCAAGGCAACGTCGTCCATCTGTTCGAGCGCGAATGCTCGATCCAGCGGCGCAACCAGAAGGTGATCGAGGAAGCGCCGAGCCCGTTTCTTGACGAGCAGACCCGCGAGGCGATGGGCGCGCAAGCCGTCGCGCTGGCGAAGGCGGTGAATTACGAGAGCGCGGGAACGGTCGAGTTCATCGTCGATCCGGATCGCAATTTCTATTTTCTGGAAATGAACACACGGCTCCAGGTTGAACATCCGGTCACGGAGCTGATCACGGGCGTCGATCTGGTCGAGCAGATGATCCGCGTCGCGGCGGGCGAGCCCCTGCCCTTCGCGCAAGGCGATCTCGGCATCACTGGCTGGGCCATCGAGAGCCGCGTCTATGCGGAAGATCCGGTCAGGAACTTCCTGCCCTCCATCGGCCGCCTGACGCGCTACCGGCCGCCACTCGAAGGCGCGCGCGAGGACGGCCTTGCGGTGCGCAACGACACCGGCGTCTATGAGGGCGGCGAGATCTCGCTCTATTACGACCCGATGATCGCCAAGCTGATCACGCACGGCCCAACGCGCGAGGCGGCGATCGCCGAGATGGCCCGCGCGCTCGACGAATTCTATGTCGACGGCATCCGCCATAACATCCCGTTCCTGTCCGCCATCATGCAGCATCCGCGCTGGCAATCCGGCGACCTCTCGACCAATTTCATCGCCGAGGAATTTCCCGAAGGTTTCGCGCCGATCGAGCCGCAAGGCGAAGTGC
Organism: Rhodomicrobiaceae bacterium; assembly: GCA_050330195.1. Taxonomy (GTDB): domain Bacteria; phylum Pseudomonadota; class Alphaproteobacteria; order Rhizobiales; family Rhodomicrobiaceae; genus JAHQVI01. Next base: position 23,102 of record JBHJOB010000030.1, on the reverse strand, counting down.
TGGAACAGCTCGCCTGCGTTGCGGCCGCGATCGACCATCTCTCCAATGAACGCCGCCGCCAGATTTCCGGGCAGATGCAGGGCGTGCCGGTGCGCTTTTCGGAAACCCGGATCGTCAGCCTTGGCGCAGGCCGCGTCGCGCTGAGCGTCAAAGGCCATATCGGATTGCCGTTCACGATGAGGCTCGGCGGAGCGAATGGCGCCGGCCGGCAGGTCGAGGTTGCCTTCGACTGGTGGCCGGGCGCTCCTGTGTGGCGCGGCGCCGTCGATGGCAAGCGGCTCACCGTTCAGGTGCGCCCGATTCTGAACGGCTGGGAACTGACCCATGCTGGCGTTTATTGCCCGGCTCGGGTCTATACCGAGCGCGAGGCGGAACTTGCCGCGCTGATGCCGGAAAAACAGGCTGCCGACACCTCCAAGGCGCTGACCTGCCCCATGCCGGGGCTTGTGCGCGCCATCCATGTCAGCGAGGGCGAGGACGTGCAGGCCGGGCAGCAGCTCTGCACCGTCGAGGCGATGAAGATGGAAAACGTGCTGCGCGCCGAGCGCAACGCCACCGTGAAGGCGATCAAGGCCAAGCCGGGCGACAGTCTGGCCGTCGATGCCGTGATCATGGAGTTCGTTTGAGAATCGTAGGCGAGCCGTCGCGTATCTGGCCCGCCAGCCTTTACAACTCCCGCGTCTCAGGCTCCGGCGCGTCTATGCCCCGCTCGCGTTTGCGCTCCTCCGCCAGCGCCTGCAAATCCTCCACGGCCTGCTCAAGCCCCTCGCGCGTTTGCGGCGACAGGCGGCTCTCGAACACCTCGCGCCATTTGGCCGCAAGCGCGTCCCACTCGGCCCTGTCCTCACGCCGTTCGTCGGGGCTGCGCGGCTGTTCCGCCTCCTCTGCCTCTTCCGCAAGCGCGCTGAACTCGGAAATATCCCGGCTGGTAAAGGACGTCGCTTCCCGGATCACGTCGTGAAACAGGCCGAAGGTCTTCGCCATGACCGGCGACAGGATCAGCAGATGAAACTTCGCGAGCTGCTCGTCATCAAGCGCTGTGGCAAGGCTTGACGGGGCAATGGCCAGCGCCATCGACTTGCCGAGATTGTAGTAGAACTCGAACTGCTCGATGCCTTCACGAACCTCCGTCCGCTTCGCCACGTCGAGCGTCTCGACATTCAGGACCACATCGCGTGTGAAGCGCGTGATCTCGCCCACCATGTCGTCGATCCGGGAGATCCGCATGAAATCGGCGACAATGGCTTCGGCCTTGGCAACACGCTCGCGCGGCGGCGGCGTCACCTCCTGGTTGGTGAAGGGATTGTTTTCCGCATCGAAGCGAAGATCCTTCATCCATTCGGACATGGCCTTGGACTGGCGTACATCCTCGATGGTGAAAGCCGTCAGAAGCCGGGAATAGGCGTATAATGTGCTGAACCCCTTTCGTGCGGCGGGCGTTCGCAGCATTTCACCGGCAAGGTAAAGCTGTTCGCCGGTCGCCTGTTCAGCCAGCAGCCCGGCCACGTCGCCGACCATTGCCTCGTAATTTTCTGTCCAGACCGGCTCAAGCTCTTCGGCGGCCCGGAGCGAATAGTCCAGCAGCCGGGAGACCGCGTCGAACTGCTCCCGCACCTCCGGCCCGAATTGCGAAAATTCGCCCCCGGCAAGCTGCTCCTTCATATAGGGCAGATAAAGCGTGGCGACCGCCCGGCGCAGATCGGCGTAGATTTCGGGGACGCGCGAGGCCGCAATCGTTTCACCGATCAGCGAGGCCGCGATTCGCTGCTTTTCCCCGATGCTGAGGCCGTTCTCGCCTGCTCCCTGATCCTGAGCGATCGCCGGCGGCACGACCAGGGCAAAAAGCAATCCCAGCGACAAGACTGCCGCCTTTACATTCAAACTCATGCATCTTCTCCTTCGGCGGCCTTCGACCTCTTGGCCGGCTACTTCTCTGGCGCCGGATTGAACTCTCCACATGACCTGTAGTGTAATCCGTCTGAACATTGCATGTCTCGGACTTATCCTTGTCGTACGGGACAGCATGGAGCCATACGGCCGAGACAGTCTCGAATCTCAACCCCGAAGGCGTTCTAGGGGCGAAGAAGAAATCATGACAGGGGCGGATTCAAGAGCGCGCTGCACGTGCTTTCCGCCCGAGCAAGGCCATACGGATCTCGCTAGATCGCCGCTTCTTCCTCGGCCATTGCCCCCTCAAGCTTGTGGCTCAGAAAAAAACGCAACATCTCGCGCGAGGCATCCGGTCCTTTCGGGTCGGTATAAGATCCTGACGGTGTGCCGCCCATCCAGGCATGTCCCGCATCGTGAACCAGCCAGTGCTCCAGCACCGGGCGGCCCCATCTCTTGTCGAAATAGCGCGTCCTCGTATAGCTGTGTCCGCCCTTGACGCGCTGCTGCGTCTTGTCATGGCGCAACAGCGTATAGGCTTGCGGCCAGGCCTGTTCCAGAACCTGCAGGCTGTTGCGCGGATGAACCGTCTCGTCCTGATCGCCGTGAAAGATGATCATCGGCACATTGCGGCGTCCGCCCATGTTCGTAGATGACAGCGCCACTTCCGGCGCGATCATGCTGGCGCCGCGCTGCATGGCGGAATAGGCGGAGGGCACATTCCGCGCCGCGCCGCGCGCCAGCCCGGCATGGACGCCAGCGGCGGCATAGAGATCGGGATAAGTCGCCGCCATCACGCTGGCGAGCGCGCCGCCCGCCGAAAGCCCCGCGATATAAACACGCTCCGGATCGGCATCGTAGCGCTGCATCACGTCGCGGGTAATTCCCGCGATCAGCGAGGGCTCCCCGCGTCCGCGATGCTGGTGGCGAGGATTGAACCAGTTCCAGCAGCGCAGGCCGTTCGCCGATCGCGGCTGTTCGGGATAGGCGACGAGAAAGCCCTGCTCCTCGGCCAACCTGTTCATCCCCGTCCCGGCCGCGAAGTCCTCGGGCCATTGGCGGCAGCCATGCAGCATGACGATCAGCGGCATCTTCCGGCCGTGATGGCCGCCGGGAACATACACCCGGTATTGCCGCCGACCGGCGAAATTCGAGAAATCACCGGCAAGCCAGCGTTCTTCCTGCGGCGCCACGGCGTCCGGTCTGGCAAGCGGCTCTTCGACCCGGACGGGGGGAATGGACGCCCGCGTCGGCCTTGAAAGCAGGCGTTTGAGAAAGGCCCCTGCATTGCGCAGAGAGCTGCCCGGCGTTCTCTTTCGCCTTTTTGGAGTTCGCTGTTCGATGACAATGCCCCGCGTGACGCCTGCCGGCCAAGATTACCGCAGATTGGCGCACGGAGCCCGGTTTTCAACGCCGCCGATAGTCTCCAGGCCAAGAGTGTTGTGGATTAACCGCAAATCGCCTAATCGAGTGCCTTCGAAAAGAGCAGCGGAACGAAACCGCTGGGCGGAACTGCCGCCATTCTCTGCAATCGGCTTTCATGATGGGCGATCCGCATGGCCAACGGTCCCACACCCGACACGCTTCATCCGATCCCCGGCGCGGACCGCGTGGTATTCCTGAAGAACGTCATCGCGAACCCCAACATTCTCGTCGGCGATTACAGCTATTATGACGATCCTGACGATCCGCAAGGATTCGAGCGCAACGTCCTTTATCATTTCGACCTCGAGGGCGACCGGCTGATCATCGGCAAATTCTGCCAGATCGCGGCGCGCGCCCGGTTCATCATGAACGGCAGCAACCACCGGATGGACGGCTTCTCGACCTTTCCCTTCGGCGTGTTCGGCCAGGGCTGGACGGGCCATTTCGATGGCGAGCTGGACTTTCCGCATCATGGCGACACGGTGATCGGCAACGATGTGTGGATCGGTTATGAGGCCTTGCTACTGCCCGGCGTGCAGGTCGGGGACGGCGCGATCATCGGCGCGCGGTCGGTGGTCACGCACAACGTGCCGCACTACGCGGTCGTTGCAGGCAATCCCGCCCGGATTCTCCGGATGCGGTTTGACGACGACACGATCGCGCGGCTGCTGGCAATCCGCTGGTGGGACTGGGACATCGGCAGGATCACCCGGAACATCCCGGCCATCTGTAACGGCGATATCGCCGCGCTGGAAAACGCCGGATAGCGGTCAGTTCCTTGCCCATATCGAAGCATTGAGGGCGGCGGCATAGCTCACCCAGACGAGATACGGCATGAATAGCAGCGCGGCCCGCTGGTTGACATCCCATGCCAGCACTATGAACGCAGCGATGGAAAGCCACATAGCGGCGATCTCGACAAGGGCGAGAGCGAGGTCCTTGCGTCCGAAGAAGAGATAGGACCAGGTTGCGTTCAGCAGAAGCTGGCCGCCCCACACGGCCAGCAACAACGTGCGTTTTTCGTGCGGCGTGACCCAGATCAGCCAGCCCGCGATGGCGATCATGAGATAGAGGATTGTCCAGGCGATAGGGAACAGCCAGTTCGGGGGGGTCCAGGCCGGTTTGGAAAGCGAATTATACCACGGGCCCGCGCCCCACTGGCCTCCGAAAACGGCCGCCGCCACGACGAGCCCGACAAAAACCGCAAATGAAGCAATGTCTCCGGAAAGCCATTCCAGCATGAGCTGGTCCCCTTGTCTCTTGCCGATCGTACCGGTTTAGCGCACTGCACCATCCATTTCAACTCGGGCAGGATATTAACTGTTCCACGTTGATAGACCGCACATTCGGCCGGAATCTCGCGATGAAGCCTTGACTTGCCGGGCGCTGCAGGGTCAATGCGTTACCCGAGGCGCACATCCGGCGTAAAGTCTCGGACGTTCACATGGAAAATTATCTCATTGCCGCCCTTCTCGGCGTGATTGAAGGGCTCACCGAATTTTTGCCTGTTTCATCCACGGGCCATCTGATCCTGTTTGTCGACCTGCTCGGCTTTGAAGCGCCGCCCGGCCGCACTTTTGAAGTCATGATCCAGCTCGGCGCGATCCTCGCCTTGATCCTGGTCTATTTCAGGAAAGTCTTCGGCACGATTTTCGGCTTGCCCACGGACCCGGCGGCGCGCCGCTTTGCACTGCTGATCCTGGTCGCCTTTCTGCCCGCGATGGTGCTCGGCGCCACATTTCACGGGTTCATCAAAGCCGTGCTATTCTCGCCGACGGTGGTGGCGACCTCGCTCATCATTGGCGGCATCGTCATCATGATCGTGGAGGAAACGCAAAAGCGCGTGCGCCATTACGAGGCGGAGACGCTGCCTCTGAAAACCGGCTTTCTGATCGGCGTCGCGCAGGCCGTCGCGATGATCCCGGGCGTGTCACGTTCGGGCGCAACCATCATTGGCGGTCTGCTGCTCGGCGTTGAGCGGCGCGCGGCGGCGGAGTTTTCATTTTTCCTGTCGATCCCGACCATGTCGGCGGCTTTTGTCTATGACGCCTACAAGAACCGCGAAGCGCTCACCTTCGACGATACGGGGCTGATCGCGACCGGCTTCATCGCCGCATTCATCGCCGCGCTTCTGGTCGTGAAGCCCTTCCTGGCCATCGTGAGCCGGGTCGGCTTTGCGCCCTTCGCGGTTTACCGCGTAGCGCTGGGGACATTCGTACTGGTGCTGATCTACGGTTAAGACCCGGCTGCCGCGATCGAGGCGGCAACCGGATATTCAAGGCGACAGGCGTGGCGCTATTTCATGGTCGGAATGACGAATTCCGCGCCTTCCTTGACGCCGGACGGCCAGCGCGCGGTCACCGTCTTCGTCTTGGTGTAGAAGCGGAAAGCGTCCGGCCCGTGCTGGTTGAGATCGCCGAACACGGAGCGCTTCCAGCCGCCGAATGTGTAATAGGCCAGTGGCACCGGAATCGGCACGTTGATGCCCACCATGCCGGTGTCCACTTTCGTGGCAAAATCGCGGGCCGCGTCGCCGTCGCGTGTGAAGATGGCGACGCCATTGCCATATTCATGGGAGGACGGCAGGCGCAACGCCTGGTCATAATCCTTCGCGCGGGCAATGGACAGGACCGGGCCGAAAATCTCTTCTTTGTAGATGCGCATTTCCGGCTTCACGTGATCGAACAGGCAGCCGCGCATGAAATAGCCGTTCTCATAGCCCTGCATGGTGAAATCGCGGCCATCGACGGCGAGCGTCGCGCCTTCCTTCACGCCGAGATCGACATAATCCTTGATCTTTTGCAGATGCTGCTTGGTCACGACCGGACCGAAATCGGCGGACTCGTCCGTATAGGGACCGATATTGAGCGACTCGACCCGCGGAATCAGCTTCTCCATCAGGGCGTCGGCAGTATTGTCGCCAACCGGCACCGCGACGGAGATCGCCATGCAGCGCTCGCCCGCCGAACCGTAGCCCGCCCCGATCAGCGCATTGACCGCCTGGTCCATATCGGCGTCCGGCATGACGATCATGTGGTTCTTGGCGCCGCCGAAGCACTGCACGCGCTTGCCGATCGCCGTGCCGGTCACATACACATATTCCGCAATCGGCGTCGAGCCGACAAAGCCGATCGCCCTGATGTCCGGGTGATGAAGGATGGCGTCCACCGCTTCCTTGTCGCCATTGACGACGTTGAAAACGCCTTCCGGCAGCCCTGCTTCAAGGAACAGCTCGGCCAGACGCATCGGCACGGACGGGTCGCGCTCGGACGGCTTGAGGATGAAGGCATTGCCGCAGGCAAGCGCGGGAGCGGCTTTCCACAGGGGAATCATGGCGGGGAAATTGAAGGGCGTGATGCCTGCGACGACGCCCAGCGGCTGGCGCAGCGAGTAAATGTCGATCCCCGGTCCCGCACCTTCAGTATATTCGCCTTTCAGCAGGTGCGGTGCGCCGCAACAAAATTCCACGACTTCCAGCCCGCGTTGAATATCACCAACTGAGTCGGCGACGATCTTGCCATGTTCGGAGGACAGCATCTCCGCCAGCGATTGCATCTCGTCCTGAACGAGTTGCAGGAACTTGAAAAGCACCCGCGCGCGCCGCTGGGGGTTGGTCGCCGCCCATTCGACCTGTGCGGCCTTGGCGTTTTCCACAGCCTGAGACAGTTCCGCGGCCGACGCCAATGCAACTTTTGCTTGCACCTCGCCGGTATGCGGCGCATAGACGTCCGCGAAACGACCGCTGCTCCCGGCTACACGCTTTCCAGCGATAAAATGGCCAATTTCGTTCATGCGTAGCCTCCCGGGACTGCCAGTTCGTTCTGATTGGTAGGCTGTCACTAAAGCTGAATTTATGCCCTGCTTCAAGCGCCGCGCGGGGACAGGCGAAGAGGATAGCCCGGCGTGTCATGCATGGCAGCCATGCGCGAAAGGGCATAAGACATCTTTCCATCTTCATCGCGCTGCCACAGAGCCCATATATTTGTGCGCTGCAACCAAACCGGGCACGGCGAGTTGTCTGGTAGCGGCGACATCAACCGATTGGAGATTTCGGATATGACTGAAACTTTCTTATCGGGAGGCACGATACGGAAATTGTGGTTTACGGAAACGCAGAAATTCCGGGACCATCTTCTGAGACTGGACAAGGAGAGCCGGCGTTTGCGGTTCGGCTCGTCCGTTTCGGAAACTTTCATTCACACCTATTCCGAACGCACCAACCGGCTGAAAAGCGTCATCTACGGCTTTTTCCTTGGCCGCGAAATGCACGCGGCAGCGGAATTGCGCATGATTGGAGATAGCTGGCACGGGGAAGCGGAAGCGGCTTTTTCGGTCGAGCGCGAATATCAGGATTCCGGCGTCGGCACCGAGCTGCTTGGCCGGATCATCCTGTCGGCCCGCAATCGCGGCGTCGACAAGCTCTACATGAACTGCCTTGCGGAAAACCGGAAGATGCAGCGCGTCGCCAAGAAATATGAGGCCGATCTCTATTTCGATCACGGCGAGGTCGTCGGCCAGCTCAAGCCAAACTACCCGACGCCGCTCTCCATCTGGAGCGAGGCGGTGGATAATGGCAATGGCTTCGTCATGGCCGTGCTTGAATTCCCGCTTCAGGGCTATAGCCGCGCAGCCTGACCCTGACAGGAATAACTCGCCTGAAGCGATGAGAACCGGGTATCTCTCCGGTCCTCATCGCTGGCAGGTTTTGCGAAAGCATCTTATTTGGCGGCTTCGTCGGCGATCCTGGCGAACATCGTGTCCAGCTCTTCGGCAAGCTTGCGCAAAGGCTCGCCGCCTTCATCGGAATAGGGGGCGAAGATCGTCGTCGGCAGCTTGTACGACAACGTCGCCGTCTTGTCCGCGTTTTCGGTGATGTAAAAGCGGATCGGAGCTTCGATGCCGGCGGCGATGCTGGCTTCGAGCATCCGGCGTGCAAAGTCATTGCGATAGACGCCGATAATCCGGTTGCCGGGGATGGTGATGCCCTCATTGGCCGCGCCCGCCGACGCGCTCGCCGCTGTTACGAGGCCCATCTTGTTGGCCTTCACAGCCTCCTCCAGCCGCTTTACCAGATCGTCGAAACTGTGCGCCGTCTTCTCGACCCGCCAGCCTTCGCGCGTATCCGAAAGCTCGGCCGAGGCCGGACTTGCAACAAATGCGAGTGCAAACAGTGCGGCAAGAACAGTCGCTCTTACAAATCTCATGATAAATCCTCCCTGATATAAAGGTTTGAAGGTGAATTGCGCGAAATTGTTCGAAGACTATACAGACCGAACAACAACGCCTCGCCTGACGCGTTCCGCCGGATCAGCGTGCATCAATCTAATTTGAACAGGGGACGGACGCGCACGGCGATCACGCTGCCGAGAAAGCCGAACACAAGCCAGCCGAGCCCGTGAAGGCTCCCCGACGTCAATCCGCCCAGCAGCGCGCCGATATTGCAGCCGAATGCGAGACGCGCGCCATAGCCCATCATCAGGCCGCCGAGCACCGCCGCCATCAGCGGCCCGAAGCCGATCCGCGCCACGGGCGCAAAACGTCCCGCGAGCCCCGCCGCCATCAGCGCGCCGAGCATGATGCCGAAATCCTGCACGCTGGTCGCATCCGCCAGAACCGGCGCTTCGATCGCTCCGGAATATTGCCAGTAGGGCCAGCTTTGTACGTCAACGCCAGCCGCCGTGGCGATCTTCGCGCCCCAGAGCGCGAAAGCTGAGGTGATGCCCCAGGGGCGGCCAAGCACGACCAGCGTGCCGATTGCCATGACCGCCAGCACGATTGCGCCGGTCGTCATCGACCACGGCCCGTGGAACAGCGAGCCCGTCGGACTGTCGGCCGCAAGCGTTCCGTGGCGTCGCCGTTCCAGCGCCGCCGTCATCCAGAAAAGCGCAGCGATGATGGCCAGCGCAACGATCAGCGCGGGAAGCGTTCCTGCCGACCAGATCAGCGACATGGCCGGAAATTGCGGCAGGCTCTGCCATGCGTCCCAATGCGCCGTCGCAAGGAGCGAACCGGCGATGAACGCCGCCAGCGTGATCGTCATGCGCGTGCTGCCGCCGCCGACCGTGTAGAGCGTGCCCGAGCCGCAGCCGCCGCCAAGCTGCATCCCGAAGCCGAAAATGAACGCGCCGAACGCGGCTGCGATGCCGAATGGAAAGACGTAGCCGCCGACCGCGAGGCCCAGATCGCCGGCCCAGCCGATCAGCGGGAAACCGGCCGCCACCAGCAGCGCGATCAGCAGAAGCTGTGCGCGGACCCCGCCGCCGCGCCGGGTGCTGATGAAATGCCGCCAGGCGGACGTGAAGCCGAAGGAGGCGTGATAGAGCGCGAAGCCGCCAAGCGCGCCCAGCAGGGCGCCTACGGCGATGCGCCAGCCGCCGGTCTGCCCGGCGGATGCGGCCAGCATGACAATGCCGCCCAGCGCCCCAAGCCACACCGGCCCTTGCGCTCCGGGCAGGCGTACGCCGGGCGAAGACGCCGTATTCTGAGCGATGCGCGCTTCCGACATGATTTTCCCGCGCTTCACCTTTCCTCGTAAATTCTTTCTAAGGCAAGGCGCGGCGCTTCGGGAAATCAATTGTCCTCAAGCGGGCGTGTTCACGCCGCTGCCGGTTTCAGCGCGTCGCGCGTCAACTCCAGCGGTGCATGGACCTCAAGCCCGTGCATAACCTGATGCCCCAGCTTCACGCCCCGCTCGACCGTGCGCCAAAGCTCTGCGATCACCTGCGCCCTGCCCTCATCCGAAATACGCTCATAGGATGGCTGGTCGAAACCGTCGATCAGCGCGTCCACGCGTTCGATCTGGCAGTAGAAATCGACGACGTGCAGAATGACCGCGCGCGGCAGATCGGCCAGTTCGTTCAGATGACTTTCATAGACGATGCGGTGGCAGGTGTTGGTCATGTGCGGACGGAACGCGGCGCTTTCCCGCACGGCCTGCTTTGCCCGCTCGATCGGCGGCGACTGCGCGATGAACTCCTCCAGATCCTGCGTATTCGCCTTGATCTCGGCATAGAGCGCACAGATCAGCCGCTCGGCCTTGCGCGCCGCATCCCGGCGGCGGTTGGACGCCTCGATGGCATGTTTGATGAAGTACAGCGTGAATACGCCGGCTGCGATCAGCGCGGCCAGTCCCGCGCTTTCGTAGAAAAATTCCATGAGCCCCACTCTCCCTCGACGCACCTGCGCGCAAGGAGCCGGTAGCGGCCCCCGACGCAAACGGGATGCTTCTTCTTACCGGCCTGTCTTAAAGAGAAATGGGCGGCTTTGGGAGAGAACCGACAGCCAGCCGCGGAATATGACGCAGCCATGTTGCCCGGCCGCGACATAAACCTGCACGCGATCGCCTACACAGGCTCGGCCGGATGCTCGCGGCTGAGCTGGAAGAATTCCGAGGCAGCGCGCATTTCTTCGAAGCGCTGTTCGCGCCGCGCCATCGCCTCGGCGTCCTCGCCCCAATGCTCGATCTGGAAATCCTCGTCCACATGCGCCGCGGCCCAGCTTTCCTCAAGCGATAGTCTGCCGGCGATATGAGCAAGAGCCAGGATCGCCGATCCGGTCAGCGAGGTCATGACATGAAGGGCCGTCAGCCCGAAGGGATCGAGACAGGCGCAGGGCGTGCGAAGCGCCGCGATGCTGTTCTCCGGCTGATCGACCGGCATGACGCCTTCGGTCACGACAAGCCGCGCGCCGTAATGTTCATCGGCCCAGTCCAGCAGCGGGTTCCAGTAGAGCGTCTGGCGGGCAGCGAGGGTTTCAGGCTTTTCGGCGCGGTAACAGACAAGATCGCGACGGGCAAAGTTGAGCACATCCTCGGCAACCGAAAGCGCATTCGGCGCAACGGCGTCGAGGGCCGTATTGGCGAATTTCGTCAGGGGCATCGAGCCGAGGTCGATGGTGTCGCCCTGACGCCGCCACTCCTCGGCAATGGCCTCGGCGAGCGGACGGCTGGGCAGCGTCAGCGGCGCAAGCTGCGGGGTCCGGACCGTCCTCCCATCGAGGAGAATCCGCCAGCCTTCCGGCGCATCATCCAACGTGACCTGCGAATAAAAGCGCTTCAGCGGCTCGCCGCCCGCATTCCTGTCGTTCTTCATTCGGCCATACTCTGGTTCGGCAGAAGAAACGCCTCCAGCTCGGAAAAGTTCTCCACCACCCGCGTGGCTCCGGCTTCCATAAGCTCCGCCGGGTCATGATAGCCCCAGCCCACGCCGATGGCAGGAACGGACGCGGCTTTCGCCATGAGAATGTCGAAGCTGGTATCGCCGATCATAAGCGTGTTTTCCGGCTCTACATCCGCCTCGCTCATGGCCCGCTCGATCATTGCCGGATGGGGTTTGGAGGGCGCATCGTCCGCCGTCTGGATGGTGGCGAAGAGGTTCGAGAAGCCTTCGCGTTCCAGAAGAATGTCGACGCCGCGCCGTGATTTGCCCGTGGCGATGCCGAGCAGGATATCGTCACGGGCGGCAAGCGCGGTCAGCGTTTCCTTCGCGCCGGGGAAAAGCGGCTCGGCAATGCGCCCTTCAAGGCGCAGCGCGGAGAAGGCCAGACGATATTCCCGGCCCAGAGCGAAAAGCGTCTCGATATCCTCGGAGCCGGTGATCGCCGCCATCGAATGCGAAACCGACAAGCCCACCTGCCGGAGCATCGCCGCGCGGTCCGGCACCGGCAGTCCCACAGCGGTAAACGCCGCCGTCATCGCTTCGGCGATCATGTGCTGACTGTCGACCAGCGTACCGTCGCAATCGAAGACGATCAGCTTCACCCGCCCTCTCCGGAATCGAAACGATTGGCGTCAAGACCAAGCAGCTCCCAACTCGCCAGCATGTGATCAGGAAGCGGCGCACTGACATCCAGCGGTTCGCCCTTCCCGCGCGGCACGACGAGACGCCTTGCGTGAAGATGCAGCTTGATGTCGATATTCTCCACCGGCAGATCCTTGTCGCCTTCGTATTTCTGGTCGCCCACGATGGGGTGGCCGATCATGGCCATATGGGCGCGAAGCTGGTGCTGGCGGCCGGTGACGGGCTTCAGCGTGACCCAGGCGAGCTTGGGTCCGGCGCGCTCAATGACGTTGTAATTTGTGATCGCGGATTGCGCAATGTCCTGCTCGCCGGGGCGCGCCTTTCTGACGCGATCGCCGTCCGGACCGGAAGCCTTGACGAGGGCCGCATCCACCTTGCCCTGCGCCGGGCGCGGAATTCCCTTGAGGAGCGCCCAGTAGATTTTCTGCACCGAGCGCGTCTGGAACAGCTTGCCGAAACGGCTTGCGGCATCGCGCGTCTTGGCGACCAGCAACACGCCCGAAGTGTCCCGGTCAAGCCTGTGGACAAGGCGCGGACGTCCACCGAAGCGGTCTTCCATACCCGCAAGAATGCCGTCGATGTGACGCTTCGTCTTGGTGCCGCCCTGCACGGCGACGCCATAAGGCTTGTTCAGAACCAGCAGCTCGTCATCCTCGAACAGGATCATGCTCTCGATGAATGTCCGATCCGCCTTGGAGACGCCCATGGGCGGTTGCGGGGTTGGCTTGTCGGCAGGCTTATCACCCTGTTCGGTCAATTGTGCGGCACGGCGAAGAAACACCTCGTCCCCCGCCTCGACGCGGTGATCGGCCTTGGCCCGGCTGCCATTGAGCCGAACCTGTCCGGTGCGCAGCAGCTTTTGCGTCAGGCTGTGCGGCAGGCTGGGGAAATTCGCCTTCAGCCAGCGGTCCATGCGCATGCCGGCGTCAGCGGCTTTCACCTTGCGCGTTTCTGCTTTTACGTCAGCCATTGCCGAACCACCATAAGCCCCGCAAAGAGCGCCAGAATTGATAAACTGACCGAACCCGCAAGATAAAGCCCAGCCAGACCATAGTCCTTACGCTCGAAGAGCACAGCAAAATCGGGCGAAAAGGCGGAAAATGTTGCAAATCCACCCAGAAATCCGACGGCGATCAGCGCCCGCAGTTCCTCGGACATGGACAGACGCTCCGCGCCGAACGCGATAACCAGTCCCATGAGGAACGACCCGACGACGTTGACGGCCATCGTACCCCAAGGGAAGGCGAGCCCGAAAAGCGCCGCGGCGGAAATATTGACGAGATAACGGGCGGCCGATCCGAATGCGCCACCCGCCGCAACGAGCAGAAGGAGTTTCATGATCTGGCAATGGCTGGAGCGGGATCCGATAAAATGGATACCATTTTTCGGAAAAAACGGGCTTGAAGCAAACGGATGCGCATCAGGATCGTTTCCATGAGAAATGATCCTGATCTAGCTTTCGCTGCGTATCAGGCGCCCGCGCAAACGGCCCGCTATGATGAGCCCGACGACAAGACCGATCAGCGCGATCGCGGCGGTCACGCCCAGTCGCGCGAAGAGGTCGAACTTGGCGACGTCATCGGGGCTCTCGAAGATCTGCGTGCCGATCAGCCAGTCCACGGCCGGACCGGCGAAGCGCGCGCCTATGAGGCCGAAGATGACGGCAAAGAATATGCCGGAGATGATCTTCATCCCTGAACCTCCCAGAACCAGATTTCGCCTGATTTGTTATAGCCGCCGAGCCAGCCGAACCAGGGAAACAGCATCTTCGCGCTGGTGCGCCAGCCATTCCAGAGGTCGATATGGTCGCCGGTCGGGCGGCTCGTGTCGGTCGAGCGCCACCAATAGCCGTTGAAGAAGATGATGCCCTTGCGCCCGTTCAACTCATTGGCGAAATCCTGCGGCGTCCGCAGGCTGTGAACCGGGCCGACGCCGGGAATGCTGGTGCGGCGAAGCGCATTGGCCAGTTCCTTGGCGCGGATATAATGCATATGGTCCTGGCCGTGATTGGTCAGCTTGGCCTGCCCGCACGTGATGGCCCCACTGATATTGGTGGGCGCGATGCCGGCGTTCTTGAGACACACGCCCATACGGATCGCGCATTGATTTTCGAAGTTCGGAAAACCCAGCGTGCGGCAGGGAAACTGCTCGCCATTGATCGTGGGATGAGCGCCCCAAAGTTCGTTGAAGGTGACCATCAGCTTCCCCGTAAAACTGCAACTCTTGGCCCTAATAGCACAGCGGAAATGATTACATAAGCGGCATGTTTCCTCTGGCTCCTGCAAGTTAGCCCAATTGCGCAAAGGGTTACAAACGATCACGGCATCATTTTTTCGTGGGCCGCAATTTGTTCCACGCGGCGAGCCGCTCGCCGATCCGCTGTTCCAGTCCGAAGCGGGTCGGCTCATAAAAACGCTGACGTTCGATCTCGTCGGGAAAATAATTCTGGCCGGAAAAGCCTTCCGGCGTATCGGGGTCGTAAATATAGCCCTCGCCGTAGCCTTCCTCGGCCATCAGCCTGGTCGGTGCGTTCAGGATGATCTTCGGCGGAGGCAGCGAGCCGGACTCTTTGGCTGCCCGCATGGCGCGCTTGAAGGCGACATAGGCGCGATTGGATTTCGGCGCCACCGCCAGATAGATCGCAGCCTGAGCCAGCGCCAGTTCGCCTTCAGGCGAGCCAAGGAAATCATAGGCATCCTTGGCCGCATTTGCCTGAACCAGCGCGTTCGGATCGGCAAGGCCGATATCCTCCACGGCCATGCGCACCAGCCGCCGCCCGATATAGAGCGGGTCTTCGCCGCCTGCCAGCATCCGGGCGAGCCAGTAGAGCGTCGCGTCCGGGTCGGAGCCACGCACGGATTTGTGCAGCGCGCTGATCAGGTCGTAATGGCCGTCGCGGTTCTTGTCGTAAAGCGGCGCGCGGCGCTGGACGATCTGGACAAGCGTTTCCGGATCGAGGGCCGGCTCATCCGGGCCGATGGTCGCGAAGACGGTCTCGGCGAGGTTGAGCAGCGTGCGCCCGTCGCCGTCCGCCATGCCGATCATGCGTTCGCGGGCCTCCGGCGTCAGCGGCAGCTTGCGTTTCTCGACCTTCTCGGCGCGTGCGAGCAAATTCTCCAGCGCGTCATCTTCGAGGCGGCGAAACACGAGCACGGTGGAGCGCGAAAGCAGAGCGCCGTTCAGCTCGAAAGACGGGTTCTCCGTCGTCGCGCCGATGAGGATAATCGTGCCGTCCTCCATAACGGGCAGGAAACTGTCCTGCTGGGCGCGGTTGAAGCGGTGGATTTCATCGACGAACAGCACCGTGCCGGTCCCGGTCTGACGCCGACCGCGCGCCGCGTCGAACAGCTTGCGCAACTCCTGCACGCCGGAATAGATGGCGGAAATCTGCTCGAAATGCATTCCCGCCTGTTGGGCGACGAGCCGCGCCACGGTCGTCTTGCCGGTGCCGGGCGGCCCCCAGAAGATGATCGAGCGCAGGCCGGACTTGTCCAGCATCCGGCGCAGCATCCCGCCTTCGCCGAGCAGATGATCCTGCCCCGCGACTTCGCTCAAGGATTGCGGACGCAGCTTGTCGGCCAGCGGACGCGGCGCGCCTTTCTCAAGGCCGGCGGCTTCGAAGAGATTGCTCATGCGCTAAAATAGGGCCGGACGGCGACCCGCCGCAAGGACCGTCTTTCAGACGATCACAGCATCATGCCGCACGGTTTTCCGCGCCCCGGGCGTCCACCGTCTCGGAGCTTGCCTCGTCTCGTACCGCCAGCCAGCCTCCGCGCGCGAAGCAGGCCAGCATCAGCAACGCGCCAAACAGCCAGGCCGAAACCACCGTCATGGCGATCAGTTCGTGATGCCATGCCTGAGGCGGGTCGGGATTGAGGTTCAGCGCGGGCATCACCACTGGCAGCGAGGCAAGCGCATAGCCCGGCCAGAACAGCCAGCGTGTGGCGGCATCGCCCGGCAAGGGCAGCTTGCCGCCGAGATACAGCCCAAGGGGAAGCAGTAGATAGGCGTAATAATGCGTCCAGCTCAGCGGGCTGATGACAAGCACGAAGACCAGCACAATGGACAGTTGCAGAAAATCTTGCGGTGTTGGCGCGCCGGGTTTAGCGGAGATGAGCGAGCGCATTTCAGCGCGGAGCATCAGCCAGATGAAGCCGCCGCCCATGAGCGCCAGCATGATGTAGCGCGCGATCTTGTGAGGGGTGGGCAGCGGGATCGGTCCCCAGTAGAACAGCTCGGTCGCGCCCGTGGACAGCCGGATCAGGAAGCCGTCGATCGACTGCGCGTTAAACGCGGGCGTTGCCTGTCCCATATTGTAGCCGATGGTTTCCTGAAACCACAGGACATGCGCCGCCATGCCGAAGATGGCGAGCGAGAGCAGACCGGCCAGCGCAATCGTCGTCGCCCCGCCCGCCACGATCGGCCACCGCCTGCGCAGCAGGAAGTAGACGCCCACAAGCAGCAATGCGGGCTTTATCGTCGCGGCCATGCCGAACGCAAGCCCGGCCAGATAGCCGCGCTGCCCCTGCCAGAACGCCACGCCAAGCACGAGAAAGAACAACACGAAATGGGTGCTGTTGCCCTCGCGCAGCGTGTTGAGCAGGGGACCGTTCAGGAAAAACAGGAAAAGCAGCGCGGCGGCCATCGGACCGCGCAGACCGGCCACGCGGCAAAGCAGCCACCATGCGGCTCCGGTCGCCAGAAGTCCGACGCCGAGATAAATCCACCCCGCCGCCGTCTGCCCGAAAGGCACGAGCAGCGCGAACGGCCAGGCCAGCACAGGCAGATTCGACCAATTGCCCTGAATGGTGAACGGATAGGTCGCGCTGAAGCCCTCATTCCAGAGCTCGACGCCCGCAACCCAATAGGCTTTCTTGAAGTCGCTGAACAGAACCGGCGGCTCGGATAGCGGCCAAAGCGCCAGATGGATCAGGCCGCCGACGACGATCGCGGCAAACCACGCCATGCGCGGATCGTTGCGCAGGGATCGCGGAACATTGTCGTATAAGCTGCCCATCTGTCCCAAATGACCCTTGTCAATCTGAATGCGCGCTGTATTGGGACGCGCCATGCCTGCAAACGGTTCGCTATCCCCCGCCCGCGTCTTTGTCAACGGACGCAGCGAAGCGCTGGAGATAGCGCGCCAGATTCGCTATATGGACGGAAATATCTCCCTGCACACGCTGAAACCATACGCTTTCGAAAGCTCTCCTGCCGCATGTCGCCGCCACTCATACAGCTCAAGGATATTGGCCTCACCTTTGGCGGCACGCCGCTGCTCAACGGCGCGGAGTTGTCCGTCGCGGAGGGGGAGCGCGTCTGCCTCGTCGGACGCAACGGCTCGGGCAAGTCCACGCTGCTCAAGATCGCCGCCGGTCTGGTCGAGCCCGATCGTGGCACGATCTTCGTCCAGCCGGGCGCTGTCGTGCGTTATCTGATGCAGGAGCCGGACCTGTCCGGTCACGAGACGACACTCTCATATGTGCAGTCCGGCCTGACGCCGAGCGATGATCCCTATCTGGCCTCGCAATTGCTCGAAAAGCTCGGCCTGACCGGCGAGGAAACGCCTGGCACGCTTTCGGGCGGCGAGTTGCGCCGCGTGGCGCTCGCGCATGTGCTCGCCCCGAAGCCCTCCGTCCTGCTCCTCGACGAGCCGACCAACCATCTCGACCTCGCCACCATCGAATGGCTGGAGGCGACACTTTCCGCCCAGCGCGGCGCGATGGTCATCATCAGCCATGACCGGCGCTTTCTCGCCAATCTCTCGCGCGCAACCGTCTGGCTGGATCGGGGCGCTACGCGCCGGATCGACATCGGTTTCGGCGGTTTCGAGGAATGGCGCGACGAGCAACTCGCGCAGGAAGCTCTCGACCAGCACAAGCTCGACCGCAAGATCGCGATGGAGGAGGACTGGCTGCGCTATGGCGTCACCGCGCGGCGCAAACGCAACGTCAAGCGGCTCGGCAATCTGCACGCCATGCGCCAGCAGCGGCGCGACTATCGCGGCGTGCAGGGCAAGGCGACGATCGGCGTCGCCGAAGCTGAGCAGTCGAGCAAGCTGGTCATCGAGGCCAAGGGCGTCGAGAAGGCCTTCGGCGGGCGACCCATTGTCAAGGATTTCAATCTGCGCGTCATGCGCGGCGACCGGCTCGGCATTGTCGGCCCGAACGGCGCGGGCAAGACGACGCTCGTCAATCTGATCATCGGCGCGCTTTCCCCTGACGGCGGCACGATCCGGCTCGGGGCGAATCTCGAAATGGCGACGCTCGACCAGCGCCGCGAAAGTCTCGATCCGGAGTGGACGCTGGCGCAGGCACTGACCGGCGGGTGCAGCGATCACGTCATCATCGGCGGGCAGTCCCGTCACGTCATGAGCTACATGAAGGACTTCCTGTTTTCGCCCGAGCAGGCGCGCACGCCCTTGCGCGTGCTCTCGGGCGGCGAGCGGGCGCGGGTCATGCTGGCGCGGGCGCTGGCCAAGCCGTCCAACGTCCTCGTGCTCGACGAGCCGACCAACGACCTCGACCTTGAAACGCTCGACGTGCTGGAGGAAATGCTCGGCGATTATGAGGGCACGGTGGTGCTGATCAGCCATGACCGCGATTTCATCGACCGCGCGGTGAACGGCGTGATAGTGCCTGAGGGCGACGGGCGCTGGACCGAATATGCGGGCGGCTATTCCGACATGCTCGCCCAGCGCGGCGGGGACATCTGGTGGCGGTTGGAGGCTGACGGGAAGGTGGCGAGGGCCGCGAGGCCAAAAACACGGGGACAGCCGAAAAAGCCGGACCGGCGGAAGCTGAACTTCAATCAGCAGCACGCGCTGAAGACGCTGCCGGCGCAGATGGAAAAGCTGCAGGCAAGAATCGCCGGGTTACAAGACAAGCTGGACGATCCGGGGCTTTACACGCGCGATCCCAAGGCGTTCTCGGCCCATACAGACGCGCTGGCGAAGGCGCAGGCGGAACTTGAAGCGGCGGAAGAAGAATGGCTGGAGCTGGAAATGCTGCGCGAGGAGATCGAGAGCGGCACTCAATAAATCCCGATGCAGGAGTCTCGCAACTATGCACCTTTCCGAAATCGGTAGTTATATCGGCCATGCTTACCTCTCCCTTGGGGGAGAGGTCGGCACGCAGTGCCGGGTGAGGGGTAGGAATCCGACGGCTGGGCACACAGTCCCCTCACCCCAACCCTCCCCCAAGGGAGAGGGAGCGCAAGCCGATATCCCCATATGTTGCCTGCGAGACTCGTAAAGAACCAAGATACCCATGTACGAAATTCTCGGCCTGATCCTGCCGCTCTTCGGCCTCATCCTGCTTGGCTTCATCGCCGCGCGGATCACCGGCCGTCCGCTCGACGCGCTGGGCTGGCTGAACATCTTCATCGTCTATTTCGCTCTGCCGGCGCTGTTTTTCTCCATGCTATCGAAAACGCCGATCGAGCAGCTTGCACGCTGGGATTTCATCGGGGCGAATGTGGGCATCACCTTCGGCATCCTCGTGCTGACATTCTTCCTCGGCATGATCGCCACGCGCGGGCATATTGGCGAATCCACGATTCAGGCGCTCTCCGGCGCTTACGGAAATATCGGCTATATGGGGCCGGCGCTCGCGCTTCTGGCGCTTGGCCCCGGAGCGGCCATACCGCTCGCGCTGATCTTCTGCTTCGAGAACATCATGCACTTCTCGCTGACCCCGGCCATGATGGCGCTGTCGGGGCGGGGCAATGGCGGCGCACTCCGGACGGTGATCAAGATCGTCCGGCAGATCGTCTTTCATCCCTTCATTCTCGCAACCGCCGCAGGCGTGACTGCCGCCGCCTTCGAGTTCACGCCACCCCTGCCGCTGGAGCGGCTCATCGACTATCTGGCCCCCGCCGCCGCGCCTTGCGCGCTGTTCGCGATGGGCGTGACGCTGGCGCTGCGGCCGCTGAAGCGCGTGCCCACCGCCCTGTTCTACATCGTGCCGATCAAGCTTGTGCTGCATCCGGTCGCCATGTATCTCGTGCTCAGCTATGTCGGTGATTTTGACCGCGTCTGGATTTTGACGGCTGTCTTGCTGGCGTCATTGCCGACGGCTACCAATGTATTTGTCATGGCCCAGCAATATGGTTTCTGGGTCGAGCGCGCGACGGCCAGCGTGCTGGTGACGACGGTATTGTCGGTTCTGACCGTGTCGGCGCTGCTATATCTTGTCGAAACGAGG
Organism: Rhodomicrobiaceae bacterium; assembly: GCA_050330195.1. Classification (GTDB taxonomy): domain Bacteria; phylum Pseudomonadota; class Alphaproteobacteria; order Rhizobiales; family Rhodomicrobiaceae; genus JAHQVI01. The sequence goes on along the minus strand of JBHJOB010000030.1, from coordinate 2,788 downwards.
CAGTTGCCGGATGATTTCTTCCCGGCTGCCTCAACGGCCCTCCAATGATGGAGCCTGTTCATGAAAATCAATGGCACCCCCTATCGAACGATCTGGCTTGGCAGCGATTGCCGCTCCGCCGAGATCATTGACCAGACGAAGCTCCCGCATCGCTTCGAGACGGCGCGGCTGACGACGCCGGAGGACGCCGCCCGTGCGATCAAGACAATGCAGGTACGAGGCGCGCCGCTGATCGGGGCAACGGCTGCTTATGGCGTCTGCTTCGCCATGCTGGACGATCCGTCGGACGCCGGGCTTGATCGAGCCATCGCCATGCTCGGCGCGACACGCCCGACCGCGATCAACCTGCGCTGGGCGCTGGAGGAGATGCGCCGAACGCTCGCTCCCCTGCCCGCTTCGGAGCGCATCGAGGCCGCCTATGCCAAGGCCGCGCGGATCTGCGACGAGGACGCCGAAACCAACCGGCAGATCGGCGCGCACGCTTTGCAACTGATCCGTGAGCATTCCGAGCGCAAGGGCGGCGCGCCGGTCAACATCCTCACCCATTGCAATGCGGGCTGGCTGGCCTGCGTCGATTGGGGCACCGCGCTGTCGCCTATCTATCAGGCGCATGATGCGGGCATCCCGGTCCATGTCTGGGTGGACGAAACGCGGCCCCGCAATCAGGGCGCATCGCTCACGGCCTATGAACTCGGCGCGCATGACATCCCGCACCGGATCATCGTGGACAATGCGGGCGGGCACCTAATGCAGTCCGGGCAGGTTGACCTGTGCATTACCGGCGCTGACCGCGTGACCGCCTATGGCGACGCGGCCAACAAGATCGGCACATATCTGAAGGCGCTCGCTGCGCGCGACAATGACGTGCCGTTCCACATCACCATCCCCTTTTCGACCATCGACTGGACCTTGAGCGATGGCCGCAAGATCCCCATCGAGGAGCGTGACGGCGCGGAAGTCACCCAGATGACCGGACGCCTGCCGAATGGCAATGTCGCGACCGTCGATATAGCCGCGCCGGGCAGCAAGGCCGCCAACCCGGCCTTCGACGTAACCCCTGCCCGGCTCGTCACCAGCTTCATCACCGAGCGCGGCATCTGCGATGCTTCGACCGAGGGTTTGCTCGCGCTCTATCCTGAAAAAGCCGATGCCGCGTAGGGCTGCCGCGCCGGATGAGACGGCGCTGCGGCGCGGCATCATCGAAACGGCGCAAGCCATGAGCCGCGAGGGGCTGAGCCCGGTGCGCTCGGGCAATGTCTCCGCGCGTACCCAGGACGGAATGCTGATCACGCCAACCGGTCTTGCCTATGAAGGGTTAACGCCTGATCAGATCGTCTTCGTCAGCAACAAGGGCAGGACACGGGCGGGCTCGCTGAAGCCGTCCTCGGAATGGCACATGCACCTGGCAATCTACGCCGCCAGGCCGGACGCCGCCGCCATCGTCCACTGCCATTCGATGAACGCCACCGCGCTGGCCTGCGCGGAACGGCCGATCCCCGCATTTCATTACATGGTCGCTGTCGCGGGGGGCAGCGATATTCCGCTTGCTCCGTATGCGACATTCGGCACGCCGGAACTGGGCCGCGCCGTCACAGCGGCGCTCGCCGAACGCAATGCGGCCCTTCTGTCGCATCACGGCCAGATCGCCTGCGGCGCATCGCTCGAAGCCGCGCTCGATCTCGCCCGCGAGGTGGAAGTGCTGGCCGGGCAATATTGCCGGTTCCTGCAGATCGGCGGGGAGGCCATCCTCGACGACGCGGAGATGGCGCGCGTGCTGGAGAAATTCCGCGGCTACGGCCAGCAATAAACTGCTTTACGTCAGCTCAGATGCCGCCCGCCGCTCAAATGCTGTCCGCTATCGACGCAGATCATCTGGCCGGTCACGGCCTTCGCTTCAACGAGGTACAGGATCGCGGAGGCGATGTCCTCCGGTGATGCTCCATGTCCGAGAAGAGTTGCGCTTTCCTCGGCGGCAAAATCGTCGCCGCTCTGATGGATGCTCTGCAGCACTGGCCCCGGCGCTATCGCATTGACCCGTATCTGCGGGGCAAGCGCCTGCGACATGGTTTGCGTCACCCACCAGAGCCCCGCCTTGCTGACCGAGTAGGAGAAAAAGTCCGGCGACGGACGCAGGACGCGCTGATCCACAATATTGACGACATTGCCCGGAATGCCGGGTGGCAGATGTTCGGCGAAGCTTTTCGCCAGCATGACGGGCGCGCGCAGATTGGCGTCCATATGAGCCTGCCAGTCGTCCGCATCCAGCGTTTCCAACTCATCCTTCAGAAAGAGCGAGGCGTTGTTGACGAGACAGCACGGCGCGCCAAGCGCTTCGGTGCAGGCCGGAATGAGCGTCCGCAATTGTTCCAGGTCGGCCAGATCGGCCGCGAACGCCTCCGCGCCGCTTCCGAGCGCGCGGATTTCTTCAACCAGCGCGAGAGCCGGGGCGGCGGAGCTGCGATAGTGAACCGCAACCTGCCAGTTGGCGTGAGCAAAGGCCAAGGCGATCGCGCGCCCGATGCGCTGCGCCGCTCCTGTGACGAGGACGGTGCGTAGCGTGGCTGTTGCTGCTCGGTGAGTGTTCATCGGGCTTATTTTCTAGCCGGAGCGCCGGATGCGCAACCCCTCGCAAGGCAGGCGGTTGAGGGAGGCAAAAACTGCTTCGGATTGTGGCCTGCCCCGCATCGCGATACCAGTTTCTAAGTTAGAACCCGGCGCTCGGTTGCCAGCGTTTGAGCTGGTCGGAGCGCAGCGTAGGCCAGGTTAAACGCTGGCGGCAAGACCGTTT
>JBHJOB010000029.1:0-69533 GCA_050330195.1 Rhodomicrobiaceae bacterium | reverse complement strand
CGACATCGTCGAGACCGGCAACGATAGCTGGCGCTTCAAGAACCGGACTTGAAAATCGGCCAACGCTGTCTGGCTCTCCGCTGCTCCGCTACGCTCCGCAGCTCCAAGCCAGACAGCGGGTAGTCCGTGCGCCAGAGGGGTCAATTTTCCACGCCGATCGAGGGTCAAAGTTCGGTGCCGATTGACAGGCAGCTCGATAGCTCCCCTGAATTGTGTTCGACCGACTAAACGGCTCGTGCATGGTTCGGTGCAGGTGGGAGAGGCATATCTCCAAGCCCTGCGAGTGGGTTTCAAGAGGCGGCGATACGCCCCTTGATCGATGGGTGCAGGGAGAGCGAAGTCTCCCGCGAGTGGTTAAACGGCGATACGTTTAGATGGCGCGATTTGGCTCAATGCCGAAATGAGCGCCACGGGCCGGGGGGATGCAACGGGGGCGCGCCAGCGGGCCCCCTTGCCAAGATGGTGTTGTACTACAACACACAGCTTGCGCGCAGCGGGTTCTCTGCCTTGGTTTACATGAGTGAGCGCATTTTCGTGTCTATGGTTCGGCCATTGGAGTGCCGATGCGCGGTAACGCTGACCCATTCGACGTAGGGGAGTGTTTCAGCTGCACGGCGGAAATCAGCGCGACTCTGAGTAGGGCCCCTCGCGCCTCATCTGGAAATCGCCAGATAGTCTGGTTCTGGCTCAATCAGACGGTTCAGCGCTGAACATGAAAAACGCCCCACATGACAATACATGCGCCTACAGCAAATAAAACGAGTGACGCTCCAGAGAAAATACGCATCAAGCAGCCTAATTTGACGCCGGTTCCTCTGGTATCAAACTTGTCGTGTTTTCTAGAGCTCTCGTATCTCAGAAAATTGAACGTACCGCACAGCAATAAACCGAATGCCATGCATGAAATACCGGCAGCTACCCAATATACAAGCTGTTCTGCCTTGTCCCAAATTTGGGAAAGAAAAGACAATAGCGCAATAGAACCACCTCCATTTAGAATAAACAGCCCCTGAACTGCTTTATTATGGATTTCAGCACGTCGCGCTTCCCGTTCTCTAATCCATTCTTCAGAGCGCGGTCCATTTTCAGTATTCATTTCCTAACTTTCTAACTATTTTAATATTATGTTCTTTATAAAGGAATGTGTGCTCGCATACTAATTCAATGTTTAATCCATTTGAGGATAACAGATACAACTCACAGGCTCCGGATTACTGCCTTAGCGTCCAAACCTTGCTCAATCCTGACTTATGCAGGAGATGCGATTTCGGCGTTCATTACCCGCCTTGCGTAAATCATGCAGACGTGAATGGCCGCATTTTCGCTCACTTCAGCAATAAGGTTCCTGTCGCAATCTCAATACGATCGCTGTGCCGGGCCATATATTCAATTTTGCTTTCCAGCGATTCCAGATTGAGGCGTTCAATGCGGGCCGAATGCATTCGTTTAGTTCGCGCCATTTCCTGCTCGATTTGATCTTCCGGAGGCCTCGTGTTGAGCGGGCCTGTCGCTTTGACAATCTTTTTGATATCGGCAAAAAGCGCCTGCGTGTTGAATTCATTCATGGGATCGGTAATCGCCCATGTAAACACATGGATGATTTCCAGAGCGTGGTAATGGCGCTCCCAGCTTTTCTCTTCGCTCCGCTCTTCCGATCCGTAGGGCCTGAATTTTCGCTGCGTCAGAAACCCATTCAGCGAATTGGTGAACGCCAGGCGCAGGCGCTCCCGGCTCCTGATCCACGCCATAATGGGCGTGTCGAACCGGTAATACCCGATATCTGCGAGCCGCATCCTGATCAGCATGTTGATCTTGTAGACGGTATTGGCGCTCGCCCCTGCCTCGCGGGCCGCCTCTTTCGGTTGATCCATTTGGCTATAGCAACGAAGTATGCCGAGAAGCTGATCATGTCCTAACCGGGAGCCGCGCATGATCCACGATTTCGGCTTTGGTCTTTTCCTGTGCGGCACAGCCGACTTTCCTCAGCATATCAAGCAGTTAGAATACTCACGCCTCTGCAAGCAGGGACTCTCAGCTTGGGTGATCGGCTGGCCGATGTCTAGTCAGCGTTTGACCGGCTTGTTACTGTACTACAGACCTTCTTTCAAAAAATCCCTCTTAGCGACTGAATTCTTTGAAGATGCATTGCGCCTTGCGTGCAAGCATTACAGTCGTTGCGCCCTTAAAACTTGGATGTTCTGGAAATATAGGAATTTTTTCCAAGTTTTTCTTGCTTTATTGGGAAATCGTTCCTATTATGTTCTTCCTGCCCATTGGTCATGGTGACCGGGTGCAACAAACGGGAAGGAGAACAGATTCGAGAGGTTACAGTGACAGACCGAATGAAGAAAAATGGAAAAAATGGTTTCAAACCGGATCATACGCCTGCGGAACCAGTGGATTCCGGGCGTCCTTTAACGCTGACAATTGATTATGAATATTACCAGACGTTTCTGGATGATATGGACGTGCCGGATGAACAAAAACGCGAGTTAATACAGACAATATTTTCTATTGTCGTCCAGTTCGTCGATCTTGGATTCGGAATCTCTCCGGAATGCCAGGCAATACGGGCCGGAAAGTCTGATGTTGCTGTGGAATCCTCTTTAAAGAATGCAAAAATCTCACCTTTTTCTAAAGAATTCGCTACGATGAAAACAGCATCCGAAACAGAAAAGGAAACAATAAAAAAAGGAAAAAATCGATGAGATTTGACAGCGCGCCCATACACAATCTGACGAATGCCGTTATCTATTGCCGCGTTTCGAGCAAGGCGCAGACAAGGCGCGGCGATGGTCTCAACTCCCAGGAAACCCGCTGCCGCGAATACGCGAAGTATAAAGGCTATGCGGTCGTCCATGTCTTCAAGGATGATCTGACCGGCCAAAGCGCCAACCGCCCCGGCCTGAAAGCGCTGCTGGCCTTTCTCGAAGCCGACCGCAAAAATCCGCACGTCGTCATTATCGATGATCTCTCCCGCTTCGCCCGGCGCGTCCCGCTGCATTTTGAGCTGAGAGCTTCGATCGCCCTTGCAGGCGGCATATTGGAATCTCCGTCCGTGGAACTGCGGGATGACGCCGACGGAGAGCTCCATGAATATATTCTTGCATCCGTGTCCCAGCATCAAAGCCGGAAGAATGCGGAGCAGACGCTCAACCGCATGCAGGCGCGGTGTTTTAACGGCTACTGGGTCTTCCAGCCGCCCATCGGGTACAAATACCGGAAGCTCGATGGCCAGGGCAAAGTGCTGGTGCGTAACGAGCCTCTTGCTTCGATCGTGCAGGAAGCTCTCGAAGGCTTTGCCTCAGGCCGGTTCGACACGCAAGTCGAGGTCAAGCGTTTCCTCGAAAGCCAGCCGGAGTTTCCCAAGGACCTGCCCGGCGGTCAAATCCGCAATCAGCGCATTCATGACATCCTCACGCGGGTGGTCTATGCCGGATATATCGAAGTGCCCAATTGGGATATCCCGCTGCGCCAGGGCCAGCATGAGGGGCTGATCAGCCTTCAAGCCTATGAGAAGATACAAAGCCGTCTGAAGAGCGGAGCCAAATCGCCAGCGCGCAAAGACATCACTGACGATTTTCCGCTGCGCGGCTTCATCCTGTGCGGCGATTGTGAAAAGCCCCTGACCGCCTGCTGGTCCACGAGCAAGACCGGCAAGAAGCATCCCTATTATTCTTGCTTCAACAGGGGCTGCGAGAGCCGCCGCAAATCCATTCGGCGCGAGAAGCTTGAAGGCGAGTTTGCAAGCCTCCTGCACGCCCTGCGGCCCACGGAAAATCTATACGGCCTGACCAAGGCCATGTTTGCAAAAGTTTGGGACCAGCGCCTTGCGCATGCGGAATTTCTGAAAAAATCGATGCAGCAGGAAATCATCAGGATCGAGCGTCAGATCGAGCAGCTTGTTGACCGGCTTGTCGGAAGCGCCAGCCCGACGGCGATCAGCGCCTATGAGCAGCGCATCGCGAAACTGGAAAAGGAGAAGCACCTAGCCGCTGAAAAACTGGAAATTGGCTGCGGCCCGGTCGCCCCCTTTGACCAAATGTTCGAACTCGCCTTCCGCTTCCTCGCAAGCCCTTGGAAACTATGGGATTCTGGCCAATTGGAGCACAAGAAAACCGTGCTGAAACTGGCCTTCACCAGCAGATTGCCCTACCACCGCGAAAACGGGTTTCGAACCCCGGATATCGCTATACCTTTCAAGGTATTAGAGGACTTCCAAAGAGGGAAATGTGAAATGGCGCGCCCGAAAGGATTCGAACCTCTGACCCCCAGATTCGTAGTCTGATTTAATTCCTCATAATTAATTGATTTATAAGCGTTTTTAATACACAGTGCTATTTTGTGTAACAAAGTGTGTAAAAGTTTGGCCGAAAACGGCCTTGATTGAAGGCTTCCCACGGCCGCCAAAGTCTGCCGCGGGAAACCGTTCGATCCGGCTTCTCTGACAGCGCCGAATCGTCCATAGTTCTATCGGAAACGTAATCCGATAGGCCAGTTGCCCCACCCGTCCTAGAACAGGCGGGTCTTGTTTGTTCGCGGTCGGCCAAAAGGCCTTATAGACCGCGGTATTTGTTCCCCCCCCGTGTTGTCGTCGCTACGCGCGACCCCATGCGCTCTCCCTCGTTAAAATTCGACTTCAAAGAAGATCAGTATTTTAATCGTCGGGCTGCGCGGCAGGCGTCTCCAGCTCTTGTAACCAAGAGGGCGAGCGCCAGGCCGCTTGGGTTTGTCTGCACGCTCTGACGAGACGCACAGACGCACCAGAACGCATGGGGTCGCGCGCACGACGAGCGGCCGCTTTTCTGCTCCTTGCGTCGCATTCAAAGCGACCTTGCTCTGTCGGCGGCCGACAACACGGGGGGAACGTTTTGCGGCAAAGCCGCGCGCGAAAGCGCAATAGGGGGACAGCTGTCCCCGTGGCCTACCCTGATCGAAGGATCAGGCTAGTCATAACTTCTCGGGCAAGCACGCCCGAGGCCGGCTTCTTTTTTGGTTCGCCGCACGTGTCCATCCAGCTTACTGGACACCCTCCTTCGTCAAGCCGCGCCGCTGGCGCGCCTGGGCTTGACGATGAGCCTCCTCTTCCAGTCTGCCTGACTGTCGCACGGCTGGCGAAACGCTGGCTTGTGCTTACAAGCTAACTTCATTTTCTATGGAAAATTCATTCGATCGCGCCGCAGAAATCGCGGCGCTTAACGACCGGTTCCGCCGGACATTTACCGGCGGCGAGGTCGTGTTGACCGCTGGCGTCCGCGCGCTCGCCGCAAGCGGCTCGCTCATCCCGCTCTTTAAGGCCGTGCAAACGCACGTCCCCGAGGCGGGAAACGATCCCTACGGGGAGCGCGACTTCGGGTCATTGCCGTTTGCCGGCACGACGATCTTCTGGAAGATCGACTATTACGATCTGGATCGTCATGGCCTGTCGCCCGATCCGGCCGACCCGTCGGTGACGTGCCGGGTACTGACCATCATGCATGCTGATGAGTACTAATAAAAACCCCACCTTCGGGTGGGGTTTTTTTATGTTTGGCGAACGCCGCTTAGACGAAGTTCGCGAGGATGGCGGCGAGTTCGTCGTCGCCAGAGCGGTGCGGCTTGAAGTTTTCGGCGATGACTGGCGCGGTCACGGCAAAGCCGTGGGCCAGCAACTCGCGGCCGACTGCGGTGACCGCAGCACGGCCAGGATCGTCGCCATCGAACAACAGTACGACCGAGCGCACGCCGCCACTTTTGAGGAGCTCGATTTGGGCTTCTGAGATCGAGCGGCCCATCGGGGAAACGACTTGGTATCGGTCGTGAAGCTTCACGACCGACAGAAAGCTTTCGACGAGGACGACCGGAGCGGCCGTTCCCTGATCCTTGACGCGATGCCAGTTGAACAACTCAAGTTCCTTACGGAACTGCGGCGGTTGTTTGTATTTGGGCTCATCGTCGGGCGGTTCGCCCGCCACCCACCGGCCGCAGTAGGCGACGAGTTCGCCGCCGACGTTGTGGATCGGAAAGACCAGACGGTCTTTCATGATCCCACGCCTGGCGATCCCCAGGCCAAACGTGGCGATCATCTCGGATGTGAGGCCGCGTTCGGTCATGAACGGGTGCTCGGTGATGAGGTTTTTGAGCGCAAAGGTAAGCACCGGATTCTGTGCCGGCTCTTCGGACACCTCCGCCACTTCCGCGGTTGACGCGTCAGGCAGCGACGGCGTGCGCCTAGGCGCGACAACCGTTGCTGCCGCAGGCTTTTGGCCACCGTCGGTGTAGGGGATGCCGGAGAGATCGGCGACCGCGATCGCGGCCGCGCGAATATCGACGCCATCCATTTTCATGACGAAGTCAAGCACGTTGCCGTGCTCCTCACACGCAAAGCAATTGAAGATCTTGCGCTCAAGATTGACCTTCAACGACGGCCGCGTGTCGTCATGGAACGGGCACAAGCCCTTGTACTGTCCAGGCCGATTGCCGTCGCGCTCAAGTGCGACGCCGTAGGCGCTGAGCACCTTGGCGAAGTCAGCGCGATCTCGGACATACTTAAAATCGATGCGTTTTGCAGGCATGGATGTCTCCTTTCAAATGTATAGAACTGCCTGCACTCAGTATTACGCACCTGAGATCGCTCGTCGGCTTTACACTGCTTAAATAACGTGGCGAAATGATCTACACACTTCTGCCAAAAACACATCGATCAAGATAACATACTCTCTATATGGTAATGCGCATCTCCAAAGACCGCATCGATATGGATGACTCAACCGGCCAGATTCAGCGCCTTTTCGTCGGCTAAGACGGGTCAACGTGTGAACGATTCACGACGTTGACCGCGACTCTTGCTATCAGCGGCAGCCGCAGTAGTTCGTTCCGCCGGTGTTGGTCCCAAACTGACAGCTTCCGCCGTTCGTACAGGAACCACCGCAAGCCGCGCATCTCTGCAGCGGGGAAGAGCCGGACCAAGCCCTGCAAGTGCACGGCGCTGACTGAGCAACCTCGACACCTCTCCGAGCAACAGACTGATCCCAATCAGCGCTCTTCTCCGTCTGCAGCGCCGTTCGCAAGGGGGTCAGACCAGGGTCTGCAGCGATCGGGGACATGCCGACCATAAAACAACAAACAATTGCGGTAATTAAAGTTCTCACTTTCCTACTCTCCTTGATGTTTACTCTCGAATACATATTGATTATTTTGTTTCAACGAAGCTTAACTGAAAATACGGACTAACGCCGCAGAATATTCGACGCTTGCGACAAGCATTCAAATGGTAGCTGTCATCTTCGCAAGCACATCTCCCAAATGGGTTATACTTGCACACGATCTGTCACATAAATGAAAGTGGAATGCCTTTACCCATTGACACCCTATAGGTCCCATGCGTCCTTAACACAGACGAGAGGAAACTGATTTGCGAGCCCTGTCAGATGCGTGTGCAGGTAAACGGGACAAGGCTGTTTTTTGACACTGATGGATCAGGGTTTTCAATTGTAGACGGGAGTTTGGTGCCAAAGCAGCCTTTAATAGCACTTCACGGCGGTCCGGGATTTGACCATGGCTATCTCAGACCAGGACTGGGCCCGCTTCGTGAACACGCTCAGCTTATCTATCTCGATCTTAGAGGCCAAGGCCGCTCCGATCCATCGCCACTCGACTTGTGTACGTTGCAGCAGATGGCTGATGATGTTGCGGAAGTCTGCGCTGTACTTGAAATCGAGCGGCCAATCGTCTTTGGTCATTCCTTTGGTGGATTTGTCGCACTTGATTTGGCGGTTCGTTATCCAGCACTTCTCGGCGGGCTTATTCTCTGCAATGCATCAGCAACGTTTCCCCATGTTGTTGCCAACGGCGAACCTGTGCCCAGGCTCGAACTGCGTGCAGAAAGTGCTGTAGTGGAAATCGCACAGCGTGTCTTCAATGGCGACATTTCCGCAGAAACCGTCGCTGCATTCATGCAGTCCGTCATTCCATTCTATGCTAGCCCTTCCCATATGGACGTGCCAGCCAAGATCCTAAAATTGAGCAGCCTTATTCCTACCTTCGTATTGCATTTTGTCCAGACGATCGCGCCGGGCTACGACCTCCGAAACAGGCTCGGCCGCATCGCCGCGCCCACTCTTCTGATTGCCGGCAAGCATGATTGGATTTGTCCGGCGGTCGCCAGTTACCGCATGAAGGAATCCATCGTAGGTGCGAAAATTTTGGAACTATCCGAAGCCGGACATTTCGCTTTCTCCGAAGAACCAGAACGTTTTCTCAATGCCGTAATCGCGTTCCTAAGCGGCTTACAGCCCCCCGAGCCGCTACCGTGCCAAGCACCCTAGGATAGCAATCAGATCTGATTGGCGGCTGGTGCAGGTCTTGGCAAATATAATCTTCAACTGGAATCGAGCAGTGTTTTTAGTGATTCCTAAATTTTCTGCCGCTCCCTGGATCCGCTCCCCTCCGGCTAGCCGGCGTGCGAGTCGGGCTTCGGCTGACGTTAGCCCGAACACCTGACGCAGGAGATCCTCCGGTGGTATCAGTCGGCGCTCAATCTCGGTGATGATCAATAGTGTGCCTGTTTGACCAAAGGTACCTGTCGCCAGCGTGCCGAGGCGAAGTGCTTCCATCACAAGAGGTCGACGTTCGCGCCGACGGATTATTACTTGCGGAGGCGATGCACCACCCAACACGTCTTCAGCGCGGATAAATGCGAACAGTTTCTGTATCTCCCGGTTGCTATCGGCATCCGAGGCGACAAGCCCACGCTGACGTACAGCCAACTCATCATCAAAGAGCGCCTCTGCAGCAGCATTCGTCCGAATGACTCTGCCATTCGCGTCGACCATCAGCGCCGCACGTCCGATTCGTTCGAGCGTGGCGAGCGCAGTCTCCGTCCCACGCATGTTTGTGCTGCGAGCTAGGCGGACCATACGGCTTAGGTGTGGTGCCAAGTGCGCGAGGGCCTCAGCTTCCTTAGGCGTGAACGGGCCGCGGCTTTCGCTACGAAAAAACGACAAAGTCCAATCCTTATCGTCAACGGAAAAACCAACCGCAGCCCACCATGGGAGATCAAGCCTTCGCAGTAGTTCATTATAGATGGGAAGAGTGCGACGCTCCTCATCGGTCGTTACATCATGATCGATTATTACCCGTTTCCCAGCTCGTGAGAGTGGCCATCCCCGTTCAGCACGGTGATCTGATTTCCACCACTCGCCCTGTCTGAGTTCCGCGACCAATTCAAGCAATGCAGGTGACGTGGGGAGTTCGAGAATCGCCTGTTGTCCGCTGCGTCCCCGGAATCGGCATCCAACGGCACCCACCGAACTTGCGAGTGCATCTAGAGCGGTTGGCCAACTTTCCGGCATAAGGATTGCGTCATAACAGGCCTCGAGCGCCCTAGTAACAGCCGGATCGTTCAGCATGATCCCCCCTCTGCAGCAGCACTTCTGATCGACATGAGCATAGTCGGCTTATCGTACCATCAAGGGTTGGACTAGGCACAGTTCCATTAACTTGTTTGTCTGTTGAGCAGGAGGAATTCGAATTCAAATTTGAGGCCCACAAATCAACCGATGTTTACGTCTTGCTCGTCTTTCTTGTTCCACCGACGATCAGGATGGCTCGAGGCATGAGTGCTTGCTGGGTTCCTCTTCTGATTGTTTGACGCTGTTGTGGTGGTAATTGCAGCGGTTCTATCAGTTCTCCGAATTTCAGACTGGGCCTCTTCCGTTACGACAAACAACTTCGGAAAACTGCGCTATACTAAAACCGAGAGCCGACACACTTCTCCAACGTCAAAGTCAGCTTCGCTTCAAATTGCTCTCCACCCGCATTTCGGGCGCGACGGCACTTTACAGGCAAAAAAGGTGCAGTCGCGACGGCACGAGCTTTTTTGTGTGTGCTCGATCGGCAAGACCACACCCTGAAGTCTGCATTGCAGTCCGATACGCATAGCGTTTCAGGCGGGGCGAGGCTGGCTTTGGGGTATGGAGCAAAACGTACACATCGGCCACCGACATGTCTGGGGTGGGGAAGCCCGCCTTTGGCTTTCTCGCCGTAGCCGCCGCCGTCACCTATACATCGTCGGCCAAACCGCCACCGGCAAATCGACGCTGTTGCGCAACCTGGTTGCGCAGGACATTGCGGCCGGAGTCGGTTGCGCGCTCATCGACCCGCATGGTGATCTCGCGCTCGAAGTCATGGACTCTGTGCCTGGGCAGCGGATTGATGACGTCATCGTCGTTGACCCGTCCGATATCGAGCATCCGGTCGGCTTTAATCCGTTCTATCGGGTACCTCCAGATGAACGGGCGCTCATGGCCGCCAATCTTACCGCGGCCTTCAAGCACATCTGGCGCGACAGCTGGGGGCCGCGGCTCGAGTACATTCTTTTCAATACCATTGCCGCGCTCCTTGATGCCCCCGATGCGTTGCGCCCGAACTTCATATCCATTCCGCTCCTGCTCGTGGAGCGCACCTATCGCGAGGCCGTCATACGGCATGTGCGCGACCCGCGGGTGCGCAGCTTCTTTGTTGGTGAATTTGCCCGCTGGAATAACCGGCAGCTGGAGGAGCGGCTCGGCTCGGTGCAGAACAAGATCGGGCAGTTTCTGGCTAACCCGTTCGTGCGCAATATCTTCGGACAATGGAAGCCGTCGGTCGATCTTTCCGATGTGCTGGCCAACAATCGCATTCTCATCGTGCGGCTCGCGAAGGGCTTAGTTGGCGAAGATCCCGCCAACCTGCTCGGGTCATTCATCGCCACCGGCTTGCAGCATGCGGCGCTGCGACGGGCGGCGCTCCCAGAGGCAGAGCGGCCGGATTTTCATCTCCATATCGACGAGTTCCACAACTTCACCACCGACGCTTTCGCCGGTGTTCTTTCCGAAGCGCGCAAGTACGGCCTGACGCTCACCATTGCGCACCAGTACCTGGCGCAACTCTCGCCGGAAGTGGCCAACGCCGTCTTTGGCAACGTCGGCAGCATTATTTCTTTTCGGGTATCCAACGCCGATGCGGAGCGCTTGGCGGCCGAGATCGGCGAACTCCACCCGCGCATCTTTCGTGATCTCGAGGTTGGAGAGATTTGCGCCCGTCTCCTCCAGGGCGAACAGGCTGCGCATACGTGTCAAGGACGTACCACGCCAGAGTTCGCGACGCGTTACGGGAAAGCGAAGACCGCTCGCTCGCAGTCGCGACAGCGCTACGGCCGGCCGCGCGCTACAGTCGAAAGCTGTATCGCGCGCTGGCTAACGCAGCGCTCTGCTTGAAGGCGTTAAGCACGCTAGCAATAGCTATAGAATCCATCTAAGGATACAGTATATTTCGAGTGCTCATTGAATCAATTGATTGCGAAAAGCTGGGAGCTATTGATGGGTGAAGTTATCGGCACAATTCTCATGATTGTTATCGGCATTCCCCTCGTCATAGCTGTGCTCGTGTTTGGCTACTTTGTCTATTTGTATCTCGGCTGGATCATGATCCTGCTTTGGTTGTTCATGGGGGCTCCGACCTCAGACCCGATGTTTTTTGGCCAGGCTATGATCTCGTTTGGCGTGTATGGCATTACCGCTCTGGTGTTGCTGTTCATCCCGTATTCCGATGATCTGCCTCCCGCCCTGAAGTTCTTCGCCCAGTTTCTCCCGGCACCGCTGCGCCGCAAATCGGGCGGCTTGGTCGACATGCCTGACCTGGCAAACCGTTTCAAGGCGGGCAGCACGTCGCCGTTTTCCGGCATCGCGAAGAAGTTCAACCTCCGTCGCTATCGGCAGGCCACCGAAGAGCTGCGGGCCGACACAGACTATCACAATGCGCAGGCCGAGCTGCTCCGGGCAGCGCAGCAGTATAACCGTGCCAAGCTACGCGCCGAGGAAGCAGAAAGGGCACAACGTGGCAAAGGATGACGACGGCGAGCGCGACAAACCAGCGGCCAAGACCGAACTGGTCGCGCGATCGCATACGCGGGTGCAACTGCCGGCCGCTCCGGCAGGGATGACAAATCTGCGCGCCCGGATGCGCGCTCACGCCGACCGCAAATACTGTGAATCCCGGACGGCCGAGGTCAAAGCGCACACGGACATGACGCAGGCGCTTGGCGAGAATCTCCGTGCCCAGACCAACTTGCAAGGGGCAGTTATCGAAACCGAGGAATGGAACGAGGATATTGAGCGCAAGCGCATTCGCACGGAGTACGCCATTGAAGACATGGAACTCGATGCGGCGCTGGAGCGGCGCAGGCATGAACTGGAGATGGAAGCGCGTCAGCGCGAACTGGAACGAAATCCACCGAAGCCCCACAAACCGAACCGTAACAAACCGCAACGAAACGACTTTCGCACGGAGGCGGAAAACATTCTCCGGCACGGCAATGCCGGGCCGCACCTGCGGGAGGCGAAAGCGGCCGTCGATGCGCTCATTAAGGAGCGCGGCGGCGAACACAATCTCACCGACGACGATCGGGTGCGGATCGAGATGCTGTATGAAGTCGCGCGTCGCAAAGATTTCAGCAAGGGCTAAGCATGAACTCGAAGGCGATCCGGATTGGTCACACTGACGGGAGACCGGTGCGCCTGAGCCCAGAGCGACGCGCGACCCACATGCACGTCATGGGAGCCTCCGGCCAAGGCAAATCGAAGTTTCTTGAGCACTGCATTCGGGAAGACATTTTAGCCGGCCACGGCGTGTGCCTGATTGATCCCGAAGGTGATCTCTATGAGAGCATCGTAGATTGGTGCGCCAGCCTCGAGGTTCACAAGACGCTCTACCGTCGTCGGATTCATCTCTTCGATCCCAGTGATCCCAATTGGCGCTTCCGTTTCAATCCACTCTTCGTGCATCAATCCGAAAAGCCGCGGCATCGGGTCGACAATGTGATCGAAGCACTCGCTCAGGTGTGGGGTGGGGAGGACTCGCGGAACACGCCCGCGATCCGCAACACGATCCGCGCGATTCTCACCGTGCTGATGGCCAAGGGCTACTCGCTCGCGGAAGCATTTTATCTGACGAGCACGGCTGATCACGATCAGGTCGTCGCCTATCTCACGCACGACATCAGCGATCCGATCGTGGCGGAAATCTGGGAAGGCTACCGGCACATGGCCGAGCAGGCCAAACGCGATCACCTCACGGAGTTTGGCGGATCGCGCC
This sequence comes from Rhodomicrobiaceae bacterium, assembly GCA_050330195.1. GTDB lineage: Bacteria > Pseudomonadota > Alphaproteobacteria > Rhizobiales > Rhodomicrobiaceae > JAHQVI01. The sequence goes on along the minus strand of JBHJOB010000029.1, from coordinate 56,420 downwards.
GACGCTTTGCCGAACTCCTTGGCGACGCCGAAATTCGCGAGACGCTGTCGGCGTATGACGCACCGATTGATTTTCGCGAGTGCATGGACAACGGCGACATCGTCCTCATCAACCTTTCACCCGAGGCAATGGGGGATGATCCGGCCCGCGCCTTTGGCGCGCTGTTTGTCCGCGAGCTCTTCTACTGCGCCAGCCGCCGCGATCCAAAGACCGCGCAGCAAAAACCGTTTTACGCCTACATCGATGAGTGCGGTGATTTTCTCACCGCCGACATAACCCGCATTCTTGCCCGCTCCCGCAAGCGCGGCTTTCACGTCATTCTGGCCCACCAATGGCTTGAGCAGCTGCGCGAACGCGGCGACGCCATCTACCAGGGTGTGATGAGCATTCAGAACAAGGTCATCTTCGGCGGCATTTCCGATGAGGATGCGGTCATTCTGGCTGACCAACTTTTCCGCACCGAATACGATCTGGAAATACCTGTGCAATCGCTCACCAAGCCTGGTGTCGTCGGCTATCGTCGGACGTGGCTCAATAACTGGAGCGAGAGCGAAGGCGCGAGCGAGGGCTACGCCGAAAGCACGACTGTCGGTGAAGCGACGAGCGATGTCACCGGCACGAGCCAGTCCCAGAGCGTGACGCCCACCTATGATGAGTTCGGCTTCCCGACGAGCCAAAGCGTCATCACCATGGCCGCGGCCGAGAGCGCCGTATCGGCAATCAATCGCTCCGTCGGCCGATCGACAACCTACGTCAGTGTCCGGAGCGCCAGCCGCGGACAGGGTGCCAGTGAGTCGCTCGAGCCAATTCTCGAGCTCCTGCCAGGAGCAGTGCATGGGCTCGAGAATGTGCGCCACATGGCTGTCGCGCGTTTACGCGACATCCCGCCGCGTCACGCAGTGGTGAAGGGATCAGCCACGCCGAGTTTTGACATCGAAACCTATGCGATCACTACACCGGTAGTGACCGACCGCTTGGTCGAGAACTTCACGCAGCATGTCTTGGCGGCGAGCCCGTATACCGTCCCCGCCGACGAAGCCAGGCTCATGCTCCAGCATCACCAACGCCGGCTCTTTCATGATGCCCGGACATTCTCGGGCGGGTATGCGGTGCATCCACTGCTTGACGCCGCCGAGGACGACGACGGGTTAGGGTAGCGTGGTAAAATATGCGTATGCCAACTATCACGCGAACGCGGTATTCCAAATACCGCCTCACTGAAGACAGACCGAACATCGCCGTCACCAATGACGACGATCAGATTCTGCTGGAGGTCTACCGGCACGACATCATCGACGCCAACACCATCTATGTGCTCCTGGCACCGCGATCCGTCGACAAGGTGCGCCGCCGGCTTCGCAAACTGCATCTCAATCAGTACCTGCAACGCCTCGCGCAGATCGAACAAATCCACGTGCCCGGTGGGGGATCGCTACCGGTGGCGTACACGCTTGGCGTCAAAGGCGCGCGGCGCTTGACCGAAGCCTACGGCCTGGTCGCAAAGCCCGACCGCTATCGCGATCGCGGCAAGAGCTTGAGCTCGCAGCACGTCTTGCACGCGCTGGAACAGACGCGCTTTCTGGTGTCCTGCCGCAAGTCAGCCGAGGCGCGGGAGCATCTGGAGTTTTTATATCCCGATCAAATCTACGCGCGCTTTGCGCCGCAGATATTGAAACGCGATACGCTGCCGAGCGTTGTCTCGGCGCGCGTCAACTGGCACGGCTACAGCGAGCATGAGGGCACCATCCCCGATGGTTTTTTCATGCTCCACTACAAGAACCTTCCCGAGGGCCGAAACCGTCGCGCCATCTTCCTCGAGATCGACCGCGGCACCGAAACGATTGACGTCGGAGATCGAAAGCTGAAGACGCTGAAGTTCTGGAAAGACACGTCGCTCTTACGCAAGTTCGTCGTTTACAGCTACGCTTTCGCCGGCCGCGTGCATGAGCGCGCATTCGGTATTCCGACGTTCCAAGTCTTGACTGTCACGACCAGCCGCGACCGGGTGGGGAAGATGCAGGCGATGTATCGTAAGCGTCTGGCCGTACGTCCGCACTCGGTCAAGCCCTACCGCTTTCTGTTCACGGATTTGCAAACGATTTTCGCTCACGAGGGCGATATTCTCGCCGTGCCATTTGAAGACGGGGAAGGGAAGGTGCGGGAGATGCTATAGACAAGAAACCAAAATCTGTGTATAAATAAATTATATATACTCTAGACTATGGTGAGGAGTGAACACTGTGAAAATAAATTCCAAAAGAGTAATGACTTCCGAACAAAACACATCAAAGGCCAGTGCGCTTGCTCTGGCGCTTGCTGAGTTGCTGGCCAAGACTACAACCGATAATTCTCGCGATGTGGTTTTGGGCATCTCTTATTCCAGCAGTATGCCAGGTCACTGATTTCGCTGAGACTTACGTTCGCTGAGTACCGCTGGCTATTATACGACGCCCTTATCTGCGAGCGATAAGGGCGTTTGTTATTTGCGAGATAAATCATGATTGTTGCTGACGGTTTACCTGGCCAAGGCGCTGGTCGGGTCGCAAGAAAGCGCCTCTTTACATTCAATGTCGTCGTGACAGGTATATGCAACGCTCATTGCACATACTGTCATTATTACTCCCGAAGGGATCGTAAGGAAATTGAGTACCACTTAAATCCCGACCTTTTTGCTGCTTATATGAACTTTATTAAGCATTGGTCGACAGTTATTAGTGGGGAAACTCGATATCGGTTCTCTGGAGGCGATCCAATGACCATGAAGGGGAAGCTCTTTGAATATGCTAATACTGCATATTCAATCGTTGGCACCAAGCCGTTCGTACTAACGGCCGGAAAGGCGCTATCAACTAGTTGGCTCGAAAGTGCAAAACAAAGTGCCCTGAGCCATGCTTGCATATCGATTGAGAACCCAATAGCACCAGATCCAGGAGCTCCCGACCCCCACAAGGTCATTGACTTTATCCGACGTTATAACTCTAAGGAATTTCCCCTTATTGCAGGTGTGTGCGTTATTCCACCTTCACAATTCGGTAATCTGGACAAGATCGTCGACTGGTTTTATGATGAATTGGGGCATATACCCGTGCTGCATGAGGTAAATTATGATGCCTACGTTCCTCCGACCGAACAGCAATGGCATGCCCTAGAAGAAGCTATACCTAAGATCGTTACCAAGTATTTGGGTAAGACTCCTCTTATTCTATTCCCAAGTGTCTCCCCCGAATTAGCATTTGGGGGTGACGATGCCTATGTATTTGACCTCGATCTTGAAAATATGTACTCAATTAATCTATCAAATTACAAAGACCGCATCGAGCATGTTGCGGGACGACTTCGAAATGACTACCCTAAGTTGTCCTGCATTAGAACTCAATGTTCATGGTGGGAATACTGTGATAATGTGAAATGGTTTTGGAATGGAGATCGACATCATTCTCGGCATGAAAAACTGCGCGATTATTGTCGTTTTAAGCGCATTATGAACGATGCCTACTATCGCCATTTAGTAGATTCAGAACACAAGACTACCGAGTATACAGTGCTTGAAGTTGTCAACTAGCTATTAAATATGCAAAACGAGACCGAACACCACAATATGAAGACACTATCCGCTAAATCAGACTTTCTTCGCGTCACTATAGAACGTGGATTCTTTCATCAATGCTCTGACCTCGAAGCGTTGGATACTATAGCATCGACCCATAAACATGTTGGTTATATCGGCTTCGATTGTACCGCGCCGTCTTTCCATATAGGAAATCTTGTTCAAATAATGCGACTCTATTGGTTGCAACAAACCGGAGGGAAACCCATTGCCCTGATGGGAGGTGGCACAACTCGTGTAGGCGATCCTTCTGGGAAGGATGAAAGTCGAAAGATGCTCACCCTGACGCAGATCGAGGAGAATAAGGAACGTTTGAAGTCAATATTCGCCCGTTTCTTGCGCTTCGGCGATAACGCTTCAGATGCCGAAATGGTTGACAACGCCGAATGGCTTATGAGGCTGGACTACCTCGAGTTCCTTCGTGATATTGGAAAGCATTTCTCAGTCAACCGCATGCTTAGCATGGACTCGGTTGCAATGCGGCTAGAACGGCAGCAAGAACTCTCGTTCATTGAATTCAATTATATGATTCTGCAAGCCTACGACTTTGTGGAACTGGCTAAACGATACGATTGTAACCTGCAGATGGGTGGTTCTGATCAGTGGGGCAACATCATTAATGGTATAGAATTAGGACGACGTATGGGCACACATCCACTTTATGCCCTTACCTCCGATTTAATCACCACCGCCTCCGGCGCGAAGATGGGCAAAAGCGCCTCTGGATCAATTTGGTTGAGTGCTGATCTTTTGTCACCTTACGACTATTGGCAATTTTGGCGCAATGTTGCCGACGCTGATGTCGAACGCTTCCTGAAACTTTTCACAATACTGCCGCTAGATGAGATTGCCCGCCTCACTGACTTGCGCGATGCCGATATCAATGAAGCCAAAAAGGTGCTAGCAACCGAAGCGACAGCATTGGTACACGGCCGAGAAGCTGCAATACAGGCGAGCCGAACAGCACGGGAAACATTCGAACAAGGACTTCTATCTGAGACGCTACCTACAGTATTCGTTTCGGCGGACGCACTGAACCGCGGAATCAATGTTCTGGCTGCTTTTAGCAATGAATATGCGAAGCTAGTAACTACAAAAAGCGAAGCGCGACGCCAGATAAAGAGTGGTGGGCTGAAAATAAATGGGCAGCCAGTGGCCGATGTGCATGCAATCCTGACCACAAAGGACTTGACATCCCAGAATGCTATCAAACTTTCGCTGGGCAAAAAACAGCACGTTTTGCTCCGGATTGGTAGTAACCTGTGAGAACTTCTGATGCCGTGAACCTTTGACCCTCTTATACGTGGATTCTAACTATCTAGCAGAAGAGAAGATTTTCCCCCGCAGAAACGATGTATCCAAATCAAATCAGCAACCTGCTAGTGACCGACTTACCACTTAAGGGCACAAGGTTCGCGTCGTCAATATTATCAACGCTGGTGCTCTGGATGAAGGGTTCGTTGACCTGCTTCCTGGAGGCAAACCGGTGGTTTTAGTTTACAACGGGCATCCAAATGTGCTTGGAGGAGCCGTTTCGAGCACGTTAGTTAGATACGGTGGCACACCAAGCAATGTGACATCCATTGGATATACAGATGGCGCAACCGGTACACTAGACGAACTCCTGCTGCATTTCGGTCTTGATGGAGAGAGTGTATATAAAACCGCGCTTGCTGCCATAGCTCGATGATATGCGCCTTGTAAACGTGCTCAGCCGAGATGCCCGCTAGGCCGTATTTGTAGTGCGGGGCGTAGTAGATCAAACACGCTTGCGCGTACTTCATGAGGCGAGACCTCAGCATTGATTTTAACCGCATTTGTCCAATTAAATTGTTGATGTCTTTCGTAAATCGTGACTATTTTGTCATCTTCGACTTTGTGCGGCCAATCGCGCTGTTTATTGCGGTCAATCAGCGTGCTGAGTTGTGCCGATAACACAACGGTTATCAAAGACACGTACTGATTTCTAAGGGCGGATTGAACTTGGTCTATGTCAGTTTGCCTTCGGAAGGTATCCTCTAACAGTATTATTTCATAAATAGTTTCAATAATTTTTAAGCTCGCGAGAATCCCTTTGTATTTCACGTCTAGCTGGAAATCGTTGCCACGCCAGGGAAACGAGAGATGCGCATAGGCGTCTGCGCAAATATATCCAATTTCTTGATTACTAAAAGCAAAGATATCTTGGCGGAGTTCTAGACATAATGTCGACTTCCCAACTCCCGAGGGTCCAGCTATTAAAATGGCGAGCCGATTCTTTTGAGCTTGGTTCAACGGCTGACTCCATTGCTACTGATGAATTTGAGTTTACTTAAAACGAACCTATTCAACTGAACAAAAATTTGATTGCCATGTTGCCGCCGATCTGATCGAGGAGTTGAAAGCTCTCACCCAGACCATATTTCTCGATGTGAATGCTTTTATGAAGTGCGGAACGATAATTTGAGGCTCAATACTCGACGCGTTATTATTTCTCATAACTAACCCAAATTTGCAGCTAATTCCACACCTCGATAGCATTATACTACCCAACACCCGTAGTAAGGGGAGACGAAAGTGAGTCTCAAGTCCTGACATCACTCGAGCACCTAATATTCTGACCATGACGGTCGATATGCTATGATTTTTTTCCGTCTTCCAATTTAATTAAAGGTGACAACCTTTAGTGCGTGCGACTCCTACAATACCGCTCAACAAAGTCGCCTGTCCTGCATTTGTTCGCTTCATAAATATTGTGCGAATGATACAATGTAGTCGATGGCGACCCGAAAAAGTAACAATCCGCTCACGGAGCATATCCTCCCTTTTCTCGAGTACTGCGAGGTCGAGAAAGGCCTCTCGAACAACACACAACGCAACTACCAGCAGTACCTGCGGCGCTTTACGCATTGGCTTCGCGCAACCAATCAGCCGCATCTAAAACCTCACGAGTTGACTCCCGAGCACATCTGGAATTACCGCCTCTACCTGGCCCGGAAATACAAAGCGCCGCGCGGTCAGCGCCTCAGCAAAAAAATCACAGAACTACTACCTGATTGCGCTGCGCGCCCTGCTCGCATACCTGGCCGATCGGGACATCGAAGCACTCCCCTCCTCCAAGATAAAGCTCGCTAAGCAAAAAGCCGACGCGACAATTGCTTTCCTTGAAGTACGCGACATCGAGGCCATGCTACAGGTGCCAGACACGAAGACTCCGACGGGATTACGCGACCGCACCATCATGGAGCTGCTTTTTTCCTCCGGCATGCGTATCTCCGAACTGACGGCGTTAAATATCGATCAGTTCACCATGCTCCAGGACAACGATAAAAAACGCACCTACGAACTGTCCGTGGTCGGCAAGGGCAAACGTGTCCGCACCATCTTCATTTCGCCACGAGCCGCAAAGTGGCTGCGGCACTATTTGCGCCACCGCCGCGACGTGGCCCGTCCCTTATTCATCAACTACCGCTCGAAGGTGCGCGACAGCCAGCGCCTCACGCCGCGCTCTATTCAAAAGATGATTTCCCGCTGCGCCATCATGGCCGGTATCTCAAAGAAAGTTACTCCGCACACGTTACGTCACAGCTACGCCGCCGACCTGCTGGGACACGGCGCTGATCTGCGCTCTGTCCAAGAGCTGCTTGGCCACAAAAATGTCGCCACCACCCAAATCTACACGCACGTCACCAACAAACGCCTGCGTGATATTCATGAGAAGTTTCATGGCGGGAAGGATTTGGGCAGCGGATAGTCTACATCCGTCTTTGCGCAAGGCCGCCAGATACGTCAAGTAGCCAGGCAAGATCGACCTCTGACTTGATCGTAAACTTTGCCCAATACCGACCCACCAGCCTGATCCGCAGCTTGCACGTCTGATTATCGAGCGTACTCAATCGCTGTCGGAAATCTGATACCGCTTCAGGCGTGGCCTCATTGCCTGCCCAATGCGCCCGCATTTCCTTGTAGACTTCCAGATACTTGTTTCCGAGATTCATATGTGACTTCATCGCTCGTTCTGACTTGTCACTACGGTTTGACCAGGCTGACGAAAGCGCCAAGACCGAAAACGCTGCGCCCAGCAACGCCAGAATCTTTTCAAAGGTTTCGGCTGGGTCAAAGATAAAAATGATCAGTGATGTTAATAGCGGCACGGTTACGTACGCGGCAACGGCCATGCCAATCCAATCGGCGGTTTTGAAATGCCCTTTCGCCGAGTAGATCGCCTCTTCAGCTAACCTTTGGAGCTCTCGCCTTCCCTCTTCGCTCATGCCGCTATCAGTTCCAATGGTCGACTAAATATCCGGTTCCACGCAACAAAGTTCCATGCTCCGGGAAGCAGACTATGCAGCAATTCGCTCTTCGCGGCCTCAAGCCGTTGGTGGCTCTCCCACCGCGCAGCAGGACTTAGATACCCGTCAATCTGACCGCCAAGTCCGGTCGGATCGTCGCATGGGCTCAGCACCGCGTTGGGAGCGGTCATGAAAAACCGCGTCAGTCCATCACGTAGATTCATGACGGGCATCTGCGCACCGAAGGCCCGCCACACTAAGACCTCAACGTGATACGCTTTCAAACGACAAGCATTCTGTTCTTCGTTCCATAGCTTGGCCAGCCGTACCGCTGGCCGCAGTAGACGGTTATGAAAGGCGTGCAGCGCATCGCTAATCTCGCGATCAATACGCGGATTAGTGATAATCCACTCTGACTTTGTCCCGCCTGGAATATAAAGATATTCGCGCGAGCCATCGGCCGGGAATACCTCGATACACGGCACCAAGTCGAGGCCGATGCCCGAGCTCAGCTGTACGTTGATCGCTTGACCATCTTTACGCACCTTCGAGAACGGATATGTCTCAGCGATCGCATTACGAAATCGATCGAGCAATCGCTTTGAACAAATTAGTCCGTACTCGTTGCATATATTTTGGACGGGGCTCCCACAGTCCTGGCCGCGCACTTCCGCGGCCGTTATCCTTCCCCATTTATACTCATACAAACCGTGGCCATCGAGGATCACCAACATATCGATGTCATTGAGCGGGTACGGCTTGGTGCGGCGGATGTAGGAGCCGCTCAGAATCGTTTCGATGATCCACGGGAAGTTTGGATCACGGTATCGACGGTTTTTAAGGACGTTCGCAATGTATTGATGGCTCGTCGAGCCAGCCGAGATTTGCGCCTGTGATAAACGCAATTCGTCATCATGCAGCTGTTGTAAGGCTCTGCTTATCATATCCATCGCCAGCTCGAATCAGGTTTACCGGATTATACACCAGATTCGCGAGTGCCTTCCCGCGGAACTCAGAAAGAAATAACTTCGAGCTCCTCATCTTGCCCTTCATAGACGACGACCCAGTCATCTTGCTCCGGGTACGCTGTATTTTCGTCGTCGGTTTTTATGTGCGGCCGTTTCATATCAAATCTAGTCTATCAAAAGCCTGATGCTTCCGCACCATGCGTTCACGAAACGTTCTAGCATGACGGAGCCGAGAAGCAAGCCGAAAACTGTCACCGAATTTCGTTGTCCCTTCCCCATACAGACGATCTAATGCACGCGACGGCAGTACCTTAGTGATATGGACTTGCTCACGCCTCAACTCAGACATTCGGTAGATGTCCGGAAGTGACCTAGGGGCGGCTTATTTGTCTATCGGGACAGCGCGAGTCCTCAGCTCGCTCCCGCTCCGCTGGCACAGTCGCATTTGAATAGTGCAAAGACCCTTACAGTATATGGTTGCTTGATCGAGATTTCGGTTTTTAAACCGTGCCCGTCTTCTGCATGGCCTCGCCCTTGCTGTCGCGCCGCGCTTGACCAGTGAACATTGATCGGATGAGGCCCTCGAGTTTCGCCCGTGTGTCTGACTTCCGCACTGTCGCTCCTGTGAAGCGCCTAGCGATCTCGAAGACCTCAGCCTTCGTGACCGCCGTCCGATCACGCCTTAGCTCTTCGACAACAGTCAAACCCTGTTGAGGATCTCCAAGCGACCCTTGCAGCTTCTTCAGGTAACCCGCAATTGCGGTTTCGTTTAGGGGGCGAGCCGAGTTACGCCCCATGCTTTGTCTTCCCGTAGAAGCGCTCGCCTTTTCAGAAATGCGCGTCGGCAAGTTACCGGCTTCATCCGAGCACAAAGCCGCAATCAACAAGTCGAGGTCCTTTACGCGCGAACCAGCATCTTTTTTCGGAAAAGCTGCCGAAATCCCATCGCGAACAAGCTTGAGGACGAGTGCTGGACGGGTAAGAACGCCGCTGTTGGCAACCTTCGGAATAACGCGATCTGATGTCTTATTCCCCGCGCCGCGCAATGCGTCTGCGACCGCGATCAGCTGTTGCTTTTCGCTTTGGCTAAACAACGCCTTGGCGCTCTCGGCTGCCGAGACTACAACGTCAGCTAGCTTTGCGGCCTGCATATGTCTCTACCTGCTTTTGGGATGGCGCAAATTCTGCGATCGCCTCGCCCAAGGGGTCTATCACATCTCGGACTTTCTTCGAGTGAAAATATGCGATTCCCTCGTCGTCGGATGTCTTAAAGTACGCAAGGTTGGGGATGGTCTGATCTGCAAGAAACACCCGTCCCTCCTGTCGATACTTTTTCAGCGACTCCTTGATTATCTGAATCGCCGGCTCTTCGCGCCGCGTCGGTGGATTCTCAGGTTGCTCCTGTTTCTTCGTGCCGACAATCCGGAGCCCCTTTAAGTGCGGCATCAGCTTTGGCTGGAGCTTCGAGAGCGAGGCGAGGAAGCTCTCCACTGACTCCGCCGAGATCCGATCCAAGATGGTCGGGATGATCAAATGCGTCGCCGCTGTGAGTCCGTTGATCATACCAAGCGTCAAACGCGGCGCTGTATCGATGATCACACGGTCGAAGAGCCGACCGTTCTCCTTTTCTTGCTCTGCGAGCAGAACACGTGCGAGCCGGTAGCGAATGTCATCCGTGGTTTCACCAGCCAGCCAGCCGAACATCATTCGCGTCTCAAAGGTTGCAAACCGATAATAGCAGTCGATGAAGCGACTATCGCAATCCATCTTCTTAATCGGCTGAGTTGCCGGCAGAGTTTCATTCGCCAACAAATACTGAGCGCTCGGCATTAGGTGGAAGTCTCGTCCAGGCGCAACCATTGTTGACAGCGAGCCCTGGTAGTCAAAGTCTATCAGCAACACTTTCTCGCCGTGAACTTTATCAAAGTAGGCTGCAAGATTTGCGGCGATGGTCGTCTTACCGACACCGCCCTTCAGGTTTGCTAGGCAAATGACCGGAACGCTGTCGAGCATCCGCGTGCCATACCCATCCGGCAGAACAATCGGCTCACGAAGCCAGATATCTTCTTCGTCACTCTGCGCAAGATCAAGGAATGGCTGAAGCTTTCTGGCCTTCTCATCGCGCTCCGTGCTAACCTTCGCGAGTTTATTCCTTAATAACTCGCTTTCAGCCCAAACTGCATTGCGATCATTTTCCGCCTCTTTTTCTTGCTTCCCAAGTTTCCAAAGCTCTTCGTCGTGTTTTCGATTGTTTCGCGACACAATAACAGTCGATACAGCAAGAGATACTGCGCCGACAAATACACCTAACAATGCGATTGCACCTTCGTACTGATTTAATGAATAAAGCGCCTCAAACACGCTGTTTCCCTTCTATCCATCGAAACACCCCGCGCTCAGCAGAACGTTACGGGATGATCCGGGGTTCGTCGAGTCCGCGCTTGAGCATCGCCAGATGAATCTGGCCGGTAAATTTGCTTTGTAACACGTATGTGTTACACTTCACCCATATGTGGAGACAACAAACAATGCCTCGAGACGCCCATATCAACGCCCGGGTAGATAAGCAGGTGAAGGCCAAGGCGCAGAAGGTGCTCGCCAGGGTCGGCTTGAGCACCACTGACGCTGTTAATCTTCTGCTGTACCAGATCGTCCTGCGTGACGGTTTGCCCTTTGAGGTGCGCGTACCCAACCGTGAGACCAAGGCGGCAATCGCAGAAGCCCGCCGCGGCGGCGGTAAGCGGCATACCGGATCAACGGCAAGTATCTTGCAGGAAGCCGCCAAATCAGACGACTAAGGAGGTATGAAAAGCCTCCGCTTGACAACCCGATTCCGACGCGACCTCAAACGCATCGAGCGACGAGGCCTTAAGTTTAACCGTCTGACCTCCATCGTTGACGCGCTCCGAGCGGATCGGACACTGCCGCCTCGCAATCGTGATCACACACTCACCGGCGACTGGCAGGATTGCCGAGAGTGTCACATCGCGCCCGACTGGCTCTTAATTTACCAAACGACTGATGAGGAAGTGATTCTCATCCGCACCGGTTCTCACGCCGATCTTTTTGAGTAACTCGTCCGACGCTACCCGTTACCCAAAACTATGGTATAATGCCGCCATGAACACACGACGAACGCCAACTTTAGAGGAAGCTGTCACCGTCGTCCGCGATCTGCCGGACGAGATGCAGCAAGCTATTGCCTCAGAAATGCTCGAACAGGCTGAGGGTTTTGTGCAATCACAACTCACCGCTGAGCAGCGAGCGATTGTGAAAGAGCGCATGGCCGCGCCGCGCACCTATGTGCCACGCGCCGAAGTTATGGCGCTACTGCGTAAGTACAATCCGGCCATATGAGGATTGAGTGGACGTCGGCCGCGTCAGCTGACTTGGCCGACATCCTCGCTCATCTCCCGCCCGACGTCGCCCACAACACCGCTTTGCGTATTGCCCGGACTGAGGCGAACCTCCTCATCTTTCCTCGCGCCGCCATCTACCATCCCGACACCGATACGTTCGAGCGGTACGTTCCGAAGACCCGCGTCATTTTAGTTTATCACCTGATTGATGACCTGATTGAAATCATCGCCACCTTTCACACTTCTCGCGATCCGAACACCCGCTGATAGGCGGCCTCTCATTGAAGCTTCAGGCACTCTTCTTAAGCAACGCTTGCTGAGATGCCGCGCGTATTCCCGCATAATGCTGGATCGCACTGTCAATCAGGGTGAAAAGTTGATCGAACTTTGTGAAGTCGATCTGCGCTGCATTTGCGCGAATGACTCCTTTGGCAAAAGCAATCTTGCTAAAAGCGTTGTGATCGCCGTGAGGTTTCTTTGGATCAAACTTCTTTCCGTTCAGTTCTGTCTCCAGCCATTCACTAGGTAAAAGATCCTCGATAACTCTGCTTGCCTTTGCCCCACCGTGCGGGATTTTAATTAAATAAAGGTTCTCACCCAGATAATGCCAAGAATCTTCTGAATCTAGTGAGATTTTTGATGCTTCCGGATCAATATCATTTAGCATTTTATTAGCAGGATCGAAAACGGATTTAGCCCCCTTGTCATTGTCAACAATCAAAATGACGGGCGACAAAAGCGGTTTATGTTCAAACTTTTTCAATCTCGCTTTATAGCTACCAATCAACTTCCCAATACCCGATGTTCCGTTTCCGAGATCCAAAAGTTCCTTGAGAGTCTCGGAGGGATTAAGAAAACGGAATCCGAACTTGCTGTTATTTTTATTTGGACACAGCCGCGGGAAGAACTCACCGCGTGCGCGTAGACCTATGCGTAAATAAATAATGTCGGAGGGGCCTTCGGTAACTAGTACCGGGCAGTTTGCAGCCACGAAGTGTTTGTAGAATAGAAAACGCCCGTAGAGTTTCGCGGGAGATTTTGGTGGTTTAAATTCGCGAACTTTCTTTTCATTGACACTTAAATCAGTGCGGTTTTTCACTAAATGGATATGCGAAAGTCGCCCTTCCAAAGGAGCTAGATTGGAAGTTGGGTCAGGCTTTTCGGTCTCCCCGACCGGCGCAGGCAAAACATAAACCCCTTTGCTGAATAAATGGTGGCACATCGCACGAGTTTGGCGTGCATATTCAGCTTTAACATTAACCTTTTCATTGACGATCAGCCCGGTCGCTTCCTGGCGAGAGCCCTTTATTTGCATGCGCGTCTTGGTATGATTTACCGCGAATCCGGCTCTTTGAATTGCACTTTCAAGAGTATCGGACAAAGTCCAAATATGCAGCGCATCGGCATTGCGTACTGCAAGCGCGGATGGGAAGTCGCATGCATTCGTTGAAAAGGAAATATCATCTGCATAACGTGTGTACCGGCACTTCGTAGCCTTCGCCAGACGAAGCAGCCGGATATCCATTATATGGCCTATCAGGTTGGATATTACGGGTGAGCACGGACTTCCCTGAGGAAGTTTGTTCTGCCAACAAGCGATTTGTGCAATCGTTGTTGCTACCGGCTCTGCTAATTCAAAGGACACATCTTTGTGAAAAAAGCCTCGAACGCGACCAAAATTAATCGAGCCAAAGAAGTCCTCTAAGTCGAGGTTGAGGACATACCGACGCTGACGATGTTGTTCCGCGTTGGTGATAATTGATCGTCCGAGTTGAAAACCATGAGTGACCCGAGTCCTATTCGGTTGAACCATTTCCAGTTCTTTGATGCACTCGTAAAGCAATTCAGCCAAGCGCGCCTGAAGCAATTTCAGCTGTGGCATCGGAGCATTGATTTCACGCTCCCCTCCACCACGTTTTGCGATCGTGAAGTGCCTATACTTTTGTTCGTACGGTATTTTGAATAGCACGAACGCAAGTGCAGCAGGCGTAAAGCCTAGCAACATTGCGAGAGCTGATCGGGATTTTATGGATTTTAGCTTTTCAAGCCGTGACACAGGCGTCTCTCAATACAAAGAAGCTTGTGGGCACTCCTTCGCCGTGAGCCCATTGGCCCGCATAAGTATTGCAAGGACGTCAAGGCAGTCCCCCTGCCGTTAGTTTCATAGATTGCGAAACGCAACCACAAGTCTGCCCACAAGCTTAGGAAAGATTTGTTGTGATTCATTCCTGATCGCAACAACGTCGTGTGATAATTCAGTCAAATTGATTAAAATGCGGTTTATTAGTCACAGTTTTGCTTACCAAGCCCCTTTCGTCACCAAGTGTCCGTCTACTCGTTGTCGAGTCGCTTGATCCATCGCACCGAACTTGATCAGTGCTATGATTATCGCTGTACGTAGCATCGAAAATGTTGGAGCGATCAGTGACCGAATACGGCTACCTCGCTCAAACGTACGGCAACGTCAAATTGGCGCTTCAGGTGCTTGACAGCCCTGTAGGCTTCTACCTCGGCACTTTAGAAGACGGTCTCCCCTACTCCCGTGAGAGTGTCGAGTATTGGCCAACCAGAGAAGCTGCGCAGGCCGCGCTTGATGCCGGAATCTGGACACAGCGGCCAGCTCCATAGCCGACGTTCGAGCAAACCAAGCGCGCCTGGCCTTACCGGCTTGGCGCGTTTTCCCATAATGAAATGTTCTTTCCCAGCCGAAAAGAAAAGCCGGCAAATGTCGCCGGCTTTTGTCCTCTATTCTGGCCGGAGCAATTTGATGAACTCAGCCTCGAGATCAGGCTCGCCGGTCAACCTGCCGACATCGTTCCCGTCGACATAGAAGACCCAGTCAGAGGCGTGCGGTTCGTAGCCATTGAGCATCCATTGGCCGCGCCAATGGGCTTGCGGCGGCACGACGTTGATGGCGAACGTGCAATCGCCGCGCCAGGCTTGGCCGTAGATGAACCCATAGCCGTCCGGCTCTGTTTTCAAGGTGACGGTTATTTCTTGCTCGCTCATCAGTATTCTTCCGCCAGCATGATCGTCAGGACACGCGTCGTTTTCTCTGGATCGCTCGGGTCATCCGAACCGGCCTCCATGGCCCGATCGTAGTAGTCGATCTTCCAGAAGAACGTTTGATCGTTGGCTTCAATCGTCCCGAAGTCGTGCTCTTGGTGCGGATCATTGTCAGCTGTGAAGTCGTCATAGCTGGCAATCATTGCCAGCAGCGCCGCCAGATCAGCCTTGTTGAGGGCATTCACGCCGGCCGTCATCATGATCCGGCCGCCGCGCCCGGATTGCCGGAACGCATCGTTCAATGCTCGGATGCGTGCCGTCTTGTCGTCTGTCATTGAAACCTCCTCCCGCTGTTCGACCCGAGCACCTGTTGCCAGGGTCGATGACGGGCGGAGGTTTTTGATCTGCATACGGATAAGGCCGACACGCTGTGGTGCCGGCCTATGAGCGCCACTGCCTACTGCGCTTCTGCGATCAGGAAACGCTGCGCGTCTTGCAGCAAGGCGATGGCATCGCCGAGATCGCTCTCGCGCAGTTGCGTGGTCTTCTGCCACTCCTCGTTCTTGTCTTTGTAGTTTCGTTCGAGGGTTATGGTGTGGAAGGTGTGGGGCGTGCTTTCCGTCTCGTGCTCATTGGCCCACACCGCCAGCTGCAAGGGGCCGAGTCTCGCCTTGTGGACGGGACGGGGTTTCGGTTGCGGCTTTGGCATCATAGTACTCCATAGATTGTGAGGAACACGTACTCTGCCAGTATAGCTTTTTTGTTGTTTTTCAACCCGTTAGGTTATGAACATGCGCAGACTGTTTTGGACACGTCCCCTCGCCTTTCGGCGAGCGGTCAGGCTCTAGGGCGCTGCCCCGGAACCGCCGATCCGCCGCTCGCGCCTCTAGGCGCGCGGTCTGCGTTTCCGCCCATCCGGGTGACGATCCTTCGTGCAATGAACCTTACTTCGAGTGTCACTGTCACTGTCACCGTCATCTCAGCTTGGGCATTACGCCGCAGCGGTCAGACTTGAGTGTGTGCCGAAGCTAAAAAGGTGCGCTGTTTACCGTATTCGCCTCTCCAGAGAATCAATCGAGGTTATAAGTGATTCTCAAGGGTTGCCGTCGCGTAAGAAAGAGTGTTCAAGAAAATTGTGGCACTATGTGCTGTGCCGCAAAGATGGGAACACATGGAAATTTTTACATTTCTGGGCCAGAACAACATTTAAACAAACATGACCGGAAACGTTCGATACGATCGCCTTATTCTTCTGATGGACGACGATGAACTTGAAAAGTTCTGTCGCGCGTGGACGGAGAAAAAAACCGGCTACGTTGAAGTGAAGCGCTTCGCGGGCCCTGGCGACATGGGCCGCGATGTCGTTGGCTTTCTGACCGACAAGCGTCATGATGGCGCCTGGGACAATTATCAATGCAAGCAATATCGTCAGAGTGTCAACCGCTCGCAGGGCCTTCTCGCGATTGGCAAGGTGCTCTATTGGGCTTCACAAGGCCATTTCACACCACCAAGAAATTTTTATTTTGTCGCACCCAAAGGATTGGCGCGGAAGCTCGAACTGTTGATTGACAAGCCGAGCGCGCTGAAGAAAGCACTAATTGACGATTGGGATACTGTCTGCGCCAACTTGATTACCAGGAAGCGTACAGCCCTATTCGATGCTGAGGTCAAGGCTGTCGTTGACGCTTATGACTTCAAGAATGTGCGCATCATTACCCTTGATGACATGATGGATGATGCGGCGGTAAAACCGCTACTCATCGAGAAATTCGGCGCTGATCCAGGCAAATATCCAGCCGCCGCCGTCCCAGTGAGCGTACAGAATACGGAAATGCGCTATATCGACGAACTCGTCGATGCATATGGCGAACGTGTCAAAATACCGTTTGCAGATCACGCTGCCGTCCTCGCGGACGTCGACCACGGGGCAGATCTCCGCAGGCAGCGTGAGCGTTTTTTTGAAGCCGATGCTTTCCAAAAATTCTATCGGGACAATACGTCGGCTAGTGTCATTTCCGGCTTCCGCAAGGACGTACAATTTGGCGTAGTCGAACGCTGGAAAGCGCCTGCGGCGGACACGTTGGCACGCGTCGAAGCAGTCATGGATCACGCAAGCACGGTGACGTGCGCTGGCCCACTGGCAAAATATGCGCACGTCCCCGTGAAGCAAGGTATATGTCATCACTTCGTCAATGACGGAGAACTATCGTGGAAGAAAAAGCCATGATCGGGCGAGCACGCCCCGAATTGTTCAACAGTCCCCTTGAAACAGGCGTGCGCAGCGTCGTGTTGCTGAATACGGCATATCCACGCGCGTTCGACTTGAAGGAGCTGACATGGCTCGATCATCTTGTGGTGCATACTGGAGACATCGCAGGCCCGGAAAGCCTACATCCAAATGTACCGCACCGCGACGGCGAGTTGCTGGTGCGCCGCTCCCTCGTGGAGCAAGGCGTCACGCTGATGCGCAGACTCCACATGATCGAGGCCAAATACGAAGCATGCGGAATAGTCTATGCCGCTCTCAACCAAGCCGCGCCGTTCGTGAAGCTAATTCGAACGGAATACGGACGTGCCCTTAAAGCCCGCGCAGAGTGGCTGAATAACTACTTGTCTGAACGTGGTGAAGACCATCTGCACGAGGTCATTACCCAGAAGATTGGACGGTGGGCCGTCGAATTTCAAAACGAATTGAAACCGGGCGGTGGGGCATGAGCTACGCGGGCTGGCATATCCGGCAACTTAAGTTCACGGGTAAGGACAATAAGGAAGCCTTGCTCAACTTCGCGGCAGGCTTGTCGTTCGTTTACGGCGCGTCGAACACAGGTAAGTCGTTCGCCCTTAAAGCGCTGGATTTCATGCTCGGCGGGCAACGCGAGCTACCAAACATTGGAGAACGCGACCCCTACAGCAAGCTTTGGCTCGATATTGCGTTCTCGCCCGACAGTCAGGTGTTACTTGAGCGCGCCATCGCCGGTGGCGCGTTTAGTCTTCACCAAGACAAACAGCCCGCACGCATTCTTGCCCCTAAGCACAACGCGAACAGCCCCAACAACATTTCCACCTTTCTGCTGACGCAAATGGATGCGACAGATCGCAAAATCTCCATCGATACGTCGGGCACGCAAAATAATCTGACGTTTCGAGATATTGCAGGCATCGTCCTCACCAATGAAATCGAGATTCAATCGGAGAATTCGCCAGTCGAGTCTGGCAAACCGAACGACAGGACACGCGAGCGCAACGTCCTCAAGTTCATGCTCACTGGCGAAGACGATTCTGCCATCATTCCGATTGTGAAACCCAAGGATTTCCGAACGGGCCGTGTCGCAAAAGCAGCGCTCCTTCAGGATTTGATCGATCAGGTCAACGCAGACCTTTCGGCGGATTATCCAAACATTGATGGACTCGCCGCACAAAGCGAGCGGATCGATGAAACGCTGGCCCGCATCGAGAGCGATATCGCCGCCGCACGTTCTTCGATCCGAGGGCTTCTTGACGAAAAACGCCGCCTTTCATCACACATCTCCGCTGCCGAGCACCGGAGCATTGAGATCGCCTTAAGCCTTCAAAGCTTTGAGCAACTGGAAGAAGTCTACACCAGCGATATCGCGCGGCTCGAATCCCTCGAAGAAGCGAGTTTCCTGCTCGGGCTTGATGACAACACCGATTGTCCGGTCTGCGGCGCACCGCCAGAGGCGCAGGCGCATTCGCAGGGGTTTGCTGAAATTGAAGATGTGCGCGTGGCCGCCGAAATTGAAATCCAAAAAATTAAGCAGCAGCGCAGCGAGCTTATCAGAACTGTCGAGGACACGAAGGCCGAACGAACGAAGCTTGTTGCTGCTGTGGACGGATTATATGAAGCGCTACGGGATGTGGAATTTAGGCTTGAAGCGGCCACCCCCGATGCGGACGAGCAGCAGCGTAAGCTAAGCGATGTAGTGTCCGTTCGCGACCATGTACGTCGCGGTCTTGAATTACTGGCGCAGTGCGAGCGTTTAATAAAGCAGAAGGAAAATATTGAGAAGTCGAAACCGCCGAAGCGTAATGACTCAAACCAGCTCGGTCTTTCGACTGAGACAGCCAAAGCGTTTGCTGATGTTGTTTCCGACGTGTTGTTAGCTTGGGGTTTTCCTGGAAAGAAGCATGTTGTCTTTGATCTTGGTGATTACGACCTTATCATCGACGGAAAGAGACGGCGAAACAACGGCAAGGGCGTCCGCGCGATCACGCACGCGGCCTTTAAGGTAGCGCTCATGCTGTTCTGCCGCGAGCGCGGCCTGCCACATCCCGGTTTCCTCGTCCTCGACACACCGCTGCTCACTTACCGTGACCCAATGAAAAAGCCTGGCGACCGATTGACGGCTGATGAGCAGGAACTACGCAACACTGACCTCAAGGAACGTTTTTTTGACCATCTCGGCAATCTCGGCAAGACGGCGCAGTGCGTTGTCTTCGAAAACGTCGATCCGCCCGATGACATTGAAAGCTATTGCAAAGTGGAAGTGTTCACCAACGATCTCGATGAGGGACGCCAAGGGCTACTTTAACAACAGGAAGCTCCAAGCTATTTTGGCTAAGCGAGCTATCGTAGATTGGCGGCGGATTGCAAGGTTGAGGGCCGGCACCAAACATCCTGCCCTGCTTTATTGTGTAATGATGAAATTCGCCCATCCGATCCATACTGCCGTTATCCCACCAATAGTGGAAACTTCACACTGAAACGCTTGCTGGTCCACTATTGTGTCAAACCGCGCCATGCTGAGCCAGTATGGTTGTGTTCATCTTAGGATCGACACGTCCGCTGGTGTGGTACCATTTAGGAATGAACGATCAAATGCACCGCGACAACGACCCGTCGCGACCAGGCGCGTCACAGGACGACAATGTCCGTGACGCGGTGACGTGGCAGGACGCTACCACCTATTCACTCGGTCTTCCTGAAGTGTATGCCCGATTCGTCGAAGCCGGTCTTGATCGGAGTCTGCGCACCTTGCAACGCTACTGCGAGCAGGGGCACTTGCGCGCTGCCAAGTACCCAACCGATACGGGTTCGGTCTGGCGTGTTGACCCGCACAGTGTGGACATCAAGATCGAAGAAATTCGGCAGGTGCAGGAAACATTGTACCGACCAGCTCCGTCATCAAACCACACTCCCCGACCGACAAGTCACGACGCGTCGCGACATGACGTTGGGAGTCGTCAGGCGTCGTCCCAAAAAATCGAGTCCGACGAGCACGACACGCCGGCTGCGCAAAACGACGACGAGCCAAGTCAGCAAAACACTGACGTCACTCGTCGGGCGAACGATGAAGATGCAAAACCACCATCCGCGAGCGAACGTCGATCAGCGACATTTGACGACGAAAAATATGTGACGGTCTCGGTCGGGGTGCTTGATGCGTTGACCGGACAGCTCGCTGCCAAGGACGAGCAGATCAAACGACGCGACGAACAGATGGAGCGCTTGGTCGACGCGCATGACAAAGATCGCCGACTGCTGAGCACGGCGCTTGCCATTATTCATCGAGACGACTTTCCGTTTGGGCTTGATGAGCCGAAGGAGACAGCTCCCGAACCGGAACCACAACCGGCCGATGAGATTCGACCGGAGTTCAGTGAGCGTGGGGGAAATCCGCAGCAATCTACAAACGACCTTGGTGTATAATTTTCTACATGAAGCCGTTAGGTGATCTTTTGGAGCGCAACATTAAGCTCGTTGGAGCAGATGCGCTTTCGCAGCGCGGATTCGTTCAAGTACCGGTCGCGATACTACGTAACAAGCAACTCTCCATCGGTGCCAAGATGGCATACACCGCGCTCCTCTCCTACGCTTGGCACAATGACTTTTGCTTTCCTGGGCAAGACCGGATGGCCGACGATATTGGAGCCGGACGCACGAGTGTAAACTCATACATCAAAGAGCTTGAGAAGAAAGGGTTCATCAAGATCACCCGACGAGGGCAAGGACGCACCAATCTCTACGAAGTGAACTTTAGAGCAAAGGGGCTTCAGAACACAAAACACTGAATCTCAGATATTCAAAATCTGAACATCTAGATGTCACTATTTTGAACTTCTAGTTGTCCAAAATCTGAACACTAATTATATACAGAGAAGAATATTAAGTTAATAATATTCAGTGAGAGAAACAATTCAAAAAAAGAAAACGAACGATTTAGCAATCAGAAAGATTAAAACGGCAACATTTCGATAAGCTTACTCAATACTGTTCTGAACATCGCTTGAGACGCCCAAAACTGCTCAAAAACGCGGCAAATAGGGTGGGGCCACCGTGTTTTCCTTATTGAAACAAGAAAAACCGCTCTGTGCGCAATTTTGAGCCTCTCATTCTCCTTAACCCGTTGATCTCGGAGCCAGCCGCGGCTTGCGGCGGTTGATCGCCGCCGCATCGAGTGCATTCTTGAGATGCACCGCATAATATTTCTCGATCATTTCCACACTGGTACGGCAGTTCTTAGCGATCTGGTAGATATCCGCGCCTTCGAGCAGCCGGAAGCTAATGTAGCTGTGTCGCAAGCTATAGGCAGTACGCCGGTTGCCACCGCGGTCGAGTTTCAAGTTGAGTTCGTTCAACACGCGATTGAACTGTTTCTTATGATCGGCGGGGAAAAGCTTGTCTGTGGGAAGTGCGGGGTTCCGATCGGTCAGCCGTTGGAAGGGACGCACGGCACCGGTCGTGCTCTTGCAGTAACCGACGCCCCTCTTGCCGCGAACTTCAATCTCCAAGATCGTCTCGCCAGTGGCCTCGTCGTTTGTGATTGTAATATCACGATATTCCAGATTGTTGGCTTCATCAGGACGCAGGCCGGTGTTAGCCATGAACAGCACATAGTCGTGCAGTTGCTCTGCCGCCCATTGCCATGCCTTGCCTTGTGCTTCTCTGGCTCGTTTTCGGGTTGTTTCGTAGAGCTGCCGGTATTCATCCGGTGAGAACCAAGCCCGGTGGCTGATTTTGGCTGAAGCACCGTAGGGCTGCGACATGTCGGGTAAATACGCCAACCAGCCGTGGCGAACAGCTGTCTTCATCACCAGGCGCAACGTGACTACCTCTTGGTGCATGGTGCTGCGTGACGGTGGCCGGCCGCTCGGCGCGTTTTCCCGCCGGTGGATGCGATATTCCTGCACTTTCCCCGGCGTGACCTCCGACAAGCCCAGACGGCCAAAGAACGGCAAGAGGTGATTGCGCAGCCGGCGTTGATGATCTTCTACATAGCGCGGACTGCGCTGCCCCTCCGTGATAATTTCGTACTCGCGGGAAAAGAACTCGGCAGCGTGCTTGAACGTTTTCTCGGTAACGAGTTCGCCGCGAACGTGTTTACCACGCAGCGTCAGATACCAATCTTCGGCAAAATCCTTCGCGACAGCCAAGCTGTCGGTCTTCGTCGACGTCCGGTAATTCTTGCCTTGGAGAAACGCCGCGCATTGCCATTTGGGCGAGCCATCACGCTTGTAGACGTGGACTTTACCACCCAGAATTGTGTGTTTGACGGTCTCAGTGTTTCCCATCGGCAGCCATCACCTGCGTGTGCAATTTTGTGCAAGCAATGTGTAAGCCTAAATCAAGTCACAGCCCCAATCAAATGGTTCGGTATGTGACTGATTTTTATAGGATATTTGGCGCGCCCGAAAGGATTCGAACCTCTGACCCCCAGATTCGTAGTCTGGTGCTCTATCCAGCTGAGCTACGGGCGCCCTAAAAGAAAGGCCGCCTCGGGGGCGGCGCGTGGCTCGGCAGAGCCAACGTCCTGCTCTTTTAATGTTTCGCGCGGCCGAATGCAAGTATCCCGCGCCCCTGATGTGCGTTTCGTGGTGGCGCATCCCCATCCCCGCGCACGGCTCGGGGCAATTTGATGTGAAATGTCGCTCCCGTGACGCTGTCGTCGAGCCAGATCTCGCCGCCGTGAGCACGCACGAGCTCTGCGGAAATCGCCAGTCCCAGCCCTGTGCCGCCAACGCGCACCGAACCCTGAAACGCCTTGAACAAATTCTCCCGAGCGCGGGGCGGGACGCCGGGGCCGTTGTCGCTCACGCGCAACTCCAGATCCTCGCCGGCACTTTTGGCGTGCAAAGCGATTTCAGGCGAATCGATGTCGGTTGCAGTGTCGAGCACCTGGACAGCGTTGCGCGTCAGGTTGGTCAGGATGCGATAGAGCTGGCTGCGGTCGGCGTCGATTTCGAGCAGGTCGTCCGCCTCGATAATGCATCGGATGCGCTCATGCTGCGGGAGCCCGAAGCTTTCGCCCACCTCTTCGAGCAGCGGCTTCAGAAGAAAACGGTGGCGCTGCGGAGGGGCTTCCTCGGCTCGGCCGTAACGCAGCGTTTCACCGCAAAGCGCGATCGCCCGGTCAAGCGAGGTGATCAATTTCGGTACGAATTTCTGCGCCATCGGGTCGGCGCTGGCGCTGAGCCGGTCAGAGATGAGCTGCGCGCTTGAAAGCATGTTGCGCAGATCGTGATTGATCTTGCTGACAGCGAGTCCGAGCGAGGCAAGCCGGCTTTTCTGGCGAAGCATGGAAATCAATTCGTTCTGCATGGCCCTGAGCTGTTCTTCAGCCATGCCGATTTCATCGGACCGGCCTGAAGGTTCCATGACCCGGCTGGCATCTTCCGGATTTTCGCGGAAACCGACGATATTCCAGGTCAGCCGCGTGACGGGGCGGACCAGAAACCAATTGAGCGTCAGATAAACGAGGCTCGCAGTGAACACCGAAATGATCACGGAGAGCAGGAATATGTTGAGGGCGAAACCGTAAATCGCATTCTTGAGCGGCGTTTCCGTCATCACGATTTCAACGGCATCGTCCGAAAGCGAGGGATGGCCGGTGACGTGGATCAGCCGTCCATTGGGCGAGACAAAAGCATAAAGCGCATCCCCGATCAGCGTCCACCAGTTCGCGTTGCGCAAATCGAAATGCTCCGCAACCATGCCGGGTACGCCCGATTGCAGAACCAGCACCCGCGCGCCATTGCGCTGGACAGCAAGACTGTGAACCATCGTCTTCTTGAGAAGCTGCCGGCTGAGTTGCTCGGGCACGTTGTCGCTTGCCGAAGCGCGTGCCGCCAGCGAGGCGATCTGCGCGGCGGCCAAGCGCTCCATCAGCCAGTTCTTGCGAAAATTGGCGACCGAAGGCACGAAGATGAGTATTTCCGCGAGCATGACGAAGCCGATCGTCAGCAGCAGCAGCTTCGCGGACAGGCCGAAACGCATGGAGCGGCGGTCGCAGACGTCGCGTTCATTTACAGGCTGGGACTGGGGGCCATGTTCCTCAGGGGAACCGGGGGCAATTGAATCCAAGGTTCATCAACTCAACATTGCACCACTGAACTTCTATCCCAATTTCTTCAGCCAACCAATAACTGTCTTTATCAACGGGTTGGCGAGCTTGGGCACGAAATAGAGAACCGCCGCGCGCTTGTTGATTTCCGCCATCGTCGGATAGGGCGAAACGAAACTTGCCATATCCTTGATGCCGATGCCTTTCTGCATGGCGAGCGACCACATCTGTATCAACTCGCCCGCATTCGCTCCGACCATGCTCGCGCCGAGAATCTTTCCCTTCCGGTTGGTCACCACCTTGAGGAAGCCTGCCGTTTCCCGCTCGGCCTGCGCACGGTCATTCTCCATGTATGGCCAGCGCAATATATTGATCTTGCTGCCATATTTTTCACGCGCCGCCGCTTCCGTCAGGCCGATGTGAGCAAGTTCCGGATCGGTGAACGTAACCCACGGGATCGTGGAGTGGTCGGCTTTGGAGGGCAGGCGGAACAAGGCGTTCTTCACGACGATGGACGCATGATAGCCGGCCACATGGGTGAATTGGGGGCCTCCTGCAATATCGCCGATGGCGTAGATCCGGCTGTTGGACGTCTTGAGACCGGAATTGACGATAATTCCCTTGCGGTCATATTTGACCTTCGCCGCTTCGAGATTCAAGCTGTCCAGATTGGGGCGGCGACCGACCGCGAGCAGCAGATGCGACCCGTCGAGGGAATAGGACTGTCCTTCCTTCGAGAAGGTCACGCGCAAATTGCCGCCGACGCTGTCTACGCGTTCCAGCCGCGCCTTGTCGAGAATGCGCACGCCTTCATCGTCCAGACGGCGCAGCACGACGTCGCGAACCTCTTCATCGTCCCTGGCGAGCGGCGTCACGGCCTCGATCACCGTCACCTCGCTGCCAAGTCGCCGGTGCGCCTGGGCCATTTCCAGTCCGATCGGCCCGCCGCCCACGATGATCAAATGGGGTAGGAAGCCGGGCGCGTCGAAAATCGTCTCATTGGTGAAATAGGGCACGGTGTCGAGCCCGGGTATGGGCGGGACGACGGGCGATGAGCCGGTGGCGATGACGAAACGGCGCGCCTTGATCTCGTAGTCGCCGGCCGTGACCGTCGAGCGATCCTTGAACGCGGCTTCGGCCAGAATGACCTTGACGCCAAGCCCGGTGAAGCGCTCGACGGAATCGTTCGGCTCGATGGCGGCTATGACCTCCTGCACATGGTCGAGCACGGCGCGATGGTCGATCTGCGGCTCGACCGGCGTGATGCCAAAGGGGGCGACCTTGCGCATGGTCTGCGCTCTTTTTCCCGCTGCGAGCAGGGCCTTGGACGGCACGCAGCCATAATTCAGACAGTCGCCGCCCATCTTGTGCCGTTCGATGAGAACGACCTGAACGCCGAGTTGCGCCGCTCCCGCCGCGACCGACAAGCCGCCCGATCCCGCTCCAATCACGCAAATATCCGGCGTGAGCTGCTCTGCCATCGAAGTCTCCCCGTGTTCGCCCGTTGCCGGAGCATTAGAGCCAGATCGAATGAAATGGGAACCATTTTTCCGAAAAATCTGGCCGCTCTACTCTGCGCCGGGCTTGTCTTTCCAAAATCTTTTAACGATTGCCGGAATGAGCGCAACGACGCCGAGCGCCGCGAATGCCAGCAGAAGCTCGGGCGTCAACAGGCTGGCCGGGTCGAGATCGAACGTGCAGGCCTCGGCGGAGGTATTCTGCGCAAGGCATTGCTCATAGGCCTGCTGCTGGGCACGGAGGACGCTGTCGAGCCCCGCTCCCGTCAGCGCAAATGCAAAAGTGCCGGGAATGATGCCGAGAAACGTTGCGATGACGTAGGTGCGCAAGGGAACGCCCAGAAGCGCCGGGGCAAGATTGACCAGCCAGAACGGAAATGCCGGGACGAGCCGCAGGAAGAGCAGATAGCTGAGGGCATTTTCCTGAAAGCCGCTGCGCAGCTTGTCGAGCCGTGGGCCCGCCATGCGTGAAAGCGGCCCCGCCAGCGCCCCGCGTGCGAGAAGGAAAATGAGCACCGCGCCGAGCGTCGCCGCCATAACGGTCGCGAGCCCGCCGGCAAGCCATCCGAACAGGAAACCGCCGGCCAG
The DNA here is from genome assembly GCA_050330195.1 of Rhodomicrobiaceae bacterium. Classification (GTDB taxonomy): domain Bacteria; phylum Pseudomonadota; class Alphaproteobacteria; order Rhizobiales; family Rhodomicrobiaceae; genus JAHQVI01. The sequence continues at coordinate 29,805 of JBHJOB010000029.1, read as the reverse complement.
TGTCAATGGCGCCGCGACCGGAAGCGACAGGGCGACGACGAAGGCGTAGATCACGACATAGCCGGTCACTGCGAGAACGAGATTGCCGGCGACGAAGCTTTGCAGCGTCTCGCGATGCTCGGCCAGCTTTTGCAGCGAGATGAAGTCGAGAGCGCCCGACCACCAGATCCCGGCGGCCGCGGCGACAAGCAGGATGAGCGGCAGCAGCCGGCTTATCAGCGGCGTTCGCGCGACCGTCTCGTCCGTCGTCTCGATATCCGCTTGTTCTGGCATTTGCCGTCCTTTTGCCCCTGGGGCCGAAGTTTTACTCGTGTCCTCGCTAAAATATCGCGCTTTGAGCTGCGCAACAGGGCCTATCAATGCAACGTGAAGCCCCGACAAGGAAAGTGATCGGACGCCTTGGAGCGGCACAAGCGCATTTTCCGCCGAATGTTTAAGGGAAATGACGCTTGCGTGTTTGACTTCCTTGCCAGCGCACACCTATATCCTAGTCAAAGTCCAGATCGGGATCATTTCAGATAGAAAAGATCCCGATCTGTATCTGTTTGTCTTAAAGCTCGATTTTTCCGAAGAACATTGGCGTCAATTTTTTCGGATTTCGCTCTGACAGACATTTCAGGAATAGTGACGCCGCAGCGGACCGCGCGGCGCGGAATTTTAAGAGACGAGACGATCCCATGACGAAACGGACTTACCGCCCAAGCACATTGAAGCGGAAGCGCAAACACGGCTTCCGCGTGCGCATGGCGTCCAAGGCAGGTCAGCGTATCCTGGCCCGCCGCCGCGCGCGGGGCCGCGCCAAGCTGACCGCCTAATCATGGCGGCCGGCGCGAAAGGAGCGCCCCTTGCGACTGAATACGCTCAAGCGCCGCTCCGAATTCGACCGCCTGCGCCGTGGCCGCAAATGGGTGGCGAAGGGGTTCATCCTGCAGGGAGCGCCCCGGGACGAAGCAAGTCCGGTCAGCGGACCGCGGTTCGGTTTTGCGGTAGGAAGCAAGGCGCTGAAGGAGCACAAGGCCGGCGAGACAGCCAGACGCCCCGGCGCGGTGCTTCGCAACCGGGCCAGAAGGCGGCTTAAGGAAGCGGTGCGGCTTCTCGCGACAGAGCATGCCCGCCCCGATTATGATTATGTGGTCGTCGGGCGGCGGGAATCGCTTCACCAATGCTTTGCTGATCTGCTAGAAGAATTCCAGCTCGCATTCGGCAAGGTCAATCGCCAGCCGCGCTCAAATGATGGCGACGCAGCTCCGCAGCAGCGGCGCGAGCCGTTGCCTGGAGCGAGATCCGATAAGATGGATACCATTTTTCGGAAAGATCGAGTTTGAGACAATCAGATGCGGGTCAGGATCGAAATGATCCTGACCCAGGAAACACGGACGCAAACGGAAAAATTGTAAGCAGAGCGCCGGAACGCTTCTTTTTGTGAAGGTTGGGCTGAATGCCCTGCCAATGAAGCGCTTGAAGATCCAGCACCCGCCTCCTGCTGAGAGTGATCGCGAATGATGGACGACAATAACCGCAATTTCCTACTGGCGCTGGTGCTTTCCGTGCTGGTGATCTTCACCTGGCAGGCGCTGTTCATGCCTTCCGAGGAAGAGTTGGCGCGCCAACAGCAGGCGGCGCAGCAATCTCAGCAGACTCCGGGCGCGCAACCGGGCGGCGGAGCGCCTCAGGCGCCTTCAGCCCAGCCCGGCGGCGCCCCGCAACCGGCGGCCGGGGGCGCTCCCTCTGCCGGCGGCGCACCGTCCGCGCCGGGCGTAAGCGCACCGGGCGCACCGGTTTCGGCGCCTTCCGTCGGCACGCGGGAAGCCGCGATTGCCGCATCGCCGCGTATTTCCATCGATACGCCGAGCCTTGCAGGCTCCATCGCCCTGAAAGGCGCGCGTATCGACGATCTCGTCCTGAAGGACTACAATGAGACGGTCAGACCCAACAGCGGAAGGGTCACTCTGCTCTCGCCGTCCGGCTCCGCAAATCCCTATTATGCGGAACATGGATGGACCGTTGCGCCCAATGCCGGAATCGCCCTCCCGACAACCGAGACTGTCTGGACCGCCACCAGTCAGAGGGCGCTGACGCCCACCAATCCCGTCACGCTGTCCTGGGACAACGGCGAGGGACTCACTTTCCGGCGCACCATCGCGATCGACGAACACTACATGTTCACCGTGACGCAGGAAGTCGCGAATGCAAGTGAAAAGGCGGTGACGCTGTACCCCTACGCACTGATCTCCCGCCACGGCCGGCCGGTTACATCCGGCTTCTATATTCTCCATGAGGGCCTGATCGGCGTACTCGGGCAGGAAGGGGGCCTCAAGGAGATCGGCTATGGCGACGCCATCGACGAGCGCAACCAGACCTTCAAGGCGACCGGCGGCTGGCTCGGCATTACCGACAAATATTGGGCGACAGCGCTCATTCCCGATCAGACGCAGCCTTACGAGGCGCATTTTCAGGCCTGGAACGCGAATAACCGCGACGATTTCCAGACCGACTTCCTGCTCGGCCCCGTCACGATAGAACCGAACGCGACACAATCCGTCTCATCGATGCTGTTCGCGGGCGCGAAGCAGACGAAGCTTCTGGACGGTTATGAAGAACGGTTCAACATCGACCGTTTCGAGCTGATGATCGACTGGGGTTGGTTCCACTTCATCACCAAGCCGCTCTTCTACGCGCTCGATTATTTCTATCAGCTCTTCGGCAATTTCGGCGTGTCGATCCTTGTCGTCACGGTGCTCATCAAGCTGGTGTTCTTCCCGCTGGCGAACAAGTCCTATGAATCGATGAGCAAGATGAAGAAGCTCCAGCCGGAGATGATGCGCATCCGCGACCGCTACAAGGACGACCGGATGAAGCAGCAGCAGGCCATGATGGAGATGTACAAGAAGGAGAAGGTCAACCCGATGTCGGGCTGCCTGCCGATCCTGATTCAGATCCCGGTCTTCTTCGCGCTCTACAAGGTTCTGTACATCACCATCGAGGCGCGGCACGCTCCCTTCTTCGGCTGGATTCAGGATCTTTCGGCGCCCGATCCGACCAGTATCTTCAACCTGTTCGGTCTTCTGCCGTTTTCGGTGCCGGAATTCCTGCTTGTCGGCATCTGGCCGCTGCTGATGGGCGTGTCGATGTTCGTGCAGATGAAGCTGAATCCGGCTCCCACCGATCCGGTGCAACAGAAGATCTTTACCTGGATGCCGGTGCTGTTCACCTTCCTGCTGGCGACATTCCCGGCCGGCCTGGTGATCTACTGGACCTGGAACAACACGCTGTCGATCCTCCAGCAATGGTTCATCATGCGGCGTCAGGGAGTTGAAGTGAACCTGCTGGAGAATATGGGGATTCGCAAAAGCGCGGACACCGCCAGTAAAGGATAGCCGAGCCTCAAATTTGGACGGCTGACGAATATCGACCCGCTGCATTGGTTGCAGCGGGTCGATTTATTTCAGCAATCAGTCTCTGCACGCGGGCTGTCAGTCGCGCTGAGCCCGCTGCTCGTAGCCGTGCTCGGACTGCGCGGGCACTGAGGAGTAGCTCGTCGTCTCGTTCCGGTTCTGGACGGCCTCCTGATAGTCACCGTCACAGACGATGTTGAACGTGACCGGGTCCGAATTCATGCTGTTGAAGTCCCACTCGGCGAGCGGCTTGCCTTCGATCTGGCGGCATGTATCGGCTTGCGCCCCCGTTACCGTCAATACGCCCATCAGCGACGCGGCAGCGAGAACAGTCGAAATTTTCTTTCCAATGATCATCTTGGACCCTTTTCTGTAGAAGTAACAGTGGGCCCTCTCCCTTCGGCATGAGCATATATATGCGGTGAGGGCGAAAAATCCGTCACCCAATCCGGCAGAACTGCCATGCAAAAATCGGGAAGCAAGGTGCGCACGTCGCGCCAAACGTAGATTGCAATGGCTTCATCGCCGGCGGCCTTCATGCTAGGCAATAGCCGCAAGTAACTATCGGAATGATCATGGACCAGCCACAGGACCAGCCAGAGGCCGACCGTCAGCGCGAAAAAGCCGAGCGCGCAAGCGCCGAAGCGCTGTTTCGCCTGCCATGCATCTTCGTCAAGGGCGTTGTCGCCGCGTCAGGCCTGCCGGACGAGCGTATTCCGGAAGTCGCATTCGCCGGCCGCTCCAATGTCGGCAAGTCCAGCCTGCTTAACGCCATGCTGGCTCAAGGCTCGCTCGCCCGGACGTCGAACACGCCGGGCCGCACGCGGGAGCTGAACTATTTCCGCATGGGCGACGCGCTGCACATCGTCGACATGCCCGGCTATGGCTATGCCCGCGCGCCAAAATCGCTGGTCGCGGGCTGGCAGCGCCTAGTCTACGACTATCTGCGCGGCCGCACGCAGCTTGAGCGGGTCTTCCTGCTGATCGACAGCCGCCACGGCATCAAGCCGAACGATGTCGACGCCATGAAGCTCATGGACAAGTCCGCCGTGTCCTACCAGATCGTGCTGACCAAGATTGACAAGCTCAAGCGCGGTGAGCTGGAAGCGGTCGAAGCCGACACGCGGGCGAAGATCGGCGAGCATCCGGCGGCTTTCCCCGAGCTGATCGTGACGTCCTCCGAGAAAAAGACCGGCTTGGACGATCTGCGGCTCGCGGTCGCCCGCGCCATTGCCTGACGTCGCCCGAGGCTTCCCATCTTCCCGAGGTTCCATGCGTCTGACCGCCCATTACCGCATCCGTTGCAGCAGCGATGAAATCGGCGGAAAGGCCGATGCTCTCGCCGTCGAGCAGAGCGTCGAGATGCCGCTCGATGCGATTGACGATGCATATGTGCTGGAGAGCATCGTCGGCCGGGTGATCGGGATAACGGATGTCGGCGACGGCACGTTTCGCGTCGCGGTGTCGCTCGCGGCGGAGACCGTCGGCGACGATCCCGGCCAGTTCATGAACATGCTGTTCGGCAACAGCTCGCTCCATGAAGATGTGACGCTTGAGGATGTCGAACTGCCGGCGGAAATGCTGGCGGCGTTTTGCGGTCCGGCCATCGGGATGGCGGGGTTGCGGGCCCGCGTCGGCGCCGGGCGGCGGGCGCTCACCTGCGCGGCGATCAAGCCGCAGGGGCTTTCTTCGCGGAAGCTCGCCGATCTGGTGCGCCGTTTCGCGCTTGGCCGGATCGACTATGTCAAGGATGATCACGGTCTTGCCGATCAGCGCTACAGTCCGTTTGCGGAGCGAATGCGGGCCTGTGCTGCGGCGGCGCGGCAGGCGGCGGAAACCGGACACGCAACACGCTATGTCCCGAGCCTTTCCGGAAATCTCGATCAGCTTCGGGATCAGCTCTGCATAGCGCGGGATGAAGGGCTCGATACGCTCCTCATCGCGCCGATGATCGTTGGCCTGCCCGCCTTCCACGCACTTGCGAGCGAAAATCGCGACATGGCTTTCCTCGCCCACCCCGCACTCGGCGGAGCGGCCCGGATTGCGCCGCCCTTGCTGATCGGCAAGCTGTTTCGACTCTTGGGCGCGGATGCGGTCATCTTCCCCAATTACGGTGGACGCTTTGGCTATTCGGAAGCCACTTGCGCCGCGATTGCCGATGCGGCGCGCGGGCCGTGGGGAGGACTGGTTCCCGCCATGCCCGTCCCGGCAGGGGGGATGAATTTGGATCGGCTCAGGGAAATGCTTACATTTTACGGTGTGGATGTGATGACGCTGATCGGGGGCGGCCTGCTGGCGGCGCGCGAGCGGCTGACCGAAGCGAGCGCCCGCTTCGCCGACGAAGTGGCTCGCCTCAGCAGGGATGGAGAACCATGAGCGAAACGAAGCATTTTCGTGGCCATGCCGGCGGCTTCCGCTGGGAAGGCGTCGATCTGCACGCGTACAAGGAAGAAAGCAGCGCTCCGTTCAAGGACATAACGCGCCAGACATTGTTCCGTGACGAGATGATTTCCGGTGAGCTGCGCTATTTCGAGATCGCGCCGGGCGGGCATTCGACGCTGGAGCGCCATGAGCACGTCCACGCCGTCATGGTCCTGCGCGGCAAGGGGCGCTGTCTCGTCGGCGGTGAGCTTCGCGATATTGGCGAACTCGATCTGGTCTCGATCCCGCCCATGACATGGCACCAGTTCCGCGCCGCTGACGATGAGCCGCCTGGCTTTCTCTGCATGGTGGACCACGAGCGCGACAGGCCGCAGCTTCCGGATGCTGACGATCTGGCGGAGCTGAACGCGCGGGCCGACATCGCTGCGTTTATTCGTGCCGGTTAGCTCCCCGCAAGATGCGCGAGCGCCTTTGCGGCCTCGTCATCCTTCCATGCCGCGAAGCCCATCAGCACGCCCCGATGCAGCGCGGTCTCCGGTGCGAGATGAAAATCCGCGAGTGGCTGCGCCTGTATTCCGGCCCTGGCAAGCCGCGCCATGAGCATGTCCTCGGCCTCCCCGTCACGCGACGTCACGACCGTCTGCAGCCCTCCATCGGGCGCCGCCGCCGCGAGCGTGCCACGCGACTGCGCAGCGATGCCGTCCGCGAATTGCGCAAGCCGCCGCGCATAAATCCCCTTCATGCGCCTCAGATGCGCACGGTAATGGCCACGCTCTATGAAATCGGCAAGCGCGAGTTGCATGACCGGCGGAACGAGTTGCCCGGTATGACGCTGGATCTGCGCGAGCGCGTCGGCAAGGCCCGGCGGCGCGACGATGAAACCGACTCGCAGGCCGGGCTGGAGGCTCTTGGCGAATGTGCCGAGATAGATCACGCTTTCCGTCGTATCCAGCCCCTGCAGGGCGGCAATCGGGCGTCCGCGATATTGGAACTCGCTGTCATAGTCGTCTTCGATGATGTAGCCGCCGCTGGCGGACGCCCGCTCGATCAGCGCGAGACGGCGGGTGAGCGACATGAGCGCGCCGGTCGGATATTGATGCGACGGCGTCACGTAGATCAGCCGGGGACGGCTTGCCGAGGGGGCGCGCGAAACGTCGATGCCATCACCGTCCACCGGGACCGGAACGAGCCCGCCGCCAGCCGCGCTGAAGATCGCCTTGGCGCTGCGGAAGCCGGGCTCCTCCACCCAGCATTCCTCGCCCGGCGACAGGAGCGCGGCGACGATCAGGCTCAGCCCGCCGCGGGCGGAGGATGTGACGATGATCTGCTCCGGGGCCGCAACAACACTGCGCGTCTCGGCCAGATGCTCGGCCAGCAACCGGCGGAAGCGCGGATGACCGGACAGCGCGCCGTATCCAGCCGTTTCGGCGTCAGCCAGGCGGGCGGCCCGGCGAAGGCTGGTTGCCCAGATGTCCGAAGGAAAGGAGCCAAGATCCGGTATGCCGGGCATGAAAGGGCGCGGCCGGTCGAGCATGACGGGATGGAAACGCGCCAGCGGCTCGGTCCAGTTTCCAGCGAGGCGATGGACGCGCGGCGCGGCCATCGGAGGCGCTGGAACACGCTCGAATGCATCGGGCGCAAGTTCAGCAACGCGGGTGCCCGAGCCTTGCACCGCCTCGATGACGCCTTCGGCCTTGAGCTGATCGAGGGCGCTCAGAACCGTGTTGCGGCTCACATCGAGCTTGGCGGCGAGCACGCGGCTCGACGGCAGGCGCGTGCGGGCCGGAAGCCGCCCGGAGAGAACGGCGGCCTTGATCTGCAACGTCATCTGAACGTGCAGCGGCTCCGTCCCGTCGCGGGAAAGATCGAGAATACCGGAAAAGGCGTCGCGCAACTGGCCCTCTCAAAAAACAGAAAATGGCGCTTTCAAGAGGACCAGTCTAGCGGCAAATTGCTCGCCTAGCGAGATTTTCCTGAAGGGGCAGAGCATGAGCACATTCGAAGTCGGCCCGCTCAACAAGGTCCGGCGGCCGGATCGGGGCGGGTATGAACGGGAGGCGATCTACGCCGTACTCGATGAAGGCCTGGTCGCGCATGTCGGCTTCGTCGATCATGACCGGCCGGTCGTCATGCCGATGGTCTATGGCCGCAACGGCGATACGCTGTACATTCACGGCGCGAAGGCCGCGCGGTTCGCCAAGCGGATGGCGAAGGGCATCCCGGTCTGTATCACGGTCACGCTTACCGATGCGATCGTGGTGGCGCGCTCCGCTTTCCACTGCTCGATGAACTATCGCTCGGTCGTCGTTCACGGCCATGCCCGGCCTGTCACCGAGCCCGAGGAAGCCGAAACGGCGCTTGCGCTCGTTACGGACCAGCTCGTGCCGGGACGATGGGCGGAGTCGCGGCCCATGATGGAAAAGGAGCTGCGGGCGACAAGCGTGCTGCGGGTGGACATGGAGGCCGTTTCGATGAAGACCCGTTCGGGGCCGCCGATCGACGACGAGGAGGACTATGCGCTGCCGATCTGGGCCGGACTGATCCCCCTGCGCATGGCGGAGGGAACGCCGAAGCCCGATGACCGCGTGCTGGCGGATGTCGAGATCCCGGCTTCGGTCAAGGCGCGGGTGAAGTCGTAATGCTCCCCGCTGGCTTCGGGCGTCAATTCGATGCTGCCGCGGGAACCATGTCGCCCTTGCCCGACTTGACGACGCGGTGAAGCGTCGGTTGTTCGTCAGGGTCGGTTCTTTCTTCCGGCTCCGTCTGAGCCACAGGCTCGCGAGCCTCACCCTCTTCGTCCTTGTCGGCGGACGACGTCTCGCGAGTAGACCTATAGGAGGCCAGACGGCTGGCGCCCGACTGGGTAGACGACGTCGTGCCCTGCTGCGCCTGCTGCTGCCCGTCGCCGAACGGCGAGAACGGCTCCCCCGGAACGCGCCGATAGGCCGGGCAATTGGAGGCCGGATCAGGCTGGGCGACATGGCCGAAGAAATCGGCATTGACGAGATATTGCCGCGAACAGACGGCGACCTTTGGCGGAATCCGGGTCAGCTCGAAATCGTCATAGCCGACCTTCAACGTCTTCCAGAAGCTGTACCAGCGATTGTCGCTGCGCCGCTTCATGTTCGCGGGCGTCATGCGGAACGGAAAGGCATGTACGTGAAATTTGCTCTGACCGGCGTTGAACGCCTCGCGCGCAATGGCGTAAATTTCCTCGATCAGCGCGTCGGTCATGGCAAAACAGCCCGCCGAGCGGCAATCGCCATGCACCATGAGGGCGCTGCCGGTCCGGCCATTGACCTTGTCGTAATCGTTCGGATAGCCGAGATTGAACGAGAGGTGGAACTGGCTGTTCGGATTCATCTGCCCGGCCGTAACGGTATAGAAGCCTTCCGGCGCCTGCTTGTCGCCTTCGCGGACCTTCGGCCCCAGATCGCCTGACCAGTTGCAGATCGGATAGGTCTTGAAATGATGGAAGCGCCCGTCCGACTTTTCCTTCCAGATCTCAAGCTGCGATTCTTCCTTGAAAATCCGGATAAGGATCGGAGCTTCCTGCGTCATGCCTTTCTTGGCGAGAAGAACCTGCGTCTCGGCTGGTATCTGCTTCAGAGCAGGTGAGATTCCGCCACTGCCGCCAAACGGGCAGCCGCCCAGGAAAACCGCCAAGGCTGCGGTACATGCCAGACGAAAAACACTTCTTATCGACATACTTCGTGCCCCTTGCACACGCCGGGAAGATCCGCTTTTCTAACTGAAAATGCCATACGCAGCCAATAACAGGCAGCAAACACCTGATTCGCAACTCAAATCCATTCGTCCGGGGAAAAGCGGCGGCTTTTTGACATCCCGGCTATTATCGTCGCGGCAAGACGATTAGACGCAAAGGCTTAAGGTCACATTAGAGTGATCGTCCGATTTCTAGGAATTTGTCGTGCCGGGCCTTGCGGATGTCCTCGCCTGACGTTCCGTCATATTCCCGGAGCGCGCGTTCGACCATATTGCCGGTCAGACGCATGATGGCGGTCTTGTCGCGATGCGCGCCGCCGACCGGTTCGGTGATGATCACGTCGATGATGCCCATCTGGGACAGATCCTGCGCGGTGATCTTCATGTTGGTCGCCGCGTCCTGCGCGTGCGCGGAATCGCGCCAGAGGATCGAGGCGGCGGCTTCCGGCGAGGCGACCGTGTAGATCGAGTGTTCCAGCATCAGCACCTTGTTCGCCGTCGCAATCGCGATGGCTCCGCCCGAACCGCCTTCGCCGATGACGACGGAGATGATCGGCACGTTCACGGCGAGACAGCAGTCGATCGAGCGGGCAATGGCTTCCGCCTGTCCGCGCTCTTCCGCGCCGATGCCCGGATAGGCGCCGGCCGTGTCGACGAAGGTCAGGATCGGCATTCCGAACTTGTCGGCCAGTTTCATCAGCCTGACCGCTTTGCGGTAGCCTTCCGGCCGCGCCATGCCGAAATTATGCTTCAGGCGGCTTTCGGTGTCGCTGCCCTTTTCATGGCCGATGACGACCACCGAGCGTCCACGGAAACGGCCAACTCCGCCAATGATCGCCTTGTCCTCGGAATAATAGCGATCCCCCGCCATCGGTACGAAATCCTCGATGAGGGCTTCGATATAATCCATGCAATGCGGCCGGTCCGGATGGCGCGCAACCTGCGTCTTCTGCCAGGGGGTCAGCTTGGCGTAGGTTTCTTCGAGCGCCGTTTTCGCTTTTTCCTCAAGGAGCTTGACTTCATCCTCCACGGAAACGGAGCCGTCATCCTCCTCGCCCTTGAGTGATTTCAGATCCTCGATCCTGGCTTCAAGCTCGGCGATCGGTTTTTCGAAGTCGAGATAGGTCCGTATCATCATACAATCCGGTCAGACGCCGCCAATGACAGCAAGATGAGCGCATATTGGCTGGTATTGGCGGTCACTTGCGCGTTCCACAAATGAAAGTGGCCTCTAAGTGCAGACCGGAGGGCCGGTCTGTCAAGCTGCTCATGGACTGGCTTCTCCTTAAAAAAACAGATCCCCGCCGAGGCGGGGATCATGCCGTTGTTCAACATGCGCCGCGCCGAAACGCGGGTTACGTGCCCGTGCGCTCGCGGGTGCTCAGCGGATGATGCTCCTCGACGATGCGCCGCAAATGGCCCTCACGCATATGGGTGTAGACCTGCGTCGTGGCGATATCCGCGTGCCCGAGCAGCTTCTGGACCGAGCGGAGGTCAGCGCCGCGCTCGACCAGATGACTGGCGAAAGCGTGCCGCAGGACATGCGGGGAGACGCGCGCGGGCTCGATGCCGGCTTCCTTGGCAAGGATTTTCAGTTCCTGCGCAAGCCTCTGGCGTGTCAGATGCCCCTGCTGGCCCCATGACGGGAACAGCCACGGAGAACGGTCTCCGCCACCGGATGCGTCCCCATTCCTGGCCGCCCCTTCGTTGCGTTCGACGAGATAGAGCGCCAAGGCCTCCTGCGCGGCAGGATTCAGCGGCACGATGCGCTCACGCCCGCCCTTGCCCCTGATCGTCAGGGTCCGCTCGTCACCGGCGAGCGTCGAATACGGCAGCGCTACCAATTCCGACACGCGCATGCCGGTTGCATAGAGAATTTCAAGCAGGCAATAGAGCCGGAGCGCCTTGGTGCGCTGGCCGTTGCGCAGATCGTCCACCTTGCGCCGCGCCGTATCCAGCAGACGGTCGACCTCCTCGACGGACAGGGTTTTCGGCAGCGCCGCTTCCCGTTTCGGCCCGCCAACCATGCTGGAAGGATCATCCGGGCGAACGCCTTCAGCGACCAGAAAACGGTAAAACTGCTTCAGCGCCGACAAGCGGCGGGCTCGCGACGAGGCGGCAAGTCCCTCACTGATCATCTGCGAGATAAAGCCCGTCAGATCATCTGCCCCGGCTGTCTGCAAGGCCCTGTTGCGCTTCTGGACGAACGCGGCAAAGTGAGCGAGATCCCGGGAATACGCATCGAGTGTGTTCGCGGACGCACCGCGTTCGACACTGAGCATGTCCAGAAAACGCTCAACAATGACCGGCTTTGACGCACCCCGATCCTTTCGGGCCTGTTCCATAGCTGCCACTCTCAATCCGTTAAGGCTCCTCACATGATACGCGTCAAACCCGTGCGACCGGCGGTATAACCAGAAAGTTACTTCCCCGGCGCAAGGAAATTGATGAATATCAAATTCAAGGATCGCCCCTGCATTTGTTTCTATGTTTTTGCAGTAAAGTAGACAAGCTGACCAATACGCATGGCGCGCGTCATTGGACTTGCAAATTTCGCACGGTTTTCGATATTTCTTTAGGTTCTGGCTGGAAGTATTTGGCGAGTACATACATACTGCCATAAAACAACCCGACCAGAAGACCGCACGTCATCAGAAAGCGTATCAGACTTGGCATCGTTTTACTGCATCCTTCTTTATTTATCCTAGGGATGTTGGCGGTAATATGGCTTTAGCAAAAAACATACCGAGTTAGCACTGGCCACCTAAACCCCTCATACAATATTGACAATTCCCCTGCCTCTGGCCGATGAGTATTACAAGAAAAAAACAGGGCGATCGGAGGATTGGGGGCCATTCGGGTCCGGATTGCGCCGGCACGTTGCCCATTGGTTCATTTCGGCGCATAGCATACTGCAAAAAGCGCCGTGATATTAGCAATCGCGCCAGCATGGCAGGAAAAATTCGTCGCCCGGACACTGACACAACGAACCGCTCATGTCAGCGCCCGGGTTTTTCATGTATGCATTGTCATGGCCAGACACCGGGCTGCTGCTTCTGTCTGGGCCGATGCACGGGTAGGAATAGACACCAGGCGTGAACTCCTCGATCGAAACAGTCCGGCAATGTGCGCGGCAACATCCTCTGGTGCTTATCGGGCTGATGGGCGCCGGCAAGACATCCATAGGGAGGCGGCTTGCGTCGGTTCTGGACGTGCCGTTTTCGGATGCGGACCAGGAAATCGAAAAGGCCGCGGGCAAGACGATCAATGAAATCTTCGAAGAGGATGGCGAAGCGTTTTTCCGCGATGGCGAACACCGGGTCATCTCGCGTCTGCTGAACGAGGGCGGCAAGGTTCTGGCGACCGGCGGCGGCGCTTTCATGCATGAAGGCACCCGCCGTGAGATCGCGGAACGCGGCATCTCGATCTGGCTGAACGCCGATCTCGACCTGCTCATGAGCCGGGTTCAGCGGCGGGATACGCGACCGCTGCTCCGCGCCGACAATCCGCGCGCCGTCATGGAAAAGCTCATCGCCCAGCGCTATCCGGTCTACGCGCTGGCTGACGTAACCATCAATAGCCGCGAAGTCCCGCATGAAGTCATCGTCGAGGAGATCATCCACGCGATCGCCGATTGCGGAAAATGTCTCGCCTTGCCCGCGGTGAGCGCAAAAGGACAATGCTGACCATGCCGTCCCCGGACATCTCCGCCACGCACACCGTCACCGTGCCGCTGGGCGAGCGCAGCTACGACATCGAGATCGGCAGCGGCAATCTCGGCCGCATCGGTGCTCTGGTAAAAGCGCTCGGACCATCCCGCTGCGCGATCGTGACGGACGAAACCATCGCAGGGCTCCATCTTTCCGCCGTGTGCGACAGTGTGGCGGCGGCCGGACTGAGGGCCAGCGAAGTGATCCTGCCGCCCGGCGAGGCCACGAAGAGCTATGCGCAACTCGTCCATCTTTGCGATGACCTGCTCGACCGGAAGCTTGATCGCGGCGATGTCGTGATCGCGCTCGGCGGCGGCGTCATCGGCGACCTGGCGGGGTTCGCGGCCAGCATCGTCAAACGCGGCGTCAGGCTCGTGCAGATCCCCACGACCCTTCTGGCGCAGGTGGATTCCTCCATCGGCGGCAAGACCGGCATCAATACGCGCCATGGGAAGAATCTCATCGGCGCCTTTCATCAGCCGAGCTTCGTGCTGATCGATACGGGCGTTCTCGACACGCTCGACGCACGCCAGCTTCGCTCCGGCTATGCCGAGGTCGCCAAATACGGACTTCTCGGCGATGCCGGCTTCTTCGAATGGCTGGAAACCAACGGCCCGCGCATATTCGATGGCGATCAGGCGGCGCGCATCTACGCCATCCGGCAGAGCTGCCACGCCAAGGCCGTCATCGTCGCCGAGGATGAAAAGGAACATGGACGGCGTGCGCTGCTCAATCTCGGCCACACGTTCGGCCATGCGCTGGAAGCATGGGCGGGATATTCCGCGACGCTCCTCCACGGGGAAGCGGTCTCGATCGGCATGGTGCTCGCCTTCGAAATGTCGGAGGAAATGGGGCTTTGCGGGGATGGCCGCGCGGAACGTGCCGCCGCGCACCTCGCCGGGGTCGGGCTTCCGGTGCGCATCCGGGAACTTGCCGGGAGGACGGGCGGTTCGCTGCCCACCGCGCAGGAACTCGTGTCGCTGATGGGGCAGGACAAGAAGGCGAAAGGCGGGAAATTGTCCTTCATTCTCGCGCGCGACATCGGCGATACGTTCACCACCGATGACGTCGAGCCCGACCGGCTCATGCGCTTTCTGGACGCGCGCTGCCGGATCTGACACGCCGCTGCCTCCATCGAAGGTCGTTTCATGGCTCATCAATCCACTTTGCCCACGGCAGATTACAGTCCCGGCAGCGGCTATCTGCTGGCCGCCTTCGGCGCGGCGCTGTTTTCAACGAAAGCGATCTTCGTCAAGCTTGCCTATGGAACCGGCGTCGTGCCGGTCGTCGATCCGATCACGCTTCTCGCCTTGCGCATGGGATTTGCGCTGCCCGTCTACCTTGTGATCGGCGTCATGGCCTGGAGAAGCCGCATCCGGGAAAACCGCAATTTGCCCAACGCACGCCAGTTCATCGGGGCGGCCCTGGTCGGGATACTCGGCTATTATTGCGCCAGCTATCTGGATTTCGAGGGGCTGGTCTACCTGACAGCCCAATTCGAGCGGCTGATCCTGTTCACCTATCCCTTTTTCGTCATGCTGCTTGGCGCGCTGTTCTTCGGCGCGCGCATCACCGCATGGGGGCTGGCCGCGCTCGCCCTTGCCTATGCAGGCATTTCGATCATCTACATGGAGGGTGCGACGGCGTCAGGCGAACATGCCGTTTTCGGCGGACTGCTGGTGCTCGGCGCGGCCTTCTCGTTCGCGCTCTACCAGCTCGTTGCCAAGCCGCTGATCACGCAGATCGGCAGCCGCATCTTCACCTGTATTGCAATGAGTGGCGCCTGCATTGCCGTGCTCGCACATTTTCTTTTGCAAAACAGCGGCCTGGTGATTCTCGACCTTCCCACGCGCATCATCGCAATGGGCGCGATGCTGGCGATCGTGTCGACGATCCTGCCGTCATTCATGCTCAATGCCGCGCTTGATCGCGTCGGTCCGCAGGCCGTCGCGGTTCTGGGCACGTTGAGCCCCTCGGCAACGATCATCATGGCGATCTTCCTGCTGAACGAACCATTCACGATGGTCGATGCGCTGGGCACATCGCTCGTCATGGCGGGCGTTGGCCTCTTCACATGGCGAGATGCCCGGCGAAAGGACTATGCGGCGACCGCCAAGGAGTAGCAGAACAGATCCGGGACTTTCGGTCAGGGCCGATCCGCGGCGGCGGCTTCCT
The DNA here is from genome assembly GCA_050330195.1 of Rhodomicrobiaceae bacterium. Lineage (GTDB taxonomy): Bacteria > Pseudomonadota > Alphaproteobacteria > Rhizobiales > Rhodomicrobiaceae > JAHQVI01. The sequence goes on along the minus strand of JBHJOB010000029.1, from coordinate 14,417 downwards.
CGTTCGCCGGACGCATCCTGTCGGCGCCCTTGTGAAACGACCAGATCATCAGACGCACGACAGTGCTTATCGTCAGCCCAATGATCAGCAGGAGCACGGATTTCGGATTCAGCTCGCCAAGGATGGTCGCATAGGCATTATTCGCAAGTTCGGGGTAGAAAAACTTGAGCTGCGCCTCGAATTGACCGAGCAATTCCCCCGACAGCCGGACCATCGAGCCGAACAAGTCGAGGTGATTGATATTGAGATACATATAGGCAAGCATCGCCGCAAAGACTTCGATCACGAGATAGGCGACGAGTAGCGGCGGATAAAAGATGATTCTCAAGAGGGCGTTCACGGCCATACATCCTACAAAAGCACAACGGGCGCGACGCGATGCTCAGCCCCCGGTCAACGGAATTGAACGAGCTGAAAGCCCTTATGTGGTCCCGGAAGATATGAAAGGGCACGTCATCGTCGCTGGATCGGCCCATGACAGGGTCGACGTTCATGAACCCAGCAGCATACGCATTCCAGCGTGAAATCCTAGAGTGAGATCCGATAAAATTGGATACCATCTCTTGCACACGCGCCGCCGCGCCCTGCGCGCACAGCCGCTCACGCCATCCGGAGGTTCTCGTAATCCTGGAACGCGGTAACGCCCGTTCCTTCCTCGCTGGCGATCCAGGCATCCCGCAGAGCCTGAAAGCGGTTCTCGATGTGATCGCGTATGGCCTCAGCGAACAGCGCTGCGTTCCGCGCCTCAAGCGCACTCATGATCCGCTCGTGCTCGGCCAGGGCGTTGACGAGGCCCGTCTTTGATAACCGGCCCGCCAGCCTCGCTCGCCGGACCTTGCCCGTCACATATCGAAGCAGTTGCAGCAGATTTCGATTGCCTGACGCCGCCTGAATGCTCCCGTGAATCTGCTCATTCACCGCAACCACGCCTTCCACGTCTTCATTTCTGGTGCATTCTATCATGCGTTCATGAAGACGCATCAGGTCCGCGATGCCGTCCTTGCTCAGCCGCTCGCAGGCAAGTTGCCCGGCAAGACCTTCGAGACGGCCATAAATCGGGAAAACTTCCTCCATGTCCTGAAGGCTCAAGGGTTTCACGATGGCGCCCCGATTGTGGTTGAGGACGACCAGACCCTCGAACGCCAGAACCTTGAGCGCTTCGCGTAAGGGCGTCCGCGACACGCTGAAGCGCGCGCACAGCTCCTTTTCCGGAATTTTTGTATCTTCCGGCAATTCCCCGCTGATGATCAATTCGCGAAGAAAGACCAGAAGGTCATCGTGAAGCTGCCGCCGGGAGATCAGGCTCGTCGTGTCGTCTTCGCGTTCCATCGAAAACAGCGGGGTCTGATAGCGCTGTGCCGCTGCAATGTCATCCATCGTAAGATTTCCGTTATTCGTAAGTTTTGCTCAGAGACCATCCTGCGAGCTTTCAGCTTCACCGGCAAGAATGAGATGACAAAAAATTTTTGACAATTCCCTCTTTCGCCTATTCATGCATCGCAAAGTGGTTTAATTAAATATAGATATGAATCATGATGAATTCAAAGATATTTATAATTTACCATTTTATCAATTTATATTAAATATGGAACATACGTAGATTTGCAATCATCAGCAGATATACAATTTGGATGCATATGAATACATACGCACGACTAACTGAGTATCTTACATCTTAGATGCCAGATATCACATTCAGGACGATAAAATATCTTTTATTGAGCTGCTTCACGTATGCGAATCACTTGTTTCGTGCAAGCTTCATTTCGTCGCAAGACCCGCAGTTCCCCGTCTGGAAACCGCCCTGCACGCGCTCCGCTTTCCGAATCGGCCACGCTCACCTAATCTGCACCTGGCTCGCGCGGGTGCCGGGACCTGCCCGGTTTCTCCCGTGGCGTGGGTTATGGGGATGCTGCCCTTGCTGGCTCCGCTGCTTTCCGTTTGGTCGAGGCGCATTTTGAAACTGAATCTGTTGAGACCGAAATCGCTCCTCGGGGACGGCGGCTCCGGTATGCGCCAAGCGGCCCGCGAGCAGCGAATCGCAAAATGGATCGATACGAATTGCGGCGAATGGAGCGAACAGGATATTTCCAATCGCGTCCTGATCGCGGGCAAGGATGGCGCCATCCAGCATCATGCACTCGGCGTCGCGCGCGCCCTCGCCAGCCGCGAGGAATTGACCCTGCTGGTCGACACGAGCCAGTCCGCCCTGGCGGTCTCATCGCTTCTCGGACTGCCGCGCTCTCCGGGGCTTGCCGAACTCTGTCAGGGCCGCGCGGAATTCGACGGGGTGATCCGGCGCGATCCGCGCGGCGATTGCCATTTCATCGGCTCGGGCAGGCCTCGCGCCGTCGGCGGCCCCTGGGGAGAACCGGGCGCGGCGGACAGCGTTTTCCGGGCGCTCGATGAAGCCTATCACTGGATCGTCTTCTGCGCCGAATTCGACGAAGCCCAGGGCCTTGCCGACAACATGAGACGCCAATTTTCAGCGGCGGTCGTCGTTGAAGACCGGCAGCGGCAACAGGACGCCTTCGCCAGCATACCGCTCGCTCGGCACGATTTTCCCATCCTTCGGCTTTCCGATCACAGCCGGGATTAATCGCCACGCCCGCCGCGATCCGGCTTGGGCCCGACGGCGAATCATGCCAGCCTCATTTCGGGCGCATTTGGGCCGGTCAGGCAAAATCGCATACCATTTTGTCGGCATGGAACGGGCTTGAACAAAGTGAAATGAGAGTCGGGTTTTCGGTCTCCGTTCCAGGAGGCGGAACAGACCGCAGCGGGCGTGCAGACGTTCCGCGTCAGGGCTTGGGGGCTGGCCGTGATTCGTGACTTGCCGAGAGGGCAGTTCGGCGCATATCTGCGCACGCACTATCTCAATGACAGACCGAACGTCCTTCCCAGATTTTCCATGGGAGCAGGCGCAATCTTCATGATCCAGCGCGTCCGTCCGCACGAGGAAAGCCTCGCGTCGGACGGCACGATCGCGGAGACCGATCCGCGTCTTCTGGAAGAAATGGTCTCGCTCATCGCTGCGCAGAAGCTTGAAGCGGTGTCGCTGGACGAAATGCGGCGGCGTCTGGTCGAGCAGGACATGGAAAGCCGTTTCGTCTGCTTCACATTCGACGGAGCCTATCGCAGCGTCAGGGATTTCGTTTACCCGCTATTCCTGAAGCGCGGCATTCCTTTCGCGATATATGCCGCGACCGACTATCTGGATGGCAGCGCGCTTCCGTGGTGGCTCGCTCTGGAAGTGCTGGTCAAGGAAAGCGACAGACTTTCGGTTGCAATCGGCGATGACGCCGAGGAGTTGCGCTGCAGGTCGTATGCGGAAAAGCAAATCGCCTATTCCCGTCTGTACCGCCGGCTCAGCGGGCTGGATCATCAAAGCCGCGAGACAATCATCGAGGCTTTGCTCAGGAAACAGAAGTTTCACAAGGAAATCGCCGCACGGCGCGAAATGCTTTCGCTTCAGGAACTGGCGGAACTTGCCGAAAGCGAGTTGGTGACGATCGGCGTTCATGCGGACAGTCACCAGCCCTTGAGCGGATTGAGTTACGATCAGGCATGCGACGCGGTCGGCAAGTCGCTTGGCATACTGGAAAATGCAACCGGCACCCGGCCGCGCCATCTGGCTTTTCCGGCCGGACCGTCCGCATCCGTGACAGCACGCGACGTCAAGATCGCGAGCGATCTCGAATTGGCGACCGCTGTCACAAATATCGAAGGCGCCCTATGGCCGGAACATGCGCGCGAGCTGATGGCGTTGCCCCGCATCGCGCTGGACAATGATCCGGCGACCCTTGTTCGCGCGCTGATGCTGAGCGGCGGCAGCGTGCCAGCGACTGGATCGAAGCTGCACCGGGCAGCCGGATAGTCGAATTCTCCCCGTATCTGAGTCCCCCCTGGATCATGACCGCCGCAGCAAAAGAGCGGTCATGATCCCTCTTTTTATCCGGCCCTGATCCCGCGCTTTCAGCTCCGGCTGTAGAGCACACGCGCCCGGATGGTGCCTTCCAGCGCCCGGATTTCCTTGAGCACATTGCGGGCATCCTCAACCGGCTTGTCCGCGTCGAGAACGACGTAGCCGATATTGCCGTCCGTCTGGAAGAACTGCGCCGCGATGTTGATCTCGCGATGGGCGAAAATCTCGTTCAGCCGGTTGATTTCGCCCGGCAAATTCCGGTGCATCTGGATGAAGCGGGTGCCGGTGGGGCGCTGCGGCAGTTGCACCTGCGGGAAGTTGACCGCGCCATAGGTGGAGCCGACGTCGGAATATTCGATGAGCTTTCGCGCGACTTCCGAACCGATCCGCTCCTGCGCTTCCTGTGTCGAACCGCCGATGTGCGGCGTGAGGATCACATTATCGAGCCCCTGCAAGGGCGAAACGAATTTCTCGTCCGCCGCTTTCGGCTCAACGGGAAAGACGTCAACCGCCGCGCCTGCCAGATGCCCGTCCTTCAACGCGCTTGCAAGCGCCTCGTCGTCGAACACGGTGCCGCGCGCATTGTTGATGAAGAACGCGCCGCGTTTCATCGCCCGGAATTCTGCTGCCCCGAGCATTCCCCTGGTTTGCGGCGTTTCCGGCACATGAATGCTGACGGCATCCGCTTCGGCCAGCATTGCGTTCAACGTCTCGCTCGGCTGCACATTGCCCCGGTTCAGCTTGTCGGTCGGGTCGAAGAAGATGACGCGCATCCCCATCGCCTCGGCCAGTTCGGCAAGCTGGCTACCGATATTGCCATAGCCGATAATGCCGAGCGTCTTGCCGCGAACTTCATGGGAGCCTGTTGCGCTTTTCTGCCAGTCGCCTCTATGCGCGGCGGCCGATTTGGGAAAAATGCCCCGGAACAGCATGACGATCTCGGCGATCGTCAGTTCGGCAACGCTGCGCGTATTCGAGAAAGGCGCGTTGAAGACGGGTATGCCGAAATCGCGCGCGGACCAGAGATCGACCTGATTGGTGCCGACCGAGAAACAGCCGACCGCGATGACCGAGCGCTGGTTGTCGAGCGCCTCGCCCGTCAATTGCGTGCGCGAGCGAATGCCGAGCATGGAGACGCCGTCCAGCGCTTCGCGCAATTCCTCGCCGTTCAACGCCTTTTTTTGCAGCTCGACATTGGTGTAGCCGGCTGCGGTGAAAGCGGCGGCGGCGCTGTCGGAGATGCCTTCAAGCAGAAGAATTTTGATTTTTTCCTTGGGGCGCGAGAGGATCGTGGTCATGTGTGCCTGATGGTGATTGCGAGCGAATTGTTGCGACAATGAGCAGCTATAGGCGGCTTTTTCAAGTGATCCGCGCACAATCACGCTAGAAGACAGCGGAAGTAACAGGCAATTCACGAGCCCCCGGCAAGAGGTGAGCATTCCATGGCGATCGAGATCGAGCGGCGTTTCCTTGTTGTCAATTCCAGCTGGCGGGAAAGCGCGGAAGCGCCCCGGCAATTCAGGCAGGCCTATCTTGCTCTCACGGGGCAGGCCTCGATCCGCATTCGCATCGTGGAAAAGGCCGAAGCGTACATGACGATCAAAAGCGCTCAGGCGGAGATCGAGCGGCTTGAGTTCGAATATTCCATACCAGTTGAGGACGCGGAAACGCTCATGGAGATGCGCAGCGGAAACATGATCGAAAAGCAGCGCCATATCGTGTCTTGCGGGAACGCGCGTTGGGAGATCGACGTGTTCAGCGGCGTGCTCGCGGGGTTGGTCATCGCGGAAATCGAACTGCCGGACCGGGATATGCAGTTCAGCCGGCCAGACTGGCTTGGCGCGGAAATAACAACCGACAAGCGCTATTCCAACGCCAGTCTTGCGATCCACGGCCTTCCGCAATAGCGGCGCGGCGGCAATTGGAACCGCCAATGAAAAAGGCCCGGGCCATACTCCCCACAGCCCGGACCCTTCCTCTGCCCCCCGGTCAAACTAGTGCCCTGGCAGTTACCGGCGCAAATAGTGGCGCGGGATTATGCCCGAACTGTGGCGAGTTCACGATCCCGTGAGCCAATTTTGGATTGTTATGGAAAGAAACAAGCGTGCTGGGATAAGGAACACCACGAAGGGACACTACGGACCGTGATTTTTCGGTCCTGCCAACACGTTGGTGCAAACCTCTACAGGCGTTTGATTTTCGCCAGTTCATTCATGAGTGCGCTTCTGGCTGCATCGTGGTCCGGCGCCGCTTCAATGCCGCAAAGCCTGCCTATGTAGTCGGGATGCAGATCATGTTCTCGTGCGCCTGATTCGATCAGCGCAACATACCAGTCGAAAGGCGCCAGATTGCTTCGGCAGGCCTTTGGAGGCGCAATATAGACGCTTGCGAGGATAGGTGATTCGCCCAAACCGGTCGTCACGGCGAAATCGTCCAGCCGGTCGTAGCGGGCCTCCGCACGATCAAGCGCCTCGCGCTCGGCCTGCGCGACACGGTAGAGAACGCCATGCACCGCAGCATCCGCGCGCGCATCCGGCCGCAAGGTCGCCTTTCCCGAGCCGTCCCGCCCCTCCTTGTCGAAGACGACGGAATAGCCGCTGATCCAGCCAAGCCCCAAAGGTTCCGCGCTCGGGCAGCGCTCCCGCAGGCGCGTGCTGAGCATGTTGGAGCCATAGGCGAAATATATGAATGACGGCATCTGCGCCTTTTCTCATATGCGCGTTCAGCGTGTCCATACGCCGCCATGGGCAGGCTGCTCACGTCGCGCAGACTAGGAAGTTCCCGGCGCGGGAACGGATTGCGGCCTCCCCCGGCCGTTCGAGGGCTCGATGGGCAAATATTCCACGGCCGATGTCTGCACCGGCTGCGGATAGAGCGTCATGAGCTTCAGCACCTGCTCCGGCAGTCCCACCTGCACCGGCAAGCCGAGCGATGAGGCCTCCTGGTAGGTCAGTGCGTAATCGTGCGTCCACTGCCCGCCAGCCAGCTTTTCGGCCAGCGCGCCTGCTCTTTCCTCGCCGAGACGTTCCTGCGTCAACTCGATCGCGCCGCGCTTGACCTGCATCAATGCTTTCTCGCTCATATCGGCCAGAACAAGCGTCAGATCATGGACCTCTTCGATGGGTTTGCTGTTGCGCGCCCGTACGATGCTGGCGGCCGGAAAGCCCGCGAGTTGCGGGTCTATCGGGCCAAGAACGGAGAATTCGCCCATGACGATCTCGTCGGCGGCGAGCGCGATCAGCGTTCCGCCGGACATGGCGTAAACGGGGACCACGACGCGCACGCGCGCCGGATGGGCCTGAAGCGCGCGGGCAATCTGCATGGCCGCCAGGACGAGACCGCCCGGCGTATGAACGATGAAGTCGATGGGACGGTCCGGCGGCGTGGCCTTGATCGCAGCGATGATGGTCTGGGCATCTTCGAGATTGATGAAGCGGGACACCGGAAAGCCAAGCAGGGAGCGACGTTCCTGGCGATGGATCATGGTGATGACGCGGGAGCCTTCAGAACGCTCGATTCCCCGGATCGCAGTGGCGCGCTGCATGGCCCGGATGCGTTCCGCCAGAATAGGCTGAAGAGCAAAAATGATAATAATGATCCAGAGCCATGAAAAAAAATTTTCCATCTAAATTTGCCCCCATCTTTCATCTATAACGTTTAACCAAATTCGCGCAGCTTTGCTCGAAAAAGCAATTCGCATGTCGATTCGGAAAGAAGAAGTCAGGGATCACTGCCGCTTGTATGCATCGTCGACGGGATAAAAGCGTGAACGGACTGAATTGATCAACGCTTGTCCATTTGAAGGATAAACATGCTATAAGACGCCCGAATTGAGTAGCGAGTTCCAATTTTTCGCAGGAACCGCCTGAAGAACCAAGATATTTGTACGGGAACAGGGCCGATAAAATGTATTTGAGAGGTTACGTCGGGCGGGAGCTTCCGTCGGGCGGATATATTCGTGCCAGGACGCCATTGAACCGGACCAGACAGTGCTATTGCATCAGGCAGAGCCGGAGCGGGGAATGACCGCAGAACCGTTTTCCAGTCTCATCGACGCGCGCGTAACCAAGCGGCTCGGGGAGATGAAGCACCGCATCATCGAACTCGGCGAAGATCTGCAGGATACGATCCATAGCCGTGTAGGTACTTGTGTCAGCACGATCCAGAGCGATCTGGAGTCGCATAGCTGCCGCATCGCGGTCATCGGGCAGATCAAGGCCGGCAAGAGTTCGCTGATCAACGCATTGATCCGGCGTCCCGAATTGTTGCCGACCGACATCAATCCCTCGACCGCCGTGATAACCAAGCTCTATTTCGGCGCGCCAGCCGAGCAGAACAACACGGCGCTGTTTCATTTCTTCAGCGACGAGGAGTGGGAACATATCATGGCGGGTGGCCGCGCCGGCAGCATGACGGTAGAGCGGAATGCCGCGATCAGCCCCGATCAGCTTCAGGAGCCGCTTGAGGAATTGCGCAAGCGCGCGGAAAGCCGCCTCGGTCCGAAATATGAGACGCATCTGGGCAAGCATCATCTTTTCTCCTCGGTCACGGCGGATGTGCTTGAGCGCTATGTGAGCGCTGGCGACTATGGCGATGCGCAGGATGGAGACGACAAGCGCCATTTCTCGGACATCACGAAAAATGCCGAGGTGTTTCTGGAAGGCCAGCCTCTGGGCTATCCGGCCATCATCATCGATACGCCCGGCGTCAACGATCCTTTTCTCGTCCGCGATGAGATTACCCACGGCAATCTCGGGGAAGCTGACATCTATCTCGTGGTGCTGACGGCTCAGCAGCCCTTGTCGCACAGCGATCTGGCGCTCCTGCGCATGCTCAAGGGGCTCCAGAAGGACCGCATCATCGCCGTCGTCAACCGGGTCGACCTGGTCGACATGGGGACGGGAGAAGCCGAAAGGCTGGCTGACCACGTCCAGGGAAGCCTGAAGCGCGAATTTCCTCACGCCGACATTCCCGTCATTCTGGCCAGCGCGCAGTGGGGCAATATCGCGCTCAACAAGCATCCCGACGAGCTGGAATATTCGCTTTCGTCCTCTTTCGCCGAATATGCCGCCGATCTGGAGCGGCGCGGCAAGCCCGGCTTTCAGGCGCCCCGCAACAACTGGACGCCCGAGGAAAGCGCGGCCATGCTTTACCGGGCTTCGGGCGTTCCGGACATCATTTCCACGATTTCGCGGCTGATCGGTCACTCCGTCACGGCGGAGCGGCTGCTGCCGGCGGCCTCCACCCTCGGGGCGATTTCGGAGAATACCGCCATCTCCATCCGTTACGGGATCAAGTCGCTCAAGGACGGCATGGAGGGCGATGGCTGGAATCGCGAGAGAGCCACCCAGAATCTGCAGCAGCTCGAATATCTGCTGTCCGAGGTGGAGGCGTCGCTGACGCGGTGCGAAGCCGACCTGACCCAGATGATCGATGATGAAATCGGCCGTTTGCGCCGCTTCATGATCTATACGGTGGAGAATTTTGCCGACCAGCAGCGCGAAAAACTGCTGCAATATGGCTCCTACTCGGCATTCCGCAGCGAATTTCAGGAACAGATGTTCCAGCTTCGGTCTCAGCTTGCCGAGGATTTCTACAAATACATTACCGAGATCTCCAAACAGTTTTTCGCCCGGCAACAGGAAGCGGAAACCATTCTGCGCGAGACCGTGAAGAACGCCCTGCCCGATCTCGATGATGTGCTGCGTTTCGGCATCCAGTCAGGAACCTTGCCGCCACCCTCGATCCTGCCGCTCAGCAAGGTCACCACGCTTGATCTGGACCGCTACTGGGAAGCGCGTTCCCATGCAGTCGATGTCACCCCGGCCGAAGCCGACAAATTCAAGGAACTGGTTTCCGTCGCATTTCTCGATCTGATCGACGATCTGTTCGAAATTGCCGGAACGACGGAGCAGGAGCACATTTCCGACGCTCTGCGGCGGCTGCGCTTCTTGATCTACAGCGCAATTTACCCGATAGCTCAGCAATTGCAGGAACTCGTAAGCGCGCGCAAAAATCTTGCAGGAAGCATGGAAGACGGGCAACCTTGGGGCGCTCCGTTTTTCTGGGAGCAGTTTCTTGATGAATGCCGTCAGCATCTTGCACGATGCGAGCAGCTCGGTGCGGAAGCCGGAGATTTACGCCGCCAGTGTATACAGCTGATCAGCAGTTAGAGGCATGAGCCGAAGTGGCCACGATTGAAAACAACCTGCTCTCGGAACTCCGGGCGCTCCGTTTTTCACTGGCCGCTTCCGCGAAAAAGGGGCCGCCGGTCCACGGCCTCGCCGAACGCACGCTCGGACGGATCGAGCGCTGCTTCATGAGCCCTTTGCGGCTTGCCGTGCTCGGCGAGGCGAATTCAGGCAAGTCCCTGCTCATCAACTATCTCCTGCGCCATCAGATCCTGCCGTCCGGCGGCTTTACCGGCGACAACACCGAAATCCTCATCAGATATGCGCGCGAGCCATCGGTTCACTCCATCGGCATGGATGGCAGCCGGACGCGGATCACGTCCAAGGCGTTCGGGCGGCTCGTCAAGCCGGAAAACCGGGTCGTGCCCCGCTCTGGTCCCGCCGTGATCTATGATGCGTCGGCCAGCTCGGACCGGTCGCGGCCAACACCGGCAAACATGATCTTTGACGGAAGGCGCGGCGCCAAGCAACCGATCAGACTGATCGAGGTGGGACTGCCCCTCGATTTTCTCCAGCGTGTCGAGATCATCGAGGTCCGGTCCTTCCCCGATGTGGAGCGAACCGCTCCGTCGAAACGCGCTTTCAGGCGGGTCAATCTGACGGTCTGGTGCACCTTGGCGACGCAGGCCTGGAAGGAAACCGAGGTTCTGGCCTGGCGGCGCATTCCCGAGGCGCACCGCAAGGGCGCATTGATGCTCGTGACCTACAAGGATGCGATCCGGAACAGCCGGGATGAGGCGAAGATAACGGCCCGGCTGCGTCATGCGGGCAGCACGCTGTTTAACGATGTCGCGCTCGTTTCCTTGAGAGACGCCGTGCAATCTCTGATAAGTGGTGAAAGCGATGCGAGCCGGCTTCGCACGGAGAGCAACATCCAGACGGCCGAAAACGCGATTCTTGCGATGATCCAGAATTGGCAGGCGCACAGGCTGCAAAAGGCGAACCGTCTGCTCCGGCTGCTGGCGGCTCAACTCGGCGCGGACGGCGGCAAGGATAGGCGCGCAGCGGCAAGCCGCGAATTTGCAATCCGGCTGGAAAGGCTGGGGATGGAGTTCCTGCACGCCTCGCCCTCGATTTCGCTTTCGGTCGCCGCGGCCTAGTGCGAGTCATGCGCTGGAAGCAGTAGCCTCACCGACGAAAAGCGACTGCATCCACGGGGATCGACCATGCTGGAAAGAAAAAAGGAGCTCTGCTCCAATTGCCAATTCTTCTGTCAGGATGTCGATCCGGAAAACAGGCTCTATTTCGACGAGAAGAGTGGCGAATGCCGCCGGAATCCGCCTCGCGACAATTTTTCCTGGCTGAGAACGCGCGCCTATCACTGGTGCGGCGAATGGCAGGGCAAGACGAGCGGCACGGCGGGCTGGCAGCGTATGTCCGTCCATCCAAAGGACAGCCGGCCGGTCCTGCTGTTCAAGAAGGGCGGCTTTTGCAGGCAGAGCGGCGTGATCGTCGGCTATTGGAACACCGCATTCAACAAATGGCACGATGATGGTGACCGGCTGTTCGAATTCAACGAGTTTACCGCGTGGATGGATTTGCCCGCTCCGCCGGAAGGCTCATAAAGCAGGTCATTTTTTCACGGGCATGACACCGATATCGGGTCCCGCTCCAGCCGAAGGCCGATGAAGTGAATAACAATCTGGAGATGATATTCGCCCTTGTCTTCGTTGTTTGCGTCATCTACGCGATCATTTCCGATTTCTCCGGCCTCAGAATTCCCAACATCGTATCAATCGTGCTGGTGGCGGCTTTCGTAGTGTACGCCGCGCTGGGCGGCGCAGGGAATGTCTGGCCGAACGTGCTTCTGGCGGCCGGCGTTTTCGTGTTCATGTTCATATTCTTCGCGCTCGGCTGGCTGGGAGCCGGGGATGTCAAATTTCTCAGCGCTCTCACCCTCTGGGCCGGGCCGACGCACAGCGCCTCGTTCATGCTCCTTTTTGCCATTTTCGGAGGCGTGTTCGCGCTTTTGCTGTTGGCGCTACGCACAGCTCAGGGCTACCTTCCGATAATCGCGGAGTTGCCGGTTCTGTCCAAGTTCAGCCGCTGGGCGCGCAACGGCCTTTGCCCATATGGCATCCCGATAGGCGTGGCGGCATTGTGCGTTGCACCATCAATTTTTCTCATGCGGTGAACGATTGGCATGACCTTTGCCGGCATACTTGCGGATATAGCCTGCCGGCCGCGTGTGGCGGGCTGAAGCATTCCCTGGGAATCTCGAACATTGCGTCAAAAAACAGCCTATACTGCACTGCGATCCGCGATCACCGCCTCCATGAAACTGGCTCCGGCGCAGAGGCCGTATCGCAATCGGGAGACTGGACGGATATGCCACGCGGCGCTATTACACTAGGCGGCGTGGAGAACCCACTAGAGCGAGATCCGATGAAATTGATGCCATTTTTCGGAAAAATCGAGCTGAAAACAAGCAGATGCGGATCAGGATCGTTTCTTCAGGAAGGGATCATGACCTGAGAATTACTGTTCTGGCCCCAAGCTTGGCTCCGGGCGAAGTCATTTATGTGCTGCGACAATCCGGCGGGAAAACCTTTGACTGCAAATGATGATGGAAGCCGAAAATTATTATGACGTTCTCGGCATTCGTCCGGGCGCTGATGACGACCAGGTCAAACACGCCTATCGCGAGTTAGCCAAGACGCTTCATCCGGACCGTAATCCGGGCGATGAGGTTGCCGAACGTCGTTTCAAGCTGGTGAGCACGGCCTATGAAGCGCTGAAAGACGCTGGCCGGCGCCAAAGCTACAACGAATTTCTCAGTTTCAACGAGGGCCGGGAAAAATCCCAGAAGCGACAATGGGGCCGTCTGATCGCGCTTGTCGCATTGCTGCTGCTTGGGCCAAGCGCCGTATTGGTGGGCGTTTTCGGATTTGGCAGCGGAACCCTGTTCGGCGGCTTGAAGACGGAAGATGCGGCGAAACAGTCAGCGCCGCCTACGCAGATCGAGCGTCCGGTGGCGAGTGCCGAAACTGAAAACGGCGCCACTGTGACAAAGGAAAGTCTGGCCGTCGGGGAAGACGCGGCCGAAGCCAGGGGTGAACGCGCGGACAGCGAACCGGAGGCCAGGGCGGCGAACGAACAGGAACTCGCGAAAGCCGACGAACTCGTTGACAACCGAGCCGAACCCGATCCCGCGCCGGAGCCGGCCGAAACAGTGCGGCAGCCGGAAACGGCAGCGGCGTCGCCGGAGGAAGCCGCGTCGGATACCCCGCCCGATGCCGGGCCGCCTGCTGTAGCGGAAGTCACTGCGGATCGAAACGCGCCGGTCGTCGAGCCTGATCTGGCGGCTGAAACGGACGCTGCGCGTGACACGCCTGTACCGGCCGACCCGGACGTGCCGGCTGCAGGCACAGCAACAGCGTCAGTGGAGCCGGCGCCCGCAACAACGCCTCGGATCGACGAACCCATACCGCCTATTGCCTCCGAATATACCAACACCGCGCCGGACGCATTGGAGGAACAACCGCCCGAGGCAGAGTTTGCAGATGATGGAAGTCCGCAAATAACGCTTCCGGAAAGACGACCGCCGGACGTTGGTTCGCGTGCCGATGACACGGCAATCGCGTCCGCACGCCGTCTTGCGGAGCTCAAGGAACCGGACGCCGTTCCGCCTGTCAGCGAACGGGATGTTGCCGCTGTGCCCAGCGCCAATGCGGATGTTTTCACCGATTGCAGCGCCTGCCCGCGCATGTTCGTGGCGCCTCGCTCGGAGTCCGCCGTCAGCCTTTCGGAGATCACGGTCGGTGAATGGAATGCCTGCGTTGAAGATGGCGTATGTGCGCCTTATCGAAGGTTTGGCGGCGACCGGAATGCGCGCGTCGTTGGACTGAATGCAGCCAATGCAAGCGCGTATACGGAGTGGTTGACTGCGCTTACCGGCCAAACCTACCGTGTCGTCATGACCCGCAAACCGCCGGCTACGGGTGAAGGCCCTACACTGGAAGCAGCCGGGAATTGTGAGCCAGATAGCCCACGCGGCGGGGACGAATGGCAGTGGCTTGAGGGAAACAATACGCAGCGTAAATGTCCGCCCGGTTCGGCGGCGCAGGCGCCCCAGGCCGTTGAAGGTGGCTTTCGCGTTTCCCGGAGCGTTGGCCGGCAGGGCTGATCCGATGCGGCAACCTGGCTCTCCGGGACGAGATCGGCCGGCGCTTCCGGTGTGAGCTTCGAAGACCGTCAGGACATGCCCGGCCACGTATCCGGTCGCATCACGCCTCATTATTCCACTGCGCAACTGTCACGCCTACTCGAAGCGACCAACAAGGTCCGCAAGACGGATGAAA
>JBHJOB010000028.1:0-31013 GCA_050330195.1 Rhodomicrobiaceae bacterium | reverse complement strand
GCAAGGGAGATGAGCCAGCGGGTTTTCTGTAGGGTCGGTGCGGCCTGGCCCTCACGGGTGACTTTGGCAAGAAACTCGTCTGCTATGGCCTGGAAGGTGTTGAGGGTCTGTGTGTGCTGGTGGAGCTTGCGGTGATATGACGGGTCGGTGCCTTGCTTGAGTAGGGTTTTGAGGCGGTCACGCTGCTCACGGGCTTTGGCCAGTGGTGTCTCGGGATATGCGCCGAGGCTGAGAGTGTTGCGCTTGCGCCGGAAGGCATAGTCCCAGCGCCAGAGCTTTGAGCCGGTTGGTTTGACCAAAAGATACAGCCCGCCGGTGTCGGCGATCTTGTACGGTTTCTCTCTGCCTTTGGCAGAACGGGCAGCGGTGTCGGTCAACATTACGGTACGCAATTCGGTCGGTTGATGGCGTACCGTCAAACGTACCGTAATTTTTGCGGGATGCAATGATTGTTATGGGGCGGCTTGGAAAGGGAGAACGGTGCAAAAGCCTTGCTGAGAAACGATTTTGAGTGAGTATGGTGATGTATGAAAAAGTGCAATGGCGCCCCGTAGGGGACTCGAACCCCTGTTACCGGCGTGAGAGGCCGGCGTCCTAGGCCACTAGACGAACGGGGCTTGATGGATCAAACCAGACTGCGAGATATAAAGAGCCGTGCCCCGGCGATCAAGGCGAATTTTGCGGGGCAAGCTTCAGGCGGCGCAGTTCTTCGCCGCTTGAGACATCGACGATGGCGATTTCGTCGCCCTGCCCGCTGCGCAGATGCAGGATCAGTTGTCCGCGCTCGACCAGCACCTGACGCAGCTCCGTATCCGCCGGCACAACGATCCTCGTCTCCGCGCCGGCGCCCGTCTGCGCAATGCGCGGCGCGGCAGTCTCACGCCCGCCGGACATCTTCTGCGTCTGAAGATAAATGCCGACCAGCAGGAGAATGAAGCCGGCCACCAGCATCACGCTCATGATCGCGATGGCGATCTTGAGCTTGCGCACTTGGCTCGGGGTCATGGTGCTCCCGATCGGAAGGCCGTTGGCGTCGGTTTCGTCCTGCATTGATCCTCGATTTCGCTTTCGGAGCGAATTTTCCAAAAAGTGGTTTCCAGTTGTTCTGATCTGGCTCTAAATGCAGCCCATGTCGAACAAAATCATTACCGCTCATGAAGAAAATGCCGGACTGCGGCTTGATCGCTTTCTTGCCGCAGAATGCTCCGATTTAAGCCGCTCGCGGCTGATAAGTCTGATCAAACAGGGGCATGTCAGCATTGAAGGCCGCAAAGTATTGCAGCCCGATTACAGGGTCAAACCGGACGAAGTGTTCACGCTCGAAATCCCCGAAGCCGCGCCCGCCGAGCCGGAGCCGGAAGCGATCCCGCTCGACATTCTCTATGAGGACGAGGCGCTTGTCGTGATCGACAAACCGGCGGGCCTTGTCGTCCACCCGGCGGCGGGCAACTGGTCCGGTACGCTGGTCAACGCGCTGATTGCCCATTGCGGGGACAGCCTTTCCGGCATCGGAGGCGTAAGGCGGCCGGGCATCGTGCACCGGCTGGACAAGGATACGACGGGTGTCATGGTGGTTGCCAAGACCGACGCCGCCCATCAGGGGCTTTCGGCGCAGTTCGCCGATCACGGCCGCGAAGGGCCGCTGACCCGCGAATATCGTGCACTGGTCTGGGGCAAGCCTCGTCCGTTAAAAGGCGTCATCGAAACCCATATCGGCCGGCACCCCACACACCGGCTGAAAATGGCGGTCGCCAGGAACGACGGAAAACATGCATTGACCACGTATCAGGTAATCAGGACTTTACCGGAAGGGAGCAAGAACGAGGCTGAAACGGTCGCAAGTCTGCTGGAATGTCACTTGAAAACGGGCCGGACCCATCAGATTCGGGTCCATCTCTCCCATATCGGCCACCCGATCATCGGGGACGATCTCTACGGGAGCGGATTTCGGTCCAAAACGAGAACGTTGCAGGAAGATGCGAAATCTGCGATAATGAAATTGACGAGGCAAGCGCTACACGCGGCCGTCCTTGGATTTGTCCACCCCATCAGCCAGAAATTCATGCGGTTCGAGTCGGACCTTCCCCACGACATGCGTGACGTTGTGGAGGCGCTCAAATAAGCGGTAAAGCGGTGTTCACGGATGTTTGCCTTGTCCGTTAATACACAAACAGGCGAAACAAAACGCAGACGATCATCGTTCATTCATAGAACGATAGGTATTTATGCAGGAAGCGTGAACGAAGGAACAAGCCATGGCTTCACTTCCATCAGTTGCAGCGAGCGGCGGTCTTTCCCGCTATCTTGAGGAGATCCGGCGCTTTCCGATGCTGGAGCCTCAGGAAGAATATATGCTCGCCAAGCGATGGCAGGAGCATGAGGACGCCGACGCGGCGCAAAAGCTGGTCACGTCGCATCTTCGGCTCGTCGCCCGTATAGCCATGGGATATCGTGGCTACGGTCTGCCAATCGGCGAGGTTATTTCCGAGGGCAATGTCGGCCTGATGCAGGCTGTCAAACGTTTTGACCCCGAAAAGGGCTTCCGCCTTGCCACCTATGCGATGTGGTGGATCAAGGCCGCGATCCAGGAATATATCCTGCGTTCGTGGAGCCTCGTCAAAATGGGGACGACCGCCTCACAGAAGAAACTGTTCTTCAACCTGCGCAAGCTGAAAGGCCAGATGCAGGCTTTCGAGGACGGCGATCTGCGTCCGGATCAGGTCAAGGCCATTGCCACCAAGCTCGACGTCTCCGAAGACGACGTCATTTCGATGAACCGCCGTCTGGGCGGGGATTCCTCGCTGAACGCACCCTTGCGCGCGGACGCGGAAGGCGGCGGCGAATGGCAGGACTGGTTGGTCGACACCGAGCAGGATCAGGAAACGATCCTCGTTGACCGTCAGGAAATGGACAATCGCCGGAGCTATCTGACTGACGCGATGGATGCGCTGACACCGCGCGAAAAGCGTATTTTCGAGGCGCGGCGTCTTTCGGAAGACCCGTTGACGCTGGAAGAGCTTTCCAGTGAATTCGGCGTCAGCCGCGAGCGTATCCGTCAGATCGAGGTTCGTGCATTCGAAAAAGTGCAGAAGGCTGTAACGAAAGCCGCAGAAGCCGCCGAGGCGCATCCGGCATAAGCAGCCGGCGTGTCGGGCGGGAACTTCCGAAGCCTGCAGGGCGCCCGCCTTGCAGGCTTTCGTTTGCCCCGGACAACCATCAGGCTGCTCGGCGTCCTTGGTCAGGATCATTCCTTACGGAAACGATCCTGATCTGCATCTGTTCGTTCTAGCTCGATTTTTCCGAAAAGCTTGTCCCCGCGAAGGCGGGGATGATGCCCATTTTATCGGATCTCGCTCCAAATCAGGATCATTTCTTACGGAAACGATCCTGATCTGCATCTGTTTGTTCTAAGCTCGATTTTTCCGAAAAATGATGTCCATTTTATCGGATCTCGCTCCGGCCGCATCAACTCCGCCGGAACAGCGACCAGCCCAGGAATCCGGCCAGCACCGCGACGGCAACCGACAGTATGCCGTACGTCCAGGGCTGGTTCGAGGCCATCGTGTGCAGCCAACGCTCGATGCCGGTCTTGCGTACTTCGAGCAGGGACGTGTCCCAGCTCAGGAGCTTGCCCGCGTGGAACAGGTAGATCTGGGCGGTATATGTTCCTTCCAGAACCTGCACAGGAAAGTGCAGCGTCGCGCGGAACAGACTTCGGCTCAGAAAGACCACCGAGTCCGGCTCCTTGACATACATGCCCTGCCTTTGCTTCAGCCGGAGCAGGGCCGTTTCATACATATCCGGCGGCAGGCGCGTTGCATCGAGAGGGGTCGCATCGAATTCGATGTCGAACCGGTTCAGAGTCTCCTTGTCGGCGATTTCGGCGATGGGGCGATTGGAGAGGATGCCGTAAAAGCTGGGCACGCGGTCGAATTCCCGCGATCCGCGATTCACCCATATGCCGAGAACCGGCTCTTTCCGCCGCGTCACGACCGTTTCGGCGGGGCCGCGAACGACGATGATGATGTCGTAATATCCAGCGGTTTTCGTGGCCTGCTTGCTGTTGTCAACCGCGCCGAATACGGTGATTTCCGCACCGTCGAAATCCGGTTCGATGGAGATTTCGCGCGTGGAGGTGTCGAGCGCAACGGCCTCGCTTTGGGCATGGGCGGACGGTGCGGCAAGAAGAAGCGCCATAACGAACAGCGGCGCTTTCATCAGGCCGCCGAACTTGCACGCAAAACCACCTAGGCCGTTCATAAAGCTTTCCTTGCAATCGGCACATCGAGCGAGAAACGTTCCGAGGGCGGGACGACAAGATCCATGATCAGCCGCATGGACACGCTCAACACCAATATCGCCAGCAGCGCACGAAGTTGCTCGCCTTTCAGCTTCTGCCCGGCGCTGGCGCCGAACTGCGCTCCGATCACGCCGCCGACCATCAGGATGGAGGCCAGCAGCAGATCAACCGCGTAATTGGCGGCCGCATGAAGGATGGTTGTGAACCCCGCGACGAAAATGATCTGAAACAGCGAGGTTCCGATCACCACCTTCGTCGGCACGCGCAGCAGATAAATCATGGCGGGAACCATGATGAACCCTCCGCCAATACCGAGTATGCCTGATAGCAGGCCCACGGCAAAGCCTATCGCCAGGGGCGGAATTGCGCTGATATAGAGCTTGGAGCGATTGAAGCGCAGCTTGAAGGGCAGCCCGTGCATCCATGAATGCTGTCCGGGACGCCGGGCCGATACGACCTTTCCGCCCCGGCTTCTTCGCATCGCCTGAACGCTCTCGATTAGCATCAGGAGGCCGATGCCGCTCAGGAAGATGACGTAAAGCAGAGAAATCACGCTTTCGATATGGCCGGTCGCTTGAAGAATCTGGACGATTTCAACACCGAATACCGCGCCAAAGCCGCCGCCGATCAGCAGCACGGTTCCGAGCTTGAAATCGACATTGCCGCGTTGCCATTGGCTGATCGTGCCCGAAACCGAACTGGCAACGACCTGATTCGCCCCCGTTGCCACGGCCACGGCCGCCGGGATGCCGGAAAGCATCAGAAGCGGTGTTATCAGGAAGCCCCCGCCGACGCCGAACAGCCCCGAAAGAAATCCCACCGCCGTGCCCATGCCGAAAATGGTGAACAGGTTGACCGAGGTCTCGGCTATGGGCAGATAAATCTGCATCGGCTTTGTATCCAGGTGACCGCGTATGACTGAAGGCAATAAGCTGTTGCGGCACGATGTTAAAGGAGTTTTGTCACCAAGAGATGCGGCAGATAAAGCAAAAGGAGGCCCGAATCGTCAATCCGGAGCCTCCATTCACGGTATTTTTATCGCGCCGCCACGCCGCTTTCGCAACACCGGCCCGGTTGGGCGAATCCGCTAGATCGAGAGAGACCCGCTGAGCTTGGAAATGAGCGCCTCGGTCGGCTTGCCGGTGCCGGGAAGTCCGGACTTGGTTTCGAAGGCTCGGATCGCCGCCATCGTCTTTGGCCCCAGAATTCCGTCCACGGGTCCGGGATTGTAACCCAGCTTCGCCAGCAGCCTCTGCGCCTTGATGACCGCCTCGTCCAGCGCCGCGATTTGCGGTGACCACGAGCTTTCCATGAGCTGCGGGCGCGGCCGCTTCGGCTCCGTAACGGCCTCGGCTTCGCGCGATTTCCGGACCGGCGGCTCGGGCGCCTTGCTGTTGGTGGCCATATCCATCTCAACCGCGCTCCAGCTTGTGGTTTCGCGGTCGGCCTGCTCCCTTTCCTGGCGGCTCAGCGCTTCGGCAAGTCTTGTCTGCTTCGACCGGGCGTTGGTGTCGCCGGCCTTCGCCGCGAGCGAGAACCAGCGATAGGCTTTCGCCGCATCCTTTTCCACGCCGAGGCCACGCTCGTAAAGCAGGCCGAGATTGTACTGGCTGTCGCGCAGCCCGTGTGCAGCCGCCTTCTCGAACCAGCTTGCGGCGTCGGCATAGTCGCGCGGCGCGCTGTCGGTCATCACGGAAAGCACCGCCAGATTGTGCATCGCCTTGACGTGGCCGCTTTCGGCCGCACGGCGATACCAGCCCATCGCCCTGGCGTGATCCTTGGGTGCGCCTTGTCCGAGCTCGTAGAGCGTCGCGAGACGGTATTGCGAGGGAGCATGGCCTTTTTCCGCCGCACGCCGGAACCAGCGCGCCGCCTTGGACAGCCGCTCTTCCACCGGGACGCTGCTGTCAAGATTGCGGCCCTCCAGATAAATCTCGCCGACGGAGAACTGTGCCGCGGCGTCACCGGCGACAGCGGCTGTGCGCAGGCTCGCGGTTTTGCCGGTCCTGTTTACGGGCAAGCGGTCTGTGGCGGCGGCGCCGGCTTCGTGTTCCGGCGAGGCGACGGAGGCAAGCAACGGATTTTCCGGCAGGCGAACCTGTTCGCCGCCGCTCGGCGCATCCGGCTGGATGATTTCCGTCTTGACGGGAACAGCTTCGATCGAGCCGGTATGCAGCTTGGAGGCATCTTTCTTCGTCGGCGCGGAAAGCGAAAGCCACGCGCTGGAGAGTTTGCCTTCAACGCCACTGTCGCGCAGATTGAGATACAGCATCGCCACGCTGGCAAGCAGCAGGATCACGGCGGCAACCACAAGACCGACACGAGAGTTCGTGCGCTCGTCTTCGGGAAGGAACTCCCCGTAAGGGATCTGGTAGCGCAGCGGTTCGCCCTCTCCGGGAAAATCCTGCGCCGGACCGTCAGCCAGCCGGGCCGCCTTGCGCGCGGCAGCGATCATCTTTCCGTCGTAATCGTCTTCCACGGCACTGTCCTTCCTCTCGCCATGCCAGCGATGGCTGGCAGGCTGCGCCTCACTCGCCTGAGCGTATTCGTCCATCCGGTCGAGGCTCTCATCGAGGCTGCTTTGAAGTTGCTTCAGACGCTCGTCACTACTGCGGGCAAAATGTTTCGACTGGGCCGAAAGGCGGGCGACTTCGCCACCCAGCTCGACGATCGCCTGTTTCTGGTCGAGCGTATCAAGGCGCGGCTCAAGCTTTCCGGCGACGATGTCAGCGGTCTTTTCCGCAAGCTCGGGGCCGGCTGCCTTGGCGACAAGCTCAAGCCCCTTGGCGGTTGCCGAAAGCGCCGCATGGGATTGCGCCACAAGGCCGCTCAGCCGGTCGAGCCGCTCCTCGACGCCGCGAAAGCGCATATCCTGCGATTTGGTCCACTGCTTGTTGTCGTCCAGATAGGCTGCCAGCTTTTTCAGCCCGGCTTCGACCGCAACCATCGAGCGGTCTTTATCAATGGAGCGATCCTTCTCGCGGGCATCCAGCTTGGTCATGAGCTGGTGAAACTGCGCCTCAAGAGCTTCGATCCGCTTGGTCGGGATCCGATCGGCAAGCTCGTCCATCGAGGCTCGCATCGTTGCGAACCGTTCCTCGAACCAGCTCCGGTCGAGCACAGGTGCATTCGGCGTAGGCTTATGGGACGGGCGCGGACGGGGCTCCGGAGCCGGTGTATCGGCCCGATCTGATTCCAGAACGTTCTCGTTCAGCAAAAAAGGGCGCGAGGCGGTATCGGCGGCTCTGCCCACGAATGATGGCTGTGTGCTCGTGACCCGTGTCAGATCCTCGTGAAGATATTCCGAGAGCTCCTTCAGGCGCTCGGTGAGCTTGGGCGAATCGACGTTTCCGGGCGCCCCCTCCTGGGACGGAGCACGCATGACCGGAGCGCTCACCGGGCCGGCGGATGACGGCGCCTGCTGCCCGGCTTCTTCGCCTGCCAGCAGAACCAGCCGCTGTTCAAGGTCGCGCAAGGCGACGTTACCGAGTTCACGATAGCTGTGAATCTCGGAAAGATACCGCCGCAGCAATTCCTTGGCTTCCGGATCGTGGCTTTCGGGACGGCTTTGCCCGCGCCGGTTGCGCTCGCGCAAGGGCGGCAAGGACTCATCCTGGCGCGGCGTCCCTTCGCGAGAGGGGGTCTGCGGACGCTCGGCGCCCATATTGGCTGAAAAAGTCATGGCACGTCCCGAATGCGCTCTGCATTCTATGCTAGAGCGTTGCGGCTTCTTCCAGCGGCGGCGAGACCCCGTGACAATGAAAAATTGGCAATCCGACCGGCTGTAAAGAAGCGTGGAAAATCTCGACCCGCGATACCACGCATACAAATCTTTTTAGAAGATTGCCCGTGCGAGTAAACATTCAGTAAAACATTGTCGCTTTTGATAAAAAAACCGTCACGAAATGGGACACAGGTCATAAAAAGCAAACCTTTCGTGCCCTCATGGCCACATCGGCCGCAGGTGGAAAGGTGAAGCCCGCCTTGAGCAAGCCGCGAAATTTTGAAATGCTGGCTCAAGTAACCAGTCTGCCCCGGAGATTGTTGCCCGATGAAAATGACCCCGCGACATGACCGCAACCGGCAGAAGGCAGCGGAAAGCGCCGCGCCCGCACAGGGCGATGCGTTTTCACAGGCGCAACGTTCACTGGTGCTGCGGACCCGCGGCCAGGGGTTCACCGAAATAACCGCGGCGGTCCACGAATGGCTGAAGGAGATCGGCGCGGCGAACGGCCTGCTGACGCTCTTCATTGCCCATACATCGGCGTCACTTACCATTCAGGAAAATGCCGATCCCGATGTCCGGCTGGATTTGCAGACCGCGCTGCAAAAATTTGCGCCAGAATCGGGCAGCTACCGGCATAATAGCGAAGGTCCGGACGATATGCCGGCCCATATCAAGGCGATGCTGACCTCGGTCAGCCTGTCAATTCCGGTGCTGGAGGGACAGAGCGCGCTTGGCACATGGCAGGGGATCTACGTGATCGAACATCGAGCCCACCCCCACGAACGCAAGGTAGAGTTGCATTTTATCGGAACACGTCAAACTTCTGCCTCTAACGCTCCATAATTATGAAAAGGCAATTACCGCCCATTAACCGCGACAGGTAAGGTTAACTGAATGATACCTCTCGATTTTATTTCGAAATCGAGTAGTTTGAACGGCAAGCAAATCTGTTTGAAGCAAAATCGAAAGACCGGCAACGCCGGGTTGTGGTATTAAGCTATGAGCGAGACGCCAGCGAGCATGACGATGCCTTGTATTCTCCTTGCCGAAGACGATGAGTCCATGCGCCGCTTTCTGGTCAAGGCGCTGGAGCGGGCGGGTTATGAAGTTGTGTCGTTTTCGAACGGCGCCGACGCCTTCAACTGCCTTCGGACACGAAAATTCACGCTCCTTCTGACGGACATTGTCATGCCGGAGATGGACGGGATCGAATTGGCCAAGCGCGCAACGGAATTGCAGCCCGAGATGAAGATTATGTTCATCACCGGCTTCGCAGCGGTCGCGCTTCACCCGGATTCGAACGCCCCCCGCGAGGCGCGCATTCTTTCAAAGCCGGTGCATTTGCGCGAGTTGGTGACGGAAGTCGACCGCCTGCTCGCCGCCTGATAGCAACGGCGGCGAAGCCGGTAAGCTGTCGCGGCGCTGCTTGTCGCAATATTACGGACCATCAATGCCCGCTGCTTCGGCGGGCATTTTCCGTGTTCAGCCCGTAGCTCAATGCCGGACCGCCTGATTGGCCGAACCCGCCCTGCGCCAGGATTTCTCCGGCATCGGCATGTCGTCAGTGACGATCTCACCCCAGTCTGACAAGAGATAGGGTTCATCCGGCGATCCCTCGCCCGTAAGCGCCAGGTCACGCTTGTCGGCCTCGACGGAAAGCATCAGCGGCGCCGTCTCGATCCCGTAACGCCGCGCCAGGCAGAAATGAAGCGCCTCGCACGCATCCATGAGCAAGCGCACATCGACCTCGCCGCCGATCTTGTAGCCCGAAATGGGGTCGCTGGTGGCAGCGCCGTCGAAGTCAGCGTGGCCGCGCGCTTCAAGGAAGCGTTTGGGCTGCACCGCGCCGTTAAACACGGACTCGGCGTCAGGCATCAGCAGATCGCGGAGATCACCTGCGATGATCGTCGCCAGCCGGAATGTGTCGATCTCCGGCTTCAACTCCGGCTCGTAGGTCCGCAATTCGCGCGCAAGCTCGCCCGCGCGCAGAATTTTTGTAAGCATCAGGGCTTCAAGACCCCACAATTCGCCGGTCTGGTGACGGAAGCTTGCAAGCCGCTCGGCGATTTCGGACGCGTCCATCCCAGGCGTGAATTGCGGCGCGTTACACACGCTCTGCTGAAGCCTGTCTCCCGTCTCAATGGCTCCCCGCAGCGATTCGCTGAGGAAATACAGAATCGATTCGAGGTGCTCTTCCCCTTCGGAAGAAAAAATTCCCATAAGCTCGCCAGCCGCGAAGGCTGCCCCCGCACATCATTTCAGGTTCAACTGAAACGCGCCACGCCGGGTAACGGCTGGACACAGAGTCCAGCCATGCCCGGTGGCATTGGGACGCAACGAACGCAACACATACTCGAAAATCACGAGCAACCGCTGGTCGAGCCGCACGTATCGCATTTGAGGCATGTGCCATTGCGAACGAGCGTGAAGTTCCCGCAATCGCCGCAAGCTTCGCCCTCATAGCCCTTGATCCGGGCTTCGACGCGAAGCACGCTTGCGGTACGCTCAACCGGCGCAACGATGCTCCCAGTCTGCGGGGCGGGTTCCATCGCCACGGCCGCATTGCCATCGACATGGCCAATCGAAGCGGACAACTCCCGCCTGATCTGCGCGACCGGACCTTCGCCCCCGGCTGTATCTACAGCGTGGCCCGAAACGACGACGACTTTATTATTAAGTGCGCCGCGCATCAAGCCCCGGCTCATATAACGATCCGCGACAACTGCGGCATGTCCCTGATCGTCGGCCTTGCCTCCGCCGATGGTCATGCTGTCAATGTCGTCCGGGTTGACGTGAGCCAGATCGCTGCGGCCGAGATAAGACACAGCCAATTCGCGGAAAATGTAATCAAGAATGGACGTTGCGCTCTTGATCGTATCGTTGCCCTGAACAAGCCCGGCCGGCTCGAAGCGCGTGAAGGTGAACGCATCGACATATTCTTCGAGCGGTACGCCATATTGCAGACCAAGGCTGATCGCGATGGCGAAGTTGTTCATAAGTGACCGAAAAGCTGCGCCTTCCTTGTGCATATCCACGAACAACTCGCCGAGCGTCCCGTCCTCATATTCGCCGGTCCGCAGATAGACCTTGTGCCCGCCGACATTGGCCTTCTGTGTATACCCCTTGCGGCGATTGGGCAGCTTGGCGCGGCGGGCAACCTCGCGTTCGCGCTCGATGATGCGCTCCACGATCCGTTCCGCGACCAGTTCCACATGTTTGTGTCCCGGCTTCTCCGCGATCACAGGCTCGGGCAGTTCGTCCTCGTCGGCGTCTTCGTCCGCCAGAAGCTGCGACTGAAGCGGCTGCGAGAGCTTCGAACCGTCGCGATAGAGCGCATTGGCTTTCAGCCCGAGTTTCCAGGACAATTCGTAGGCCGCCTTGCAATCCTCGACCGAGGCATTGTTCGGCATGTTTATCGTCTTGGAGATCGCGCCGGAAATGAAGGGCTGAGCCGCCGCCAGCATCCGGATGTGGCTTTCTGCGGCGAGAAAGCGCTTGCCCTTGCGGCCGCAGGGATTGGCGCAATCGAAGACCGGCAGATGTTCCGGCTTCAGGCCCGGCGCGCCTTCCAGCGTCATTGCCCCGCAGCAATATTCATTCGCCGCCTCGATCTGCGACTTCGTGAACCCGAGATGGGCCAGCAGATCGAAATTCGGAGAATTGAGCTGTTCCGTGCTGATGCCGAGCGTTTCGACACAGAATTCCTCGCCAAGCGTCCATTTGTTGAAGGCGAACTTGATGTCGAAGGCGCTCTTCAACCCCTGCTCGACGGTTGCTATGACCTCGCGGGTCAATCCCTTCGCGATCAGGCTCTCATGATTGATGTGCGGCGCGCCTTCCAGCGTTCCATGACCAACCGCGTAGTCGATGATCGTCTCGATCACATCCTTGCCATAGCCGAGCGTTTCCAGGGCTTCCGGCACGGCGCGGTTGATGATCTTGAAATAGCCGCCGCCGGACAGCTTCTTGAACTTCACGATGGCAAAGTCCGGTTCGATGCCCGTCGTATCGCAATCCATGACGAGGCCGATCGTGCCGGTCGGCGCGATCACGGTCGCCTGCGCATTGCGGAAACCGTGACGCTGGCCGAGCGCGATGGCGCGGTCCCAAGCCTGACGGGCGGCAAAGATCAGACGCTGATTCGGGCAGGCATGCTTGTCGAGCGGCACGGGCAGCGTGTGCAGCCCCTCATAGCAGGAGGTCTCGCCATAGGCGGCCCGGCGATGGTTGCGGATGACGCGCAGCATGTGCGTGGCGTTTTCCGGATAGCCGTTGAATGCGCCCAGACGTTCGGCCATTTCCGCCGATGTCGCATAGGACGTGCCGGTCATCAGCGCGGCGAGCGCGGCGGCGAGCGCCCGGCCCTGATCGGAGTCGTAGCCGATACCCGACGCCATGAGCAGACCGCCAATATTGGCGTAGCCGAGGCCCAGAGTGCGATAGCGGTAGGACAGCTCCGCGATCTGCTTGGACGGGAACTGCGCCATCAGCACGGAAACTTCCAGCACGATGGTCCAAAGCCGCGCGGCATGAGCGAAGCCGTCCACGTCGAACTTCTTGGCCTTGTCGCGGAACGCCATGAGGTTGAGCGAGGCCAGATTGCAGGCCGTGTCATCTAGGAACATATATTCCGAGCACGGATTGGAGCCGCGGATCGGACCGGATGCCGGGCAGGTGTGCCAGTCATTGATCGTCGTGTGATACTGGATGCCAGGATCGGCGGACGCCCACGCGGCGTAGGAGATCTTGTTCCACAGGTCGCGCGCCTTGACGGTCTTGACCGTCTCGCCGGTGATGCGGCCTTTCAGCTCCCAATCGCCGTCAGCTTCGACCGCGTTCAGGAATTCATCGTCGACGCGCACGGAGTTGTTCGAGTTCTGGCCGGAAACGCTGCGATAGGCCTCGCCCTCCCAATCGGTGTCGAAGGACGGAAACTCGATCTCCTTATAGCCCTGGCGCGCGAACTGGATGACACGCTGGATATAGCTGTCAGGAACGAAGGCCTTGCGGGCTGCGCGGATTTCACGCTTCAGCGCCGGGTTTCTCAACGGATCGAAGCAATCCTCCCCATCGCCGTCGCAATGAGTGCAGGCGCGCATGATCGCTGTCAGATGCTTGGAGCAGGCTTTCGAGCCGGAGACCAGCGCGGCGACCTTCTGTTCCTCGATCACCTTCCACTCGATGAAATTCTCGATATCGGGATGGTCGGCATCGACGATCACCATCTTGGCCGCGCGCCGCGTGGTGCCGCCGGATTTGATCGCCCCGGCCGCCCGGTCGCCGATCTTGAGGAAGCTCATCAGGCCGGAGGATTTTCCGCCGCCGGACAGCTTTTCGCCTTCGCCGCGCAGTTGCGAGAAATTCGTGCCCGTGCCCGAGCCGTATTTGAAGAGACGCGCTTCACGGACCCACAGATCCATGATGCCATTGTCATTGACCAGATCGTCCTCGACCGACTGGATGAAGCAGGCATGGGGCTGGGGGTGTTCGTAGGCGGTCGAAGCGCGGGTCAACTTGCCGGTTTCGTAATCGACGTAATAATGCCCCTGGCTCGGACCGTCGATGCCATAAGCCCAATGCAGGCCGGTGTTGAACCATTGCGGGCTGTTCGGCGCGGCCATCTGCATGGCGAACATATAGCAAAGCTCTTCATGGAAGGCGCGGGCGTCCTCCTCGGAGGAGAAATAATTGCCCTTCCAGCCCCAATAGGTCCATGTCCCGGCGAGGCGGTTGAAGACCTGCCGCGCATCGGTTTCCGAACCGTAGCGCTCATTCTCCGGCAGTTCTTCCAGCGCCTGCTTGTCGGCGACCGAGCGCCACAGCCATGAAGGGACGGAGTTTTCTTCAACCTTTTTCAGGCGGGCGGGAACGCCGGCCTTGCGGAAATATTTCTGGGCGAGAATGTCGGTCGCGACCTGGCTCCACTGCGCGGGAACCTCCATGTTCTCCAGACGGAAAACGATCGAGCCGTCAGGATTGCGGATTTCGCTGGTGGCCTTGCGAAATTCTATGTCTGCGTAGGGTGATTGTCCGGTGGTGGTAAAGCGCCGCTCGATCCGCATCTCTCGTCCTCTCGAATTGTGAGATCACGTGGCTGTCCGGGAACGCTTTCACTATGATTTTCATCCGGTTTCGTGCCAACGATGTTAAATGTACAGTTTGTGTACTGATTTACTTGCTTGTCGCTTCTAATCTTTATCGTGAAAAAAATAATTCCCACGAAAAGAGCACAAGCTGTCCCGGCTATAGTTACATTTAGTAGGGTCATCTTAACTAGGTTCCCTATCAACGATTGAGTTGTGGTCTATTTAACTACTGATCTCTTTCAGCGCCGTTCGATCCGCATATCAACGTCCCTCTGAATTCTTGCCCGCGCGGGATCTGTTTTGGAATGGGGGTACGCAAAACGAAGAGACTCGAATCACCTCACGCATGGCGGCCAAGCCATTCGCTGGTGAACACAACGCTACTGATGGGGAATTACTGGATACACACTGGAGCTGCAAAACGCTGGCGGATGGCAAAAGCGCCCGCCGACGCCAATAGATATGTTGTGCCTGATTCCTCCCTCAAAAGACAATCCCTTGAGTGAAAAATCGGCCGAACCACTAAATATTGTTGTTTCCCTGCATCACACCATAGGCGCGAGCCGATTCCCCCCGGCCAGCAAGGCAAAGGTAGGGCGATTCTCCCCGGTCCGCGCGACAGTGATTCCATCGCTGTCCCGGCTATCCAGAGGCCGTCAACAGCTTAAAGCTTTTCTGACCCTTCCAGCGTTTCATGCTTGGCTGTGACACCGAATCGCCGGGGCTGGACAGCGCCCGGCGGCAGTGCGATATTCGCGGCCAAATCATCGAGGCAGGCTATCTCCCCATGGGTCTTTTCAGCGACATTTTTACCTGGTGGAACGGATCGACGCTCTCCACGCGGCTCTACACAAAAGGCAATGGCCGCTTCATTGGCGAGGATACTGCCGGCAACCGCTATTATGAAGACATGAAGGGGCTCGGTCCTGCCGACCGCCCGCGCCGCTGGGTGATCTACAATGGCGAGGCCGACGCGTCGAAAGTGCCGCCGGAATGGCATGGCTGGCTACATTATATCGTGGATGAACCGGGGAACGCCGCTTATCAGGCCAAGTCTTGGCAGAAGCCGCATGTGCCGAACATGACCGGCACGTCTGCCGCCTATCGTCCGGCGGGCAGCATTCTCAATCCGACACGCCGCCGTCCGGCCGCACCGGACTACGAGCCGTGGCAGGCGGATAGCTGAAAGATCGCGGCAGCCTTGACGCGGATGTCCGACGGGACAGCGATGACTGCCGGCAGTTCAGCGCAAGAGCGCGGCGAGTTGGTCTTCGGGAATCGTCTTGTCGAGATGGTTGAAATGGCCGAAGGCGAGCAGTTCCTCGCCCTTCAGCCGCATGTTCCCAAGCAGCGAGCGCAGCAGGCTGCCGCCGAATGTGATGCAGGAGACGCCGATCTCGGCTAGCTGCTTGATCTCGGGAGCGGGATTGTAGCCGATGGAAATGGCAAGCGGCCCGTCAACGACACCGGCGAGCTTTTCCAGAATTTGCAGATGCTGCACGCCCGGAACGAGCACGCAGTCGGCGCCGGCCGCGAAATAGGCCTCGGACCGCTCGACCGTCGTCTCGAAAGGCGAGTGCACCTGCGGCCCGAGCAGGAAGCCCTCGGTGCTGATGGTGATCACCGCCGGCATCTTGACTTCCGCCGTCGCCGCCTTGACGGCTCGCACGCATTCGGCCATCTCGTCGATCGGCATGATCCCGTGACCCGCATTGCGGCCGCCATCGCCCAGCGTGATGCCGACGCAACCGGCGGAAATGGCCGAACTCACAGCATATTTGATTTCTTCGAGCGAGCGACCGATCGCGCCTTCGAGATCGGCGTTGACCGGCGTCTCCGAACCGCGCGTGATCCGGGCCGCGATATTCAGCAGGTCGTCCGCCGCGACGCGTTCCTCATTGGGATAGCCAAGACTCCAGCCGATGGCCGTCGCTGAAGTCCCGATGAACTCAAAACCTGCATCCGCCATGACGCGCGCACTTGCGACGTCCCAGACTTCAGGCATCACAAAAGTATCGGAGGTTTGCAGGCGCCGCCTGAATTTACGAATACGTTCCTTCTGGCCGCTCGCCGAAACCTGATCCATGAGTAAACTTTGGTCCATCGTATCTTACGCTTCACTATATCCGGCAAAGGCGGCGTGAAAGACATTTACGTCAAATAATTGGCTCGGAAGCGATCATTATTGCCCTGGCGCCCAGTCCGTCTGCCTGCTTGTACTTCGCTGTGTCGTATATCCAAGCTCGATTTTTTCCGAAAAGTTCTCTCTCTGCTCGGATCTCGCTTAAGGAAAGCCGTACATCCCCCATCATTGTCTACATATTTTGACAAATATTTGTCTTCTTTGGCGGAGAACCTTGCATCGCAATCCAATTGCCCCTGTTCTTATAGCGGCATGCCTTATGGATTGGAAGACGCCAAAGCCGATCCGCGCGTGCTTTCACATTCAGCTTTGAGGCCGAAATGGTCCGGGAATGTGGCGGCGAGAGCTCTATCCATCTCGGCAAGCGAAGAATTTTTGCCAAGCTCGGACAAACTTGTCACACCCTGATCGCTGATCCCGCAGGCATTGATCCCGTCAAAATGCGACAGCTCCGGCGCAACATTGATCGCAACGCCGTGAAAGCTGACCCAGCGGCGGATGCGGATGCCGATTGCGGCGATCTTGTCCTCGGCGGTCGGCCCCTTCTCCGGCCGCGCCACCCAGATTCCAGTCCGGCCTTCGCGCACATGCCCCTCGACGCCGAGACAGGCCAGCGCCGCGATCACCCAGCCCTCGATCTGGCGCACGAAGCAGCGCACATCCTTGCCCCGTTTCATCAGATCGAGCATCAGATAAACGACGCGCTGCCCCGGCCCGTGATAGGTGTATTGACCGCCCCGGCCAGTCTCGAACACGGGGAAACGGTCCGGCTCCAGCAGGTCGGCGGGCCTTGCACTGGTGCCGGCGGTATAGATGGGAGGATGCTCCAGCAGCCAGACGCGCTCGGGCGCTCCATCACGCCGGATCGCCTCGACCTCGGTCTCCATTGCGGCGATCGCATCGGGATACGCAACCAGTTCCGGACTGATCGTCCAGACCGGTCCGGAAAGTGCGTCCGGGCCCGAAATATTTACGTCCCGCCCCGGCAATTTTACCAATTCGAAACTCCCTTGTGCGAAGTTCATGGCTGTCAAGCGTTGGCGGACGGCTAGCGACGATCTTGCCCCGCGTACGTCGCGGCCGCCTGTCCATTTAAGCCATATCAGCCCCGAGGGTACATGGCCCGCTTGCAATAGACTTCCGCCTTTGCTAATGCTTTCCCGCGCAGCTGGCCGTTTGCCTCAACATAAGTGTTGAGAGGACCTCAGGCCAAGTGTGTTATTGTGCGGTCGTGGCGGAACAGGTAGACGCGCAGCGTTGAGGTCGCTGTGGGGCAACCCGTGGAGGTTCGAGTCCTCTCGTCCGCACCAATTTTTTCCAAGCCTCTGATTTTTTAGTTTCTTGCGGCGCGACTGAAGCAAGTCGAAAGGTAAGGTGTTGAGAACATCTTCATGCGATAGCATGTAATTGCATGATTCATAGTTTTTAAGTGGGATCTTGAGGATTATATCTGCTGTTTTGCGTTTTTATAATGACATAATCCGCTATTGCCAATCTCCGCATGTTGCGGCTCATCATTAAAACACACAGCAACAAGCGAAACATAGGCAAATTTTTTCTGTCAACATGAGGATAAGTTATTGCATTAATTCGGAACATTAACTTGACAATAACGTTATCGATTTTGTCTATTTTTCTAAATATTCTAAAAAATGCTGGCTCTTTTTGTTCAGCCCTGGATTGCTTTTGCGGTGAGGGTGGCACCCTGAAAGTAAATATTAAAAATCCAATCGCGTGCCAGAGCTTTGCAAGGGGCCCAGGTGTTTCTTCCAGCCACGCCCTCCATTCCTCGTCAGCCTGTTCGCGCATCGACTCCGGCAGCCGCTTAACAGCCTGTTGGCGCAGCCAGTCCGCAAGCCATGGCGTAGACGCTTTTGCCTGATCGCGTATCAGATCAAGTAAAACAGCTCCGACAACGACACCTGCAACCGCAATCGCGAACTCGATTATCCCTGCCATGCGAGCCTCCCGCCGACCAAACCAAGCTCATTGAACGCTTCAGTCGCCTGTCGCTGACCATGCGCCGTTAGCCGGTAATAGCGGCGACGCGGTCTCCCTGCTTCCCGCGGGTCGATATCTTCCCAATGGCTCGTCAGCCAGCCAGCAGCTTCAAGGCGCTTCAGGATCGGGTAAAGGCTGCCGGTGAATACCTTCGTGGAATTAGTAATGTCAGCCCCGGACAGTTCATCTCTGGGCCGCTCCATGAAGCATTTCAGCACCTTCATCGTCGTGTGCGTAAGCTTCACCCTGGAGTCCTTTGGATCATTGGCCATAAGGCAAATCTCCGCTGTTTTTATATACCTATCATGCAACTCTACATAGGTCTGCACAATGGCCCTGTCAATATACCCTGTCACTAAAGCGGGGAAGCGCCAAATTCCCTTACCGTTCTTTTTCGAGAGGGATCGTTCCTGCTCAGGAACAAACCGCACCGCTCCAAGTTTTACGGTTACGGTTATCAAAAACACCTCACCTGAAAGGTTTCGTTGTGGAACATGTTTCCATCGACCTGTGGGCCGCCAATCTCGAAGCTCCTCTTCCGAACCTGGAAAGCTGGATGGCACGGGTCGAGGCGAGACTGGCAAATGCGGCTGCACGCGGCGTACATCTGGTCGCCCTTCCGGAATTCGCCTGCGCGCAATGGCTGTCCTTCGCCCCGGCCGATCTGCCGGCGGAGGCGCAACTCGGCTGGCTGGCGGATATCGGCGTTACGTCACTGGAAACACTGACAAACATGTCGGAACGGTACGGCGTGAGCGTGCTCCCCGGCACGATCCCTGCGCGGATCACGTCTTCCGATGGAAGCCCGGCATTCATGAATCGCGCCTGGCTCCTGTCACCGGACAGGCGCGCGCTTTACCAGGACAAGCTGTCCCTGACGCCGCTGGAGGCAAATGGCGCGGCGGGGATCACTGTGGCCGGCGACACGATCAATATCATGTCCTGGCACGGCTTGAGGGTCGCAATCCCCGTTTGTCTTGATGTAGAGTTCACATCCTTGTGGTCGAGGCTCGGCGAACTGGATCTCGATCTGATCATCATCCCCGCCAAGACAGACATGATCACCGGATATAATCGCGTATTCGGCTGCGCCCGGGCCCGCGCGATCGAGCTGCAGACGGCCGTTTGCGTCGTTGGCGCGGTTGGCGAACCGCTTGGGCATCCGGTCACCGATACCGGCGTCGGCGGCGCGGCCGCTTACCTGCCTTGCGACGTGTCGACCAGCCTTGACGGCATCCACGCGGCGCTCTTGCCCCAACCCGCGGCCGCGTACACCGATCCGGTTCTTTTCGTACACCAGCTTCCGGTTGGTCTATGCCGCAGGCTTCGGAACGGCCACGCTGAGGCGGAGGTCTGTCCAGCGGCCTGGGACGCCAGTCATCTGATTATCAACGAAATCTAATTCCGGTCTGAAGCCGACGCTGCCGGCGGCCTGCTCTACAGGACGGGCCGATCGGCGATTCACCATCACCGCTCCGCGAAAGCCGTATCGAACGACTGGTAGACCGGCTTCAGCATGTATCGCAGCAGCGTCTTCGATCCGGTGAGGATTTGCGCATCCAGCGTCGTTCCCGGCGATATGGGCAATTCCCGGCCGCCGACATCGAGATGATCCTTCTCGAAAGCGATCCGCACCCGGTAGAAGGGCAGACCGTCCTTGTCCTCGAAAGTCGTTGCGGAAATCAGATCGACCCGTCCCCGGATGATGCCAACGACATTGGGATCGTAATTGCTGAGCTTGATTTCGGCTGGATTGCCGACGTTGACATGGCCGATATCGCTCGGCTGCAATTCGACCTCGGCGATCACCTCGCCATCCGGAACGATCTGCGCCACGACCGCGCCGGGCTTAACGACCTCGCCGGTGACCTTATACACAAGTGACTGCACGATGCCCTCCATCGGCGATACGACGTCCAGCCGCTGGACGCGGTCGCGATGTTTTGCAAGAGCCTCGTTGGCCTCGGCAAGCTGTGCCGCCGTCTCTGCGCTTTCCTCCGAAAGCCGCCGCAAACGTTCCGCATCCGTCTCGCGCAGCTTGGTGCTGGCTTCTTCGAGCATCTTGGCCAGTTCATCCGCACGCCCATTCGCGGCGACGAGCCGCTGTCGCGTCTGCTCAAGCGCTGTCCGCGCCTGCAGCAGCGACGTCTTCGACGTATAGCCGCGCGCCTGGCTCGTTTGGCGAATAGTGGCCTGTTCCGCGTGAAGCTGCACCTGATCGACAAGGCTTTCCGCTTCAGCCTTGGCGCTGGCCAACTGCTGGTCGATACGCTGAACGGCAAGTTCGAGCTGCCTGCGCGCTTCACCTGCCTGAACGCGCTCTTTTTCGAAGGTGAGAGCATGTTCGCTTTTCAGCCCCGGAAAGCGTTCGCCGAGCATGCCGAAATCCGGTTCGCGCCCATTGAGGGATGCGGTCAGCCTTTCGCGCTTCATGGAGAGATTGGCCGCCCGGGACTCGAGCTGGGACAGATCGCCCGTCACCTGTTCCGGACGCAGCGTCAGGAGAATCTCGCCGCGTCGAACCTGCTCGCCTTCGCGGACATGAATCTTCTCGACGATGCCGCCCTCATAATGATGAACATCGCCGATCGAGGACGCCGGAACGACTTTTCCACGCGCGACCGCCACCTCTTCCACCGGAGCAATGGCTGCCCATGCGATCAGCGCAAGCACCGTCGCCGCAATCGTGAAATTGGTTCGGCGCGCCAACCTGAGACTGACCTCATCGCGCAGTTCGACCGGCAGGTTCAGAATGCTGTTTTGCGTGTTTGAATTCGAATTCATGATCTCGAATACCTGTCTGATACAGATTGTTTCTGCATGGCGCCGTCATGCCGGAATGACCCCTGACCGTCCCTCGGCGTCGATCGTCTGACCGCCCTCGCCGGAACCTGGCGTCTTGCCGATGGCGCGTCCGCCGAGAAGCTGCCCGCCCTGAAGGTAGGCAATCCCGTCGGCGATATTGAAGATGCGCGGGTCGGCCGTCCTGATCACCATCGTCGCCCGCCCCTTCAGCGACTGGATCTTGTTGATGAAGGCAAGCTGGCCGCGAGGGTCGAGATCCTTGGTCGGCTCATCGAAAAGATAGATGGAGCCTCCCTTCAGCCAGGCGCGCGCGAGCCTTATCTTCTGGCTGATCGCCGTGCTGAGCCGGTTGGCGACCATCTCGTTCAGATCGGTATTCAGCCCATCGCTCAGCCTGTTGCAGAACTCCGTCAAATCGGCGTCCGCGATGGCTTTCCGGATCTGATCCTCGTCTGCGAGCGGGTTCGCAAAAAGCAGATTTTGCGCAAGCGTATCGGAAAAGACGATCTGCTCGTCGCTGACATAGGCGATCGAGCGGCGCAGTTCGCGCGCGTCGAACTGGCGCACGTCGCAGCTGTCGATCCGTATGCGGCCGACGCTCGCCTGATGCAACCCGGCGATCAGTTTCAGCAGAACGCTCCGGCTCGGCCCCGGCGCGCCAGCCAGAACGATCAGCTGGCCGGGACGAATCTGCATGTCGATACCGCGCAGAATGGGCAGCCCTTGCGCGCCCGAGCGATAGCCAACATTTTCGAACGCGATCTCGCCCCGCAGATGCTGGGTCGACTTGTGCGAGTCCGACATGTTCTCCTGAGCAAGCTTCATCAGCTGGTTGATCTGCTTGGCCGTGTCGATCGCCTGAAACACGCGGTTGAGATTGAGCAACGCCGTCTGGATCGGCGCCAGAACCCGCCAGACGATGGCCATGATCGCGGCCAGTGCGCCCATGGAAAGCGTGCCGTCTATGACCTTTACCGCCCCGAAACCAACGATGAGCGCCCCGGTGATGGCGGACAGCGCCTGCGCCAGCGTCTGTTCGGTGAAGGCCACGCGCTGACTCGTGAATCCTGCGGTCAATTGCCGGGCAACCAGTTCGCGGTAGCGCCACGCCCAGATGTTTTCCGCGCCGCAATCATGGATTGTCGGCAGATGCCGGACGAGGTCCGTGCGGAAGAGTCGCGATTCCGATCGGGTGACGCCCGCCCGCTCCGTGCTGGCGCGGGCGCGGGGAATGAACACCGCCGAGAGCGCGGCGAGCAGCACGATGAAAGTCACCACGATCCAGCCAAGCGAGCCGCCCAGGGCAAAGATCGTCAACACGAAGATGAGGATGAATGGCAGGTCCAGCAGCGACACCGCCAGCGAGCCGCTGAAAATGTCGCGTACGGACTCGAATGTGCGCAGACGGTTGAGCTGGCCGGCAACGGATGCGCTCTGGATGTAGGAGACCGGCAGGCGCATCAGCCGCTCGAAAACGGACGTCATGACATGGATTTGCATCCTCACCGCCAGCCGTGCGATGGCGCGGGCACGGACCTCCCGTAAGGCGATCTCCGCACACAGAATGATCGTGATCCCGGCCGCAAGCGTCGCCAGCGAGGTCAGCGATCGCGCGCCGATTGCTAGATCGAAGACGCTGAGCATGTAGAGCGGCATCGACAACGCCATGCAGTTTATGACCAGGGAAAGAAAGAACAGCAGCCGCATCAGCTTCCGTTCACGATCCAGCAGCGTGCTGACCCACCCGAAGCGCCCTTGTTCGGTTTCGCCCCCGTCGAGAATCTCACGGCGCACGATGAAGAGACGGCCCTCCAGTTCCGAGACCGCGACCGTTTCGAACAAACCCTTGCTGCCGATGAAGGCATCGACGAAGCCGGGGCGCACCTCGCGGCGAACAAGCCAGATATCGGCATCGGGACACAGGAGAAGTGCCGGAAACAGCTCGACATCGAGTTTCCTGAGGTCGGCGCTGATTTCGTGCGTGTTGAAGTCAAGGCGGGCGAGGACCGCGACAAGGCTTTCAAAATCGGGAACAACATGGCCGTCAGGCAGGGCGTCGCTCAGGTGATGCGCCTCTCCGGTCCAGTCGAGCGCATTCAGCAGCGGCCACAGGCATGCATCCGCCGCCGGCAGACGGGCCCCTTCGCCTGAATTCTTGATCAGTGCATGCATCATCAAACGGTCCGCTAGCCTCCCGATGGTGTGAGGCTGTACTGGGAAAGGGCAGCCGAAAGCAGTTTGTCGCCGCCTTCGTCCGTGGCCCGGTGAACCGTTTCGGACACCTCCTGCAGGCTCCAGTCCTGAAGGGAGAAGACGCGCCCTGCATCCCGCACTTCCGACATGTGCTTGCCTATCAGCAGAACGGTCGTGACCCCGCGCAACTCCTCGATGGCCCTTGCACAGGCGCGGGTGCCGACGTCGTCGGGCGGTATGCGTCTGATGTCGATCAGCAGGATGCGCGGCCTGACCGCCGTCGCCCTGACGACGCAGATTGCCTGAAGGATATCCGCAGGGAGCGCGGCGGCGCCGATGTCGCCCAGCCGCGTATCGTAGCCCTGCGGCAGCGCCTGTATGATGGCCTCGACGCCGAGTATGCGCGCCGTATCGAGCGCCGCGGCATGACTGACCCGCCGGAACATGGAAATGTTGTCCAGAATCGAGCCGTGGAAAATGTCCGGCTCGCTGCCGAGGAAAAACACGCTGCGCTGCATCGCTTCCCCCTCGGCGCTCGCCAGATCCAGCCCGTCGATGAGAACGCGGCCGTTATCCGGCTTGATCTGACCACGGACCAGATGAAGCATTTGCGCGCGCTGGGTGAAATTCGGAAT
Source organism: Rhodomicrobiaceae bacterium (assembly GCA_050330195.1). Lineage (GTDB taxonomy): Bacteria > Pseudomonadota > Alphaproteobacteria > Rhizobiales > Rhodomicrobiaceae > JAHQVI01. Next base: position 7,123 of record JBHJOB010000028.1, on the reverse strand, counting down.
GACGATGCCGGTGACCTCGCCCGGACGCAGGCTCAGATTGACGCCGCCATGATCGAGGGGCTCAGGACTAATGTTCATCGATACCCCGCGCAGATCCAGAGAGGCGGGACCACGCTGCTCCGGCGAGGGCGCGGCATCGCGCGGAAGGCTCATCAGGGCGTGGTAACGGTCCTGGGCCAGTCTGGCGCTCTCCAACTGGCTCCACAGACCGATGATCCGCAAGACAGGCTGCGTCACCCGGTTCCCGATCAGCAGACAGGCCGCGACCGCGCCAATGGTGATCGCGCCATCGATCGCCATGAAACCGCCAACAGTTATGATCGAAATGATGGTCAGGCTGGCAAACAGTTGCCCGGCGGCAGCCATGCGGTTGGCGCGCAGGACCAGCTTGTAGTTCAGTTCCGCGCCGCCATGCAGGATCTTTTCGAAGCGGCGCTGGATCTGCGGCTCGATTGCGAGCGACTTCACTGTCGCGATGCCCTTGAGCGCTTCGGCATAGAAGTCGAAACGCTGCCGTTCGAGCTTGACCTGCTCGTTGAGAAGGGCCTTGAAGCTCGCGCTGGACCAGATCGTCCACACGGTGAACCCGATGATCAGGATGATGGGCAGGAGGACGATGGCCCCCGCAATCGTCCAGATGAGCAGCAGGAACAGAGCGATGAAAGGCATGTCGAGCAAAGCGAGACGCCCGCTTCCGCTCAGAAACTGGTTCATGTCGTCAATCGCCGCCATGCCGTCGACGGCCGCGCCGTCAGGCAGCGCCGAGGTCGCCTTGCGCGGCGCATTCAGATAGCCGGTCGCACCGCGCATGCTCAGACCGAAGCTCTCGCGCAGAGCGCGGTCGCCGACCAGCCGGTTCCGCGCAAAGCGCAAGACCGTTTCCGCTGCGACCACGCAGCACAAGCCGAGAATGAGCAGGGTGAGGGTGTTGAGCGCCTGATATCGCAGCACGCGGTCAAAGATCTGCAGAACGACCAGAGGCAAGGCAAGGCCAAGCAAGTTGATGACGAATGACGAGACGATGACCGCCGGAGGCAGTTTCAGCGCGTCCTTCAGCAGGCCGGCAAGCGACTTTGCCCCGGCGACCTTTGCAGCAGGTCCGTCACGCACAACAGCGGCCCTGGGATTTGCCGCTTCAAGTCGTGCTTTTTCTTTCTCGCGCCGGGCAAATGGCCACATCGCATACCGCCCCCACCGTATGAGCGTTTCGTTAACCGCCAAAACTAGCGCAGCTCGGTTGCCATCAAGTGAATATTTATGCTGAACGATGAGTATTGCCGCTACGTTGCATATGATTCATATTTTACATGAAATATTATTTCCAAGTGCGGTAGATATTTACTGTAACAATCCGACCTTTGAATAAGCATTTCTTTAATATCGTTTCATTCATTTCGTAGCGAATGCGGAAGCAAACCCGTAACGTCTGCAAATACTTCCCTGTGAACCATACGGAAATGTGATGGCCGACCACTTCAATGAGTTACTTGCCAGATTGGCGGAACAGGTCAGCAAGGCGCTCGCGGAAGCGCGGGCAACGAATGCCGAGCATCTGGAACGCCCGAAAGAGGTCGGCCAGCGGTTCGATATGGTGGCCCCGGTCCAGAATGAGGACGTCCGGTCCGGCAGCACGAAGCCCACCGGCGCCGACCCCGCCGGCGATCAGGCTTTTGCGCCCGTGGGCAACGTGGATGACCGCGAGGGCTTCGAGTTGTCGCAGTCGCGCGAACTGGAGACCGATGTAGTCGATCAGTCTGGAGACACGCGCTCCTCGCGGCCGCGTCTGGAGACGTATCAGGCAGAAGTTGAACAGTCATCCGGCGGTGGCTCCGCAACCACTACCGAGACGACCTCGGATACAGCGCCCCCCGAACCGGTTCAATTCGGCGCGGCCACCGCATTTTCCAATCCGGAAGGCCAGCCGGAAAACGCCGTGTCGTCTGGCGAAGTTGCGATGAATGGCAGCGAGTCCGAGTCCGAGGCCGATCCTGCACCTGCCCCGGCGTCGCCGTCCCCATCGCCTTCACCGTCACCGTCACCGTCTCCAGCTTCACCGACGCTCGATCTCGTCGAGATACGCGGCTTCGAGGACAGCGCCTTCGATTTCTCGTCCTCGATTCAATTCGACACCGGCGCTGATGGAACCGTCACGATAACGATCAGCGGCGTCCCCGAAGGCAGCGCCTTTTCCGCCGGCGTCGAAACCGCGCCCGGCACGTGGACCTTTGCGCCGGCCGATCTGCCGAACCTCACGTTCACGCCGCCAGCCAACAGCGACGAGGATTTCACGCTCGACGTCACTGTCAGCCTGATCGATCCCTCCGGCACGGTCACGAGCGCCACGGACCAGTTGAGCGTGCAGGTCGAGGCCGTTGCCGATGCGCCCGAATTGAGCGTGCCCGGGAATGACGAAAGCGAAATCGTTCTGTATGTTTCGGGCGACCACTATAAAGGCAGCCCGAATCTTCAGCTCCAGGTAGACGGCAAGATCGTCGGCAACTGGAAGGTCACGGCCGATCACCGATCCGGCGAATGGCAGGAAATCCGTGTCACCGGGGATTTCGGGCCGAACGGTCCGCAGCAGATCGGTGTCGCCTTCACCAACGATGCATATTCGGGCACACCGGGGATCGACCGGAACCTCGTCGTCGACCGGATCGAGGTCAACGGCAAGACCTATGAAGCGGAAGGTCCCGGCGTCATTTACGACCGCAGCGGCAAAGCCGATATTCCGGGCCAGGAAAAAATGCCCTGGAATGGCAAGCTCGTCTTCGACACGTCCGACAATGGCGGCCCCTTCCAGGGCGCGTCGGGCGATGAAGACAGCGCGATCTCGCTCAATCTCGAAGCCGCGCTGACAGATACGGACGGCTCCGAAACGCTGAGCATCACCATCTCCAATGTTCCCGAGGGCGCGATACTATCGGCGGGGACGGATAATGGCGACGGAAGCTGGACGCTCACCGCCGATCAGCTTCAAGGGCTGACCGTCACGCCGCCTGAAAATTTCAACGGCGAATTCTCGCTGACCGTCGAGGCGACCGCCACCGAAGCCGCAAACGGCGACACGGCGACGACGCTCATCGAATTGCCAGTGCGTGTTGCTCCCGTCAACGATGCGCCCGAGGCCAGCGCCATCGACCAGCAGGTCGGTGAACCCGGTCAACTTTTCAGCCTCGACGCATCGGGCGCGTTTAGCGATGTGGATGCCGGCGACAGCCTGACCTACAGCATCGACGGGCCGGAATGGCTATCGATCGACCCCGTGACCGGCGTCATTACCGGCACGCCGCCCGCGCATCTGGTGCTGGAAGAACTCGCCGCCGACGTCAATGGCGCATATGATCTGCCAGCGAACGGTGTGATCCAACTTTCGACGGAGACCTTCGCGCATAATGCAGGCTATAGTAACAGCTTCGGCTATTACCTCGCCGATGCCGACGGAAATCCCATCGGCGGCGCAATTGTCGAAAACAACGTCAAGACACTGGAGCAAAAATCGACGCTCGTGGATTTGAGCGACTATCCCGGCGCAGTCAGCATCGGGTTCTTCCTCCTTCCGAACGGCGCGTCCAAGAATCCGAACCTGGCGGACGGACAGCCGGTCGAGTTCAAGCTCGGGAACAGCGGCTGGGCCGCTTATTCCAACGGCGTCAAACTGAACAGCGAAGGTTCGCACCTTTACTTCACCGATCCGGCGCTGAACAGCGACGGCTTCGATCACATGCAGGACACGAGCCGCCCCGGCAATCAGAACTGGGAAGACCTTTATAATGGCGGGGACAAGGACTTCGACGACGCAAATATCGAGGTCTCGGTAAAGCTCGTGACGGCCATTCCCGACGCCGGCAACACCAATGTGACCGTCACGGCAACAGACAGCGGCGGCCTCGCAGCTCAAACCAGCTTCCTGCTCAACGTTCAGCCCGCGCTGGTCACAATGGCCCAGCTTGAAGCGCAGGCGTTCCCGGTAACGCCCCTGACGGAATTCTATTACGGAACGGGTGGCGGCGATCAGATCAATGGCACGGCGGCTGCCGACACGATCTACGGCAATGACGGCAACGACACGATTTACAGCGGCGACGGCGACGATCTCATTCACGGCGGCGCGGGCAACGACACGATCATCTACGGTCTCGGCGCGGACACGGTCTTCGGCGGCGACGGCGACGATCACATCGACGACGAGCGGGGCTCGCAGCCATCACAGTCGGACAATTATCTTGATGGCGGCGCTGGCAACGACACGATCTACGGCGGCGGCGGCAATGACACGCTGATTGGCGGCGAAGGCAATGACAAGCTGTACGGAGAGAACGACAACGATACGCTCTACGGCGGCCCGGGCAACGACATGCTGGACGGAGGCCCCGGAGACGACATGCTCTACGGCGGCAGCGGCAATGACACGCTTCGCGGTGGAACCGGAAACGATACGCTCGATGGCGGAGACGGTCAGGACATTCTTTACGGCGGGTCCGGCAACGACATCCTGAATGGCGGCAACGGCGCTGACATCCTCTATGGCGAAGACGGAAACGACCGTCTGAACGGCGGCTCGGGCGACGACATCCTCTATGGCGGCAGCGGCAATGACATACTGACCGGCGGGGCCGGCAACGACATCCTCTACGGCGATGACGGCTCGGACATGTTCATGTTCGCCCAGGGCGATGGTCATGACCAGATCTTTGGCGGCCTTGGCGATGGCTGGATCGACGTCATCCGCGTCAGCGGCGTCGCATCCGGGCTTGACGCCGACGGCCTCGGCAGCGACTGGACATTGCAGATCGAGCAGGGAGCCATCATCTCCGCGGACGAACATGGCCTGACGCTCAGCCAGGACGCCGATGGCTCCATCATTTTCCAGGACGGCAGCACAATCAGCTTCCACGACATTGAACGGATCGACTGGACCTAGATTTAGCCTCCAATCAAGCGTTGACTCCCCCACCCCGCCGCGCTCCCCAGGGGCACGGCGATCCTTTTGTGGACAACTCCGAACGGTCCCTTGCGAATCCGTTACCATGACCAGCCCATAGGTCCGGCGTTCGCCCATCCGACGCCGGCGAGGGAGTTGGAGCGGCAAGTCGCATGAAGTTCATTCACACGGCCGACTGGCAGATCGGCAAGGTTTTCCGGCAGTTGGGAGACCGCGAGCCGGTCCTGCAAAGCGCGCGCCTCGATGTCATCGAAACCATCGGACGGCTGGCGCATGAGGAAGGCGCGGAGCATGTGCTCGTCGCCGGGGACGTCTACGATACCGACACCCCGGTTCCCGCCACGCTGCGTGCGCCTCTTGAGCGGATGCGCGGTTTCCCGAAACTGCAATGGCATTTGCTGCCCGGCAACCACGATCCCCACCGGCCGAATGGGCTCTGGGAGCGCGTCGCCGCCACCGGATTGCCGGAAAACATCCATCTGCATCTGGACTGCGCTCCCGCCGAGATCGCACCGGCCGTGCATCTCCTGCCCTGCCCTTTGCTGCGCAAGACCGAAGCCAATGACCTGACGGCATGGATGGACAACGCCGCGACACCGGATGGCGCGCTGCGTATCGGCCTGGCGCATGGGTCCGTCATCGGCTTCGACACCTCCGGCGAAGCGGGAAATCCCATCGACCCAGCGCGTCCGGCGAAAGCCGGCCTCGCCTATCTCGCGCTTGGCGACTGGCACCGGACCATGCGGATTTCCCCGCAGGTCTGGTATTCGGGGACGCCAGAGCCGGACCTTGTCGACAGTCAGGAGGAAGGCAAGGTCCTGCTGGTCGAGATCGAGGGGCCGGGCGCGCTGCCCAAGGTCACAGAGAAAACCACCGGCCGTTTCATATGGCGCTCGCTGGAGGAAACGATTGACGGCGACGGCGACCTGCAACGCCTTGAGAGCCGCCTGCGCACCCTGCCCAATCCGTCGCGGACATTGCTGCGGCTGGCTCTGGAGGGAACGCTGTCGCTTTCCGGACATGCCGAGCTTGAGGATCGGCTAGCGGGGCTTGACGCCGCCTTTTTCTGTCTCTCAGTGAACCAGGATCGGTTGACCGCCGCTCCGACGACAGACGATCTCGAAGCGATGGCGTTTGACGGCGTGCTCGGCGCGGTGGCCAGCCGTCTTCAGGAACGCACCGGCGATGGCGCGATCACGCTTGACGACCGCCGCATCGCGGAATCGGCGCTGATCCGGCTTTACGGCGCGGTGACCAATGGCGCGCGCGAGGGCCTGCACTGATGGAGATCAGTCGAATCTGCGTCGAGGGCGCCGGGCGCTTCACTGAAGAGGCCGTCATTGACGGCTTCGGCTCCGGGGTCAATGTACTGGCTGCACCGAACGAGGCGGGCAAGTCCACCCTGTTCCGCGCGCTGCGGGCCTGCATCTTCGAGCGGCACACCTCAACGAATAAAGCACTTAAAGCTCTGGCAAGTCAGGGCGTCAGCCTGCCCCTTAGCATCATTGTCGATTTCACCCATGAGGGGCGTTCTTACCGAATTGCCAAGAGTTTCTTGCGCGGAGCGAAAGCCTCCCTGTCGGTCGACGGACGCGAAATTGCCCGCAACCGCGAGGCAGACGAAGCCATCTGGGAAATCTTTGGCATAGAACCCTTAAAGAGCAACAAGGTCGACGAGGCAGCTTTTGCAATGCTTTGGGTCGGGCAGCGTGGTTCGTTTGAACTCCCGACGCTAACCGATGCAGGCGAGAACATTCTCGGCACGGCCATCGAGGCGGAAGTCGGCGCGGTTGCCGGGAGCGAACGGGCGAAGGGGATTTTGGCCGAGACGAAGGCCGAACTGGCGAAATATGTCACGGGGATAATCGGCAAGCCGAAGGCCGACGGTCCGCTCGGGCGCGCGGAAGCGGAGCAGGAAAAATGCCGGCAGGAACTTGAGCCGCTGACCGCGCGGCTGCGGCTTCTGGACGAACAGTTCGCCACGCTTGAAGTCCTTCGGGCCGAGCGCGTGCGGCTTGCCGATCCGGTCCTTGCCGCACAGCAGGACAGGGAGTTGAGTGAGGCCCGGCGCGAATTGCAGGCCGCCAAGGACGCCGCCGACAAACTCGCCAAGCTGGAGACGGAGGAACGCCGTTGCCAGCTTCAGACGGAGGCGGCCAGCGCGAAGCACGATCAGCT
>JBHJOB010000027.1:0-133877 GCA_050330195.1 Rhodomicrobiaceae bacterium | reverse complement strand
ATTCCACCCCACCCTACTGTATATGAACAATAAATTGACATCTAGCCTTATCTAGGACCAAAGCTATTCAGATAGGCTCATTTTAGAGCAGCTTTGGCTACCATCAGGGCTCGGAGCCGGCTCGCGCGTTTTGCGGAGGCTTTCGATCAGGACGGCGAACCACGACAGTTCCCCGACATCGGCGCGGACGCGATGTTGCCCGGCGAAGCCCTCGGCGAACATGAGGCAAAGCGAATACTGGCGCGCGCCGGTATCGCGGTTCTGCCCGAGGAACTGGCCCCCGATCCGTCCGCTGCGGCCCATGCGGCGGCACGGCTCGGCTTTCCCGTCGCGATGAAGATTGCCTCGCCCGACATTCCGCACAAGACCGAAGTCGGCGGCGTGGCGCTGAACCTTGGCGACATGACGGCCGTGAAAAATGCGGCCGAAGCGATGCTTGCCAGCGTTGCGGGGAAGGCTCCTGATGCGCGGATAGAAGGGTTTCTGCTGAGCCCGATGGCCGGGGAGGGCGTGGAGCTGATCGTGGGAATGCGGCGCGATCCGGTGATGGGGCCGGTCGCAATGGTCGGGCTTGGCGGCATTTTCACCGAGGTGCTGAAGGATGTGGCGGTCGGCCTCGCTCCGCTCAGCGCGGCACAGGCGAAGGACCTGATCGCCTCGCTGCGCGGCTCCGCAATACTAGGCGGCGTACGCGGGCGGGCCCCTGCCGATATCGACGCGGCGGCCGACGCGATCAGCCGTCTTTCGGTTCTGGCTGCAAGAAATGCCGACCGCTTTGACAGTATCGAAATCAATCCGTTACTGGTGCGCGCCTCGGGAGCCGTTGCGCTCGACGCCCTGATCGTTCCGCGCGCTGGAGACGATTGAGCCCTGGCGTGGCCATAGGCGGCATCTTGGGGGAAAGGCTCTTTGCTCATCGCTGATGATGTGGGAAATATCGCCCGGCGGGGCGTTCCCGCATCGGCGAACTGACGGGGAACATTCATGACATTCGAGGAAGCTTTGGCCCAGCAACCGCAATGGGTGCAGATATGGGTGAACGTGATGGCCGTCATTCTGGTCGGCTCGTTCATCACGCTGCTCTTTTCGCGGGCAACGCGGCGCGATGCGCTGATCATCCTGCTCGTCAATATCCCCAACGTTTTGCTGTTGCAATGGATGTACGCCCAGCTTGGCTATGTGCGCCTGCTCGGCCTGCCGCATCTCATTTTCTGGACGCCGCTCGCCGTCTATCTGGCGCAACGATTGCGCGACCCGGCAATTGTTGCGCCTTTCCGGCAGGTTATCTGGCTTCTGCTGGCAATGATGCTGATCTCTTTGGCGTTTGACTATACCGACGTTGCGCGATACCTGCTTGGAGAGCGGGCGCCTTTGACGGGACCGGTTCCTGCCTGACGCGCGCGAGGTTTCCCGATTAATTCAGCGTAAAAGAGATTTTCCACGATGATTGCTTTGAAGTCTTGTCTGCGGCGGCTGGGCGCGAGCCTGTTGCTGTTCACATGCATTGTATCCGGCGCACAAGCGGCCGATTGCGGAAAGAGCGCCGCGGGCTTTGACGGCTGGCTGCAGCGTTTCAAGAGCTACGCGGTATCTCAGGGCATATCGCAACGCACGGCCGGTTCCGCGCTCAGCGGTATCAGCTATCATCCCCGCGTCATTCACCTTGACCGCAATCAGCGCTCTTTCAAGCTCAGCTTCGAGAAGTTCTACGCCCGTCGTGTGAACAATGCGATGATCGCCAAGGGGCGACGCCTGATCAAGCAGTATGGCTCGACACTGTCCAGCATCGAAAAGCGCACCGGGGTTCCCGCCGCCGTCATCATCGCGATCTGGGGGCTGGAGACCGGCTATGGACGCGACAGCGGCAATTTCGACATCATCCGATCTCTCGCGACGCTGGCCTATGATTGCCGTCGTTCCGACTTCTTCCGCAAGGAGTTGCTGGCCGCGCTGAAGATCGTCGATCGCGGGGACATGACGCCGCGCCAGCTTCGCGGCGGCTGGGCAGGCGAGATCGGACAGACGCAGTTTCTGGCCACCTCCTATGTCAGATATGCGGTCGATTTCGACGGCGATGGGCGGCGCGATCTGGTGCGCTCCATCCCGGATCTGCTGGCGTCGACCGCGAACTACCTGAAGGCCAAGGGCTGGCAGCGCGGGCAGGGCTGGGGACCGGGCACGGCAAATTACGGCGTCATCCGCGAATGGAACCGCGCCTCGGTCTATGTGAAGACGATTGCCGTGATGGCGGACAAGATCGCGGGCAAGAGCTGATGGGTTCGGTGCGAAGAGGTTTTTTGGAGAGATTTGACATGGAACCTGCTTGGGGAGCATTCGCGCCAGGTAAAATTCATTATTGGTTAATAAAAGTGAATAGAAGACTAAAGAGTCGATATTGGAATAAAAATATACGCAAAGTAATTTTATTGTTCTTCTCTGTTTATGACATCAAATGGAACGGCATAAAGATGCGTTGCTATGTCCGGGATAATGCTACCGAGAGAGATGTTGTGTTCTCTAATAGAAATTGGGAAGAATTGTTTGCTATTACTAATAAATTAAGAAATGGAGATATATTTGTAGATATCGGAGCTAATTGTGGGCTCTTTTCATTAGTCTCATCGAGAAAAGTTGGACCAAGTGGTCGTGTCATTTCAATCGAACCAAATCCGAAAATGATTGAAAGATTGATATTTAACGTGCGAGAGAACAGAGCGGATAATGTAGAAATAATGAAAAGTGCAATTGGTGATTTCAACGGAGAGATGAAACTCTATATCAATACTAGACAAATGGGAATGTCCAGCGCAATAAATTTTTCTAAATCGAAGCCCGTCACGGTTCCAGTGAAAACATTGCTTGAAATACTAGGAGACTTGGATGTCGAAAAAATAGACGCTCTAAAGATTGACATTGAAGGATTTGAAGATCGAGCTCTAATTCCATTCTTTAATTCCGCATCGCGCGGTCTTTGGCCGAAAACGATTCTCTTGGAAACTCGTCATGCGAGGCAAGATAACAGCAATCATTTAGAAAAACTTACTGTGCTGGGTTACAAGGTGAAATGGCAAGGGTCCAATGATTTGTTGATGGAATGCCCACTTAATTAGGTTTTCGGAGATAGTATCGTGCGCCCTAGCGTCGACAAGGAGATGCTGATGAAGCTCTATGGTGCGGATGCATCGCCCTATGCACGCAAGGTTCGCATGGTGATTGCCGAACGCGGGTTGAGCGCGCTGGTTGAAGAGATATACGTCAGCGCGTCGCAGGATCCGCCGGAATTGATCGCCGCCAATCCGCTGGGCAAGATCCCCGCGCTCGTGACCGACGACGGCCTTACGCTGTTCGACAGCCCGGTGATCTGCGCCTATCTCGATGCGCATCCTCAAGGGCAGGGCGACCGCCTGCGGCCGCATTCGGGCAATGAGCGTTGGCTTGTCATGCGCGCCGAAGCGCTGGGCGACGGGCTGATGGATCTGGGCCTTGCGCTTATCACCGAAAAGCGCAAGCCGGAAGGCGAGAAATCCCCGACGCTCACGGCACGCCAGCGGGGACAACTCATGCGCGCGCTCGACCGCACGCCCGAGACGCTGGCGACGCTGCCGCAAGCGGTTACGCTCGGGCATATCGCGATCGCCGCCGCGCTCGGCTATCTCGACTACCGTCACGCCGAGCTGAGCTGGCGGGAGGGGCGCGGCGAACTGGCCGTCTGGCACGCCGAATTCGCCAAGCGTCCGAGTTACATCGCGACCATGCCAGCCTGACCGCAATATGAAGCACGGCAGCTGGCGAGTTGCATTGGGCGGAATGGTCGCGCTCGCAACCGGCATGGGCGTCGGGCGCTTCGTCTATACGCCGATCCTGCCGGTCATGGTCGAGGCGCTCGGGCTTTCGACGTCGGAGGCCGGACTGATCGCATCGGCCAATTTTCTCGGCCATCTCGTCGGCGCTCTGCTTGCCGCGCTGCCGTTCTACCGCGGTTCACGCTACCGCTACCTGCTGGCGGCGCTCGGGATCAATATGGCCGGGCTGTTCGCTATGGCGATGACCGATGCCTTCGCCGCACACCTGATATTGCGATTCGTTGCGGGAGTCGCAGGCGCGTTCGTCGTCATCTTTTCTTCCGCGCTCGTGCTGGACCGGCTCGCCAATTCCGGCCGCTCCAACCTGTCATCGCTGCATTTTGCCGGGATCGGCGTCGGCGTCGCGTTCTCGGCGGTCGTGGTGGCGTTGCTGCTGGCGCAAGGGGCGGAATGGCGTGAGCTGTGGCTCGCGAGCGGCGTCATCTGCATCGGCGGATTTGCGCTGAGCGCCTGGCTCATCCCCGCCGCCGAACCGGCTGTGACAACGCCGCGCGCCGTGCCGGAAGGCACAAGTTCGGTTTCTCTCCAGGCGATCATTGCCGCTTACGGGTTGTTCGGCTTCGGCTATGTCATCACCGCCACCTTCATCGTCGCGATCGTGCGGGAGGCGCCCGAAATCCGCGCGATGGAGCCCTATGTCTGGGCACTGTTCGGGCTGAGCGCCGCGCCGTCAGTCGCGTTGTGGTTCCTCGTCAGCAACCGCCTCGGCCTCTATCACACCTTCGCCATCGCCTGCATCGTCGAGGCGGTCGGCGTCGCGGGGAGCATTCTCTGGATGTCGCAGGCCGGGGTTGTCGTGGCGGTTGTCTTCCTTGGCGGGACGATGACCGCGATCACAGCGCTGGGATTGATTGCTGTGCGCGACCTGACGCGGGGCGATCCACGCGCCAATATCGCGCTGGCGACGGCGGCTTTCGGTGTCGGCCAGATGATCGGACCGACCTTTGCCGGTCTTCTGTACGACCTCTACGGCAGCTTCGTGCTGCCATCGCTGATCGCGGCGGCGACGCTGCTGGCCTCCGCCGCGCTATCATGGCTGGCGCTGCTTCACCGGCCGCCGGAGACGTCGAAAATCGCGCCTGTCATGTAGGATGCCGCATCGCTGAGCATCCAGATGATGGCCTCGCCGATTTCATCCGGCTCGCCGTGACGCCCGAGGGGCGTCGTGAGACCGAGCTTCTGTGCCCGGTCGGGCGTTCCTGTGCAGGCCTGGATGTCGGTGTCGATGAGGCCCGGCCGGATCGCATTGACGCGCACCCCGTCCGGACCGAGTTCCTTTGCCAGACCAATGGTCAGCGAATCGACCGCGCCCTTCGATCCGGCGTAGTCGATCGCCTCGCCCGCCCCGCCCAACCGGGAGGCGATCGAGGACACGATCACGATGCTGCCGCCCTTGCCGCCTTTTGATTTCGGCATCCGGCGTGCGGCTTCCCGCGCTGTCATGTATGCGCCGAGCGTGTTGACTTCGAACACCCGTCTGATCCGGTCCATATCCATATCGGCGAGCTTCATGGAGGAGCCGAGAATACCCGCATTGATGACGACGCCGTCGAGGGGACCCAGTTCCTTTTCGGCCTTGTCGAACATGGCGATGACATCGGCTTCTACCGTCACGTCGCCCTTGATGGTCACTGCCTTTCCGCCCGCCTGCCGCACCGCTTCCGCCGTTTCCCCGGCGGCCTCGGCATTGCCCGCGTAATTCACGCCGACCGACCAGCCGCGCTTGCCCGCCAGTATCGACGCTGAGCGGCCGATGCCACGGCTCGCGCCCGTTATGAGAATGGTTTTCATGTCAACTGTCCCTCAGGATTCTGATAGCGAGATCCGCTCCGGCGATGTCCTGAAGCGAAAAGATGATCAGCAGAAAGATCGCGGCGAGGCCGCCATACCAGAAGCCGCCGATGATCAGTCCGTCCCGGTTGAGCGGAGGTTTTCGCGTGACTTCGCCCGCCGCCAGGCGTTTGCGCTCGAAATAGATCTCCATCATACCGATCCCGAACAGGATGGCGACGAAATAGATGCGCATATAGATCGCAAGCCCGAGCACCAGCGCGCCCGCTGCGATCAGATACAGGATCTGCCCGCCGGGCGCGACCGAGAGAACCAGCGAGTTGGTCAGCCGTCCGCCGTCCAGCGGGTAGATCGGCAGGAGGTTGAACAGATTGACCAGAGCAATCATGCCGACGACAGCGGCCCAGAAGGTCTCGCCGGTCGCAAAGTACAGAAAAGCCGGGGGCGCGGCGCTGAGCAGGCCCCAGCTTGGCCCCATCGCCGTGATGTAGACGTCCTGCCATTCGCTGGTGGCGCGGTCGCCGATGGCCGCGCCGCCGAAAAGCGGCACGAAATAGAAGCCCGGCGTCTTCATGCCGGTGCGCCGCATGGCCCAGACATGCCCCATCTCGTGGACGCCGATGGCCCACATGACGGCCACCGCGAATTCCCATGTGAATAGATAGGAATAGGTCGCAAGCGTTGCCCCGGCCAGCAGCAGCTTGACGCTCTTGAAAACCTTGAACAGCTTGAAGAACAGAACGAGCAGGGAGCCGCTCTGACCGAGGAGCCTCTTGAGCATGAATGCCGCTATTTCATGGTTATGTCAGCTTCTACCTTAAGCGTCTTTTTGTTCTTGTCACTCTTGTCCTTCGGCTTTTCATCCGAGGTTGCCGATGAGTTTGGCGTCGCTGATCCTGATTCCATAAGCACCGGCATAGGCGTGCAACTGTGATTTGAACGCCGCCTCCAGATCGGAACGCATGTTGATATCAAAAAGGTCGGCGTTCGTTCTCAAGCCCGCGACGCGTTCCAGCGCAAGCAGCGCATCTGTTTTGAGCCGGTCCTCTTCCTTCTCGGGCAGTTCAGCCGTCAGGCGCGGATTTGTAACCTTGAAGTCGATGACGGGTTTGAATTTGAATGTTTCGCCATCAGATGACCGCACGGAAATCGGATCGCCATTCAGCCGCCGCCCATCGGTCCGGATGATCCGGACGTCGATCCTGGGGTTGCGCGTTTGCAGGAAAAAACGGGTCACGCGGGGAAGGTCGTGGCGACCGGGACCAAGCGTCCTGAAATACCTGTGGTCGCGGTAGATCACCGCCTGTTCGTTGGGCTTTACAGTCAATTCATCGGCGGGAAACATGACGTCTTGTCGATCCGGAATTCGAGATTGCTGACAATTGCAGACGTCGTGATTTTATCCCTCCGTCCCGTTTCGGTCCAGCCGCTGCTCAAGCGCCTGAAGCCGCGCGGAGGATGCATCCACGATCCGCGCCACGTCGCGCGAGGGGATGTAGCTGGCATTGTTGTCCGCCGTCTGGAACGAGCGCAGATTGCAGATCTGCACCAGCGTCTTGTGCAGTTCCTGACGCACATCGTTGAGCTGGTCGGCCATCATCAGCGCGGCCATCAGGAACAGCCGGTCATCCTGCACATGCTGGAAACCGCCCTTCAGATCCTGAACGATCGCATCGACATGGGATGCAAGCTCCAGCACGCGCTGCTCAGCGCCGTCGTCACAGGCCATCCGGTATTGACGGCCGTTCACGCGTACATTCACCTGGCCCATAACGCCTCCTGAATCGGGATCATTTCTCACGTGAATGATCTCGATCGCTATCTATTTGTTTTAGGCTCGATTTTACCGAAAAATAGTCCCCATTTTATCGGATCGCTCGCAACAGCAAAGGCGAAGCGCCGCTCAGCCCTTGCCGGCCAACATCGCTTTCACCGACTGAATTGCTGCATCCAGACGCTCGCTGACGCGATGATTTGCGTCCTCCAGCGTCTCGACACGTTTTCTTTCCAAGGCGAGTTCGGCGCGCAACCGTTCCGTTTCCTGCGCCAGCGCGGCTTTGTCCCGATCCTGAGCCATTCTTGCACCCTTGTTCGTCGGCTCGGTTGCCGCGGCCCGTTTCTGCTTTGCCGCCTGCATCTTACCCCCACCCGATTTCGTATTCCCCAAAAGCCAGCCCCTGTGTTTACCGTTTCCCGGTCATATTGAAACAGAAGAAAAGCCCTTCTGAACAGTGCCATCAGCGAATTCAGCGCCAGTCAACCGGTATGAGCATTTGGTTTCTTCCTCCCGGCGACGAGGCAATTGCACCGGGCGAAAGTCAATCCTTTGAATTTACAGTATTTTGGTGGACGGAATTTAAAAAAACATTAATCGAGACAATGGGGTGGAAATTGGACTTTGAAGAATAGTCGTTGGTCGAATATTCACTCAGGCGCTATGGTGAGGCGGTCGGAGTGATCCGAGCGACCTCCCGCATGGCGATCCAGGCGGCGGAATCACCTCCGGGTGATTCGGAAAACGCCTTGCCTTTTGCGGGAAACATCAGCATCTAACGGTGAGAATTGTTAAATCGGACCCGCAGTCGCGGCACGCGCATGGCTGGGGTCAAAAGGCGGAGGTTTTCATGGCGATCAAGGTTGCAATCAACGGTTTCGGGCGGATCGGACGCAACGTGGTGCGGGCCATGATTGAACATCGCCGGGACGATCTGCAACTGGTCGCCATCAACGATCTCGGCTCGGTGGAGACGAATGCGCATCTGTTCAGATATGACAGCGTGCATGGGCGCTTTCCCGGCGAGGTGAAGATCGAAGGCGACATGATGGATGTCGGCGCCGGTCCGTTCAAGGTGCTGGCCGAACGCGATCCGGCCAAGCTCCCCTGGGGAGAGCTTGGCGTCGATGTTGTGATGGAATGCACCGGCATCTTTTCCGACCGCGACAAGGCCGCCGCGCATCTGACCGCAGGCGCGAAACGGGTTCTGGTGTCCGCTCCGTCCAAGGGCGCCGACATCACCGTTGTCTATGGCGTCAATCACGACAGGATCGAGCCGGGCCACACCGTGATCTCGAATGCCTCGTGCACGACGAACTGTCTCGCGCCGGTCGCGAAGATCCTCAACGATCTGTGCGGCATCCAGTCGGGCTTCATGACGACCATCCACGCCTATACGAACGACCAGCGCATTCTCGACCTGCCGCATTCGGATCTGCGCCGCGCACGCGCCGCCGCCATTTCGATGATTCCGACCTCCACGGGAGCCGCCAAGGCCGTCGGTCTGGTGCTTCCCGAGTTGCAGGGCAAGCTCGACGGCACGGCCATCCGCGTGCCCACACCGAATGTTTCCGTGATCGACCTGAAGATCATTCCGGCGCGCGAGACGACGGTCGAGGAAATCAACAGCGCCATGAGCCGGGCTGCCGCGAATGAGCTGAAAGGCGTGCTTGCCGTAACCTCCGAGCCGCTTGTTTCGATCGACTTCAATCACGATCCGCACTCCTCGACCTTCGACCTGTCGCAGACCCAGATCGTCGATGGGCGTCTGGTGCGCGTGCTGTCCTGGTACGACAATGAGTGGGGCTTCTCTGCGCGCATGTGCGATACGGCAGCGGCGATCGGCAAGCTGACCGGTTGAGCGCTCCCCGATTTTTCGCGTCTCCTTTCGTCAGCATGGCAGACTGATGGACCACAATTGTGAAATCTATTTGCGTCTGCGCGGCGGCGCGCTTCCGGCGGCAGGCGATCTGGATGCCGCCTTGCGCGAGGCTGCGCCTTCCGCCTTGCTGATCACCGGCCTGCCCGGTGGGGCAGGCGGGGGGATTGCCGAACTGCTGGAGATCGCAAGAGGTCAGAATCTCGCCATCTTGATCGAAGAGGACTGGAGCCTCGCCCGCGAGCTCGATATGGACGGCGTTCACATTCGCGCCGATGCCGAGCGTCTTGCGGAGGCGCGGCGCGCGCTCGGCGCCAACAAATCCATCGGCGTATCCTGCGGGTTGTCCCGTCATGAAGCAATGCTCATGGCGGAAGCCGGCGCCGATTACGTGGCGTTCGGCGAGACCGGCGCTGCCGAACCCGATGAGCGGGCGGAGATGATCGGCTGGTGGAGCGAAGTTTTCGAGGTGCCCTGCGTGGCGTGGCTGCGGGACGGCGAAGGCTTTGACGAGGCCGGGGATCTGGTGCGCGCAGGGGCGGACTTTCTGGCCGTGGAGTTCAAGGCCGGCGACGCGGGGCACGAGTTGTCCCGGCTTCGCGAACTGACGATGAATACAGACCATGATGCGTAACGGGTACAGGATCGGGCGGACGATGCTTCGACTTATCATGCTGGCGGTTGTTGCCGGCGCGTTGCTTTCCGCTCAGGCGAGCGCGGCCAAGACCGGCGATGCCGCGGGCAATGGCTGGGGCGCCGGCGAAGTGGAGTTGGAGGTTGCCGGGAAGGACCCGGCCTACGCAGCCTTCGAGAAGCGGCGCTACATGGAAGCCAAGGAACTCGCCGAAAAGTCGGCGACCAGCGACGGGCCGTCCAATGTGCTGCTCGGCATGATCTACGAACAGGGCCTCGGCGTTCCCCAGGATGAGGCCAAGGCGGCGGAATCCTATCTCCGGGGCGCCCAGCTCGGCGATCCCCATGCGCAATTCTCGATCGGTGTGATGCTGGCCGAGGGGCGTGGCATCAAGCAGAACAAGGAGCAGGCCGCGCAGTTCTTCGAGATGGCCGCGGCCCAGAACCACGACACGGCACTTTACAATCTCGCCCTGATCTATGTCGAGGGCGAGGGGCGGCCGGAAGATATGGAAAAGGCGGTCGAACTCATGGAGCGCTCGGCGAAGATGGGCAATATTGCCGCCCAGTTCGATCTGGCCGCGTTTTACAAGGAAGGCCTCGGCGTTGCGACCGACGAACGGATGGCGGCCTACTGGGTCGGCAAGGCAGCCGAGACCGGCATGTCCAATGCGGAGCTGGAATTCGGAATCGCGCTCTATCAGGGCAAGGGCGTGAAAAAAGACGAAGCCAAAGGCTTCGAAATGATCCGCAGCGCGGCCGAAAAAGGCAATCCGGTGGCGCAGAACCGCCTGGCTCATGCCTATGCGGGTGGGGTTGGCACCGAACGCGACTGGGTCGCGGCCGCGAAATGGCATCTGCTGTCCCGCGAGGCCGGCGTCAGCGACTTCGCCCTGGACAGGTTCCTCGCTTCACTGACGCCAGATGAACGCAAGAAGGCGGAGAAATCCGCCTTTGACTGGCAGCAATCGACTTCGGCGCTCCTGCAGTAACGCGTTTCGGCCGGCTGAACTAAGCCCCAAGCTTGCCGAGGATGCGCGCCCATGAGCGCGCGCCCTTGGTGAAGCTCGTCAGGTTGTATTTCTCGTTGGGCGAATGGATACGGTCGTCGTCCAGAGCAAAGCCGACCAGCACCGTATCCATGCCGAGTTCGCGTTTGAACGCGCCGACAATCGGGATCGAGCCGCCCGCGCCCATCAGGATCGCCTCGCGCCCCCATTCCTCGCTGAGCGCTTCGGCGGCTTTCTGAATGGCGGGAAGCTTCGTGTCGAAGCCGATGGCGGGGCTTCCGTCCAGCCCGACATATTCGACCTTGCAATCCTCCGGCAGCCGCTCGTTCACGAAGCGCTTGAAGCCTTCGAGTATTTTTGCCGGCTCCTGTCCGGGCACGAGGCGGAAGGTCAGCTTGGCCGAGGCTTGCGCGGGAATGACCGTCTTGTGGCCAGGGCCCGTATAGCCGCCGATGATGCCGTTGATCTCAGCCGTCGGGCGTGACCAGACCTGTTCGAGCAATGTGCGCCCGACTTCGCCCGCCGATTTGGTCAGTCCGATCGGTCCGAGAAAGTTTTCCGCCGTCACGCCGATGGAATCCCATTGCGCGCGCTGCTCCTGGGTCGGCTCGACGATGCCAGTGTAGAAGCCGGGGATCTGAACGTGACCTTCGGCGTCGTGCAACTCGCCGAGAATCTGCGTCAGCGCACGGATCGGATTCAGCGCCGCTCCGCCATAATGTCCCGAATGCAGGTCGCGGTTTGCAGCCTTGAGCACGATTTCCGCATGGGCAAGACCTCGCAGGCTGGTTGTGATCGCAGGCTGGTCGGGGCCGAGCTGGCTGGTGTCGCAGACCAGCGCCTGATCCGCTTTCAACTCCTGGCTGTGCGCTTCGAGAAAGGCCGGAAGGCTCGGGCTGCCAGATTCTTCCTCGCCTTCGAGCAGAACCGAAACAGAGCAGGGCAGGCTTCCGCCGGTCTCCTTCCATGCGCGGCAGGCCTCGATGAAGGTCATGAGTTGCCCCTTGTCGTCGCTGGCGCCTCTGGCGACGACAACCTTGCCGTTCCTGTCGTCATCGGCGATGCGCGGCTCGAAAGGCGGCGCGTCCCACAGATCTAGCGGATCGACCGGCTGGACGTCGTAGTGGCCATAGAACAGGACGTGGGACGCGGCGCCCGAGGGATGCTTCCAGTGCGCCACCACCATCGGCTTGCCCGCCGTCGGCTGCACGCGCGCCTCGAAGCCGAGCGCCGAGAGCTGATCGGCACAGTAGCCGGCAGCTTCGTGACAGGCTTCGTCAAAGGCGGGGTCGGTCGAGATGCTGGGAATGCGCAAGAGCGCGAAGAGGCGCTCCAAAGCGGCGTCGGTCGATGCATCCAGATGGTTCAGCACATCGTCTAACGTTTGGCTCATGGCGTCGATCCTTATGGATTTGCGATTCCGCCCGATAGTTATACGGCTCATGCCTCCATGCCAGCCTTTTTCGGTTTCTTTCGCTTTCGGGGAAGTTTTTCCGCTGATTGTCTTGGCTTCCGGCCAAATCGGCGATAGATGGTAGGGCAAATCGATGTGGATTTACGGGCAAGAGAGCGGCCCGGGGGCAGCCATGAGCAGCAGCGAATTAAGTCCGGGATGTCAGGAAGTCCACGGGGGGCTGTCACCGCTGATGAAGCGGCTATGGCGCTATGGCCTTGTGCTTACCGGCAATCCCGACACGGCGGACGAACTGGTGCAGGCCGCCTGCCTGCGGGCGCTGGAAAAATGTGACCAGTTTCAGCCCGGCACCCAGCTGTCCCGCTGGGCGTACACGATATTGAGCTCCATCTGGAAAAATGAACTCCGCTCCCGCCGTGTCCGGGAGGGGCAGGGCCAGGTCGATGCGGAAATCGCACTGGTAACTGACGGTATCGGCGAGATGAATACGAATTTATTGGCTCGTCAGGTGTTGAAGGAGGTGGAACGCTTGCCGGACGGACAACGCGAAGCGGTGTTTCTGGTTTACGGGGAAGGCATGGCCTATCGTGAAGCTGCCGATGTGCTGGACGTGCCGGTGGGGACGGTGATGAGCCGTCTGGCCGCCGCGCGCAGCAAACTCGCCAGCCTGAAGGATCAGGACGAGTTTGTCTTGCCGGGGGAATAACGAGAAGCACGAAAAAACAGGAACAGCGCGATGAGCCCGTCGGACCAGGTGGATCTGAGCAATGAGAAGCTGGTGGCGTATATTGACGGCGAATTGACCGGCGATGAACAGCAACTCGTTGCCGAAGCTCTGATGTATGACGGCGAAGCCCGTGAGAGGCTCGCCATGCTCAAGACCGGCGGCCGGCCCTTCGGCGAGGCGTTCGACCTGCTGCTTGACGCTGCGCCCGACGACAAGCTTCAGGGGATGCTCGCCGAGTTGATGGCCAAGCGTCAGGCAGGCGGGGCATCTTCGGATACGCCGGCAGATGCAGGCGCCAGCGGCGGCGAGGAGAATGTGGTTTCCTTCCGTCCACGCAACGCCCCGGCGCCGCAGAGAACGCCGCTATGGCGGATGGCGGCTGCCGCGGCGATCCTGGCGTTCGTCTTTACCGGCGGTCTTGTTACCGGCGGCTTTTTCAATGAGCCCGTTCAGGTCGGGGAGGAAACCGTCGGCTGGCGCGAGGCGGCGGCGCGTTATGTCGCTCTGTTCTCGCGCGAAACGCTTGAGGGGATGCCCACCGATCCGTCCGAGCGCCAAGCCAATTTGCAACGCGTCGAGACCGCCCTCGGGCTTCAGCTCCCCGAGGACCGGATTTCCGCGCCGGAGTTGACCTTTCAGGGCACGCAGCTTCTCAGGCTGGAGGACAAGCCGCTCGCGCAGATCTCTTATCTGCATGGAGGCAACACGCCCGTCGCGCTTTGCATCATCTCCTCCCAGAGCCCGGAAGAGGCGCTGGCCAGCGAAACGCGGCAGGGAATGAACGTGGTGCATTGGGTGGAAGGCGGCTACGGTTTCATGGTCATTGGCGATGTGCCGGATGAGGAATTGTCCCGGATTGCCGCGAGCTTCCGCGGACGTTTTTCCTGAGCCGCGTCTTTTTTCCCTGTCTCCCGTCATGCGTATTTGCGCCGATTACGCCCACTCTCCATGCGGACTATAGCTGAAGGTGATCGCAGTCACTGTCAGCAGAGTTCGGATTTGTCGCTATCCTCCCTGTTCCGCAAAGGTTTTGCCGAAATCGCCGGCGAAACGCCCTTGCCGGCCCCATATCTGGAGATGGGGGCCTATGAAGTGCTCTGCCTCCGGCCGGGCGCGACCTTCAAGACGCTTTCGGAATGGATTCGCGCCGCGCCGAGCGGTCAGCCCTCGGACCTTGTCGACGCCGCGACTGCGGCGGGCCATGCGAGAGATGTGCTGACCCGTCTTGCGAGGGCCGGATCGAGAAATGTCGATGTCCGGTTATTCGGCGCGCCGGATTACCCGCCGCAGCTTCGCGATGCGCGCCATCCGTTGCGCGCCTTTTACTCGCAGGGCGATTGGAGCCTCGTCGACACCCCATCCGTCGCGGTTGTGGGCGCGCGGCAGCTATCGGAGGACGGGGTTACGCGTGCGCGCAGGCTGGTCCGTCATCTCGTGGAGGACGGCTTCACCATCGTATCCGGGCTGGCGGCGGGCACGGATACGATCGTTCACACGACGGCGCTGGAGGCTGGCGGGCGCACCATCGCCGTGCTCGGCACGCCCATCCACAAGACCTATCCGCGCCAGAATATAGAGCTGCAACGCCGGATCGCGTCGGAATTTCTGGTGATCTCGCAGGTTCCGGTGCTGCTCTACGAGGCCAAGGACTGGCGTTACAACCGCAAGTTCTTCCCCGAGCGCAACGTCACCATGTCGGCGCTGACCAATGCGTCGATCATCGTGGAAATCG
This sequence comes from Rhodomicrobiaceae bacterium, assembly GCA_050330195.1. Lineage (GTDB taxonomy): Bacteria > Pseudomonadota > Alphaproteobacteria > Rhizobiales > Rhodomicrobiaceae > JAHQVI01. The sequence goes on along the minus strand of JBHJOB010000027.1, from coordinate 119,054 downwards.
GCGATTCGAACGGCACCTATATCCAGTCCAAGGCGGCGCTCGACCAGGGGCGGCCGCTTTTTCTCCTGAACAACTGCTTCAGCAAGGCCGGGATCAGCTGGCCCGCCCGGTTTGCCGAGCGCGGCGCGGTGCGGGCTGTAAGCTATGACGATATTGGCGGCCGGATCGCGCATCTGGCAGGCGCGCCGGCTGATCCGCCGGCGTCAGCATCGGCTTGACAGTCGCGGGCGACGCAGGCGCTATAGCAGACATGACCAGCAAGAAGCTGCCGAAATCCGCCATGTCGACGCGCGACCGCCTCATGCGCGCCGCCATCCGGATCGTTGCGCGGGACGGTCTGGCTGCCGCGACGACGGCGGCGATCGCGAAGGAAGCGGGCGTGGCGGAGGGCACGCTCTACCGGCATTTCGAGAGCAAGGATGCGCTGCTGATCGCCGCTTATCAGCAAATCAAGTCCGAGGTCTTTCTCAGCGCAGCCTCGGATGCGGATCAAGACGCGCCGCCTCCTGAACGCCTCAAGCGGACCTGGCTTGCGATTTATCGCGCCTATCGCGCGGACCGCGAAGCGTTCCTGTTCGGGCAGCGTTTCATGGAGTCCGCACTGGCGGCGCGTGAGGGCGGAGAAGCGGCAAGAGCGGTGGCCGAGATGGCGGCAGAGTTGCACAAGGACGGGATAGCCTCCGGCGACTTCAAGTCATTGCCGACGGATCTGCTTACCAATCTGTTTCTGGCGCCGATTTCCTACCTGCTCAAGGTCGAGATCAAGGGTCGCCGCTGGACGGACGAGGAGCTTGACGCAGCCGCCGAGGCGGTTCTGGCGGGCTGGCAAGAATAATCCGGCATGACGGCTTGACGCATCCGCCTCCTGAATCCATATTGTGAGTGAGCGCTCACTCATTTCAATGGACAGGAGAATTCCGCATGATCCGACGCAAGATTGGCCAGACCGGCCCGGCTGTGAACGCCATCGGACTTGGCTGCATGGGCATGTCCTTCGCCTATGGAGAAGCCATGAAAGAGAGCGATGCCGTCCGGCTCCTGCATGGCGCGATCGACCGCGGGGTCGATCATTTCGATACGGCCGAGCTGTACGGCGCGGGGGCCAACGAAAAACTCCTCGGCGCCGCATTCCACGACCGGCGCGACAAGGTTTTCATCGCCACCAAGTTCGGTCCGAAATACAACATGGAGACACAGGAGCGCAGCGTCGATGGCTCGCCCGAAAACGCGCGCCGCGCGCTGGAGCAGTCGCTGAAGAACCTGCGCACCGACCATGTCGACCTCTGGTATCTCCATCGGCGCGATTTCTCCCGGCCTATCGAGGAAACAGTCGGCGCAATGGTCGAGATGGTCCGCGAAGGGAAGGTGCGCGCCATCGGTTTGTCCGAAGTGACCGCCGAAACCCTGCGCAGCGCCGCCGTCGTTCATCCGATTTCGGCTGTGCAGTCGGAATATTCGATTTTCACCCGCGTTATGGAAGATGACGTCATCCCCGCCTGCAAGGAACTGGGCGCGAGTTTCGTCGCCTATTCGCCGCTCGGGCGGGGCATGTTGACGGGGGCCTATTCCACCGACTGGAAACCGGATGGACCTGATTTTCGCGCTGTCGCCGCGCCGCGTTTCCAGGGCGAGGCTCTTGCCCGGAATGTGGCGCTCGTCGAAGAGGTCAAACAGGTGGCTGGCGAGGTCGGGGCGAGTGCCGCGCAGGTCGCGCTTGCCTGGGTTCTGGGACGCGGCGAACATATCGTCACGATCCCTGGCACCACACGGCTTGAGAATCTCGACGTCAATCTGGGGGCAGCCAATGTCGCGCTGTCGCCGGATCAGACCAGCCGCCTTGACGCGCTTGCCGTAAGGGTCATGGGCGAGCGCTACGACGAAGCCGGGATGCGAACGCTGAACGGCTGACGGAAGGCGCTAAAGCAAGATCCGGCAAAATGGGGACCATCCCCACCTTCGCGGGACAAGCTTTTCGGAAAAATCGAGCTTCAAATAAAGACTGAGATCAGAATCGTTTCCGTGAGAAATGATCTTGATCCAAGGGCTTCCTCATACGGAGCGGCGCCCTTTCCGCACTGGCGCAATGTCTTCTCGAAAGTGCGGGCGCGCTTGCAGGCAGGAGATCCGTGCCGGGATCGACGCGCGGATGATCCGGCATCTGATGTCCCGAATCGGATCAGTCGAGGCGCAAGGACGGAGCGGGAGAATCGCAATCGCGCTGACACCTCTGGCGCTTCATGTCGCAGCATTGCGCGCAATGGCTGGCGTCGTCACGAATTATGAATTATGTCTCTGATATTATCTTCGATGAGATCGCAACGGGATCAACGTCCGGTTGCGTGTCCGGACCTGCTAAACCACGGCAAAGATTAATTTTTTACGCCAAACAAAGGTGGTGTAGACACAATAGGCGCAGTCGGAGATACTCACGCCCCGGGCGTTGCGCGCCGATTGCGTGAAATGCTTATGGAATGTTTCAAGGGAGGACTAGTTTCATGGATCGTCGGAGTTTTATTAAAAAGGCAGGCGTCGGCGCCGGCGCAACGGTTGCCGCTGCAGCGCTTTCCACACCGGCCATTGCGCAGGATCGCAAGGAAATGGTCATCGTTTCGACCTGGCCGCGCGACTTTCCGGGTCTTGGTATCAGTGCGCAGCGTCTTGCAACCCGCATCCCTGAATTGACCGATGGTCGCATCCAGGTAACTTATTTCGCCGCGGGCGAGAAAGTCGGCGCGTTCGACGTGCTTGACGAAGTCTCGGCAGGCAATTCTCAGGCCTATATCGCCGCCGACTACTACTGGAAAGGCAAGCATCCCGGCTGGGCCTATTTCACAGCCGTGCCGTTCGGATTCGTCTACACTGAGATGGAAGCCTGGATGAAATTCGGCGATGGCCAGGCGCTGCTCGACGAACTCGGCGCGGAATTCAACATTAAAGGCATTCCCTGCGGAAACACCGGCCTGCAGATGGGCGGATGGTTCAACAAGGAAATCAATTCGCCCGACGATTTCAAGGGCCTCAAGATGCGCATTCCGGGCATTGCGGGCGACGTTCTGGCCAAGATGGGCGCCTCGCCCGTCGCAATTCCGGGCGGTCAGATCTATGAAAACTTCATTTCCGGCGCAGTCGACGCCGCGGAATGGGTCGGGCCTTACAATGACTATTTCATGAAGTTCCACGAGGCTGCGAAATACTACTACTATCCTGGCATGCATGAGCCGGCCTCGATGCTCAACCTGGGCGTGAACAAGAGCTGGTGGGAAGGCCTTTCCGACCTCGACAAGGCGATCATCACTGCGGCTTGCGCCGAAGAGAACTCGCTTCAGATCGCGGAAGTCAACTTCCAGAACGGCATCTATCTGAAGCGCCTCATTGACGAGCATGGCGTCGAGCTTCGCAAGTTCAACGACGAAACCTATGACGCTTTCGGCGTCGCTGCGAATGAAGTGTTTGAAGAGGTCCGTCAGCACAGCCCGCTGGCAGCGAAGATCCATGAAAGCTTCCTGAAGGCCCGCACGGAAATTGGCGGCTGGATCGCCCTGTCGGATACGGCCTACACCTTGCAGCGCAACCGCGTTCTCGGAATCGAAAGCTAATCGCCTTTTCGAGACATCATGACTTCGGGGCGAGGCTTTAGAGTCTCGTCCCTACATTCATGAGAAGAGACCCACCTGAAGAAGACACCCGCCTGACAAGATGGGAAAATACTGTGAGTGATATGTCATACGCTCATCGCGAGGATGCTCTTTCCATCTCCTCGAGGCTTTTTGCCTGGATCGTCGTCTTTTTCACATTCGCTTTTCTCTTGAACAACTATCTGACCCACTGGCGGGACTGGCCCGGGGCGCTGCAGGTTTTTTCCGGCGGATCATCGCTCAGCCTTGTGCAGGCAGGCATATATGTGGCGGGCGTAATCCTGGCGGTATTTTACGTCCTGAAGACGGCGGAACGGCACTTGCGAGCGGATTGCGATGTGATCTACGGCATTACCGCCTACCTCATCCGGGGTTTTTTCTGGGCGGTATTGCTCATCGGCATCGCGGATCTGCTGATCTCTTTTCTACGGATCGAGGACTTTCTGCCTGCGCTGGTCGGCGATGAAATGGCGACAAACCTCGGGCGTTCGAACTATCGCGGCCCCTATGTTCACATGCCGATCGCAGCCCTTGGCTTCGTGATCGCAGCTTTCACCAGAGGCCTTGCATTCCACTGGCTCGCGATCCTCGTGGTCATGGCCGAGTTGCTGATCGTCATCAGCCGTTTCATCTTCTCTTACGAACAGGCCTTCATGGCTGACCTCGTCCGCTTCTGGTACGCCGCGCTGTTTCTGTTTGCCAGCGCTTATACACTGATCGACGAGGGGCATGTGAGGGTTGACGTGCTTTACGCTTCGTTCGGCGAGCCCAGAAAAGGCATCGTTAACGCCTTCGGTTCGATCTTTCTCGGCATGTCTGTTTGCCTGACCATCATGTTTTTCGGCATGGGCAGCAAATCCGCGGTCGTCAATGGGCCCATGCTCATCTATGAAACGACCCAGGCAAGCTTCGGATTGTTCGTGAAATACTGGATGGCAGGCTTTCTCGGCATATTTGCGATTTCGATGATGATCCAGTTTGCAGGCTTTTTCCTCGAGGGAATTGCCGACTATCGAGGCGAACCGAATAAACGCGCTATCTCGCCGGTCGGAGCCCACTAGAGCGAGATCCGATAAAATGGGTACCATTTTTCGGAAAAATCGAGCTTGAAACAAACAGATGCAGCATCGTTTCGCTGAGAAATGATCCTGATCTAAGAACAAGCGGGGCTTTTGGGGGACCAATGGAAGTTTTCTTTCTACTTGTGCTTGTCTTGCTGATGGTGGCCGCGCTTGGCTCCGGCTTTCCCGTGGCCTTTGCGCTTCCCGGCTCCGCGATCATCAGTATCGGCCTCGCCGCGCTGACCGGATATCTGTTCACCGGAAATCCCGACGCCTTCTTCTATCAGGGCAGCGCTGTCAACTGGCTGACCGCGGGTGTGACCAATTTCCGTGGCATATACTGGGAGGCCGAACGCGATACGCTGATCGCCATTCCGCTGTTCGTGTTCATGGGCATAATGCTGCAGCGTTCGCGCATCGCCGAAGATCTTCTCATCAAGATGGCGCAGCTCTTCGGCCCGGTCCGCGGCGGCCTTGGCATGTCGGTCGTCTTCGTGGGCGCGCTGCTCGCCGCGACCACAGGGATCGTCGGCGCGACTGTCGTCGCGATGGGTCTGATCTCGCTGCCGGCCATGCTGCGCAACAACTATTCCCATCCGCTTGCGACCGGTACAATTGCCGCCTCCGGCACCCTGGGCCAGATAATTCCGCCCTCGATCGTGCTCATTATCCTTGCCGACCAGCTTGCCAGCGCGACCGATCAGGCCAGCACCGCCCGCAAGGCGCTTTACCAGGAAAATACCGGCGAACTGGTGATGCCATCGCATTTCGACGTCACGTCCACCAGCGCCGGCGAAATGTTCCTTGGCGCATTCATCCCGGGACTGGCGCTGGTAGTGCTCTACATGCTCTATATCGGGGTTTTCGCGTTCCTGAGACCGAAGGCTGCGCCGACCGTTCCTTACGAGGGAAAATATAACGCCCAGTTCTTCGGCGGCGTGGCGCTGGCCCTCATTCCGCCGCTCGCGCTTATTTTCGCGGTTCTGGGATCGATCATCATGGGCGTCGCGACCGTCAACCAGGCCGGCGCCATCGGCGCGTGCGGCGCGCTCATCATGGCTGGCTACCGGCTGAAGCTGGGACAGCCGCGCGCCTACTGGCCGGCAATACTTGCGGGCATATCCGTCACGATCATCATGTCCGTTGCGCGCTTCAACCCTGTCAACGTCAGGAATATCGTCACCGAGGCCGATACGCTCGCACTGTATTTTGCGATCGCCGGCGTCGCGGGCCTCGTCATTTCGCTGATCTGGAGCGCATGGCGCGCGTACAAGGTTGAAAATGCGCTTCAAGGCGTCATGATTGAAACAGCCAAGACGACCTCGCTGGTGTTCATCATTCTGCTCGGCGCGGCGATGCTGACCTCGGCCTTCCGCGGCTTCGGCGGAGAAGAACTCGTCAAGGAGTTTCTCGGAGGCCTGCCAGGTGGATTCTGGGGCCAGTTCTTCGTGGTCATGGCGGTGATCTTCCTGCTCGGCTTCTTTCTCGACTTCATCGAGATTGCCGTCGTCGTGGTGCCGATCGTAGCGCCGATCCTCTTGATGGACCCAAATGCGAACGTCACGGCCGTCTGGCTCGGCGTCATGATCGGCCTGAATATCCAGACCTCGTTCCTGACGCCGCCATTCGGTTTCGCCCTGTTCTATCTGCGCGGTGTCGCGCCGGCGATTGTGAAAACCGTATCGATGTACAAGGGCGTCATACCCTTCATCCTGCTGCAACTCCTTGCGCTCGTCATCGTGGCTTATAATCCGCCTATGGTAAACTATCTGCCGCAGCGCATTTCGCTGACGTCGCCCACCGCGCCCCCGCCCGTCAATCCGAGACTCCAACTTTGCATAGAATCGTCGCTTGCCGGGAAGTACCGGGCCGAAGAGCAGATGCTCCGCGCAGCGATCAATTCGGCCAGGACGCTCGATTTGTCGGATATGCCGGAAAATTTACGGAACAATCTGACGCAGAGCTTCGACGACGCCGAAAAGACATTCGAACTGATGGAGGCGATCCTGTCCTCGGAGCAGGCTGTCAACGCCCGCGACCCGGAATACCGGCCGCTGCATATCGAGGTGCGCGACATACAGCGCCAGATCCAGCTGCGTGAAACGCGGATCAGCGCTATCGCAACCAGCCTGCGCCGTCCCGACACGCTGCTCTTTGCTGAAGAAACGCTTGTCGCGGAACGCGATGCGTTGAGATCCCAGATCGAAGCGCTCAGAGGAACGATCCCGGATCGCTGGGAGCAGGAACACAAGGACTTCAGGGCGCTTCAGCAGCTTGAGAATAGGGCGAGACTGGCCTACCGGCGCAATGTCGATGGCGCGTACACGCCGGTTCGGGACGCGCTCGGCCTGCTGCAGGGCACGGACGCTCTGGGCGAGTTGCGGCCGGACATCACGGCGTTGCGCGCCTTCGTCGCGGACAACCCGCTGGAAGATGGCGCAAACCAGGTCGCCGCATTGCTTGAGGGTGTCCGCGCTGTGGATGGCACCCAGTCGATCCAGTCCCCGCTGACGGATGCGCGGCGCGCTCTGACTGGCCGTACGACCAACAGGGACGACGCACTTGCAGCAATTTCGAGAGCAGTGACGGCGTACGAGCAGGAAATGAGCTGGCGTTCGGCCGCCGCGCAAAAGGCTCTTTCCGGGTTGAGCGGCTACGAGGAAGCGATCCGGCCGACGATCGGACTGCGCCAGCAGCGCCGCATCCCGGAGGATTTCGCCATCGGCCTTGCCGGATGCCTTGCGGAGCATGAGGACCTGACGCTGCATTTCTAGAGCATCAGGCGAATGCGTCCGGGGGATCGCCGCCTCAGCGTACGGTTGAGGCGGCCCGGATCCTGAGCGCGTGCCCCATTTCGCGCACGTCGTGCAAGCGAGAGATCTGCGCGCCCTGGGGCGCCGGCAAGTGCGGCGCTCCGCAGCTCTGGATCGGTTTGGCCAGTCATGGCGCCGAATCCTCTCGATAACGCGTCACCCACGGTCAGCTTCCGAGCGCATGCACGCCATTGCCCATGGCCGCGCAAACGACCGGAAGCCGCGGCGCTTTTTTCACTCTCCGGCGTCTGCTCAACAAACGCCCCAGGCTTTTGGTCCGCAGGGCGCTCTGACATATTATTGCTTCAAATCCGGAACCATGATTGCGGTCAGAGGCTTATCGCATTGGAACGATCGGCCCGCGAGCGAGCGTCGTGCAATGGCAGGCTATCCCGAGAAATGGCAATCCGCGCTTCCATCGAGGCAGGCGACGCCGCGTCCCCTCGTTCTGGAGGCCGGGCTGGAACTTCTTACCCTCGGCACGCTCATCGCCGCGGTGGCCGCCATCGGCATCGTGCCACTGAGCTGGAGCGGACTGACCGTCGCCGCACTGTCCTACGCGGCAGTGACTATGCTGGTCGCCGCCGGTCTTGGCCGTCATGCGCCGCACCATCATTTCGGACTGGCCAATGCCCTCACACTGTGCCGGGCTGCGCTGAATATCGTGCTGCTTGCGGTCATCGCGGAACAGTTGCTCGGCGAGAACCGGCTGTTTGACCACGCATTTCGATGGGGACTGACCATTGCGGCCACCATCGCCTGGGTGCTGGATGGCGTCGACGGATGGGCCGCGCGGCGCAGCAACATGGCCAGTGAATTCGGTGCGCGCTTCGATATGGAAACCGACGGCGTCTTTCTGCTGTCGCTGTCGCTTCTGCTCGCTGTTGGCGGCATTGTCGGGCCGTGGGTTCTGGCGAGCGGATTGATCTACTATGTGTTCAGGCTGGCGAGCCGTATCTGGCCGGTGCTGAACGCGCCACTCTATCCCAGCTTGCGGCGCAAAACGATCTGCGCCGCGCAAGGGGCGCTGCTGATCGCGGCGCTCGCCCCGGCGATGCCGTCCTGGGGTGCGCAAATGTCCTGTCTGACCGGTCTGCTGCTACTGCTCTATTCGTTCGGCGTCGACATGATGTGGCTGGTGAGCCGGCCGAAATAATTCCGCGAGCGGTCTCACGATCAGCCATTGCGCAGTCCTCGGAAAAACCGAGCTTGAGACCTGCAATCAGAGTTCAAAACATATTCATGCCGGGCGGCAACTGCATCCCGCCGGTCAGTTCCTGCATCTTGCTCTGGAGAACTTCCTCCACCTTCGCTTTCGCGTTGGCATGCGCGGCGACGATCAGGTCTTCCAGAATCTCGCCTTCGCCTTCCTTGAGCAGGCTCGGGTCGATCTTGACCTCGGTCAGAACGCCCTTGCCGTTGAGCGTCACGCTGATCAGCCCCGCTCCGGCCGTACCCGTCTGGGTGATCTGCTCGACGGCGGCCTGCATCTCCGCCATCTTTTCCTGGAGCTGCTTGGCCTGCTTCATCATGTCCATGAGACCCTTCATGGCGTAACCCTTCTGGCTGGAGCGATATTCGATAAATGGAGCATTTACCGGCGAATTCCAATTACGGCGTCAGTCAAATGTCGTTCACAAACGGCGGCCCGTGACGCTGGGCGGCGCTGCGAACCCAAACAAGTGCACAAACTTATAGATGGCGTAACAAGCGGCGAGATCAATCCTTTTTGCGTTTCCTGTCCGCTTCGGCCAGCTCCTTGACCGAGACGATCTCCGCATTGGGGAAATGGCGCATGACGGATTGGACGGAAGGATGGCGTCTGGCGTCTTCCAGCATCTTCGCTTCGCGCTCGCGGCGGATCTGGCCAAGTGGCGTTGCGCCCCGCTCCTCCGTCAGGGAGATCATCCAGCGGTCGCCGGTCCACGCCTTCAGCTTGCGGCCAAGTTCGTTGGCAAGGTCCTTGGGAGCATCGGCCAGCAGATGGAGCTCGACATGGCCGGGCTTGAACCGGACCGGCTCGACCGTGTCTTCAAGGGCGAGTTTCAGCCGGACGTCACGCTTTTCCGCTGCAAGCGCGACCAGGTCCGCGAAGCTTTCCAGCACGGGAAGTCCCGGCCGCAGGGCTTGTGTTTCCTCGGGACGTTGGGCCTGCCGATGCGGCTCGTAATCGCCCCCGGCCACACGCAAGCCGGGATGGTTGGTGGATGCTACTCCAGACGAATCAGGAACATGTGTACCTGCTCCTGATTCGTTTTTGGAACGTTCGCTATTCGTTTGTTTTGCTGTTTTTCCTGTCAAGCTGCGAATGAGGTCGTCCGGCGATGGCAGGTTCGCGCTGTAGCACATGCGGATCAGCAGCATTTCCGCCGCCGTCAGGCTGCGCGGCGCACGCCCGACTTCGTCGAGGCCCTTCAGCAGCATCTGCCACGCACGCGAGAGCGCGCCAACGGACAGCTTTTCCGCGATGGCGACGGCTCGGGCGCTTTCGCTGCTGCTCAGGCTGGTAAGGCTCTCCGGACCGGCCGTCTTGGCGCGCGTGGCGGCGTGGACGGCTTCGGCGAGATCGGAGACGATCTGCACCGGGTCCGCGCCATCGTCATGCAGGCTCTCGAGCGCGGAGATCGCGTGTTTCGCATCCCCGGCCAGCACGGCATTCAGCAGGTCGTAAATCCGCCCGCGATCGGCAAGACCGAGCATGGCGAGCACGTCGGCGGCCTTCACCTCGCCGTCGCTATGCGCCAGCGCCTGATCGAGGATGGAAAGACCATCGCGCACCGAGCCTTCCGCGGCGCGCGCCACCAGCGACAGGGCCTCGTCTTCGGCTTTCTGGCCCTCCGCCTTCACGATCCGCGCGAAATGGTCGGTCAACACGGAAATATCGACGCGCCGCAGGTCGAATCGCTGGCAACGCGACAGCACCGTCACGGGCACCTTGCGGATCTCGGTCGTTGCGAAGATGAACTTCACATGCGGCGGCGGTTCCTCCAGCGTCTTCAGCAGGCCGTTGAAGGCCGCCTTCGACAGCATGTGCACTTCGTCGATGATGAAAACCTTGTAGCGCGCATAGGCAGGCTTGTAGCGCACCGACTCGATGATCTCGCGAATATCGTCGATGCCCGTATGGGAGGCCGCGTCCATCTCGACGACATCGACATGGCGGCTTTCCACGATCGCCTGACAATGTTCGCCAAAATCCGGCATCTCGATGGTCGGTCCGGCATCCTCGCCGGGTTTGGAATAGTTGAGCGCCCGCGCGATGATCCGGGCTGTCGTCGTCTTGCCCACACCGCGCACGCCGGTCAGCATGTAGGCCTGCGCGATGCGCCCGCTCTGGAACGCGTTCTTGAGCGTGCGCACCATCGCTTCCTGCCCGATCAGGTCCCTGAAATCCTGGGGGCGGTATTTGCGGGCCAGCACGAGATAGGGTTTCGTCTCGGTGCTCATCGGTGCGAACGGCTTCCCTGGAAAGATGCGCTTTTCAACTCGGCACTCTCTTGCACGGCGTCCGTCGGCTTTCCATTTTTGCGGGGAAAAGCCGCTCGGCAGTGCGCCCGATGCCGGGGCGGGCAAGGTTTTATTAACCGGACTATTCGTGAATGAAGCTAGCAGCGGGGTGAGGTCGGCGCAACATTTCCCGCAACGGCGGAACCAATGCAATCATTGCGTGTTCCGATGCAGGATATGCTGTGGAAAGCATGTGACGCAAGCACTTGGAAGGTAACGCCAAATCGCCGTTTCAATATGGAGCGGAGGCGGGCGTGAAACTCATAACCCGTTAAAAATACCGATTTTTTCTCGCGGCGCGAAAGGACCAAATTAACCCGACCAACCTGAACGTCACAATCTCGTCCCGTTCATTTGCTTTACAACCAGGGATGGTATCAGTGTTGGATAAAAAACGCTTGTTCTCTTTTTGTTCTTGAGGCATAAGGGCTGTATGATCATTCGATACGAAATCGCATTCAGCACTGGACCAGACGCGAAAACGCTCGTTTTCCCGGAAGGTACCTTTGAAGCGCTGCCCTTCGAGGTGCGGCTGATGGAGCCGTGGTATGGCTGCGACTATATCGAGTGCGAAAAGCTCAAACCCACCCAGCGCCATGAGATCATGCGGCAGGGTTTCACCCTGATCCGGGAGGGTGAATACAAGGTGCGGGATGCGGCGTAGCCCTTATTGCGCGGCGTCCCCGTTTGATGGAAAATGATTTCGATCTTGTGTGGCAGGCGGGAGAGTGTGTTGCGTATCCCGCCGGTTACGCGGATTTCGTGACGGTCAGATTTCCTCCACGCCGCTGGTCAGTGGCGGCTGGCCCAGCCGTTCCAAGCCGCTCAGCCAGTATTCCGCCAAAAGCGGATGGCCCAGCAAATATTGCGCCGTCGGTCTCTCGCGCCGGTTCATGGCCTGATTGACGAGCCGTTCCCATTCCTCCGGTTCGGCATCTTCGCGGCCAAGCCACATCAGAGCCACAAGCTCGGCCTCCTCCCGCTCATTCAGCCCCGCAATTTCCGCCGTGAATTCCTCGCGGCGCAGATATTCCGGCTGATCCTGCAGGCCGCCGATGGAGTCATCGGTCGGATTGGAACCCGGATCGGGGATAACGACGCCTTCGGTCCCCATGATCGCACGGACCTTCACGGCAAGCATGTTGACGTAGTCGGGGGCGATTGTGAGCTCGGCCATCGCAGCGTCTCCTTTATTGTCAGTCTTGCGGCTGAAGGAAAAACCGTGGCAGGCTGGACAGGTTCCCTTGTTCGACGTATCGCTTTGATCTGAAAATGAAAAAGCCCGGCAAAAAGCCGAGCCTTTCCCGTCGATTGGTCCGCCCGTGCAGCGTTCAGGCGACCTGAACCTCGGCGGATTCCACGATCCACGCCTTGAGCTGGTTCTTTGGCTGCGCGCCGACTTTCTGCGCGGCGACCTGACCGTTCTTGAACAGCAAGAGGGCCGGAATCCCGCGAATGCCGAATTCGCCCGGTGTGCGGGGATTTTCGTCGACATTCAGCTTCACGATCTTGACCTTGCCGCCCAGTTCCTGAGCGATTTCCTCAAGCGCCGGCGCGATCATCCGGCATGGGCCGCACCATTCCGCCCAGAAGTCAACGACGACAGGCTCTTGAGCGTTGAGGACTTCAGCCTCGAATGTATCGTCCGAAACGGCGATAGGCGCCATGGAAAATCTCCTTTTGTGAGGCCCGAATGCAATTGCATTACAGCTAGGTTGAGACGGTCTGTTTATCAAGGTGCCCGGAACTCACGGATTCGTAAAGAAGCCTTTCGCCGTGGTCGAGCAGCCCGGTCGGAATCGGCATCAATTGCGGCTTTTCGGTCCAGAGCAACGCGGCGCGGACGTCCCTGCCGGGGAAAAGCCGGGCGATCGCGAGCCGGTAGGCGGCTAGTTGCGCCAGATAAGCGGGCGGGGTGGCGGAAGGATCGCGCGGAACGGCAGGGCCGGTCTTGAAATCGAGAATCAGCACGTCGGCGGCCCGGACGATCAGCCGGTCGATCTGACCGGAGATGAGCAGCGGAGGCGCACCGGCGTCGGGCGGCGGCAATTCAGCCGCGATTGGCGCTTCGGCTCGGCTGCCGGGACCGAAAAGCGGGCCGAAATCGCGATGGCCCAGAATGTCGACGACATCTGCAAGGATCCGGTCGCGCTCGCGTTTGGAGATGGTCCTTGCCTCGGCTGAAAGAAACGCGGCGCCCCGCGCCTCGCGGCGGGAGACGGGCAGAAGGGGGAGCAGCTCAAGCAGCCGATGCACAAGCCGTCCGCGTTGCAGGGCTTCGAAGCGTGGTCTTGCACCCGGATGCGCGCTGGCACCGGTTGCGGATACATCGAGGCGGGATGGGCTGATCATCCGAGGCGGAAGCGCAGCGACGGCTGTTCCGGCGCTCCATTCCGGCATCGGCGCGGGCGTCCGCGTCTCCCCGATCGCGGGCGGCTGTTTCGGCGCGATCTCCTGGGCACATTCCATGCGCTGCACCGGCTTGCCCTCATGATCGAGCGCTTCGCTCAAACGTCCCTGCAAGCCGTCGCAGACAAGATCGTACCAGCAATTCCTGTCCCGCGCCTTGAGCCCCTCGAAGCCGCCGACATAGAGCCGGTCCCGCGCGCGGGTCATCGCCACATAGAGCAGGCGCAAATATTCCTCCTGCTCCGCGCGTTGCTGGTCCGCGCAGGCCGTGTCGATTGCGGGCACCAGCCGCGATCCCGGCAGCACCCACACCGGGAGCGTTGCGGCGTCGGGCGGGCGTCCCGGTTGGTCCAACTCGACAAGTCCGCCGCGTCCGCCGCTCCTTGCCGAACAGGTGTCCGCGAGGATGACGATATTCGCCTCAAGCCCCTTGGAGCCGTGCACCGTCATCACGCGCACCTCGTCGCGCCCGCCTTCCATGTCGCGCTTGATCTCCGGCGCGGCGGCACGAAGCCAATGCAGGAAGCCTTGCAGCGTCGGCGTCTCACTGGCCTCATAGGCAAGCGCCAGATTGACGAATTCGTCGATGGCGTCCGCCGCCTCCGGGCCGAGACGATCCAGAAGCTTGCGGCGCAGCCCGTCGCCTTCCAGCCGGGCCATGTAGAAATCGAACGGCTTTTGCGCCGCCGCTGCCTCGCGCCAGTTGTTGAGCGCGTCGGACGTTGCCGCATAGGCCGGGCGGGCGTCCCGCTTCTCGGCCAGCGCATCCCACAGAGAAAGGCTCCGGCCATGTCCGACGGCGAAGAGATCGTCATCATCGAAACCGAAGACCGGGCTCTTGAGCAGCGCGGCGAGCGTCAGATCGTCCTCGGGCAATAGCAGCGCATCGCCCAGCGCCATCAGGTCCATCACGGCAAGCTGCTCGGTCAGCTTCATCCGGTCCGCGCCCGCAACAGGCACGCCCTGGGCTTTCAGCGCCTTCACCAGCGGAGCGGCGAGCGGATTCCGCTTGCGCACGAGAATGAGAATGTCGCCGGGGCGGACGGGGCGGTTCTGAGATGTGAGCATCTCACCGCTGTCGAGCCAGTGCCGGATCTGTTTTGCGATTTTGCCCGCCAGCATTTTCGGCGGTGGAGGCGCTCCGGCATTTTCCGAAAAGGGCTCCCAGGCGGCTGCCGCATCGCGCTTCTCCGGTGTGACGACCGGCCAGACCTCGACCAGCCCGGCCTCGCCTTCGCGATTGGCGAAATGGCGCACGGGTGATCCGTCCGCCGTCAGTCCTGCCGTGCGCTCCCGGTCCGCGAAAACGAGATCGACCGCTTCGAGGACCGCGCGGGTCGTGCGGTAGGAGAGCGTCAGCGGCGCTTCGATCCAGGGCTGACGCGCGGCGCGTGCGCGCTGCGAATAGTCGCGGCCGGTTTCGGCGAACTGGCGCGGATCTGCGCCCTGAAAGCCATAGATCGACTGTTTCTCATCGCCCACGGCAAAGAGCGTGTCCGTCCGGTCGTCGACACCTTCGCCGGAGAAGAATTCGGTCGTCAGGGCACGGACAAGCGCCCATTGCGCCGGGCTCGTATCCTGCGCCTCGTCCACCAGGATGTGGCGCAGGTCGCTGTCGAGCCGGAACAACACCCACGCGCTGGCCCCGGAACGCTGGAACAGCGCGGCCGTCTTTGCGATCAGCCCGTCGAAATCCATCGCGGTGCGCTGCGCCTTGGTTTCCTCGTAGAGCTGGATGACGGCGTCACCCAGCCGGAGCAGAGCCGTCGACGCGGTTGCAGCATCGAGGGCGCGGCGGCGGACTTCGAGCGCCGCGAAATCGTCCCGGGCGCGGCAGAGCGCCTCGCTCGTACCGGGATCGGATTCGCGCAGGGCCTTGGTGACGAAGCCGCGATCGGCGCGCCGCTGTCCGGCAGCGGTCAAGAAGGCCGTCGTCAGCGCTTCGACGCGGGCACGGTCCACTTTACCGCGCGCCTTGCCGAGGCGGTCTGCCAGATCCCAGTCGCTTTTCTTGCCCTCATTCAGCAGGGAGACCGCGCTTGCGATCAGCGCATCCGGGCAGGTTGCCGCCATCTCGGCGATGATCGTTTCCGGTGTCTCGTCACACCGGGCGCCCAGGGCGACACGCAAAGCCGCTTCGATGCCCTCGAATGGGTCGTCGCCGTCGATCTGCTCACGGATCAGTTGTCGTATTGCGTCCTGCTTGCCGATCACCGCTTGCAGCAATTCCTGAAAACGGTCTTCGCCGGCATGGGACACGACGGTCGTCAGGGCCTTGCCAAGCGCACATTCGCCATGCTGGGCGGCTTCATGCAAAACCGTATCGGTCGTCTCCTGCAGCAAGGCGCGGCGTTCCTCATCCGTCAGGATCGTGAAGCTCGGCGGCACGCCTGCTTCGATCGGGAACCGGCGCAGGACGCGGTCGCAGAAGGCGTGGATCGTCATGATCTTCAGCCCGCCGGGGGCATCGAGAACATGGGCGAAAAGGCAGCGTGCGAAGCTGCATTCCTCCGAGGTCGGATCACGTTTCAGGACTACTGTGAGTTCGGCGCAAAGCGCCGCCTCGGACATGGCGGCCCACTCGCCGAGCCGCGCGATCAGCCGGTTCGACATTTCCGCCGCTGCCGCCTTGGTGAAGGTGAGGCACAACAGGCTGTCGATGGATGCGCCTGACAGCAGCAGCCGCAGAACGCGCAGGACGAGCACGTAAGTCTTGCCGGTCCCCGCATTGGCCGACACCCACGCGGAATTGCCCGGATCGGCGGCGCGGCTCTGATAGTCCTGCGACTGGGCGCGGGCCTTGGCGAGCTGTTCGGCGGAGAAATCGAGGATGGCGGGTCTGGTCATCATTCGCCGGCCTCCTCCGCGCCCGCCCATTCGGGGACGCGAGCCAGATGGGCGTAATCGTCGAAGCGATAGACATCGGCAAAGGCCGCGCGACGCATGGCCGTATATGGCGTCGACGGATCGTCGAACCGGGCGATCAGCGTCGTCAGCCCGTCACGCGCGCCCTCCGCCAGAGCGTCCGGCGTCTCGCATTTCAGCTGGCGCTCATCGCCCGGTGGATTGCCGCCCTTGGCCGAAATATAGGCAAGCTTCGCAACCATCCGGCTGGCGACGCCATCGAAACCGCCTTCCTTGAGGATCAGCGCTTCGAGCGGCAATTGCGGCGCCTTGAACGCGGCAACTGCAGTGTCCGTTGGCATTCCGCCGCTCTTGTAATCGTAGACCGCCAGGCCGCCATCGGGGTGCAGGTCGATGCGGTCGGCACGGGCACGCAGAAGAAACGGCCCGCCGGGCGCTTCGAATTCATAGCGCCCGGGCAACTCCGTCAGCACGCGCGCCTCGCCGCGCCGCGCGCCTTCCGTCTCGGCGAACCATGCTGCAAAGCGCTCCATGCGTGGCCGCCAGAACGCCATCACATGGGCGCGTTCGCCATAAAGGGCAGCGCATTCGTCGAAGATCGGCATGAGCAGGCCGGCGCAGTCCTGCGGCATGCCTTCGGGGAAGCGGCGGGCGAAACGGTGCAGCACATCATGGATGATCTGGCCCTTTTCCGCGCCGCCCGGCTCCGTGGCGAGCGGGTTGAGCGGGACAAGGCCAAGGACGTGCCGGGCGTAGATCGCGTAAGGATTGGCAATCAGCCGCTCGATGTCGGAGACGCTCAGGGACCGCGGGCGCGCATCCAGAGGCGGGCAGGGGGCCGGCGCTTTGGCGGGGGGCGGTGCGTCCGCCGCGTTGCGCTGCGCCGCCCAGTGCAGCCAGGGCCGGGGCGGTTCCAGCGCTTGCCCCAGGCCGAGCCCGTTCAACAGGGCCTGCAAGCGCATCAGCCAGCGGCTCGGCACGGTCGGCGCGCCACCGGATTTCAGCGCCCGCGTCAGCACCACTTCGCGGCCCCCGAGCATCTGCACGAAATCATGGGCGGCAAGGCGTGTCCTGCGTTCCGGCGGCGGCAGCCCGAGCGCATCGCGCATGGAGCGGTTGAGCCACGGCCCCGGATCGGCGGCTTCGGGCGATGTGCCCTCATTCAGCCCGGCGAGGATGACAAGATCGGCCGACGTCAGCCGCGCGTCCATGGCGGACAGGATTTTCAGCCGCGGATGCGGCGTGACAGTCGGTTGGACGCTCTCGATCCGGATCAGCGTGCGGAACAGGGCAGGGTAGTCCGCAAGCTTGACGTCCGGTGCGTTTTCCTGCTGGGCAAGGAGATCGAGAAAGACCGCCAGCATGGCCCCGTCCGGCGTATTCGCGAAGCCGGGTTGCTCCGCCATATCGTCGGCTGCGAGCATCGCCGCCGCCTCGGCATGAGCGCCAGCCAGCGCTGCCAGCGGCATCGCCTGTGAGCGCGGAAATCCGGTCAGCGGTTGCAGCGCATCGCGCAGCCGCTCCACGGCCTCGTAAGCGTCGTCCCAGTCAGGCCCGGTCAGACGCTCGATGGCGGGATGGCGGGGCCGAGCCTTTTGCGTCTCGTCGAGGCTGGCCATGAGCGCCGCGACGCCTTCGCCGCACCAGGGCTGGCGCATGGCGGCGATCTCGATGGTCCGCGCCGCGCGCTGGGCGGCGCCTTCCGGCAGACCAAGCCGCGTCAGCTTGTGCTTCATCAATGCCAGAAGCGCGATCTGATCGCCGGTCGTGGCGGCGTCGGTGATGAGATCGTGAAAGGTGCCGGCGGGCGTGGAGAGCAGCGGTTCGCCGGAAGAAACATCCAGGCTGATGCCCCAGCGACGCAACTCCGCGCTGACGCGGCGGGCGAGCGCACGGTCGGGCGTGACCAGATTGGCTGTTCTGCCGGGCGTCTCGATCGCCTCGCGCATGATCAGGGCAATGGCAGCGGCTTCATCCTGTTCAGTGGGCGCGGAAATCAGGGACGCGGACGCGAAAGCCCGTTCGATCGCGCGAGCGGAAGCGGACGCCATGAAGCCGGGCCAGGCCCCGAGCGTGGTGGCCGGGCGGAGCGCCTCGCTCAGGAGCCGAACTTTCGCGGCATCCTCCGGGGCAGGCTCATTGCCGGCAAGCTCTGTCACATCGGCGCGGGCAACGTCGAGATCGGCGAGGAGTTGGAGCAGTCCGGCCTGAGGATGTTCGGGGTGCTCGGCAATCGCGTTCCAGCTCGGATCGTCAAGCGTCAGATCGAGACCGGGCAGAACGATCGCTCCATTGGGCAGACCGGCGACCGCTTTCATCAACTCGGCGGTTGCCGGAATGCTGCCGGTCGAACCCGCGACGATGACTGGCGTATCGGGATGGCTGCGTCTCAGGCGTTCCGCTTCCAGCGCCATGAGCCGATTGCGCCGTTCAACGGGGTTGATCAGTTTCTGTTCGGCCAGAAAGGCGGGCCAAGCCTCGACGACGATATTGAGGAAGCTGAGCGAGAGCTGTTCATGTCCGGCGAAACGCTCCGGCACAAGCTCGGCCATGCGCGACAGGTCAACGGCCTCGGTTTCGGCTTCATCCATGAGCCGCATCAATTCCAGCGCCAGTTCGGAGGCGGCAGCAGGGGTGTTCGCGACATAACCGTCGCTCAAGTTTCGCGCCCAGGCCATGACCAGACGTGTAAGCGCCATGCGGCGGTCGAGCGGCGCGATAGCCCTTGCGACAGGCTGAATCGGGCGGTCCGGTTTGTCCTGCTCGCGTTCATCGCCCAGCAGGAGAAGTGTGTCTTCCTCGGCGCTGCCGAGCGGACGGATGCGTGGCAGGAGCGTTGCGCCATTTTCGGAGAGCGACAGGAAGATCGCGGCCAGCGCGCGGCACGCAGCCCGGTTCGGCAGGTAAATCTCATAGCCCGCCAGGTCGAGGAGCGAGGGCGCGGAGCCGCCCATGCGCGGCAGACCGCCGGAGAGAATGGCGCGCGCAAGCGTGTCAAGAAACGGCGCGGTTGGCGGGATGGTGAAGATCTGGCCGGATGCGCCCCCCGGCGCGCCCTCGAAAAGTTGCAGCTCAGGCTGCGTCAAGTCCATCAAGCAGCCTTTCCGCCTCCGCGAGCGCGTCAGGCGTGCCGACATGCATCCATGAGCCCTGATGGCTTATGGCGTGCAGGCGGCCTTTCGCGATCGCTTCGTCCCAGATCCGGTTGAGTGAAAACGGACCGTCGGGGCAATGGTCGAAAAGGTTCGGCTTGGTGATGGACACGCCCGCAAACACGTATGGGGCGCGTTCACCCTTTGCGCGGCGGCGCAGCGTGCCATCGTCGTTCATATGAAAATCGCCGTGTCCGGAATAGCCGAGGCTGTTCTCCGCAGAGGCGAGCAGCAGCAGGCAATCCATGATGTCCCCGTCCCAGTCCTCGATCATGCGGCCGAGCATTGATTCGCCGTGCTCGACCCAGACCGAGTCGGAATTGTGGACGAAGAATGGATTGGTTCCAAGGCTTTGACGCGCTTTGTTCACAGCTCCTCCCGTGTCGAGAAGCTGTGCGCGTTCGTCGGAGATGGTGATGCGGGGGCTTTTTCGGCCGGCCAGATGCGCTTCGATCTGGTCCGCGAGATAGTGAACATTGACGACGGCGTCGGTGATCCCGGCGTCGGCAAGCCGGTCGAGAACATGGTCCAGCAGAGGCTTGCCGCCCAGGCGGACCAGAGGTTTCGGAACGCTGTCGGTCAAGGGGCGCATCCGATTGCCGAAACCGGCTGCGAGAACGAGCGCGTGAGAGATCATGTCGCCGGACATGGGGGAACTCCGTAAGGTTATGGTCGCCCCTTGTTGCTCTGAAATGGCGGGCGATTATCAGATTCTGGCCGCGATCTCCTCGATATTCAGCGGTGCGTGGCGGGCATACCAGGCTTGCAATGGGGCCAAATTCGGGTCCGCCAGATCGGCTGCGAGGTAGGCGGAAATACGCGGCATGTGCCGGAGATAGGCGCGCTTGCCGTCACGCCGGGCGAGCCGTGTGAAAATGCCGAGAATTTTCGTTGCGCGCTGGGCGCCGAGCAGCCGGTAGGCGCGCATGAAAGCCGTCTGGTCGAATGCGGGATTGGCGGCGGCAGCCTCATTGCAATAATGGGCGAGCAATTCGTCTTCCAGACCGGCGGGCAGATCGAGCCGGGCATCCTGAAGCAGGGAGACCAGATCATAGGCCGGGTGGCCGCGCATGGCGTCCTGAAAGTCGATGACGCCGAGGCGGGCAAGGCCGGTTTGTTCAGGGCGGAGCAGCAGGTTCGGCGAGTGGAAGTCGCGCAGCACCCATCCGGCCGGTTGCGCCAGAAGCCAGCCGAATTGCTCCGCCCAAAGCGCGGTGAATTCCTCGCGCACAGCTTGGGGCGGCTCGGCGTCGTTCACGGCGGGAAGAAACCAGTCGGTGAGCAGCTCTGTTTCGATGTGGAGCGCTTCCGCGTCGAAATCCGGCAGGGGGTGGGCGACATCCGGCGCGTGCAGGATCGCGGCCGGTGGATGCTGGCGCAGCCTGAGCAGTGCATCGACGGCAAGCCGGTAGAGCGGGCGCAAATCGCGGCCTTCGGTCTGAAGGTGCGTGAATGTCAGATCGCCGAAGTCCTCGATCAGCAGCAGGCCGTTATCGAGATCCTGCGCGAGAATCTCCGGCGCGGCCAGGCCGGCTTCGCGCAAAGCGGCGGCGACGGCGACGAAGGGCCGGACGTCCTCGGCCAGATGCGCGATCTGGCTGTAGGGCCGGCCATCACGAATCGGCGGGCCGTCCGGCATTTTCGGCGAGTCCATCAGGAGCGCGCCGACGCCTTCGCGGGTGAGCCTCGTATAGCCGCGCGCCGAGGCGTCGCCGGTCAGGGCTTGCTGCCGGGCGTCCAGCCATCCGGAGCCGTCGAGAAAGCGCTCGATGGCTGCAAAGCGCGCTAGGCGAGGCGTCCATCCGCCAAAACCAGAAAGCGTCACGAAGCGTAGCTCCGGCGCGTCCGTTTCGGTCAGCGCGATTTCCAGCCGGTCGAGGGGCAGGCGGTTCTCAAGCCGCTCCGGCCATTCCGCGACGACCAGCCCCGCGTCCAGCGCTTCGTCAAGCCCGAGTTCTGCCGCCTCGCCCGGACCGGAAAGACGGTAAAAGTCGAAATGGTGAACCGGGAAACGCGGCGTCTCGTAAGGCTGGACGATGGAAAAGGTCGGGCTTGGCACCTCTTCGTCAGGCCGCCCGGCGAGTGCGCGGATGAGGGCGCGTGCGAAGGCCGTCTTGCCTGCGCCGAGATCGCCGCGCAGGGCGAGGAAATCCCCGGCGCGCAGACGCGGCGCGAGGCGCTGTGCGAGTTGGCCCAGCGCCGTTTCGTCGAGACGTTCGATTGTCAGGGCCGGTTCCATTGCGGTCGCTGTCTCGCCTTGCGCTCTAGCGGCAGATTTCAGGGTTAGCAAATCCATTTGAGAAGGGCCGTCAAGAGGAAAGGCGGGAGCGGACGAGGGCGCTGCGGCGTGTCACCCGAACATCAGCGGCGGAATTCCGTGCCGGTCGCGTTCCCGCCCGGAAGCAGCCATGCCGCTTTCGCGCGACCCGCTTTCGCCACCGCTACCATTATGCCCCATCACCGCCTTGCGGTTCGGCCCTTGCGGGATCAGCACGGTGACCGTCGTGCCGACGCCGGGCGACGAGCGCAGCACGATCTGGCCGCCATGCAACTCGACGATGCTTTTGACGATGGCAAGACCCAGCCCCGCGCCGCGATGTTTCGACCCTTGCGAGCGGCTTTCGAAGCGCCCGAACACGCTGGCCTGATATTCCTCGGGGATGCCGACGCCGGAATCCTGCACGGCGAAGGCCACCATGCCCTTTTCCTGCCGGGCCGTGAGCCTGATGGCCGAGCCTTCCGCCGAAAAGCCGATGGCGTTCGAGAGCAGGTGGAACAGCACCTGCGTCAGCCGCTGGCGGTCCGCATAGACGATGTCGAGCTGGCCGTCGATATCGACATCGAGCAGGATCCCGCTCTTGGTCAGCCGCTCCTTCACGCCAAGCTCCGCGCCTTCCATGATCTCGCGGACGGAGACAGGCGCGGGCTTCAACTCCAGCCCGCCCGCGTCGATCGTGGTCAGATCGAGAATGTCGTTGATGATGGCGAGCAGCTTCGATGAGGATGTGCGGATGTCTTCGAGATATTCGCCCTGCTTGCCGGCAAGCGGCCCGATCGGCGGCTGGGCAAGCATGTCGGAGAAGCCGATGATGTTGGTGAGCGGGGTGCGCAACTCGTAGGACACATGGCTGAGGAAGGTGTTCTTCAGCTTGTCCGCGGCTTCCAGCGCTTCGTTGCGCTCGATGAGGGCGATCTCGGCGCGCTTGCTGTCGGAAATGTCGATATAGGTCAGAACCGTGCTGCCATCGGGCAGGGGAACGCCCGCATAGGCGATCGTCATGTCGTCGGGACGGGTGAGCGTGCCCTCGAAGCTCTCCCGCGTCTCGAAAACGCCCGTCACGGCCTGTTTGGCGGTTCCCCACGGTTCCGTACCGGCGAGCAGCGAAGCGCATCTTGCATGGACCTCGTCAATATGCGGGCCCTCGTTCAGGAACGCCGGATCGAGCCCCCACATATGCGCGAAAGAGGCGTTGTAGAGCTTGACGCGCCCGTCCGAGCCGAACAGCGCCACGCCCTCGCGCAGATTTTCCAGCGTCTCCTGCTGAACCTTGATCAGCGAATTATAGCGGCTTTCGAGCGCGAGACGCTCGGTCGCGTCGTCGAACAGATAGGCGACGCCGCCTTCTGGACGCCGGTCACCCAGCAGTTGGATGGTGCGGCCGCTCGGCAGATACCACCAATCCTCGATCGTGTCGTCCTCTTCGGCGGATTTGAGCTGGGCTTCGCGCCATTTGCGATAGTCGGACTGTTCCGGGATCAGGCGGCGCTGGCGAAGCTGGTCGAAAAACTCGCCGAGCTGCGGCCTGCCGTCGAGAAAGGCGGCGTCCAGCCCCCACATGGTCAGGAAGGCGTGATTGTAGAAGGAAAGGTGATGGTCGGCTCCGAAAATGGCGACCGCCGTCGAGACCTTGTCGAGCGTGCGTTGATGCGCGGCCATCTGGCGCGACAGGCGCTCCTGCACGTCTTCGAGCGGCGCCACGTCAATCACCGCGCCCGCGCTTGCCCGCCCGACCGGCACGACGATCGTGTCGAAGCTGCGGCGCTCACCGGCAACGACGGTCTGCAGACGCTTGCGAAAGATTTCGCCGGCTGCCAGCGCCGCGTCCGCCGCCCGGCGCTGGCGCGCTTCCAGCAACTCGCGCTGTTCTTCCAGCACTTCCTCGGCGCGCCCGGCCTCCACCGATGACACATAGGCCCGGTTCACCCAGATCAGCCGTCCATCCGGATCGCGGAACCAGACGGGCATGGGCAGGGCGTCGAGCAGGGCCTTCTGCGTCGCCAGTTCCTCATTGATGACACGCTGCTGGCGCAGCAGCTTGGCCATCTCGATGCGCCGTCCGGCCAGATCGCGGAATTTGAGATAATGACCGCTGCCCGATGCACGGCCCTCGGCTTCCACATGAGGGCCGGAGAGCGTCTTCAGGGTAATCTCGAACGGGCGTCCGGAGGATTTCAGCTCATGAAGGCGTGCTTCGAGGCTCAGCGCCGCGCCGCGTTCGAGCCAGGAGGCGAACCGCACGAGATTGCGCAGCTTGACCGGAACGCCGAACTTGGCGTCGAGAACATGGTTGACGAGGCGCGGCGTGCCGTCCGCTTCGAACGCGACGAGCACCTGCGGCTCCGCCATAACGATGGATTGCGCGACGTCCAACTCCTGCCGCAGCGCCTTCATCGCTTCCTCGGCGCGTTCCTCCCCGCGTCTGGCGCGCGCGGCTGCCCGGTGGAACAGCACCGTAGCGCCTATGGAAGCAATGATCACTCCGCTGACCAGCGCGATGATCAGCAGGTTCCCGGCGATGGAGCCCGGAGCGTCACCGGGCAGCGCATGGGCGAGATCCGCCATGCCGGCCGCCGCGAGAAAGCTGGCAAGCGCAAGGGCGGCTTGAGCCGGACGGCGTTTGAGGACAAGCATTTTCAGCGGCATCGGACTGGCTCCGGAAAGGCGCGCTTATCATGATCCGCACATTCACATTGAGGATGACGCTGACCTCGGGCGAATGGTGGAATCAGGACACGGGTGTCTTTAGTTACACGAATCGGTTGACACTTTATCCTCAAAGCGAGCGCAGCCCCAAACGTTGCGCGTGTATTCAAGAGAAATTTCACGCACGCTGCGATTTCTGGGGAAATCTCATGTGCAATGACGCGCAGGCGCGAAAGAAGAAGCCCGCCCCGAGGGTCCGGAGCGGGCTTTGCATACCGATATGTCTGCTTGATGCCGGCCGCGTCAGTAGCGGTAATGTTCCGGCTTGTACGGGCCGTTTACGGTGACCCCAATATAGTCGGCCTGCTCCGGCTTCAGCTCGGTCAGTCTGGCGCCGATCTTGCCCAGATGCAGACGCGCGACCTTTTCATCGAGATGCTTGGGCAGGACGTAGACCTCGTTCTTGTACTTCTCGCCCTTGCTCCACAGCTCGATCTGGGCCAGCACCTGGTTGGTGAAGCTGGCCGACATCACGAAGGACGGATGGCCGGTGGCGTTGCCCAGATTGAGCAACCGTCCCTCGGACAGGAGAATGATGCGGTTGCCGGACGGCATCTCGATCATGTCCACCTGGTCCTTGATGTTGGTCCATTTGTGGTTCTTGAGAGCGGCGATCTGGATCTCGTTATCGAAATGGCCGATATTGCCGACGATGGCCATGTCCTTCATCTCGCGCATATGCTCGATGCGGATGACGTCCTTGTTGCCGGTCGTGGTGACGAAAATGTCGGCGTCCTTCACCGCGTCCTCAAGCGTCACGACCTCGAAGCCGTCCATCGCCGCCTGAAGCGCGCAGATCGGGTCGATCTCCGTCACCTTCACGCGCGCGCCCGCGCCCCGCAGGGAGGCCGCCGAGCCCTTGCCCACATCGCCATAGCCGCAGACGACCGCGACCTTGCCCGCCATCATCGTGTCGGTGGCGCGGCGGATGCCGTCGACGAGGCTTTCCTTGCAGCCGTATTTATTGTCGAACTTCGACTTGGTGACGCTGTCATTCACATTGATCGCGGGGAAAGGCAAATGGCCCTTCTCCATCATCTTGTACAGACGATGCACGCCCGTCGTCGTTTCCTCGGAAACGCCCTTGATCGCGTGGCGCTGCTTGACGAACCAGCCGGGGCTCGCCTCAAGCCGCTTGCGGATCTGGGCGAACAGCGCTTCTTCCTCTTCCGAGGTTGGCGTGGCGATGAGATCGGTCTCGCCTTCCTCGACCCGCGCGCCGATCAGAATGTAGAGCGTGGCGTCGCCGCCATCGTCGAGGATCATGTTCGCCGTGCCGTCCTTGAAATGGAAAATGCGGTCGGCATAGTCCCAATATTCCGGCAGCGTTTCGCCCTTGACGGCGAAGACCGGCGTGCCGCCGGCGGCAATTGCGGCAGCGGCATGGTCCTGCGTGGAGAAGATGTTGCACGAAGCCCAGCGCACCTCGGCGCCCAGATGCGCGAGCGTCTCGATCAGCACGGCGGTCTGGATCGTCATGTGCAGCGATCCCGCGATCCGCGCGCCCTTGAGCGGCTTGGACGCGCCATATTCCTCGCGCAGCGCCATCAGGCCGGGCATCTCGGTTTCGGCGATGTCGATCTCCTTGCGCCCATAATCGGCCAGCGAGATGTCTTTGACGAGGTAGTCCTTGTTCGGGCTCATATCATTCATGGGTAAGCTGCCTTGATCTGGATTTGGGGTTCACGGGGGATGCGAGGCTGGCCATAGCTATAATGCGAGCGAGCAATTAAGGCAAGAAAGATATAAAGATGTCTTTATGTGTTTGAAGAGGCGACAAGACGCGTCAGCCTTTGCCCATGTGGCCGGATTTCGGAAGCGGTCAGACATTGATTGGCGAGCATCGTCTGGCGACTGCCTTGTGCAATACCAGTGGAATGCTTCTTATAAGATTTGCCCAGGGAGCATTTTGATTTAACGCTGGCAGGCAATTTCCCATGGCCACGGTATCGATCCATTTACAGTCATTCGGTTTTCCTTCGCCGGTTCCATGGAGCTTCCTGTTTCAGAGGCATTTTCAGTCGCTTTTGCGTTTTTCAGCCCTCCATTTCAATTTTTACGTGATCACAATTCCATGCATGCAAAGCCACCGCGCAATCTCGTCCTTTCCTTGTTTGTCTGGCTACTGACAGTTACAAATCTGGGACTCATTATCCTGGCATTTTACCTGTACTCAGATCATCAGACTTCAGGCAGCGCGCCGCCTGCCAATGATATGGCGACCTCCGCAGTCACCGTCCGCACGCCGCCAAGGCAGGCGGATCTGGATGCGCTCAATGGCTATGGTCAGGCCATCGCCAGAGCGGGGCTGACCGGATGCGCAATGCCGATGAACGATCTTTCGGAGCGCCTTCTTGCCGGAAGGAATGTCGGCATATACCGCTTCCCGGTCTCCCGCGAAAATTTCGTCAGCCTGTCAATGGAAGTCAAGGCGAATAGCGGCGCTATTCTTTATATTACCTTCGGTTTGTCCCAGGGAACCGACGGTTCCTGCCAGATTGTCTACGAAGCCGTGTCGGACTGGGCCAATTCCTGCGAAGATATCGTAAAGACCGTCTTTAAAGACTTCGTTCCGACCCGCAATCTTTTGAAATCCGTTGCGCTTCTCAGACACAAGACCAATCAGAACCGGAAAACTTTCACGATGCCTGTCAAAAATGGATGCATAGCCATTGAAAAAGAGATCGTTTCAACTAAAGGTTGAGTTGAGTGGCTTTTGATTCGATGGCTTCCGGTGAGCCCTCGGAAGACCGCTTTCTGATTGCCGGGTCTGAACAAGGAATGAAAGAATGAACTCAAGAAAAATAATCCTGTTTGGTGCAGCGTCCCTGTTTTTTCTCCCCCATATTGCCTTTGCACAGGTGATCAACGAGTTGAACACAAATGATCTAAATGAAGGCGCCAGCATTACGTCAAACGCAGACGGTTCCGCTGACGAATATTTTGTCATCAACGACAATAATGATCCGGTTTTTTATGGCGCAGGTGATGACGAAACCATCGTTTCCAACAAAAATAATGTCATTATTCAATATGATTCTGATGACATCGACGGGGGCACCTTCGCTCTGACGACCGGCGACGACGACGTCTTGACTGCGAACAATGCCGGAACAGTTACCGTCCATAACAACATGAATACCAACGGCATAAACAACGGCAATGACGGCATCACGAATGCAGGCGACGTCAGCGGGGTCACGGCGCTCGCTGTCGATACGAATGGCGTCGCACCAGGCGGGAACCGCCTCACGGTCGGAGCCACGCATCAGGCGACCATAGGCAGCGACACGTTCGACTATGGCACGCACATTGAAGGCGGCGCACTCGTCGATGGCGATCTCGGCGTCAACGGCAGCATCTACGCTCTGAACCCGACCTCAAGTAGCGGTATCAATGTTGGAAATAACGGTCTCGACATCAACGGCGCAAACAACACCACGACCCTGGTCGCGGATAGCAACGATACGGCAAGCGATGGCCGCGCCGCGCTCACGCTTCAGGAAGATCAGGCGACTCTTCTCGTTCATAATCAGACGACCGGGGAAGCGCATGGTCTTTCCGTCGGCCAGTCACAAACTGTTCTGTCCGGCGGCACGCAGTCGACCAGCCTGACGCTTGACGACAGTGGCGCGACGTTCAGAAACACCACGACCGGCGAGGCCGCACGGGTCACAGGCGTCGCCGCAGGCTCGACCACCTTCGACGCAGTCAACTTCGGCCAGCTTCGGGAAACCAATGCCGGTGTTGCCTCGGTGGCCGCGATGGCGAACATGCCGGGCCTGCCTGTCGGGAAAAATTATTCGCTGGGTCTGGGCGTTGGCAATTTCGCCGGCGAAACCGCGTTTGCATTCGGCGGCATAGCGAGAATGAATGACTATGTCAGCCTGCAGGCCAGCGTCGGACATTCCAACGAAGCCAGCACCGTCGGTGCCGGCGTCGGATTCAGCTGGTAAAAGCTACAAGGCATCTTCGTCGCTCGATCAGAGCTGCGGAGATGCCGCCTTTCGCGGGCCGGGCATGGCGTTCTTCAACGACTTGTTTCGCTCCGTTCTCTTTGCGCAAGGCAATTCGCCGCCCCTACGCCGCGCGAGTGTTATCCGCACTTTATCGACCTCGATTTTCAGCTGTGAGGATTGCTTGGCGGCTTCAGTGACGCCGGCAATGTTGGCGCTGACCTCTCGGGTTCCGCCGGCAGCTTCCTCGACATTCTGCGCGATGTTTGGCTGATATTTTCAGAAAACACGTTGGACCCGCCGCAATCGCGGATTGGGACTGTTTTATGTCGCGCCGGCGAAGGGGATGGACGCAATCGCAAGTGCGCGGTTAATCTGGGGTCATTGGAATCATGATGGGGGATGCATTCGAATGATTGCACGGATTTCTGACATTTCGGCCCTCATGCGGCCGGTTGTTCTTGCGGCCATCGTTGCATTGACTGTCGCCCTCTTTCCGGCGAATGCGCAGGACCGTGTCTATGGCTATTACGAAGTCGTGGGCGCGGAGAACCTCAACATCCGCCGCAACCCCTATCTGACGTCGGAAGTCGTGACCGTCGCTCCGCGCGGCGCGACGCTGATCAAATGGAGGCGTTTCTGTTCGCTTCGGCCCTGGTGTCCGGTTCAGTACGGTGAAGAGCGCGGCTGGGCGGGCAAGGCTTTTCTTGCTGAGGTCGAGGAGGATTGACACGGTGGACAGGCAGATTTGCCGATATAGGGCAGGGGCGGATTAGCGCGTCTGCCTTCGAGCGTCTGAAAAGCCGTCCCCGCCACGGCGGAGACGGCGCCTCTTTTTCGATACGCCTTCCTTATGCAGCCCGGACCGCAGCCAGAAAGGTTGAGACATCGTTCTGTAACGCGACCGACTGGTTGCTCAAGGCATCTGCAGCCGAAAGAACCCGAGACGAAGCGGCGCTTGAATCCGATGCGGCTTGAGAGAGCCCGGCCACATTGGATGAGGCTTCGGCCGTGCCCTGTGACGCCTGATGAATGTTGCTGGCAATGTCTTCAGTGGCGGCGCCCTGCTGGGTGACTGCTGTTGCGATCGCTGAGGAAATATCGTTCAGTTCCTTGATCACTGACGTGATGCTGCTGATCGCTTCCACGGAATCAGTCGTTGAGGTTTGAATATCGGCAATCTGCGCCGCAATTTCGGAAGTTGCCTTACCGGTCTGCTCGGCGAGGCTCTTCACCTCCTGGGCAACAACGGCGAAGCCCTTGCCCGCCTCTCCAGCGCGAGCCGCCTCGATCGTAGCGTTCAGAGCCAGCAGGTTGGTCTGATTTGCAATCGAAGAGATGAGATTGATGACCTCTCCGATCTTGCTTGCCGCATTTGAAAGCTGACGCACTTTTTCGCCCGTATTGTCCGCATCGCTGGCTGCCTTGCTCGCAATGCGCGCCGAGTCGCTGACCTGACGGCTGATCTCGCGGACGGATGCAGCGAGTTCTTCTGCGGCTGCGGCAACGGTGTTGACATTGGCCGCCGCAGTATCCGCAGCCTGCGCAACGGCGCTCGACTGTGCCGACGTCTGCTCGGCCGCAGCCGACATGGTATGAGCAGAGCCCTGCAGATTGTCGGTCGCTTCCGCTACGGTATTCATCGTGACGCCGACCGCTTTTTCGAATTTGATAACAGCAGCTTCCAGAGTCTGGGCTCGGCGGTTCGCATGTTCCTGCGCCTTGGTCTGTTCCTCGCGCAACCTTTCGGCTTCGAGAAGACCGCTCTGGAAGGATTTTGTCGCTGCGGCCATCTCGCCAATCTCGTCGCGACGATCGGCGCCGGGTACCTGTATGTTCAACTCCCCATCGGCTAGCCGCCTCATCGCATTTGTCATGCTTCCGACCGAACGGCCAATATCATTGAAGAGCATGTAGCCTGAAATAAGGGCGAGGCCGAACAACAAAATGCCTCCTCCAATAGCAGCCAGATAGGCACTGGATACCGCCGAATTGCGGTCTTCCCGACGGACGGTCATCAGGCTCTCTTCGACCTGAGAAATCTCGGCCTTCTTGGCGCGGAAGCCATCCATTGATTCCTTGCCGCCGCCGTTAATTTCAATCTGTCTGGCTGCCTCCTGCGTCTCGGGTGATCCCATCATCTGGATGGATTTCTCGGCCATCTCATGCCACGACGTTGCGAGTTGATTCAATTCATCCAATCGAACTTGCTGGGCAGGATTGTCAGACGTCAGACCTTTTACCTTCTCAAAGGATTGCCGATAATTTGCAGTGCCTGCGCGATAAGGTTCGAGGAACTTCTCGTCGCCTGAAAGCAGGAACCCGCGAAAGCCGGTTTCCTGATTGACCATCGCGCTTTCCGTTTCGTTCAGCGCATCCAGCACCTCCAACGTATGGTTGATCCACTCCGTTGTTTGCACGACGCGATTGAGGTTGTAATAAATTTTTGTTAATGTCAAAGTAATAACAAGTAACATTACCCCGAACACAAGCATTAATTTTTGATGAAGACGTAAATTACGAAGTATGTTCATCGCGTTCGGGTCCTCTGAACGGTTCATTGCGACACTTGGATTGATATTACCATCTCGGATGTAAAAATGGATTTAAGCAGTTTTCCAACATTCCGCGAGCGAATTAATAATATGAAAAAGCTGTATTAATGAAAGTTTCGCAAAATGGCGCAATATTACAGGTGAACTGCGACGCTTCTTTAAATGATCTATTCAGTAGCGGGCGCGATTGCGCTTATAGTTGAACGGCACAGGCTACCCGACATAGCGCAAGGTCAGGTTGATACGCCCGCCTTCCGCGAGTAAATCGGACGTGCCGGCGTGGACGCGGCTGACGCCATGATAGCGCAGACGCGATTCACCGCCCATGATCAGCACGTCTCCCGAATGCAACTCGATGCTTTCCACCGGATCGCGGCGTTTGAGGCCGCCCAGCCTGAAAATTGCGCTGTCGCCGAGTGATACGGACATGATCGGGGCGGAAAAGTCTTTTTCGTCCTCGTCGCGATGGAGGCCGAGCTTCGCCCCGCGGCCGTAATAGTTGACGAGACAGGCCTGCGGGGGCTGCGCAAAGCCGGTCAGCCGCGCCCATGCATCAAGCAGAGGCGTCGGTAGCGACGGCCAGGGCTTGCCCGTTTCCGGATGCACCGATTCGTAACGATAACCGCCATCCTTGTCCGAAACCCACCCGAGCGGACCGCAATTCGTCATTGCGACCGAGAACGGCCTGCCGGTGCGCGGCATGCGCGGCGTGAAGAACGGCGCTTCCGCGATAACCGCGCGAATCTCTTCCAAAATTAGCTGTTGCGCCGCCGCCCCAAAAAATTGTGGAAACAGAAAACAACCCTCATTAAGACGCTTTTTGTTCAAATCTGCTGTGCCTTTGCCGCCGCACCCTTGAACAAACGCGCCATCACCATAATCTCTTGGCATAGTTCACACGTGTAAGCTTGAATTCCACGGCTTGTACGCGCATACAGTGCGGCCTATATAACCGCCAAAATTCTATGAGCAAGGACTTAGGGGACTGGCGGTCGCGCGATGTTTAAAGTTCGGCGCGGACGCAAGAGGTGCTACGAAGGACGAGGCCTCAACAGTCTGCCATCTGAAGAAAGAGGGTTTATCGGATGTCGAAAGTCATAGGAATCGACCTCGGTACGACGAATTCCTGCGTAGCGATAATGGAAGGCATGACCCCCAAGGTCATCGAGAATTCGGAGGGCATGCGGACCACGCCGTCCATGGTGGCTTTCACGGCTGAAGGCGAGCGCCTCGTGGGTCTGCCCGCAAAGCGTCAGGCCGTCACCAATCCGGAAAATACCTTCTTTGCCATCAAGCGTCTGATCGGACGGCGCTACGAGGATCCGACGGTTGAGAAGGACAAGGGCCTGGTCTCCTACAAGATCGTCAACGGCGACAATGGCGATGCATGGGTCGAATCCCGCGGCGAGAAATATTCTCCCTCCCAGATCTCCGCTTTCATCCTGCAGAAAATGAAGGAAACGGCGGAAGGCTATCTGGGCGAAAAGGTCGAGAAGGCCGTCATCACCGTTCCCGCCTACTTCAACGACGCGCAGCGCCAGGCGACGAAAGACGCAGGCCGCATCGCCGGTCTTGAAGTGATGCGCATCATCAACGAGCCGACGGCAGCCGCGCTGGCCTATGGCCTCGACAAGAAGGACGGCAAGACGATCGCCGTTTACGACCTTGGCGGCGGCACGTTCGACGTCTCGATCCTCGAAATCGGCGACGGGGTTTTTGAAGTCAAATCCACCAATGGCGACACGTTCCTTGGCGGTGAAGATTTCGACATGCGGCTCGTCGATTATTTTGCCAGTGAATTCAAGAAAGAGAACGGCATCGACCTGCGCGGCGACAAGCTCGCGCTCCAGCGCCTCAAAGAGGCAGCGGAAAAGGCGAAGATCGAGCTGTCCTCGGTCAGCCAGACCGAAATCAACCTGCCATTCATCACTGCCGACCAGACCGGTCCAAAGCATCTGACCATGAAGGTCACGCGCGCAAAGTATGAAAGCCTCGTGGACGATCTGGTCAAGCGGACGACGGGACCGTGCCAGTCGGCTCTGAAGGACGCCAATCTGAAGGCGGCCGAGATCGACGAAGTCGTGCTCGTTGGCGGCATGACGCGCATGCCCAAGATCGCCGAGACCGTGAAGCAGATTTTCGGCAAGGAGCCCCACAAGGGCGTCAATCCGGACGAAGTCGTTGCGATGGGCGCGGCCATTCAGGCCGGCGTTCTGCAGGGCGATGTCAAGGACGTGCTGCTGCTCGACGTGACGCCGCTTTCGCTCGGCATCGAAACGCTGGGCGGCGTGTTCACGCGCCTGATCGACCGCAACACGACCATCCCGACGAAGAAGAGCCAGGTGTTCTCGACCGCCGAGGACAATCAGAACGCCGTGACCATCCGCGTCTTCCAGGGCGAGCGCGAAATGGCCGCCGACAACAAGA
Source organism: Rhodomicrobiaceae bacterium (assembly GCA_050330195.1). Classification (GTDB taxonomy): domain Bacteria; phylum Pseudomonadota; class Alphaproteobacteria; order Rhizobiales; family Rhodomicrobiaceae; genus JAHQVI01. The sequence continues at coordinate 85,690 of JBHJOB010000027.1, read as the reverse complement.
TGCTCGGCCAGTTCGATCTCGTCGGCATCCCGCCCGCTCCGCGTGGCGTCCCGCAGATCGAGGTGACCTTCGACATCGACGCCAACGGCATCGTCAACGTGTCCGCCGTGGACAAGGCGACCAACAAGCAGCAGTCGATCCGCATTCAGGCCTCCGGCGGTCTGAACGAGTCGGACATTCAGCGCATGGTCAAGGAAGCCGAGACGCATGCCGCCGACGACAAGAAGCGGCGCGAGCTTATCGAAGCCAAGAACCAGGGCGAGGCCCTGATCCATTCGACCGAAAAGTCGCTGGAAGAGCTTGGCGAGAAGGTCTCCGCCGAGGACAAGACTGCAGTCGAGACCGGCGTAACCGAGCTGCGGGCAGCCCTTGAAGGAGACGACCGCGAGGTCATCGTCTCGAAGATCGAAACGCTTGCCCGCGCAGCCATGAAACTGGGCGAGGCAGCCTATGCTCAGGGCGGAGCCAATGACGGCGGCGATGCCGGACCGTCTGGCGCCGGCAGCGACACCGCGGGCCAGAGCGGCAATGACGGTGTCGTTGACGCCGAGTTCGAGGAAGTCCGCGACGACGACAACAAGAAAAAGTCCGCCTAAACTGGCCCTCACGGATCGGTTTTACATCATCTTCTGCTGGGTGTGACGATGGATAAGCGCAGTACGGCTCTGGACGGGGATTTGCCATTCGGGGCACTGCGCTTACCTTCCGTTATCGAAAACTTCCGTGTGACCACGAATCGCCTGAAGGGCGATCCAGTGTCGCGCCGGGTCGTCTCTCTGGCCCGACGCGCCTGTCTGCTCGGACGGTCCGATCCGATCGACGTGGACGTGTTCGAGCACTGCCGAGCGCGCCTCTATCCCCGAAGCAACCGGTGCGAAAAGCGGGTTTTTCTGGGCGTCAACTCCTGGGATTTTCCCGAACGCGCGGCAATCACTCAGGCGCTCATGGCCGCGCCGTCGGAGCGGCCTTTCGTGTTTGTCGACGGCGGCGCCAATGTCGGGCTCTATTCCCTGTTCGTGTCGAGCGAGGCCAGACGGCTTGGCCGCACGGCCCGCATCATCGCAATCGAGCCGGATCCGACCAATCTGGGGCGGTTGCGCTTCAATGTATCCGCCTCCGGCGCCAGCGAAATTCATATCGCACCCTATGCGCTCGGCGACCAGAGTCAGACCGGCGTATTGATTTCGCTGCAAGCCAATCGCGGCGAGGTTCGGCTTGCCAGCGGCGACGAAACGGTGGATGGCGGGGTGGAAGTTTCGATAAAGACGTTTCCCCATGTGCTGGACGAGGTGGGAATCGCCTACGTTGATTGCCTGAAGCTGGATATTGAAGGCGCCGAATATCCGGCGTTGTCCGGTCTTTTTTCTGAAGGACGCGAGACCATATGGCCTTCGATGATCATTCTGGAGGTTGGCAGAGGCACGCCGACTTCCGAGGCCTATCGTCTGTGCGCCGGCAAGGGATATAATTTGACACGACAGACAGCGATGAATGTGATCTTGCATCGTCCCCGGCAAACCGGCGGCACAGAGAAAATGGAGCATGGAGCATAAATGGCCAAGCGCGATTATTATGATGTGCTCGGCTTGGGGAGGGAAGCTTGCGATCAGGACATCAAGATGGCCTTCCGCAAGCTTGCCAAGGCCTATCATCCCGATTGCAACCCCGGCAATCACGACGCCGAGCGCCGATTCAAGGAGGTGAACGAAGCCTATGAGGCTTTGAAGGACCCGCAGAAGCGGGCCGCCTACGATCGTTTCGGCCATGCCGCCTTCGAGGGCAACGGCATGGGCGGACCTCACGGTTTCGGCGCGGATTTCTCCGCCTCCATGTCCGATATTTTCGACGATCTGTTCGGCGAATTCATGGGCGGACGCCGCCGTCCGCGTTCCGGCCGCGAACGTGGCGCCGATCTCAGCTACAATATGGAAATCACGCTGTCCGAGGCGTTTACCGGCAAGATCGCGCAGATCCGCGTGCCGACCTCGGTCACCTGCGAGACCTGCGACGGCAGCGGCGCCGAGCCCGGATCCAGTCCGGTGTCCTGTCCCAGTTGCGCCGGCATGGGCAAGATCCGCGCCAGCCAGGGTTTCTTCACCATCGAGCGCACCTGCCCGAATTGCCACGGGCGCGGCGAAATCATTCAAAGCCCCTGCCATGATTGCAGCGGCGCGGGCCGCGTGACCCGCGAGCGTACGCTGTCTGTGAATATCCCGGCGGGCGTCGAGGATGGAACGCGCATCCGGCTGGCCGGCGAGGGCGAGGCCGGCCTGCGCAGCGGACCTTCGGGCGACCTGTATATTTTCCTGTCGGTCGGCGCGGACGAAATCTTCCAGCGCGACGGTTCGGATCTGTTCTGCAAGGTGCCGATCACGATCACCACGGCCGCGCTTGGCGGGCAGATCGAGGTTCCGACGATCGACGGCGGGCGCGCCCGCGTCAAGGTGCCGGACGGCACCGAAACCGGCAAGCAGTTCCGCCTGAAAGGCAAGGGCATGCCGGTATTGCGCTCCACATTGACCGGCGATCTTTATGTGCAGGTTGAGATTGAAACGCCGCAAAACCTGACGCGAAAGCAGAAGGAACTGCTCAAGGAATTCGACAAGGCATCCACGGAGCAGACCAATCCCGGGCTGAGCGGTTTTGCAAAGCGCGTCAAGGAGTTCTGGGACCAGATGGGCAGCAGATCCTGATATTTGGCTGGTTTGCCCCAGGCTTATTCATGGCTGCATGCTTTCGGTGAGGTGATTTGACAGTGGCGCAATCGCTGTGCCAGGACATGTTTGACCGACAGGGCCACAATGACGGAAAGCGCCAGACTTTTATTCTTCGCGGGCAGCACGCGGCAGGAATCCTACAACCGGAAACTGGCACGAAACGCCTATGAGACGGCGCGGAAACGCGGATTCGAGGCCGACCTGCTCGAACTGGCCGACTACCCCATGCCGATCTACGATGCCGGTCTTGAGGAGCGGGAGGGGCCGCCGGAGAATGCCCGTAGGCTGAGAGAGACAATCCGCGCCTATCAGGGCGTCTTCATTGCCAGCCCGGAATATAACGCCTCGGTCACGCCGCTTCTGAAGAATACGCTCGACTGGATGTCGCGTGTCAGAGTGGGCGATGAACCGCCTTTGCAGCTTTTCAAGACGCGCGTCTTCGCCATCGGCGCGGCCTCGCCGGGCGGTTTTGGCGGCATGCGCAGCCTGATCACCCTTCGCCAGATCCTGTCGCTCGGGATGGGCGCGCTGGTGCTTCCGGAACAGGTCGTCGTGGCCAACGCCGGGTCCGCATTCGGCGATAACGGTCAGCTCACAAATGAACGGGCAGTTTCCATGCTTGATGCGGCCATGCAACGGCTGGGCGACGCGGCGGTGCGTTTCCGGCCATGAGCATCTCGGTTGATCATAAACGCGCAGGGGCGCTGCAAAAGCTGATCGTTGCGCTGGATTTTTCCTCGGCTGACGAAGCGCGCAGGATCGTATCGGCGCTGCACGGCGAGGTCGGCCTTTTCAAGATCGGTCTGGAGTTGATCTACGCTGATGGCTTGAGCCTGACGCGGCTGATGCTCGATTCGGGCGCGCGCATCTTTCTCGACGCCAAGCTGCTCGACATCCCCAATACGGTCGAAAGGGCAACGGCCAGCGCCGTCAATCTGGGAGCCTCGTTTCTCACGGTCCACGGTACGGATCGCAAGACGCTCGATGCGGCGGTGCGGGGTCGCGGAAACAGCGCGACGAAATTGCTCGCCGTAACGGTGCTGACAAGCCTCGATGAGGCCGATCTGGCAGAACAGGGCATTGCGGCAAGCGCCGAGGAGATGGTCATCCGCCGCGCGGCCATGGCGCGGGATGCAGGCTTTGACGGCGTCATCGCATCCGCGCGCGAGGCACGTGCGCTTCGCGAGGCCATCGGGCCGGATTTCCTGATCGTGACGCCGGGCATCCGCCCGCAAGGCGCATCATCCGACGATCAGAAGCGGGTCGTGACCCTGGCGGATGCAATCGCCGCAGGCGTTGATTATCTCGTCATCGGCCGGCTGATCACCGCAGCGTCCGATCCGAGGGCCGCCGCCAATGTCATTATCGGCGAAATCGAGGCGGCGCTTCCGGGGCAAGCCTGAGTTTGAACCTTGCCCTGACTTGCCTGTCCGCATGCGTAACCGCGCTCTCGATCGCTATTCGCCCATCACCTTCTTGATGAACCGTGTCATTGAGGATTGCCTTTCCGGTCCGGCAGCCTTACGCTCCGGCATCGGCACAGCTTGTGTCGGCGCTGGCGGAACGTCCAGGAGATCGTCCACAACCAGTTCGGCGCAGGCGTCCGGCAATTGATCCAGCGTCATCTGCGGTTTCGGCTTGCGCGGTCTTGCCGGCTTCTTCGGTTGCGGCGGTTCAACGGCAGGCTTGCGCATCCTGCTGAGCCAGCTTTCAACCTCGCGTCCGCATCCGTCTTCAGATCCGACGGTGGGCTGATCGACGCATCCCGGCGAGTCCGGCGGACAGGCGAGCCGGACATGAAAATGATAATGATGCCCCCACCACGGCCTGACCTTGGAGAGCCAGCCGCGATCCTGGCCCGCCCATTTGCACAATGTTTGCTTGATGGCGGGGTGCACGAAGATCCGCGCGACTTCCGGATAGGACGCGGCGCGCCTGATCAGCCGCGCATGTTCCGTGGTCCAGCGGGAGGGATCGGTCGAGACGCCATCGGCGGCCAGCATCGAAACGGCCGAGCGGGTTTCCCTCTCTTGGCGGCTCATCGTCCGCTTGGGCATCGGCGTCAGCCAGATGTCGGCGTCGAGGCCGATCTGATGGCTCGCATGGCCAGTGAGCATCGGACCGCCCATGGGCTGCGCCAGGTCGCCGACGAGAAGTCCGTGCCAGCCGTCATTCTGTTGCGCCTGAAGGGCAAGCCGTTCCAGATAGCGGATCAGCGCCGGATGGCCCCAGTTGCGGTTGCGGGAGAGGCGCATGGCCTGCCAGGCTGGACCATTGATCGGCAGCGGCTTCGCGCCTGCGATGCATCCGCGCGCATAGCTGCCTATGGCGCGCGCAGCCAGAGGGGCAGGGTTGTTCTGGCGCCCGAAAACCTCCTTGGCCACGGGGGATCCGGCCTCGGCATTGCTGCTGGCGATACCGCTGGCGGTTTGAATGATGGCAATTGTCAGGAGCCAGGCGACGGGAATGCGGACTGAACGCATATTGGATGCCATATTCCTCAAGGTCGGCCGGAGACCGTTCGTCCGGGCCTGTTTGAACGTCCGCGCGAGATTAGCGCAAATGCAATCCGATAATCAAATCCGGCAGGTGATCCATCAACGGTTCATCTTGTATCCTTAATCTGGAGCCGGGCTTTCGATTTCGTAAAGGCAAGGGAAAGTATGATAACGCGCCGCCGCTTTCTTCACTCGCTGGGCGGCCTTTTTGCGCTGGGCGCATCGGGCGGAGCCTACAGTTTTGTGATCGAGCCGGGTTTTCGCCTGGCCGTTGCGCGCTGGAGCGTCGAGCATCCGCATTGGCCGCAATCGGCGCCTCCGCTGCGAATTGCGGTCATCACCGACATCCATGCCGTCGAGCCGTGGATGCCGGCCAGCAGGATTGCGAAAATTGCCGAGGCGGCCAATGCGCTAAAGCCCGATCTGATCCTTCTTCTTGGCGACTATGTATCGGGGCTCCGCAGCCGGTACCGCACGGGTCTGGTTCCCATCGCCGACTGGTCCGCGGCTCTGCGAGATCTGCAAGCGCCGCTCGGCGTTCATGCGGTCTTGGGCAATCATGACTGGTGGGTCGATGCCGATGCCGTAAGACAGGGACTGGAGGGCAACGGCATTCCGGTCCTTGAAAATGATGCGGTGAAGCTTGACCATCGCGGGCAAGCCGTCTGGCTGGCGGGGCTGGGCGACCAGATGGCCTACAGGGCCGGACGCCGTCGCTATCAGGGCGTCGACGATCTGCCCGGCACGCTGGCGAAAATCTCCGGCGACGGCGATCCCGCTATCCTGATGGCGCATGAGCCGGACATTTTCGTGAAAGTGCCCGAGCGTGTGACGCTCACCCTTAGCGGTCATACGCATGGCGGGCAGGTGAAACTGCCTTTTCTCGGCCGTCCCGCCGTGCAGACGGGCCACGTGAAGCGCTATGCCTACGGGCATGTCGTCGAAGATGGCCGCCACATCGTCGTCTCGGCGGGCCTTGGCCTTTCGATCTATCCCATCCGCTTCATGGTGCCGCCGGAGATCGCGCTGGTGACGCTGACATCTCCGGGCGGCGGAACGACCGTTTAGATCAGGATCATTTCTTGACGAAACGATCCTGATCCGCATCTATTTGTTTGAGGTTCGATTTTTTGCGGAAAATGGTTCTCATTTTCGAACCTCGCCCTAGCCTGCCGCGGCAAGTTTCTCGTCAGCGGGGCGAACGGTGTTCGAGTAGTCATCCATCAGTGTCTGGTTGATCTCGCCGACGGTGAATTTGTAGTCGCCGATCTCGGAGACTGGCGTGACTTCGGCGGCGCTGCCGGTCAGGAAGCACTGTTCGAAATTGCCCATCTCTTCCGGCAGGATCGTGCGCTCGATGATGTTCCAGCCGCGCTTCCTGGCGAGACCGATGACCGTGCGGCGGGTGATGCCGTCGAGGAAGCAATCCGGCGTCGGCGTGTGCAACTCGTCGCCGCGCACGAAGAAGATGTTCGCGCCTGTCGATTCCGCGATATGGCCGCGCCAGTCGAGCATCAGCGCGTCGGCATAGCCCATGCGTTCGGCGCGGTGCTTCTCGATGGTGCAAATCATGTAAAGGCCGGTTGCCTTTGATTTGGACGGCGCGGTGCGCGGATCGGGGCGGCAATATTCGGCCATCGCCAAGCGGATGCCCTTGAGGCGCTGTTCCTTGTCGAAATAGGTGCCCCAATACCAGGATGCGATCGCGACGTTGATCCGGTTGTTCTGCGCCGAAACGCCCATCTGCTCCGAGCCGCGCCACGCGATCGGGCGGACATAGCCATCCACGATATTGTTGACGCGCACGGCTTCACGGCAGGCCGCGTCGATTTCGGCGACGCTGTAGGGGATCTCGAAACCGAGCAGCTTCGCCGAATTGTGGAGGCGCTCGGAATGTTCGGTGAGCTTGAATATCTCGCCGCCATAAACGCGCTCGCCCTCGAAGACGGCGCTGGCGTAATGCAGGCCGTGGGTCAGAACGTGAAGCTTGGCCTCGCGCCAGGGCACAAGCTCGCCATTGTACCAGATATGTCCGTCTCGTTGATCGTAGGGTTCGGCTGTCATAATTTCCTCCAGCGACGAGCATAATTTTGAGCGGCAATGCAAGTGATGAGCGTAAAGCCTTTTGTTTTCGCCCCTTTTTTTGGGAAACCTGTCACGCTTCGCGCGGCGAAGGATGCGCCCGGTTCCCACCGAGGATGAATTCGAAAAGGTTATCACCCCGTGATTCCTAACGGCAGGCTTTTCGCAAAGAATTACCTCGAGTGACAAGTTAGACTTGCTTCCGCTAACAAACAAGGCCAAATATGTCAACATGGCTGACGTAATTCCAGAAGCGCGTGGACGGCGACCATCTGACGATGCTGGCGCAGAGCCGGAGACCGCACCGGCGCTGAACGAGGAGCAGCTTTACTGGTACATCGAGGCGCTGTTTTTCGCCTATCGGGACTTTACCAGCGAGCCGGACCGCATTCTGGATGAAATCCGTTTCGGCCGGGCGCATCACCGGGTTCTGCATTTTGTCGACCGTTACCCGGGCATGCGCGTCGCCGGTCTCCTCGACATTTTGCAGATCACCAAGCAAAGTCTGGCGCGCGTGCTTCGCGAGCTGATAAAAGAAGGCTATGTTGAGCAGCAGGCAGGCAAGGAGGACAAGCGGGAGAGGCATCTGTACGTAACCGAGCGCGGCGCGGCGCTTGCTAGGCGTCTGTCCTCCTCGCAACTCGGCAGGATCGGCGAGGCGCTGGGGGAAGTCGGACCGGAAGGGCAACGGGCCGTGGCAAAATTTCTGGGGGCAATGTTCGGGCATGGCGATCTGTCGCCTTATACGCAGAATGGCAGAACGCTGAGCGCCCGGGGTAAAAATCCGATGGTGAAGGAATGAGCGAGGCGAATACCGAAAGTCAGGCGGCGGCCCTTGCCGACAATGCGCCGCATATTCTCGTGGTGGATGACGATCAGCGCATCCGAGATCTGATCGCGCGGTTTCTCCAGGAAAACGGCTACCGCGTGACGGCGGCGGAAGACGCGGCAATGGCGCGGACCAGAATGAGCGGCCTGAGCTTCGATCTGATCATTCTCGATATCATGATGCCGGGCGAAACCGGGCTTTCGCTGGCCGGCGATCTGCGCAGCCATTCACAGGTGCCGATCCTGATGCTGACCGCGCGGAGCGATCCGGAGGACCGGATCACGGGCCTTGAGACCGGCGCGGACGATTATCTGACCAAGCCCTTCGAGCCGCGCGAGCTTCTCTTGCGGATGAAGAATATTCTCAACCGGCGCGTCGAAGTCGCCTCGGGGCCGGAAGAGATCAGTTTCGGCAGTTTCACATTCCATCCCGTGCGCGGCGAGTTGCGCAATGGCGAAGAAACCATCAAGCTGACCGAAATCGAGCGTAACCTCTTGCGCCATTTCGCATTGCACCCCGGCGCAACGGTGGATCGCGAGGCGCTGGCGCAGCTTGCCGGTCATGACAGCGAACGCGCGGTGGATGTACAGATCAACCGTCTGCGGCGAAAGATCGAGGCCGATCCGGGGAATCCGGCTTATCTGCAAACCGTGAGAGGGCGTGGCTATATTTTTTATGCGGACTGATGGCTTCCATCTCTGATCATCATGCGGCCAAGGGGTCGCGTCTGAAACAGAAGCTCCAGCATTTTTCGCAAAGGCTGGCAAGCGGAAGCGCGTCCTTTTTGCCCAAGGGGCTCTACGCCCGCGCGCTGCTGATCATCATCGCCCCGATCGTCCTGCTTCAGTCGGTGCTCGTGGCCGTGTTCATGGACCGTCACTGGGAGAATGTGACCAAGCGCCTCTCGAACGCCACGGTGCAGAACATCGCGATGCTGGTCTCGCTTTACGAAGCCTATCCCTATCAGGACGGCTACGTCCAGCTGACCGACATGGCGCGGCAGGATCTGGGTCTCGTCGTGCAGGTCCTGCCCGGCGATACGCTGCCATCGCCCAAGGAGCGCCCGTTTTTCGGTTTTCTCGACCGTACCCTGACGAAAACCATCAGGGACAGGATCGGACTGCCGCACTGGGTCGATACGCTCGGGGACTCCAATTATATCGACATCCGTATCCAGCTCGATGACGCGGTGATGAAGGTGCTCGCCCGGCGAAGCCAAACCTATGCCTCCAACAGCCACATTTTCCTCGTCTGGATGGTCTCGACCGCGCTGATCCTGCTTGGCGTTGCGATCATGTTCCTGAGGAACCAGATCCGGCCCATCCTGTCGCTGGCGGAAGCGGCCGAACGCTTTGGCCGAGGCCAGCCGGTGCCGAAGGATTTCCGCGTGCGAGGCGCGCGCGAGGTCCGTCAGGCGTCGATCGCGTTCATCGAGATGCGCGACCGGATCGAGCGGCATGTCGAACAGCGCACGACCATGCTGGCCGGCGTCAGCCACGACCTGCGGACTGTGCTGACGCGCTTCCGTCTCCAACTCGCCATGCTGGGTGACAGCCGCGAGGTGAAGGAGCTGGTTTCCGACGTTGATGAAATGCAGCAGATGCTGGAGGATTATCTCGCCTTTTCGAAAGGCGGCACCGGGGAAGCGGCCAGCCGCGCCGATGTCTTTGGCCTGTTGAAGGAAATTCACGACGCCTATGTGGAAACGCCCGGCCGGTCGATCACGCTGCATGCGCCGAACTATCATTTCTTCGCCACGATCCGCCGCAATGCCTTCAAGCGCGCGGTGATGAACCTCGTGACGAACGCAGTCCGCTTCGGCAAGGCCATCTCGGTGACGGCGGTATGCTCGCGCCGCAATCTGATCGTCTCGGTGGAGGATGACGGGCCGGGCATTCCGCCCGAACTGCGCGAGACCGTGTTCCGCCCATTCTACAGCCGCGACAAGGCCCGCAACCAGAATGTGAAGAGCACGGGGCTCGGCCTTGCGATCGCCCGCGACATCATCCGAGCGCATGGCGGAGAGATCCATCTCGGCGAAAGCCGCATGGGCGGACTGAAGGCGACGATCCGCATTCCGCTTTAGATGGGTGGCGAACGCCGGATCAGCCCCGATCTCACATCTTCAGCACCGACATCAGCATTCGCGGCCTTATCGCCAGAAGCGTCACGACGTAAACGAGCGCGCCGACGATGATCTGCGCCCCGAGGGCGATCGGAAGCGGAAAGGCCTGCATCTCGCTGAACCAGTCCGTTCCGTAAACCGCCAGCGTCATCGCAGCCAGTGCGGCAAGGGCAGGCAGGGACTGCATCGCGGCTTCGCTCCAGCGGATACCCGTATATTTCTGCACCAGCCATGTCGTCGTTCCCAAGCTGATCGTCCCGGCAAGCAGGCTCGCCAGCGCGAGGGCGATGAGGCCGTAACTCCCCAGCGCCAGCATGAGTGCGATGGTTACGGCCGCATTGATGGCCAATATGAACGGCAGGCGCCGGATTTCTCCGGAAAGCGACAGCAAGGGTTCCGCCACCGCCCTTGGGATACTTGTCAGGGCAGCGAGCGCCAGGATCGCGGCGACCGGCCCGGCCTGCGCCCATTTGGGGCCGAGCAGCGCGCTGACAATGTCGCCGGAGACAACGGCCAGTCCGACAAAAACGGGGGCCGCCGCGACAATGAACAGCGGCAGGAAATGGCGGGCCTCCGCGGACAGCTCTGTGGGAATGGCTTCGGGGCTTTCAGCGCGGTCGGCGGCGCGGCGGAACTGGACCCAGGCGATCATCCGCAAGGGTTCCATGACTAGCTCGGCCACGGAAGAGACGACGCGCTCGGCGGCACGGAAGAAGCCGACGCCGGCCGGGCCAAGGAAAGCACCCACAACGAAGGTCGTGCCGTAACTCTGCATGTAGCCGATGAAGCGGTTGGCCAGGATCTGGCTCGATGTCGCGAGAAATTCACGGCTGTGCGCGCTGCGAAACGCGATGCGATAGGGCCAGTCGGCGCGCCAGTAAACCAGAATGGTGAGCGTCAGTTGCACCGCTATCTTGCCGGCGGCGAGCGCAAGAACGCCCCAGCCCGTCAGGAGCCCGGCGACGGCGACGCCGAATCCGAGCATTTCGGCGACGATGGTCGCGATGGCGAAATCATTCACCCTGTTCCGGCGCACGAGAATTCCGCCGAACACGACCGCGATCGGCGATAGCAGCACGCAAAAGGAAAACAGGACCAGCAGGATCGGCGCTTCGGGGCCCTCGACGATGAATGTGAGCCCGCCAGCCGATGCGATACCCACGGCAAACATGCCGATTCCGCCGATAAAGGCGTAGGTAACGATCTGATTGATCTCGTCATCGGAGCCCATCCAGCTTATGACAAGTTCGCGCCATCCGGCTGCCGCAACCATGAACAGCAGCAGCGAGAAGGCCTGAACGAGCGCAAAAACGCCGAATTCGGCCGGGCTCAGAACGCGCGCGGCGACGAGAAAGATGATCAGTTGGGCTGCCTGAACGAAAATGCGGGATAGAAAGATCCAGCGGCCTGCTCCGGCAGATTCGGGCTGCCCTGTATCGCCGGCGGCGGATCCAACGCTATCGCTCATAAGGTCCGGTCACTTGTTGAAGGAATTTTGCAAACAAATCCGTTTCGCGGCAAAGCATATCGGTCGGGCATATTCATTGGAAGCCGTTTTCACAAGGAAAATTAATGACTGCATTATTCTTTGGCCATACACTCTTGAAAGTTTTATATCCAGTGTTTCAGTAACGTTTTCACGTTAAGTATGTCCGTTAATATTAAACAGAGATTTGCCGCAGCCTATTTAACCGAGTCTGATTGGAATCGTGCGCCTGCTCGCTGGAGGTGGCATTGTTCTGGACATGGGTGCATCAATATTACAGGGCGGGTTCATGAGAGCATGTTAGCGCGAGAACGTGAAGATCCGAATTACGGATCGCCGCAGACATGTCGTTCGGTCGATCTGGACAGCCTGTCCGCCGATATATGGGATGGCGTCGCGCCGGAGAGGCGAACGCCGATGCAGCAGCATATCTGGGTCAAGGCTGCCGCCGAAGCCCTGAGCCCGGAACGTCCCGTTCGTGTCATCCTCGTCGGTTCGCCCGAAGCGCCCGCCGCACTGGCGCCGTTGAGGGAGGCCACGCAAGGTCCGTCACGGCTGAGCCTGCTCGGGGCCGACGAACTGGGCGAACCGGTCGAAGTCATCTACCGGACGCCCGAAGCTCTCGATACGCTCGCGCGCGGTCTGGCGGCGACGGGTATGCCCATCGGCTTCGGCCATTATCTGACAGAAACCCCGTTCATCGACGCGCTGAAACGGGCCTATCGCCGCCGGGGTATCGTCGCGGTGAGGCCGCTGCCCATGCGTGCCGCGCCTTACATTGCCTTGAGCGAAAGCTGGATCGAGCCGGAGCAGAATTTCAATTCCCGCCGCCGCTCGGATCTGCGCCGGATGCAACGCACCGCCGAGAAGCTGGGGACCGTCACCGTGCAGATTCTGACCCCGGCTCCCGCAGATGTGCCGGCGCTGCTAGAAGAGGCGATGGCCGTCGAATCCCAAAGCTGGAAAGGCCGGTCCGGCACCGCAATCGTGCATAATCAGTTGCAGGAGAAATTCTACCGGACCTATGCCGAGGCGGCCGCGCGTGCGGGAATCCTGCGCATCTGCTTCCTGCGTATCGACGGCCATGCCGCCGCAATGCAGATCGGCGTCGAAACCGAGGGCGCATTCTGGCTGCTCAAGATCGGCTATGACGAGGCTTACAAGAAATGCTCGCCCGGCAATCTGCTGATGCGCGAGACGATCCGTTATTCAGCGCAAAAGGGGCTGAAATCCTATGAATTTCTCGGCAAGGAAGCGCCGTGGACGCAGGTCTGGACAGAACAGGCGAACCCGATCGCTGCGCTGCGCGTCTACCCGGTCAATATTTCGGGCATGGTGTCGGCTCTTTCCGATGCCAGCCAGATGGCAAGAAAAAGGCTGAGCAAGTCAGCTCCGAACGAATAAGATGTGGATATGCCGATGCGCAAACTGATCGTCAAAGCCGCGATGCCGGTTATCCGCTACGCGACCCGTTCCTACATTACCGGCCCCCATCTGGACGATGCCATCGCGCTTGCCAATTCGGCAGGCCAAAGCGGTTACGGGGCAACCATATGCTACTGGAACGACGGCACCGAAGAGCCGCGCAAGGTGGCCGACAATTATCTTCGCATTCTCGATAGGATGAAGGCGGAACGACTGGACGGCTATCTGGCGCTCAAGGTGCCGGCGCTCTGGGACAATGTGGATCTCGCCGGCGAAGTCATCGCGCACGCCCGGTCCCTCGGCATCAAGGTGATGCTGGACTCCCATGCGCCCGAGCAGGCGGATGCGGTTTTTGCCGTTCTGAAAAAGGTCGGCCCCGAAGGGGTTGGCTGCGCGGTACCGGGGCGCTGGCGGCGCAGCGTGAAAGATGTCGAACGCGCCATCGAGCTTGGCGTGAGCGTGCGCGTCGTCAAGGGGCAATGGCCGGACCCGGATGAGCCGGACATGGATTTGCGCGAGAGCTTTCTGCGGATCATCGACAGGCTGGCCGGCCGGGCCGTCCATGTCGGCGTCGCGACGCACGATCCGGTTCTGGCCGAAGATGCCTTTGCACGGCTGACGGCCGCCGGAACATCGTGTGAGCAGGAGCTTGTCTTTCCGCTTCCCATGACCAAGGCCCTTGAGGTCGCGCAGGCAGCCGGCGTCCCGACACGGCTTTACGTTCCTTACGGATCGGCCTGGCTGCCCTACTCGATTTCGCGCGCCATGCAGAACCCTTCGGTGATCGTCTATTTCCTCAGGGATCTGCTCACCAACAACCGTTTCCGCCTGCCGCCACCGCCGGCAAGACCGGCGCCGTAGACCGGGACCGCTTGCCCCTCAGGAGCGGAGCACGCTCTCGGGCGGAAGCAGCCTCGGGCATTGCTGCGAGGCTTCGCGGATCAGGGCGTGCGTCATCGTCTCGACGTCGTGTCGGTTCTTCGGCGCCCAGGGCAGTTCTTGATCCTCGGGACGCTGACGCGGCTTGCCCAGCAGATCCAGCACGATAGGGGCGTGACTGGCAAGCCCGTCGCGGACCTTTCCGGCATAGCGGAATTTCATGAAAGCAAGGTGCGCTTTCGCTATGTCGATCTGCGATTGCGGCTGGATGAAGTCATTCCATTTCGTGTCGGCCAGTTCGCGCTTGTACCATTCCGCCGCATTGCGCCATGCGGGTGGACGCAGGCGGGACCACGGCTTTGTCGAGGTATAATGCTCGATATAGGGCGTCAAGGTGCCGCCGAACATGAGATAGAACTCATGCAGGTTCCAGCGCGGATCGAGCGGCGTCCACTGGCCCTCGAAAGCGGCGTTGAGCGCGTCCTGATCGGGCGCTTCCTGGCAGCGGTCCGGATGATCGGCAAGGAATTGCCGGGCGCGTTCGAAGCCGCCATTTTCGAGCGTTTTCGGCCAGTCGAATACCATCACGCCGGATTGCAGATAGGGGGCGTCGTCGGCAAGGAAGAGGTCGCGGCGGCGACGGCGGATATTGCCCGTGACGTAATAGATGAAGTCGTGGACCGCGCCGATGGGCGCGCCTCTCAGATCGGCATTGATGAGCGGCTCAAGCGATGTGCACACCCGCGTGTCCGCGTCGAAATAGACCAGCCGCTCGACGCTCGCATCGAACATGGAATCGAAATAGAGACGCAGATAGGCGGCGCGCGGCCAGCGATTGCCGATCGGCTTGATCCGGTCGGCGACCTCGTCGCATTCCAGCACCGTCGCATTGACGCCGCGCATATCGAAATAGCGCCGGGACTCGGCGATGTCTTCCTGGCTCACATCGCAAACGGCGAGATAGAGTTCGGTATTCTCCTTCCGCTCCAGATGATCCCAGGACGATTTGAGCTGACAGCAGGCAGCGGGAAGATAGCCCCGGTCCGTGGTCGTAACAATGACCGTTCGTCCGCGTTCATTCATGGAAAATTCCTAATCTCATTCAAAAGCGGCCAGATATGACCGCCGCTGGTCAAATTCGCCAATATAAGAATTAGAGGCTCTTACTTCGCTATAAACAGATTTCCGAGTACAGAGTTAACTTATAACGTGGACCATCCGGCGGTCATCTCAATTTTCCGCAATTCCCCATCATAAGCTCCAAGGTCTTTATTGTTTTCGGTCCGCTCGACCTGCTTGCGGGCAAATGCGCCCAATCGGCGGCCATTTCGCTTACGCGCAAAAAAATCAACCTTCTGGTTGACTAATTGAATGCGGGACGTTAGTAAACCATACGGTTGACTAAACGGAAGTGCTCACATGCCTCAGCTCGACGCCACATTCGCCGCTCTCAGTGACGCCACCCGCCGCGCCATCGTCGCGCAACTGGCCAGGGGCGAAGCGCCGCTTTCCCGGCTTGCCGAACCTTTCGACATGTCGCTGACAGCCGTGTCCAAACATGTGCGCGTTCTGTCGGATGCCGGTCTCGTGCGCGTGGAAAAGCGCGGACGGACCCGTCATTGCTGCCTGGAAGCGGCCCCGATGAAGGAGGCCGTCGACTGGCTCGGCAATTATCAGAAATTCTGGGAGGACCAGTTCGCCGCACTGGCCCGGCACCTCGCCAGCGACAACAAGGAGACATCGTCATGACCCTGCTGCATTCCGCCCCCGGCGACGATCCCGTCGTCATCGAAGAAGAGTTCGACGCCCCTGTCGAGAAGGTCTACCGGGCCTGGACCGATCCGGAGGAAATGGTGAAATGGTTCGGCTCCGCGCCCGATGCGGCGAACAAGGCCGAGATGGACCTGCGCGTCGGCGGCCGCTGGCGGTATGTCTTCAAACGCACCGATGACCGGGCGGAGTATGTCGAAGGCGAATATCTCACGGTGGATCGCAATGCCGCGCTCGCTTTCAGCTGGTCGCATGTCGTCGAGACGGCGGATGGCGAACGTGAAGTGACCCCGGCCTCCCGCGTCACTGTCAATTTCGAGGCGACGGGCGGCAAGACCCGCGTTCACCTGCGTCACGAGGCGATCCAGCGTGAAACGGCGCGGCGCAATGTCGGCCACGGCTGGAGCCGCAGTTTCGAGCGTCTCGCGGACCGCCTGTCCCACTCGGAAGGAAAAGCCGCATGACCATGCCCGAAATCGCATCGCGCAAAAGTTGGCTCAAGGCGCGCAAGGCGCTTCTGAAGCGCGAGAAAGCCCTGATGAAGCAGCAGGACGAGCTGGCGGCGGCCCGCCGCGAATTACCGCTCGTCAAGGTGGAGGAGGACTATCGCTTCCATAGCCCCAGAGGCGAAAAGACGCTGGCTGAGCTTTTCGGTCCGCATCGCCAGCTCATCGTCTATCACTTCATGTTCGGCGCGGATTGGGAGCAGGGCTGTCCGAGTTGCTCTTTCTGGGCGGACAATTTCAACGGCCTCGACATCCATCTTGCGGCTCGCGACACGAGCTTTGTCTGCGTGTCCAACGCGCCGCTCGAAAGGCTTCAGGCCTATGCAAAACGGCTGGGCTGGACTTTCCCCTGGGTCTCGGCGGCGGGCGGCCGCTTTGGCGAGGATTTCGACGTGACCTTTCCAGGCGATGCCGTCAAATCCGGCGACTACAATTTCGGCGGCAAGCCGCGCGGCGAGGAAATGCCCGGCCTCAGCGTCTTTCTCCGTCTCGATGACGGCACGGTCGGCCACAGCTACTCGACCTATGGGCGCGGGGTCGAAGTCTTCAACGCCGCCTATCACCTGCTCGACCTGAGGCCAATCGGGCGTGACGAAGACGCCTTGCCCTACACGATGGCGTGGGTGCGCCGCCGCGACCAGTACGAACAGAATGTCGGCCAGAGCGAGATCCGATAAAATGGAAACCATTTTTCGGAAAAATCGAGCTTGAAACAAACAGATGCAGATCAGCAAGGAAACAGACGATGTCAAAAGGATTTACGGGCGCCTGCCTATGCGGCGCGGTTCGTTATGAAAGCGCCGCCGCTCCGCAGATCGCGCTCCATTGCCACTGCCGCGATTGCCGCAGGTCGAGCGCGACCGGCCACGCCACGATTGTCGTTGTGCCGGAGAGCGAATTTTCCTTGACCGGAGAGGTCAGGTTTTATGACCGGCCTGCCGATAGCGGCAACATGGTCAGCCGCGGATTCTGCCCCAATTGCGGCTCGGCGATCTATGCCCGCAATTCGGGCATGCCGGGATCGGTGGGGCTTCGCGCCTCCAGCCTTGACGATCCGGAGATCGTCGAGCCGAGCATGGTCGTCTATACGAGCCGCGCGCTGTCATGGGATCCGGTTGCGCCGGGATTGCGGGGGTTTGCCGAAATGCCTGTGAGTGCCGAACAGGACGCTTGACGGTCAGCCCACTGACGATGAATTGAACGCGGCTTGCAAACCGTTTTCGCAGAAAGCGACGAGAAAATCTGTCCAGCCCTCCAGCGATGCGGGGCTGGATTTGTCTATGGACCCGCTCAGCGCGCCAATGCGCCATTGAGATGTCGCGAGCGAGAGCATGGCGGCGACGGTGAAGACGAAGCCTGCCGCAAGTTTGCGCGGATCCGCGTGCGGAAAAAGCGCCGCTATCTCGTCAAGGAAAAGCCCGACGGCCGGATCGAAGCATCTTTCGCTGATTGCACGCCATCGTTCATCCGCTGAAACCTGTGCGACGAGCCGCGCATAGGCAGGCCATTGCGGACCACCTCCGGCCGCCTTCTCAAGATAGGGCTGAATGAAGCAGCGCAGGATCGCGCCGAGCGTTGGCGGCTCCCCGCCCGCTTTGAGCGCCTGTAAAGCCTCAAGCCGCGCGCGCGACAGTTCGTCGGCCCGGCGCGCGACGACCGTGGCAAACAGCGCCGCTTTCGATCCACCGTGAAAACTGACCAGCGCCACCGGCACATCGGCGGCGGTGGCGATATCGCGGATCGAGGCGCCCTCATATGTGTTTTGCGCAAAAAGTCGCTCGGCGGCGTCGAGAATGCGCTTGCGCGTTTCGACTGAGCGTCTGGAGGGCGCGCGCTGGCGTTGTTCGGTCTGCGTCATGGAAAGAGGTTGCACGAATTTGAACGTTCGTTCAATTTAAGAAAAAATGCGTGGGTCGGGGAGGATGAAGTGCTGGACGACAAGCGCCCATACGCGCTGATCGGTGCCGGTCCAATGGGGCTGGCAATGGCGAAGACGCTGGCCGAACAGGCCGTCCCGTTTCAGGGCTTCGAGCTTCACGGCGATGTCGGCGGGCTTTGGGACATCGACGGGCCGCGTTCCACCATGTATGAGAGCGCGCATTTGATCTCGTCGAAGCGAATGACCGAATTTACCGATTTTCCGATGGACGAGGATGTCGCTGACTATCCATCGCATCGTGAACTGCGGGAATATTTCCGCAAGTTCGCCGATCATTTCGATCTGCGGCGGCATTTTCTCTTCAACGCCGAAGTCGTCCGGACCGAACCTCTGGGCGAGAACAGCGCGGGGTGGCGCGTGACATGGCGTGATGACGGCGGGCAGATGCATGAGCGGATTTTCGCGGGCGTGATCATCGCCAATGGCACGCTCTCGGAGCCGAACCTGCCGGAGTTTCCCGGCGAGTTCTCCGGCGAGTTCATTCATTCGAGCCAATATCGCTCGCCGCGCCAGTTCGACGGCAAGCGCGTTCTCATCATAGGCGCGGGCAATTCCGGCTGCGATATTGCCATCGACGCCATCCATCATGGCGCAAGCTGCGACCTGTCCATGCGGCGCGGCTATCATTTCGTGCCCAAATACATCTTCGGCAAACCGGCGGATACGGTCGGCGGGGCGATCCGGCTGCCCATGTGGCTGAAGCGGCGCGTCGATGGAGCGGTCCTGAAATGGTTCGTCGGCGATCCGCAGAATTACGGCTTTCCCGAGCCGGACCATGCGCTCTACGAATCCCATCCGATCGTGAATTCGCTGATCGTCTTCCATGCCGGCCACGGCGATCTGAAAATCCGGGGCGACATCGAACGTTTCGAGGGTCATAAGGCGTATTTCAGGGATGGCACGTCCGGCGAGTATGACATCGTCGTCGCCGCAACCGGCTACAAGCTGCATTACCCCTTCATGGATGATGCGCTGCTGAACTGGCGCGGAGCCGCGCCGCATCTCTACCTGAACTGCATGCATCCGGAGCGCGACGACCTGTTCGTCATGGGCATGGTCGAGGCGACGGGACTTGGCTGGCAGGGCCGCCACGAGCAGGCGGAGATGGTTGCCTGCTATCTGCGCGGCTTGCGGGAAGGGCGCAAGGCGGCGCTCGCGCTCAAGGCGGAGAAGGCGCGCGGCTATGAGCGGCTGACCGGCGGAATGCGGTATGTCGATCTGCCGCGCATGGCCTACTATGTCGAAAAAGCTGCGTTCAGAAAGGCGGTGACGTCGAAGATCCGTACGCTGAAGGGGGAAGCGGCATGAGGGATGTGGACAGTATCGTTCTGAATTTCAGTCCCGGCTCGCTGACGCTGTTGAACGCGATCCTCGGCATCGTCATGTTTTCCATCGCGCTGGATCTGCGCGTGGCCGATTTCCGCGCCCTGCTTCGTTTTCCGAAGTCCTTGCTGGCGGGGTTGTTCTCGCAATTCGTGGTGCTACCGATCGTCACCTTCCTGCTGATCCTGGCAGTCGAACCGCGTGCGAGTTTCGCGCTCGGTCTGATCATGGTGGCGGCCTGTCCGGGCGGCAATATCTCCAATTTCATTACCCACAGGGCAGGCGGCAATACGGCGCTGTCCGTGTCCATGACCGCCATCGCGACCGTTGCCGCGCTATTCTTCACGCCGTTCAACGTGGCGCTCTGGGGCAATCTTTACGGGCCGACCCAGGAGATCCTGCGCAGCGTCGCCATAGATCCGGTCACGGTCGCAACCGTCCTGTCCATGCTGGTGATCCCGCTCTTTTTCGGTATCGCCCTGAACTCGCTGCGCCCTGCCATTGCGGGCAGGATCAGGCGGCCCATGCAATGGCTGTCCATGGCGATCTTCCTACTGTTTATCGTGGCGGCGCTGGCGGCGAACTGGACCTTCTTCCTCGCCTATGCGGGGGCAATCGCGCTGATCGTCTTCCTGCACAACGCCCTCGCGCTGGGGAGCGGCTATCTCACGGCAACGCTCGCGGGCGTCAGCGAGTATGACCGGCGCGCCATCACCATCGAGACCGGCATCCAGAATTCCGGCCTCGGACTGATCCTGATCTTCGCGTTTTTCAACGGGCTCGGCGGCATGGCGGTCGTCGCGGCTGGCTGGGGCATCTGGCACGCGATTTCCGGCATTGCGCTGGCATCGTTCATGTCGCGGCGGGAGGCTGCCGCATGACGCGCATCCTGATCACCGGCGCGGCGGGCATGATCGGACAGGCCTTGTTGGCCGAGTTGGCCGGGACGGGGCATGAGGTCGTCGCGACAGATGTGCGTCCCCCTCCGCCACCTCTCCCCAACGGAGAGTGTGCGCCGGATAGCCATACGCTTGCCTTCATCCGGCTCGACGTGCGCGGCGGCGATCCGGACCGCGTCATCGGCGAGCAGCGTCCGGAGACCGTGGTCCATCTCGCCTCCATCGTCACGCCGCCGGAGAACTCCACGCGCGAATTCGAATATTCCGTTGATGTCGAGGGCACGCGCAACATTCTCGATGCATGCATTGCGCATGGCGTGCGGCGGCTCGTCGTCACCAGTTCGGGCGCGGCTTACGGCTATCATCGGGACAATCCCGTGCCGCTGCGGGAGGATGACCGGCTGCGCGGCAACGAGGAATTTGCCTACGCGCATCACAAGCGGCTCGTCGAGGAGATGCTGGCCGAGGCGCGACGGGATGCGCCGCAGCTTGAACAGATTGTTTTGCGTGTCGGCATGGTTCTGGGCGAGAGACTGGAAAATCAGATTACCGCGCTTTTTCACCGCAAGCGTCTCCTTGCCGTGGCCGGGTCGAAAAGCCCGTTCGTGTTCATCTGGACGAAAGACCTCGCCCGCATTCTGCTGCGCGCGGCAACGGATGGGCCGCCGGGAATTTACAACGTCGCGGGCGACGGTTCGATGGATGTGGACGATCTGGCGCGGGCCTTGCGCAAGCCGGTGCTCCGCTTGCCGGCATGGGCGCTTCAGGCCGCGCTTGCCGCCGCCCGGCCTCTCGGTCTGTCACGCTATGGCCCCGAGCAGGTCCGCTTCCTCCAATACCGGCCCGTTCTCGACAATACCAAACTGAAAACGGTCTTCGGCTACACGCCTGAAAAAAGCAGCGCCGAAACCTTCGCGCTCTGGCAGAAGGCGGCCGGACTATGAGCGCCGGGAAAGTTGCCGTGATAACCGGCGGTGCGGGCGGCCTCGGGCAGGCGCTGGCTGCCGGGCTGCGGGCGAGGGGTTGGTCCATCGCGATCATCGACTTGCCGGGCGCGGAACTGGATGCGGCAGGCGAGGCGGAGCGAACGCGCTGCTACCGTTGCGATCTGACGGATGAAAACCAGATTGCATCGGCATGTGCGGAGATCTGCGCCGATCATCCGGCCATCGACCTCGTCATCCACAATGCCGGGATTACCCAGATCGGACCATTCGCCGAGTTGCCGCTGGAGACGCACCGCAAGGTCTTCGAGGTCAATTATTTCGGGGCGGTGCAGGTCGCGTCCGCGCTGCTTCAGGCAGTGCGCAAGGCGAAAGGCGCGCATGTGGCGATTTCCTCGGTTGCCGGTTTCACGCCGCTCTACCGGCGCTGCGCCTATGCGGCGAGCAAACATGCGCTGGAGGGTTTTTTCAAATCTCTGCGTGCGGAGGAAAAAGCCTACGGCGTCGATGTGCTGATCGCCGCGCCGTCCTTCATCGCAACCAATATCGGCAGGCCCGATGTCAGGGCAGAGGGGATCGCGCGTCCCGGCTCGGCGGAGGACGGCGTCGATTACATACGTGCGGACGACGCGGCCCGGATCATTCTTGCAGGCATCGAGCGCGGCCGCGCGGTCATCCCGGTGGGTCGCATCGCACGTGCCGCATGGCTGATCAACCGGCTGTCGCCGTCGCTTTACGCGCGGCTCATGGAGCGCCGGATGATCGGCAATCGTCAGTCCCGCCGGGAGCCCCCTAAATCTTGACCGTGATGCTCTTGGTCCTGGTGTAGGCGTCAATGCCCTCAAGACCCTTTTCGCGGCCGAAGCCTGATTTGCGATTGCCGCCGAAAGGCAGCTCGACGCCGCCCGCCCAATAGTCGTTGATGGTGACCTGACCGGCGTCGATGTCGCGCGCAAGGCGCAGTGCGCGGCCAATGTCGCGCGTGTAGATGCCCGAGACGAGCCCGTATTCGGTGCCGTTCGCGGCGGCCAGCGCTTCCTCGTCGCCATCGACGACCTGCACGGCCAGCACCGGGCCGAAAATCTCCTCCTGCACCGCCGGATCGTTGACCGGCAGCATGTCGATGATCGTCGGCTCGAAGAACCAGCCTTCGCCGGTTGCCGGGTCCGTCGCCGGATTACCGCCGATTACGATGGACGCGCCGCGCTTTCGTGCGCGTTCGACATGGCCCGAAATACGGGCCAGATGAAGCCTTGAATTGATCGCGCCCATATAAGGACGGCGCAAACCGTGACCGAATGTGAGTTCCTTCGTTTTTTCAAGCAGCCTGCCAAGCAGGTCATCGTGAATCCTGCGGTCGACGATGAGGCGTGACCCGGCGGAACAGATCTGGCCGGCATTGGAGAAGATCGCGCCAACCGCGCCGTCCGCCGCTGCCTCAACATCGCAATCATCGAGCGCGACCAGGGGCGATTTGCCGCCAAGTTCGAGCGTCAGCCGCGTGACATTCGGCGCGACCGTCTGCATGACATGGACGCCGGTTGCGACCGACCCGGTGAAGGTGACATGGGCGATCGAGGGATGCCGGACAAGCGGTTCGCCCGCGTCCTTGCCGAGCCCGGTCACGACATTGACCACGCCGTCGGGCATGCCCGCTTCAGCGAGCAGTCGCGCCATGAAAAGCGCGGTGTAAGGCGTCGTTTCCGCCGGTTTGGCCACGACCGAACAGCCGGCCGCAAGCGCCGGGGCGACGCCGCGCACGAATGTGCTGAGCGGATAGTTCCACGGGATGATATGCGCGGTCACGCCGACCGGTTCACGGATCGTCCAGGCCATGTTGTCGGGACCGAGCGGGACGGAGCGGCCTTCGAGCTTGTCGGCTGCGCCGGCGTAATATTCCACCAGCCTCGCCGATGAGGCGACATCGCCCTCGGCCTCGGTAAGCGATTTGCCCGCATCCAGCACTTCCATCAGCGCAAGCATGGCGGCGTTTTCGCGCATGAGCACGGCGCAGCGATTAAGGATGCGGCAGCGCTCGGCCGGTTTCACGTTTCGCCAGACGCGAAAGCCGCGTTCGGCGGCTTCCACGGCGCGCGCAACATCGCGTTCGTCCCCGGCGGCGAATTCGGCAAACACGCGCCCGCGCCCCGGATCGTATTTCTCAAGCTTTTCTCCGCTGGCGGACGGCGTGAAGACGCCGTCGATGAAGTGCCTGTCAGGGAGATCCGCGACCGTGCCGGTCTCGAAATAGCGCTCGGTCAGTTGTTCGATGGTCAAACTCATGCTTCCAGCTCGCTTGATTGATAGGTGGACCGCGCCAGCCATTCCGGATCGACCTCGACGCCCCAGCCGGGCGCGTCGCTTACCGTGACGTGACCGCCCTCAATGTCATAGGGCGAGGACACGAACAGACCGTCCTGCCACGGATAATAATCCGCCCCCTCGATGGAGAATTCCAGATATTTGCCCGCATTCGGCAGCGCCTTGAGCAAATGCATGGTGAACAGCGTCACCAGCCCCAAATTGGCGCAATGCGGCGTGACCGGCAAACCGGCCGCTTCCGCCATTTTCGCAACCCGAAGCGTCCGGCTGACGCCGCCGAGATAGAGAATGTCAGGCTGGACGATATCGACGGCGCGCATCTCGATCATGTGCCGCCATACCGGCAATTCGCAATCCTGCTCGCCGCCGGTCACGTCGATCTCCAGTGCGTCGGCAACCTGTTTCGTCTGCTCCAATTCCCAATATGGGCAGGGCTCCTCGTAATGGCAAAGGCCGTGATCCTGCATGATCCGGCCAACCTCGATGGCGCGGGCCGGGAAAAAGCCGCTATTGGCGTCGGCGAGGAGGGCAACATCCGGTCCGAGTTCGCGCCGCATCGCCGGGATGATTTCTTCGGTCCGCCCCGGCCATTCGTCCCGGTCGCGCCCGCATTCGGCCCCGACGCGGAACTTGAAGGCATCGAAGCCCTTTTCATCGCGCAGCCGCTTCAGCCGAACGGCTTCATCGTGCGGGGTAATATCCCGCTTCATCGACGATGCATAGGCGCGTAAACGGCCCGGCTCGCCGCCAAGCAAGGCCACAACGGGCTTGCCCGCCCGCTTGCCGCGCAGATCCCAGACGGCGGTATCGAAACCGCCCATGGCGCGGCGCAGATAGGAGCCGGGGAACTTGTGCTCGCGCTCCGTGACCGTGTCGAGCAGATCGTCGAGATCGGTCGTGTCCTGACCGAGCACCCACTGCGCGAGTTGCCGGTGCAGCACCTGTGCGGTGATGTCTGAATGATAGGTCGAAACCTGTCCCCAGCCCTGGTCGCCATCCTCGGCCGTGACGCGGACAAAGCCGACGAATTCATTGCAGAAAGTCTCGATCTTGACGATTTTCATGGTGGCTCGGCATCTGTTGAGGCTCGGAACCTTCAAGACAATAGGTATGATTGGTATTGAGATAAGGTCCAATATAGTGAAAAGTGACAAACCAATTATCGGCCGGGTATGCCATCATGAAGATCAAGGCTGGCGCCATCCTGTCGTCCATCCGTATCGATCGCGGGATGGACAGGAAAATCAGCGTACAGCTCTATATGGGTCTGCGTGACCTCATCCTCGCAGGCGGCGTCCAGCCGGGGGAGCGCCTGCCCGCAAGCCGGACGCTCGGCAGCGATCTGGGCGTTTCCAGAACGACGGTCATCGAGGCGCTCGACCGGCTGATCGCGGAAGGCCTGCTCGAAGCGCGCGTCGGCTCCGGCACATTTGTCAGCACGGCGCTCGCCGGACAGCCGGGCCGGAACAAGCCCTCGCAGCCCCGTATCGCGCCGGCCGGGCGGCTCCCTTTGTCCAACGCAACGGCGCGCGTCACGCGGCAATTGGCGCGGCGGTCCCGGCTGCCGCACAAGTCGCAAGCCTTCATCACCGCTCTGCCCGCGCTCGATAAATTCCCGATGGCCCACTGGGCGCGGCTTTCATCGCGGCATTGGCGCGATACGCGCGACGATGTGATGGGCTATGGCCACCCCTACGGCCTGCCGCGCCTGAGAAGCGCGATTGCCGCTCACCTGAATGCCAGCCGCGGCATTCATTGCGACCCCGAACAGATCCTCATCGTCGGCGGTGCGCAGCAGGCTTTTTCGCTGATCGGGACGCTGCTGCTCGATCCGGGCGATCAGGTCTGGTTCGAGAATCCGGGCGCGATCGGAGCTAGAAACGCCTTCATCGCGCAAGGGGCGAAGCTCGTCCCCGTCAGCATCGACGCGGAGGGCCTGTCGGTCGAGGAGGGCTTGCGGAAGGCGCCCGGATTCCGCCTTGCCTTCGTGACGCCGTCTCATCAGCAGCCGCTTGGCCGGGTCATGAGTCTTTCCCGCCGGCTCGATCTACTCAAGGCCGCCGAGGACGCAAATGCGCTCATCGTCGAAGACGACTATGACGGCGATTTCTACTACGGCCACCAGCCGCAGCCGACGCTCAAGAGCATCGACACCCAGAACCGCGTCATATATGTCGGCACGTTCTCCAAATCCCTGTTCCCCTCCCTGCGGCTCGGCTATCTGCTCGCGCCCGACGGGCTGGCCGACACGTTCAGGGAAATCAGCTCCAGCTTTTTGAGCGGCGTCCCGACCGCGCCGCAGGCGATCGTTGCCGATTTCATGGAAGAGGGCCTGTTCGCCACGCATATCCGCCAGATGCGCCGGCTGTACAAGGAACGCCACGACGTGCTGCTCGAACACGCGCGGAGTCTTGCGGACTGGATCGACGTCAGGCCCACCTCCGGCGGCTTTCACACGGTTGGCTATTTAGGCAATGACATTGACGCGCAGACGCTCGTAGAATGCGCGGCGAGAGAGAATGTCATCGTTGCGCCGCTCGCCCGCTACTGCCTCGCGCCGGTCAGCCAGAAGGGCATCGTGCTCGGCTTCGGAGCGTGCAACGGGAACGAGATCAGGAATGGTGTGAACGTGCTCGCAAAGCTGGAGCGGGCTGAGAAAAAGTGGTCACCACTTTTTCGCTCGCCAGCCCGCCCTAAAGTGTAGAATCGATCACTGTTCATGATTATGGATTGAACCAATCCATAATCATCGTGATCTAGGGGACAAGGCCCGGATTGGACTGGAAAAAAATCGAAAATGGATATGAGCGGCAGTCCAATCAGTAGTTAGCCTGAGCCGTGGCCACTCTGTCCCTGAAGAGGCACCTTTGATGAAATCGGGAGATCAATCATGCGCCTGAAACTAGCAATGGCAACGCTGCTTGCCGCATCCGCCCTGAGCGCCAGCCAGGCGAGTGCGGAAACCCTGCGGCTTCTGACATGGGGATCCTACGCTCCGGACAATGTCATCAAGATGTTCGAGGAGAAATATCCCGACATCAAGGTCGAGGTGACCTTTTCGAACAATGAGGAAATGATCGCGAAACTGCGCGCGACGGGCGGCGCGGGCTTCGACCTTGCCCAGCCGAGCCACGACCGCATCTATGCCCCGCAGATCGAGTACGACATCTACAAGCCGCTGGATCTGTCCAAGATCGACACCTCGAACATGGTGCCCTCGCTGCTGGACGGCGTGAAGGCGAATACGACGATCGACGGCGAGGTCTATGCCGTTCCCCACCAGTGGGGCACGTCGGGACTGATGGCCGACAAGACCAAGGCGCCCGACATCAAGGGATGGGGCGATCTGTGCGACCCGAAATACAAGGGCAAGACCTCGATGCGCCTGAAGCGCACGATCCTGCTCGCAACCGCTTATTCGATGGGCGAAGATCCGTTCGCGACCTATTCGGATCTGGACGCTTATCAGAAGCTGCTCGACAAGGTGGCGGACAAGCTGATCGCCTGCAAGGACAACATCAAGGCTTACTGGAAGGGCGGCGACGACCTGTCCGCCATGATCCTTTCCGGTGAGATCGTCGCGTCGGAGACGTGGGATTCGACCGCCTACAAGATCTATGGCGAGAACAAGAATATCGTCTTCATTCCGCCGGAGACGGGCGCTCTGGCATGGATCGACACCTTCGCCATTCCGCGCAAGGGCGAAGCCGACGATGCCGCCTACAAGTGGATCAATTTCGTGCTCCAGCCGGAAATCGTGAAGCTGATGTCCGCCAGCACGGGCGCGATCGCCTCGATCAAGGGCGCGAAGGATCTGCTGCCCGACGACAAGAAGGAAGCCGTCAACGCCGCCTTCACCGATGCGGATATCGACAATCTGAAGTTCTTCGCCAACATTCCTCCCGGCGTCGAGGACATGGAAGGCAAGACGCTTGAGAAGATCCAGGCTGCCACGGGCGGTTAAGGACTTGCCGCAATTCAAAGCGCCGCATGGACGCCTCTCCGGCTCATGCGGCGCTTTCCTCAATATCGTCCCCAAAGAGCGGCTTGATGGCTCCTGACGCGGAACATGATCTCGAATGTATCGGGGTTACGAAGCATTTCGGTGCGGTTCGCGCCGTCGATGATGTGTCCTTCGAGATCCCGAGCGGATCGTTCTTCTCCATTCTGGGGCCTTCCGGCTGTGGCAAGACGACATTGATGCGCATGATCGCCGGGTTCGAGGAGCCGAAGGCCGGCGACATCCGGATCAAGGGCAAGTCCGTTGTCGGAACGCCGCCGAACCGGCGTAACGTCAAGATGGTGTTTCAGCATCTGGCGCTTTTTCCGATGATGAACGTCTATGAGAATATCGCCTATGGCCTGCGCTGCAACGGGGCTGGCCGGGCCGAAATCGACCGGAAGGTGAACGACGTTCTGGAGCGCGTGGCGCTCCCTGATGTCGGCAAACGCGAAATCCATCAGCTATCCGGCGGACAGAAGCAGCGCATCGCCATTGCCCGCTGCATGGTGCTCGATCCGGACGTGCTGCTGCTCGACGAACCGCTCGGCGCGCTCGACCTGAAGCTGCGCGAGGCGATGAAGATCGAGCTGAAACTCCTGCAACACCAGTTCAACACGACATTCGTCTACATCACGCATGATCAGTCCGAAGCGCTCGTCATGTCCGACAATGTCGCGGTGATGAATCAGGGCAAATTCGAGCAGATCGGCGCGCCGCAGATTCTCTACCACAATCCGGCGACGGCGTTCGTCGCGGGGTTCGTCGGCGACACGAACCGCTGGGCCGGGCGGATCACGCAGGTGAGCACCTCCGGTGTGGAAGTCGAGACGGATGCCGGCTTCACGATGGTTTGCGACCGCCGGGGGACGGGCTCTTTCGAAGCCGGTGAGGTGGCCGACATTTTCGTGAGGCCGGAATTCATTCGGGTCGAACGTGTCGTCAGCAATGGGCGGGACGTTCAGGAGACGGGCGTCAACACGCTCGACGGCAAGGTGGACAGCCTGCTGTTCAACGGCGCGAACAGCCGTGTTCTCGTGCGCGGCCAGAGCCAGGAACTGATCGAGGCGGACGTCGTGCTCACAGGCGGCACGGATGATCCCAAGCCCGGCGATGCGGTCCGGCTTGTCTGGGCGCCTGCGCAGACCATGTGCTTCGGGCGCTAGGCGAGGCGGGCCGGGATGCAAAAAGACATCAAACGCCTCTTCCTCCTGCTGCTCTTTGCGCCCTTCGCGCTCTGGATTGCGCTGCTCATCATCCTGCCGCATATCGGCATGGTCATGCTGTCGCTGCGCGAGAAAATCGCGCCTCGCGTCTATGAATTCAGCTTCGCCAATTACATTGATTTCATCAACGAGCCGATTTACTGGAACACGCTGCTGCGAACGGGCTCCATGTCGCTGCTCGTCACGTTCCTGACGCTGCTGATCGGCTTTCCCATCGCCTATTACATCGCCAAGCTGGCAGGTAACCGCACCAAGGGCGCGCTGTTCCTGCTCTGCCTGATCCCGCTCTGGGTCAGCGATCTCATCCGGGCGTTCGGCTGGATCCTGCTGCTGCGCGAAACCGGCGTCGTCTCAAACGGCCTGCAATGGGCGGGACTGGTCAGCGGACCGGTCGAGTTTCTCTACAATGACGCCACGGTGATCATGGGCCTGATCTACACGGTGATCCTGTTCATGATCGTGCCGCTCGTCTCGACGCTCGACGGCATGGACGACGCGATGGTCGAGGCGGGCTATAATCTCGGCGGCAACAGCTTCACCGTCTTCCGGCGCATCATCATCCCCTATGCGATGCCCGGCATCGTTGCGGGCTGCATCATCGTCTTCATGCTGACGGCCGGCAGCTATCTGACGCCGGTCCTGCTGGGCGGCAAGAATTCAAGCTGGTTCACCGAGCAGATCTACAATCAGTTCATCAGCCGCTATAATTGGGAGTCCGGCGCCGCGTTCGGCATCCTGCTTCTGGCGTTTACCTCCGCTGTCGTCTGGCTGGGCCTGAAACTGTCCGGCCAGAAGCTGTCCAGCACCGTGGCGAAGAGTTAGGGGCGCCGCCATGCTGATCAGACAAAACAAACCCAGCGCCTTCATCATCGGCTACCGGCTTTATATCGCGGCATTCTTCCTGTTTCTCGCAGCGCCGCTGATCGCCGCCTCGGTGTTCGCCTTCAACGATTCGCTCTTCCCGTCGCTGCCCTGGCAGGGCTTCACGCTCGACTGGTTCATCAATGACACCGAACCCAAGCTGGGGCTCATCCACGACCGGCGGCTTCTGCGGGGCTTGTATTATTCCTTCGTCATTGCGCTGGCTGTCTCGGCACTGTCCGTCTTCGTCGGCACCTGCAATGCGTTTCTTTTCGTGCGGGGAGACTTCCCGGGCAAGAATTTCTTCTACATCCTCATGGTGCTGCCGCTGGTGATCCCCGGCGTCATTCTCGGCATCTCGATTCTTGCAATGGCCAGCAATCTGGCGGCGTGGATCGAGAACAGCTTCGGCATCGACGTTGGATTTCTTCGCCCCGGCATCGTGCTGGTCGTGCTCGGCCAGTTCTCCTTCATCACCACAATCACCTCTCTGGTCATCACGGCGCGGCTGAAGAAGTTCGATACCTCGATGGAGGAGGCCGCCTATAATCTTGGCGCAAGCCGTTCGCGGGTGTTGCGCACGATCACGCTTCCGTATCTGCGGCCTGCAATGGTCGCCGCCGGGATCGTCGCTTTTCTCGTGTCGTTCGAGAATTTCAACACGACATTGTTCCTCGTCGGCTCCGAAGCGCCGCTGACGATTACCATGTATGACCGGATGGTGAAGGTCGGCTCGACGCCGGTGCTCA
Source organism: Rhodomicrobiaceae bacterium (assembly GCA_050330195.1). Classification (GTDB taxonomy): domain Bacteria; phylum Pseudomonadota; class Alphaproteobacteria; order Rhizobiales; family Rhodomicrobiaceae; genus JAHQVI01. Next base: position 55,110 of record JBHJOB010000027.1, on the reverse strand, counting down.
ACGCGATCTCCTTCTGCCTGATCATCGGATCGGCGCTGCTCGCCCTCATTTCCATCATTGTCCAGCGCGACAAGAGCGGAGCGTAACAGGTTCCTCCCGTGAGCAAATTCGATTTCATTGTCGTTGGCGCGGGCTCGGCGGGCTGTGTGCTGGCGAACCGGCTGACAGAGAGCGGCAGATTTTCGGTGCTGTTGCTGGAAGCCGGCGGAAGCGACCTTAATTTCTGGATCTGGATGCCGATCGGCTACGGCAAGGCGTTTTACGACCGCCGCATCAACTGGATGTATGAGACCGAACCGGACGAGGGGATCGGCGGCCGCACCAGCTACTGGCCGCGCGGCAAGGTGATCGGCGGCTCGAGTTCGATCAATGCGATGGTCTATATCAGGGGGCAACGTTCCGATTTCGAGGACTGGAAGGCGATGGGCAATCCCGGCTGGGGCTGGGAGGATGTGCTGCCGTGGTTCCGCAAGTCCGAGCACAATGATGCGGGCGGCAATGAATGGCGCGGGCAGGGCGGCCCGCTGCATGTCTCGACGCTGGCGCGGGATTATCATCCGCTCTGTGACCATTACCTGCGCGCGGCGATGGAATGCGGCCTGACGCACAATCCCGATTTTAACGCCGGATCGCTCGAAGGCGTCGGGCTCTATCAGAACACGGCGAAAGGCGGGTTTCGCATGTCGGCCGCGCGCGCCTTTCTGCACCCGGCGCGCAAGCGGCTCAATCTTCGGGTTGAAAAACGGGCGCACACGACGCGGATTCTGTTCGAGGGCGCGCGCGCTGTCGGCGTCGAATATCTGCAGGCCGGCAAGACGAAGCGTGCCTATGCGGGCTGTGAGGTGATCCTGTCCGCCGGAGCGATCAACTCACCGCAACTCTTGCAGCTTTCCGGGGTCGGGCCGGGTGAACTGCTCAAGGCTCGCGGTATCGAGGTCGGGACGGACTTGCCCGGCGTGGGACGCAACCTTCAGGATCACATCGGTATGGACTATCTTTACCGCTCCCGCGTGCCGACGCTGAACGATCAGCTCCGCCCGTGGTGGGGCAAGCTCTGGCATGGGCTGAACTACGTGCTGCGGCGGCGCGGACCGCTCTCGCTCGGCGTCAATCAGGGCGGCGGCTTCTACCGTACACGGCCCGATCTGCCCGCGCCGAACATGCAGCTCTATTTCTCGCCGGTGAGCTACACCAAAGCGCCGCCGCGCAAACGGCCCTTGATGAGCCCCGATCCGTTTCCCGGCTTCCTCCTCGGTATCCAGCCGACACGGCCATCCAGCCGGGGCTATCTTGAGATCCGATCCGCTGATCCGTTTGCCGCTCCGGCGATCCATCCAAACTATCTTTCGACCAATCAGGACGTCGACGAGATGCTTTCGGGCGTGAAATTCATTCGCCGGCTTGCCGCCGCCGCGCCGCTGGCGGAGATCGTCGCGGAGGAAATCCGTCCCGGTCCGTCCGTGCAGCGGGATGAGGATCTGATCGACGACATCAGGAAACGCGCCGGCTCGGTTTTCCACCCGGTCGGCACCTGCCGCATGGGGCCAGACCCGAAAGCCGATGTGGTCGATTGCCGTTTGCGCGTTCACGGACTGTCCGGGCTGCGCGTGGTGGACGCCTCCATTTTCCCGACGCTGACATCCGGGAACACCAATGCGCCCGCCATCATGGTCGGCGAAAAGGGGGCCGATCTCATTCTCGCCGATCATGGCGGAAGGGCAGGGGACGCACCATGAGCGCCATGAGTGATCTGTTCACGCCGGATTTCAAGACCGTCTCCTATTGGTGGGACCGCTCACCGCCGCAGGATGGCGACGAAACCGCTCCGCCTGCGGATTGTGATGTCGCTATCATCGGCTCCGGCTACACCGGCCTCCACGCCGCTGTGCAGACGGCGAGAGCCGGGCTTTCGACGGTGGTGTTCGAGGCAGAAGCCGTCGGTTTCGGTTGCAGCACGAGGAATGGCGGGCAGATCTCGACCTGCATCAAGCCGTCCTACAGCGCACTTGTACGCCGCTATGGCGAGGCCGTGGCCGCCGAGATCTTCCGCGAGGGGCAGGCCTCGCTCGATCATGTCGCCAACTTCATCCGCGAAGAGCATATCGACTGCGATTTCCGCATTGCGGGCCGCTTTCATGGCGCGCACACGGCGCGTGCATTCGACAGACTGGCCGCCGAGGCTGAAGCCGGGCATCGCGTCCTCGACACCGGCGCGTATATCGTATCCCGCTCAGAGCAGCATCGCGAGATCGGCGCCACCGCCTATCATGGCGGCATCGTCTATCCGCGTCACGCAAGCCTCGATCCGGGGCGTTACCATGCTGGTCTGCTGGAAATCGCTCGATCGGCAGGCGCACGGATCGTCCCGCATTGCCGCGTTGACGACATCGAGCGGCATGGCGATCATTTCATGCTTCAAACCGCGCGCGGGACCGTGAAGGCGCGCCGCGTCATCGTCGCGACCAACGGCTATACCGGCAATCTCACGCCGTGGCTTCGCCGCCGCATCATCCCGGTAGGCTCCTATATCATCGCGACCGAGCCGATCGCACCGGAGATGATGGACCGTCTGATGCCGAAAGACCGTATTTACTCCGACAGTCGCAAGCTGGTCTATTATTATCGTCCGTCGCCGGATCGAACGCGCATCCTGTTTGGCGGGCGCGTATCCCTCGCCGAGACGGAGCCGCGCCTCAGCGCGCCGCGCCTGCAAGCCGAGCTTGTCCGGCTATTCCCCGAGCTGAACGGGACCCGCATCAGCCATTCCTGGGGCGGGATTGTCGGGTTCAGCTTCGATACGCTGATGCATTGCGGCGAGCATGACGGGCTGTACTACGCGCAAGGCTATTGCGGCTCCGGCGTCGGCATGGCGGGGTATCTGGGTATGCGTCTGGGACGCAAGGTTGCAGGTCTCGGCGGCGGCGATACACCGTTCAGCCGCATCCCCTTCCGCGCGCCGCCCTTCTATTCGGGAACGCCGTGGTTCCTGGCGCCGGCGATCATGGCCTATCGGATTCGCGACCGTATCGGCGCGTAAGCCCGCGCGGCGGTCGAGGCCAGCCCTGTCTGGCGCGGCCTCGATCCACCCACGTGGCTTATTTCTGCGCGGTGCGTGTCGTCTTGCGCTGCGCGGTCTGGACAGGCTCGCGCGGCGGAGATTCGTCACGCACCAGACGCTTGATGCCGGTGTTCACAGCCGAGCCGCGGAAATTCTGCGCCCCGTAGAGCAGTCCATATTGCGGACCCGGCTCGAACTCGTTGAGCAGCATTTGCTGGGACTCTCCGAAGAGCAAATGCACTTTCCGCAGGTTCAGCGCATCCGGATTGCCATTCAATTCCATGGCGGCAACGGGCGTATCGGTCATGAACGGGAGAATGGGAAATGGCTGATAGTTGAGCTCGTCCGGATGGTCGTCATCATATTCCGGCGAAGAAGCCATCTGATCCTCAGGCACGAGCGCCGACGGCTTTCCCTTGCCAAGGCCGAAATCCCGGTCGAAAGCGCCAGCGCGCCCGCCGTCCTTCTGTGACGGCTGCAGACTGGTCTGCACAAGCGGCTTGCCCTGTTCCGGACGCTGCACGGATGAGCCTCTTGTCAGCCCCTCAAACGGGTTCAGGCTGGCGAAGACCATTTTCGGCGGCTTTTCCGGAGCCTGCACGGGGACGGGCACTTTCGGCGACAAGCTCGCCAGAACGGTGCGCGCGGAGCCATCGCCCTCCAGACGCCGTTGTACAGCGATCGGCAATTCCCCGCCCTTTTTTTGCAGATCGGCAAGCGCCACCTGGAAGTCCTTTTTGGTCAGACGCTTTCCGTCGGTTGGAACATGTTTCGACTTGCCTTCGGGAAACAGGATTGCAAGCTCCTGCCGGGGCAGACGCGGCCAGTGCCGGACACGGCCCGTATCTACATGCACGAAGGGAATCGCGGATGTCGGGTAATAGCCGACGCCGCCGCGCTCGCGGATCAGCGCCGAATTGCGAAGCTGTTTTACTGAAATGTCCGGGAAATGAATGTCCGCCGCTTCGCCGGTCATGTGCTTGCTTTTCGTGGCCTGACCGCCACGCGTCTTGCGAAGCATCGCGTTCGTCTTCGGAGAGCGATAGCCGCTGATCAGGTGCACCGGCTTCTTCGAGCCAAGCTCCCTGTGGATTTCCCAGATCAGGTCGATCAGTTCGGGGTCCATTTTGGTAGAGCTCTTCCGCCGCCAGTCGCCCATGAAGTCGTTGACTTGCTTCAGCGCTTCGGGAACGAACTTGCCGTCCCGCTTGAAGACGATGGATATCTCTTTCTTGGTGTGGATGTTGTACATCTCAAGCCGCCGCTCTTCTGCGCCGGCGACCGAGAATGATACGGAATATGCAAAGGTCAGGAGTGCGAAAGCGGCCAGATTGCGCCGATTACGCACACGGTCGATTAGAGACGTGCCCAAATTTCCCTCTCGATCGAAGCTGATACGCCGTTCGATCCTTTTCCGCCCAAAGCTGTAGTAGACCCGCCACATGCAAGCTCTCAAATTACGCATGGAGCGGATCATCGAATCTATGTGGTTAAAAAACAGTATCTGCGGAAATGCGGGGAAAACATGGCGACGAGCCTGTTGATTGAATTGTGGATAACCCGTAGGCCAATTCAATCAGCAGTCCGACGTGGCTGATGGGCCACGCCGGTCATCGAAGGGGGCGGCGATCAGTTCCGCAGTCCCTCCTCGCCGATTTCGAAATCCTGCTCTGACAATGCAAGCATCTTGCGCGAGTCGAGCTTCAGTGCGACGCGAACGCTGGCGTCATGGCCGTAAATATCGGGGAAACCCCGGACCGTCCCGTCCTCTTCCACCCATGCGGTAAAGTAGGAAATATGCACGGGCAGCTTGTTCTTCAGGCGGATATGCTGGTCTTGAGGTCCGTCCAGAGTGCGCTGGATGCGCGATTCCGTCCAGCCCTGGTCCTTGAGCAGCAATCTGGCGAATTCCAGCGGGTTGCGCACCCGCATACAGCCGTGGCTATAGGCGCGGACCGGCTTGTTGAACAAATGCTTGCTCGGCGTGTCGTGCATGTAGACGGCGTGCTTGTTGGGAAACATGAACTTCACCTGCCCCAGCGCGTTGCCGGGTCCGGGGCGCTGGCGCAGTCTCACCTTGTTGGGATCGACATAATGCCAGTCGACCATGTGCGGGTCCACCGTCCGGCGTCCCTGCCAGATCACTTCCATGTTGTTCCGGTAAAGATAGTCGAGATTGTTTCGCGTGGCCGGCAGGATCTCATTGACAAGAATGGAGCGCGGCACATTCCAGTAAGGATTGAAGACGACTGTCTCCATGACGTTGGAAAAGACCGGCGTCGGGTGTTTAGGCGAACCGGCCACGATGCGCTCTTCGTGAATCGTCTTGCCGCCGCTGATCATCTGAAACTTGAATTCCGGGACATTGATGAACACGTAGCGCTCGCCAAAATCGCGCGGCGCCCAGCGCCAGCGCTCCATATTCGAGAGGATCGTGTTGATACTGACGGGGATCGTGCCCTCGTTGAGCGCTTCGCGCGTATTCCGGCCAACGATTCCGTCGGGCTTCAGGCCCTTCGATTCCTGAAAGACGCGCACCGCTTCGGCCAGCGCGTCATCATAGAATTGTTTGGGGTTTCCGCGCGGCGCATCGAGAGGCGGCGCAACGGAGAGACGCTCGCGAACGATGGCGACCTGCGGATGGTAGGTGTTCGGGCCAAGCGAAGGGCCGTCCGGAATGCGCGTCGGGGTGGAGCCCGACTGGATGGCCGTACTGGCTTCCGCCAGCTTCCTGGTCAGCGCCTGAAACTGCGGATGTGTGGGATGATAGCTTTCCAGATGTGACGCGAGTTGGTCGCCCGCCTTCGCCAGTCCGGTCAGGACGAGGCGCGGCTCGGGACGAACCGGGCGCAAATCGAGAAATTCGCTATTGATGGATTTGGGATCGACGCGGCCGGCCTGCGCATGATTTGCGTAATCCAGCGCTGCGAGGCTGATTCGCAATTCCGCGCCGGCCAGCGCCGTCACCGGCGCATCGCGCGTCAGAAGGGCCTCGCCATCGGCGATCGAATAGTCGCGGGGATCAAGCCCGAAACGCCCAGCCTGGCTAAAGACGGATTTAAGGGTTTTCAGCCCGTTCAGATTGGCTCCATCACCATCAATCCAGATGAGCCGCGCATCTTCGCTCTTGTAAAAGTCGCGAATGCTTTCAAAGGTAGACTTGGTCAGGTTGAGTTGCTTGCGCGCATCTCCATCTAGCTGCTCGCGCACAGCAATGAGGGTCACGAATTCCCGGTCGATAAGACGGTCCGGCGCGTCGGGCTCTACAGCATTGGCCGGCAGTGCCAGCGGTCCAAGAAATGCTGCGGCCATCAGGCACGTCGTAAGCCATCGAGACAATTTATACCCCCTCATCCCTTTCGCGGCCGGAGCGGCCCGATGCGGCGCATGGGCCACACCGCTCCGCCTGTTCACTTCGATCCATGCTCCCGCCGCAACCCGTATGTGGTCACGCGAGTTCCATGGAGTGCCCGGCGCCCAAGCCTTCACGCACTTTCCATGACCTCATTTTCAGCCAAAGAAAAGGGCTTTTGCAAGTTCGCCGCGGCCGAAAAAGGCTCGCGTCACCTAATTGTGACGAACGGCCAGACCGAATTCGCGCATCTTCCGGTATAAAGTTGACCGCCCTATGCCCAGCCGCTTGGCAACTTCGGTAATGTGTCCGCGATAATGGCCGAGGGCGAGCCTGATCAGGTCGGCCTCTATATCCTCCAGACGCCGGATCTCCCCATCGTCGGTCAGAACGGGGATGCCGATTGTCGTGTTGTTCGGGAACGGCGTCAGACTGATCGCCCGCGTCACCGGCAGATCGCCCCCGATCATGGCCGGTCCCTCATAGCGCGGCTGAACGGCGAGCGGCGGAGGGCTGGGAATATTCGCCTTGAAGCCGGGAACCTGTGTGGCGACCTGAGGGAATTCCTTGATTGTCAGCCTGTGACCATCCGCCAGGGCGACAGCGCGGAAGACCGTATTTTCAAGCTGGCGGACATTGCCGGGCCACACATAGGCCTGGAGCATCGCCATGGCATTGTTCTCGATCGCCTCTATGGGCTTGCCTTCCTCCACGATGACCTGTCTGAGAAAATGATCGGCGAGCGCGGGAACGTCTTCCTTCCGGTCGCGCAGCGGCGGGAGCCAGATCGGGAAGACATTGATGCGGAAATAAAGATCCTCGCGCAGATTGCCCTTCTTGACCTCTTCGATGAGGTTCTTGCTGCTGCTGCAGATAAGCCGGACGCTGCTGCCATCGTGTGGTTTTTCAAGCGCCTGGCGCGCCAGATGCCGGTTCAGGCTTTCCTGACAGGCCTTGGGCAACTCGCTGATTTCCTCGATGAACAGGGCGCTTGCCGACGCTTCTTCCCAGGCTTGTTCGATCAGTTCGGCCCCATCGACTTCGCCGGAAGCGGTGCGGCCGGTGCTGGCCGAGTCGAAACGCAGCACGCTCAGCGGATGGCTGCGGCGCGGACTGCCGGCATGAATGGCCTTGGCGAAAAGCCGCTTGCCGGTGCCGGGTTCACCTTCGATGAGCACCGGCAGGTCGAGATCCGCGGCGCGTTCCGCCAGAGCCCGCGCACGCTGCATCTCCTCCGATATGGCAACGACGTTCGAGAAATCGAGTTGCTCGTCCACGCGGGCGCGCACCTTGGCGATTTCGGTCTCCAGCGCTTTTGTGCGCAGCAGCATCTTGATGGAAGCCTCCACGGCCGCCTCGGAAAAAGGCCGCATGAGGACTTCGCTGGCGCCGGCTTCCCTGGCGCGATCGGCCAGCACCGCGATTTCGGCGGAGGCGAGACCGAGGAGCGGAACCTGGAAGGCCGAGCGCACACGGCGCACTGTCTCGGCCTCCGGTTCCGGGGGCAGATCGAGTATGATCAGGTCGGGCGCACTGCTGCGGCAATTGTCGGGGAATCCGGCAAGATTGTCGACGATGCGCGCATTGAGACCGAGCTTTGCGGCGATCTCCTGCAGGCGGTTTCCCTCGGTGGAATCTCCGGTTAGAATCAGCACAGTCTTGGCCATACGCAAATACTCGGTTGCCGGAATTGCAAAACCCGCCATAACCAATGCGGGAATGAATGGTATAGAAACAACTCAGGATTGTGGCACGGATTCGTAAAAACTGGCTGAACCCCGCATTTGCCGGCTGGGTAGCCCTCGCTTCAGGGGAAAGGGCAGGCCTCATAAGTGGAAAGAATGCGAGGTGGACGCCTTTGACATTGCCCCGGGGTGTACTCATGTTAAAAATCCATCAAAAGGCGCACTCGAGAAAAAAGGTCCGGAATGAAGCCCAATCCGCCCCATGACCCGTTCTTCATTCAGTACCTGCAAGCGCCGGAAGATCAGGCCGCCCCCGGACAGTTGGCGGACGAGTTGGGCGAAATGCCCGCCTGGCAGCTTGCGGACCTTTATCCCTCGACTGACGCCCCTGAATTGCAGGCCGATCTGCAGCAATCCTCCGCCGATGCGGAGAGCTTTGCGCAAGTCTATCAGGGCAAGCTGTCCGAACTTGCCATTTCAGGCGGAGCGCAAGCGCTTTTCGACTGTCTGAAGGCTTTCGAAGCGCTACAGGACAGGATCGGCCGGATCGGTTCGTTCGCATTCCTGAATTACGTGACGAAGGTCGATGACCCGGACCGGGCCAAGTTCTTCAGCGACATTCAGGAAAAGCTCACCAATATCGGCTCCAAGCTGTTGTTCCTGAGTCTCGAGATCAACCGGATCGACGATGCGCTGCTTGAAAGGCTGATGAACGAGACGCCGCTCGACCATTACCGGCCCTGGCTGGAGGAAGTTCGCAAGGAAAAGCCTTATCAGCTTTCCGACGATCTGGAGCGCCTCTTCCATGAAAAGGGCATTACCGGCCGGGCAGGGTGGAGCCGCCTTTTCAACGAGACCATGGCCTCGCTGCGTTTCGAGGTGGCAGGCGAAAAGCGTCCGCTGGAGCCGACGCTGAATTTCATGCTGCACCCCGACGAGAATCTGCGCCGGGAAGCCGCCGAAGCCTTGACGAAGGAATTCCGGGCAAACCTGCCGCTCTTCACCCTGATCACGAACACGCTCTCCAAGGATCTGGAGATTTCCAATCGCTGGCGCGGCTTCAAGGACATCGCCGGCTCGCGTCATCTGGCCAATAATGTCGAGCCGGAGGTCGTCGAAGCGCTCGTTCAGGCAGCCCGCGATCATTATCCCCGGCTGTCCCATCGCTACTACGCGATGAAGGCCAAATGGCTGGGTAAGGACCGGCTTGAATTCTGGGACCGGAACGCGCCGATATTCAGCGATCCCGAACGGCACATCCCCTGGGAGCAGGCGCGGGAGACCGTCCTGTCCGCCTATGGGCGGTTCTCGCCGCAAATGGCGGACATCGTGCGCGGGTTTTTCGACCGGAACTGGATCGACGCGGCGGTGCGGCCCGGCAAACAATCCGGCGCGTTCGCCCATCCGACCGTGCCGAGCGCCCATCCCTACATCATGCTCAACTACATGGGCAAACCGCGCGATGTGATGACACTGGCTCACGAACTGGGGCATGGCGTGCATCAGGTGCTGTCCAACGGGCAGGGACCGCTGATGGCCTATACGCCGCTCACGCTTGCCGAGACAGCCAGCGTCTTCGGCGAAATGTTGACCTTCAAGTCCATCCTCGCGGGCATTCAGGACCGGAAAGAGAAAAAGTCTCTGCTCGCCCAGAAGGTCGAGGACAAGATCAACACGGTCGTCCGGCAGATCGCTTTTTACGAGTTCGAGCGGCGCCTGCACACGGAACGGCTCGACGGCGAGGTGACGCCTGAGCGTATTGGCCAGATCTGGCGGGAAGTTCAGGGGGAAAGCCTCGGACCGGCGGTCAATCTCGGGGACGGCTATGAGGTCTACTGGACCTATGTGCCGCATTTCATTCATTCGCCCTTCTATGTCTATGCGTATGCGTTCGGGGACTGTCTGGTGAACTCGCTCTATGCCGTCTATGAGAACAGCGCCGAGGGTTTTCAGGAGCGCTATCTCGACATGCTGCGCGCCGGCGGCACCAAGCATCACAAGGAGTTGCTCGCGCCATTCGGTCTGGACGCCAGTAATCCCGGCTTCTGGGCCATGGGGCTTGGCATGATCGAGAGCATGATCGACGAGCTTGAAATCTACGACGAGGGTGCTGCCTAAGGAGGTTTGCGCGGCTTCGCCAACAGACACGCGCTTTGGCCTAGCGACGGCTATCGCCTCATAGTCATCCGCCCATTAATTAACCTTGCCGCGTCTCAAATTCTCAGGCGGATGAATTACGCATGGAAATGTTGGATCTCATCCTTAAAATCCCGGCACAACCTGGCGAACACTCCAACGTTTACGGGCTGCATTTCAGATACTTACAGATGTAGTCCGACTTCAAACCGCGAAGAGGATCTGGTAACGGTAATTACAATAATTTTCATATCATAGCTAAACTGATTAAACGTGCGTAGGATCCTAATATGGAAAAGAAAAAATGCTTCGTGATTGCTCCTATAGGCGAGGAAGGTTCGGACATACGGAAGCGCTCAGATCAAATCCTTAACCATATTCTACGCCCTGTGGCCAATGAACATAATTTCGATGTCACCCGCGCAGACGAGATAACGGAGCCTGGCATAATAACCACGCAGATTATTGAACGAATTGTTCACGATCCACTAGTTATAGCAGATCTAACAGGTAGAAATCCAAACGTATACTATGAGTTGGCTGTTCGTCATGCTAGCCGGAACCCAGTGATTCAGCTAATAGAAAAAGGTGAAACCCTGCCATTTGACGTGGCTGGAACACGAACCATTGTTGTTGACCACAAAGATTTAGATAGTGTTGCATCCGCAAAGAATTTACTGCACCAATATATAGTCGGTATATTAGAATCGAAAAATGGAGGAAGTGATTCGCCGATCTCGCTTTCTATCGACATCAAGGCACTTCGTGACAGCCATGATCCGCAACGCGCAAGTATTGCCGATTTAGTAGAAAGAATGACGAGCGTCCATGGAACTGTCCTCTCAATACAAGATGGCTTAGAAACTAAACTATCACGTCGTCTCGATAGGGTACTCAAACTCGTATCTGCCTTAAATTTCGAGGAGGAAACGGAAACTAGCTCTGAAGCTGTTTCCAATTTGAGCGATAAAGTGGAGTCTCTCAGAATTCAATTGCAACGGGCGGTTGGTGGTATTCTCGAAGACGTCAAGGCCGAACACGCCCAACTAGCAAATAATATCCAAACAGTTTTCGACGAGCAATCAGAGACAGCTTCTGATGTCGTTGCTGCACATTTTTCTAGAATTGTTGATACATTGACTGACAACACCGAGACGCGCAAGCGAACACTTGGAGATCTAGTTGAGGCTTTTATGAACGGAATGAAGTCAATGGGCCTTTATCAAAATATTAACGTGACAGAAACAACCCAGGAAAGCGCAGAGACCATAAAGCTTAGAATCAATGAATCCATTAAGAATGTGTTCAAAGACATTGATGACATCGAGGAAATGATTATTGCGCTACCCAATCCTGGGGGAAATTAACTTGTTTACTTGCAACGAGACCAATAAAATGCACTGCTAGCCCGTCCCTGATGTTGAACTAACGCATTTAAGTTGATAGTTCAACGCAAACAGCGAGCCAATTGCTCGTTCAAGAGAGGCCATTTACGCTAATCACTCTGCATAGCAAGTAGCCCTAAGGAGCTGCTGACGTACTTTAGGTCCGCTCTCACCGCATTGCTGACGCCATTGGCTGTCCATCTGTTGGCCGAACAAAGCAACCCTGCTTAGCCGGTCCCGGCCGAGTTTGAGTTATCTGTGATATGAGCGCGGCGAATCGTCCGGCGAAGACAGCGCCCTGCGCATCTCGCCTTGGATTGCCTTGCCGCGTGCCCCATCTCCTGCATCAGGAGAATCAACCTGCTGGCGAATACATGACCGAAGAAGTCCCTCCGCGTGACGATGAAGCGAACCGTCTGAGCCAACGCCTGCAGCGTTATGCGCGGGTTGGCACAAATGTGGGCGGCGTCGCGGCCGGAATGGCGACACGCTACATGTTCGGGATGACGCAGGATCGCGAAAAGAACGCGGTAGCCCTTGCCCAGGCGCTTGGCGGTCTCAAGGGACCGCTCATGAAAATCGCCCAGCTTCTCTCGACGATCCCCGATGCCTTGCCGGCCGAATATGCCGCCGAGTTGGCGAAACTGCAGGCCGAAGCGCCGCCCATGGGATGGGCCTTCGTCAAACGGCGGATGGCGGCGGAGCTTGGCGCGGACTGGCAGTCGAAATTCGCCGAATTCTCACGGGAGTCGGCGGCGTCGGCATCGCTGGGACAGGTCCATCGAGCCAGGGCGCTCGACGGCGCAGCGGTGGCTTGCAAGCTGCAATATCCCGACATGCGGTCCGCGGTTGAAGCGGATGTGACCCAGCTTCGGATGATCCTTCGATTGCAGCGACGTCTGGAGCCCGGTGTCGATACGTCCGAGATCCCGGATGAGATCGGCGCGCGCCTGCGGGAAGAACTCGACTACAAGCGTGAGGCGCAGCACATGGCCCTGTACGGGCATATTTTCGCCGGCGATCCCATCATTCGGGTGCCCTCGGTGCGGCCGGAGCTTTCAACCGAGCGGCTGCTGACAATGGAATGGCTTGAAGGCGGCCGGTTGCTCGACTACAAGACCCGCCCTCAGGAGGAGCGCAACGCGATCACCCGCGCGCTGTTTCGCGCCTGGTGGTTCCCGTTCAGCCATTACGGCGTCATTCACGGCGATCCGCATCTGGGCAATTACACGATCTTCGAAGAGGACGGACATGCGGCAGGCATCAACCTGCTCGATTATGGCTGTGTCCGAACCTTTCGGCCGGTATTCGTGCAGGGCGTGATCGATCTTTATCGCGGATTGTTGCGCAACGACCGTGATCTGATCCTTCATGCTTACGAGACTTGGGGGTTTCGCGGTTTGTCCAACGAGTTGATGGACGTCCTCAATATGTGGGCGGGCTTCATTTACGGGCCGCTGCTGGATAATCGCGTGCGGCGGATCGCCGAAGATGTTGCGCCCAGCCAGTATGGCCGCCGGGAAGCTTTCGCCGTCAAGAAAGGGCTCAAGGAGAACGGGCCTGTCAGGGTTCCGCGTGAGTTCGTTTTCATGGACCGGGCGGCGATCGGACTTGGCGCGGTCTTCCTGCATCTGGATGCCGAGCTGAATTTCTACGAGCTTTTCAACGAAACGATCGAGGATTTCAATCTGGAGACGGTCGCGGCTCGTCAGGCTGCGGCTTTTCAGGAGGCGGGCGTTCCGCTGCCGGAGTAACATGCGATGATACGATATGCGATGCTGTTCCTCATGCTGGGCGTTACCGGAGCCGGTGGCGTACTGGCGAATGGTCTGACGCCTGCCGGCACGGGTGAGATGTGCGGCGGTGTCGCGGGGCTTCAATGTGAAGCAGGACTATGGTGCGATCCCGAACCCGGCGCCTGTGGTGTGGCCGACGCTTCTGGAAGATGCATCGAGGTTCCGCAATTCTGCACACGCGAATATCAGCCTGTCTGCGGTTGTGATGGAACCACCTATGGCAATGACTGCGACCGCCGTTCGAACCGTGCGGCTTTGAGCCGTCCAGGCGAGTGCGGCTGACAGCGTTAGCGCTCCCTTTGTCGCCGGCGTATAAGACGACACGGATGGGCGGATATTTGAAGCCAAGCCGAATCTCGCGGCCGTCGCTTACCAGACTGCAAAAAAAAGCGCGCCTGGAAACCACATGATCTCCAGGCGCGTTGATTCAAAGCACGAGGCTTCAGGCTGCATTACCGCTTCAGGATCGTACCAATCAGCAGACCGAGAACGGCTGCGCCGGCGATGGTGCTCAGCGGGTATTTGCGAACGGAATGCTCCATCCGGTCAGCGGCGTACCGCGAATAATCGCGCACGGTCTCGCCTGCGTCTTCAAGCTTGTCCTGCGCCTTACCAGCGGCGTTTGACGCCTTGTCGGCAAAACGTGACGCCGCGTCTTCGACGGTGTTTCGTGCTTCATTGCCATATGTCTTAGCGCTCTGTGCCATGTCATCCTCTTTTTGTTACCGTTCTAAGAGAAAAACGTCCGCCGGGCCAAAAAGTTCAATTCGCGCGTTGTTTCTTTCCGCTGAATCTGTCGATGGCGAACGCGCGATGTCTGGTACGCATTTTCTGGCCATCCGAGCCTTCCAGTCGAATTTTCTCCGACTGTGGGAACATTCCGAAACTGCCCGGCGTTGTGCGATCAATCCGTCAATCCGCCGAGGAGTTTCGAAATGGCCATCACGACACTGGACGACCTGTTCGTGCATACGCTGCGCGACATTCTTTATGCTGAGCGTCAAATCCTGAAAGCGCTTCCCAAAATGGCGCGCAAGGCATCATCCGCCAAACTCAGGAAAGCCTTCGAAACTCATCATTCGGAGACGGAAGACCAGATTCAACGCCTTGAGAAGGTTTTTGACGAAATCAAGCAGAACGCGCGCGGTAGCAAATGCGAAGCCATCATCGGCCTCATCGAGGAAGCCGAGGATCAGATGGACGAGATTTCCGATCCGGAAGTGCTGGACGCAGCGATGCTGGCAAGCGCCCAGGCTGTCGAGCATTACGAGATTTCCCGCTACGGCACCTTGCTCGCCTATGCGGAGCGGCTGGGATACAGCAAACAGCTGAAGACGCTGCTGACCCAGAATCTGAATGAAGAGAAGCAGACCGACGCCAAGTTGAGCAAGCTGGCGGAATCGAAAATCAACGATAAAGCTGCGGCATAGCTCGCGTCGTGTCTCCCCCAGACCGCTGCTGCCTGACCTGGACGGCGGCAGTCTGGGGTTAGTCCATGCCGCTCCCGAAACACTGGCGAACTCAGCATTGGACCCCTCACGATCGTCCTCTCTTCACGTTCCGCCTTTTTCCACAAACGCCAAAGCCTCGGTCCGGATCGACTGACGGATCTCGTGATAGCCTTCCCACGGATCGCCCTTGAGCCGTTTCACGCGCTGCGCGATCGTATCCAGCGTGTATTTGTCCGCGCTCTCGATTCTGGCCATTTCACGCCAGCTTACCGCCGCGGCCACCGGCGCGCCTTTTCTTGCCCGCGGCGAATAGGGCGCAATCGCCGTTGCCCCGCGCTCATTGCGCAGCCAGTCGATGAAGATGCGCCCTTTGCGTCCCGCCTTGGTGGCCTTGGCGATGAAGCGCTCCGGCTCGTTCGCCGAAAGCGTCCGTGCCAGCGCGGCGGCGAAGCGTTTGAGGACGGACCAATCCTGACGGCGCTCCAGCGGCACGACGACATGAATGCCCTTGCCGCCGGTCAGAAGCGGAAAGCTCTGCAACTCGGCGGCGGAAAGCACGTCGCGCAGATCCTGTGCCGCCGTCTTGACGAGAGAAAACGGAACGTCCTCCGCAGGGTCGAGGTCCAGCACCAACCGGTCGGGCTTCTCCAGCTTGTCGATATGCGCGCCCCAGATATGCAACTCCAGTACGCCCATCTGTGCGGCTGCCGCCAGACCCGCTTCGTCCTCGATGTAGAGATAGTCTGCGGGTTCCCCGCCTTTCTCCTTGATCTCGACGCGCCGGAATGCATCGGGAAAGCCCGGCATTCCGTGCTTCTGGAAAAAGCATTCACCCGTCCGTCCGTTGGGACAGCGGACCAGGCTCAGCGGGCGCCGCGCAAGATGCGGCAAGATGTGATCCGCCATGGCAACCAGATATTCAGCCAGATCCCGCTTGGTCGCGCCCTGTTCGGGGAACAGCACCTTGTCCGGGCTGGTCAACCTCACGCCGGCATATGAAGCCGCTTTCCTGCTGTCGGGCATGACAGTCACCTTTACTGATTTCGCGGGTTTGTCCTCGCGCAAGCCCAGATAGGCCGGATGGCGCAGATAGCCGTCCCGCGTGCGCTCCGTATAGGCAACCTCCGCGATGAGCCGGGGGGTTACCCATCGCGCGCTGCGTGCTATGGCGGACGGGGCATCGTCAAAGGGCGACGATTTGCGGCTCAATCCGGCCAGGCGCTCGCCCAGCGCGTCCATCTCCGCATTGTCGAATCCCGTGCCGACGCGCCCGCGATAATGCAGCGTGTCGCCGTCGAACTCGCCCAGCAGGAGCGAGGCGAAGGGCCGGCCTGCCGCCTTTGACGGGGTCCAGCCGCCAATAACGAATTCGTCGCGCCCGATGCATTTCGATTTCTGCCAGAGGGGCGAACGGCCCGAGCGGTAAGGCGCATCGCCGCGCTTTGAAATAATGCCTTCCAGCCCCATCGCACAGACCTCGGCACGCATCCGCTCGCCGTCGCCCTCGACATGATCCGAGTAGCGGATCGGGCCCTCGGCGTCTTTCAGGAGTTTGGTGAGACTCATCTTGCGCTTCTCAAGCGCGTCCTTTCGCAGCGAATGCCCGTCCAGCGCCAGCAGGTCGAACGCCATGAAATGCATCGGCTCCCCGCCGCCTTTCAGGGCGTCCTGCAGGAGGCCGAACCGGCTCTGGCCTTTTTCATCGAAGACAACGACTTCGCCGTCGATGAGCGCACCCGGCAGTTCCAGCGCCTGAAATGCGGGGACAAGCTGCTTGAACCGATCGCTCCAATCCTGACCGGAGCGCGTATACAGGCGCACCTGATCGCCAGCGACCGCGGCAATGACGCGGTAGCCGTCATATTTGATCTCATGCAGCCAGTCCTCGCCGTCGGGCGGCGTCTCGACCAGCGTGGCGAGCTGGGGTTTGACGAAGGCGGGCAGTTTCGCCGCA
The DNA here is from genome assembly GCA_050330195.1 of Rhodomicrobiaceae bacterium. Taxonomy (GTDB): domain Bacteria; phylum Pseudomonadota; class Alphaproteobacteria; order Rhizobiales; family Rhodomicrobiaceae; genus JAHQVI01. The sequence continues at coordinate 38,293 of JBHJOB010000027.1, read as the reverse complement.
CCGCGCGAGGTCTTTCGCGTGCCGGCCTTCTGCTTCGCCGGCGCAGCCTTTTCCGCGATGCTCTCCATGTCCCGTCCGGTTGCGACGCTGGTTTCAAAGACCTCGGTGACATCCCGCTTCTCATCGGCGTAATCGTCGGCTTTCTTGATCAGCAGCCAGTTTTCGCGCTTCTCGCCGGGCTTGCTCCGCATGCGGACAAGAACCCATGTGCCTTGCAGGCGCTTGCCATGCAGGCGGAATTTCAGATCGCCCTTCTCCAGGCCCTCGTCAGGATCGACGAGCGGCTCCCAATGGCCTTCATCCCACAGCATGACAGGTCCCGCGCCATATTCGCCCTTGGGAATGACGCCCTCGAAGGAGCCATATTGCAGCGGATGATCCTCGGTGCGCACGGCCAGCCGCTTGTCGGCCGGATCGAGCGAAGGCCCGCGCGTCACCGCCCAGCTCTTGAGCACGCCGTCATGTTCCAGCCGGAAATCGAAATGGGTGCGCCGCGCTGCGTGTTTCTGAATGACAAAAGCGCGCCCGGCGGCCTTGCTCGCTGCGCCTTTGGGCTCGGAGGTCCTGGAGAAATCCCGTTTGCGCCAATATTCGCCGAGCACGTCCGCTTGCCGTTTCGCCATGGCCGCCCGCCCTAACTTGCCTTGCGCGTTTTCGACGTGCTCCGGCCCTTGGCAGGCTTGCGGGCCCCGCCGCCCTTGCCGTTATTGAGGCTTTTCTTGAGGGCTTCCATGAGATCGACAACCTGTCCGCCCCTGCGCGGCGCATCGTCACCGCTGACTTCGACGGTCTGCTTTCCTTTCCGTTTTTCTTCGACAAGCTCGCGCAGCGCGTCGGCATAGCGGTCGGTGAAAGCGGCGGCGTCGAATTTGGCCGATTTGCGCTCGATCAGTTCCTTCGCGAGATCGACCATCTCCTTGTCGAGTTTCATGTCCGGGATGTCGTCGAAGTAGCTGTCTGAGGCGCGCACCTCGTCGGCATATCGCAGCGTTTCCATCAGCAGGCCGTCACCGCAGGGCTTCACGGCCACAAGCTGCTCGGACCCGCGAAGCACCATCTGTCCGAGGCCGATTTTCCGGCTTTCCTTCAACGCGCGGTGAATGACGCGGAAGCCTTCGGCGGAAAGATCGCTGTCCGGGACCATGTAATAGGGCTTTTCGAAATAGCGCGGGTCTATGTCATCATAGTCGACGAACTGGACCAGATCGAGCGTGCGCTTGCTGTCGAGCTTGATGTCATCCAGCTCTTCCGGCTCCAGCAGGACATAGCGGTCGTCGTCCAGCTCGAAGCCCTTGACGATATCCTCGCTTTTGACGGGCCCCAGATCAGGCACGATCTTTTCATAGCGCACGCGTTTGCCGCTTGGTTTGTGCACCTGACGCAGAGACAGCCTGCGGTTTTCCGTGGCGCTGAAGATCTCGACGCCGATGGAGACGAGAGAAAGGCGCAAGAAACCTTTCCAATAAGCTCGCTTTGCCGCTGGCATTTTTGTTACACTGATACTTGTGTTGTGTGGAGCGGCGCAAACCATCGTCGCGTTTGCAACCGGCGGGACTTCTCTTGAGCGCTTTAACTTGTCGCGCCGATGAAAGTTCCGCGCCTGGAAGGTTGTCAGTCACGGTGATTGCGTCAGCCAGCGGTTCCCCCGTTCGGGGCATCGTGCCCGTTTGAGGATTCAAGCTTCTCCAGCAAACGCCTGATGTGGTCCGGAACCGGCTCGGACGTCACGTCTGAGTAGAGCTTTTGAAGACACGAGCCTATCCGCTGGCGCACGATTTTGCCTTCCTTGGGGGAATGTTTATCCTCTTTTGGAACCACAGCCTTTGTCATCCGTTTGTTTTTAGTTCGATTTCAATAAGAGAGTGACAGCCTGCCCTTGTTACGAACGGCCCACGCTCCATGAAACAAGACCCATCCTTCAAGGTTCCATGACATGGGGAATTTGCGTAAACAAAACGTCTCATCTGATTGAGGAATAGAATGAATACAGTTGCCGCCGACTTACGCACACACTTGCCGTATGCACGCCGCTTCGCCAGGGCGTTGTGCGGAAACCAGGAAAGCGGAGACGCCTATATCGTCCAGACGCTTGAAACGCTGATCGCGGAACGATCGATTCTGGATCATTACGACGACTCCAAGACGGCGCTATACGCAACCTTCCTGAAACTGTGGAACTCCATCGCCGTCAATCTCAGCACCGATACCCCCACCGCCGATCCGGCGCTCGCTTCGGCGGATCGCAATCTGCAAGCCATTGCGCCGCTATCCCGCCAGGCGTTTCTGCTTGTCAGCATGGAAGGCTTTTCGCCGGCTCAGGCGGCGCGCGTTCTCGGGGTGGAACTGCCCGAGGTCAACGAGTTGATCAACAAGGCGGCGCAGGACATATCCGCCCAGATTTCCACCGACGTTCTCATCATCGAGGACGAACCGCTGGTTGCGATGGACCTTGAAGCGGCCATGGAGGAAATCGGGCATCGCGTCGTGGGGGTCGCCAGCACGCATACCGAAGCCATCGCATTGGCCAAGGAGAAGCGTCCCGGCCTCGTGCTTGCGGATATTCAGCTTGCGGATGGAAGCTCGGGGATCGATGCCGTCAACGATCTGATCGGCAGCTTCGAGGCGGCCGTTGTCTTCATCACGGCTTTTCCCGAGCGGCTGCTGACCGGCGAAAAACCGGAACCGGCATTTCTGATCACCAAGCCGTTCGACACCAATGTCGTCAAGGCGATCACGTCTCAGGCGCTGTTCTTCGATCAGAAGGTGGGGAGAGGCGCTGCGGCCTGACCCGCGCCAGCTTTCGAGGTCAAGAGGAAGCGGACGGTGACGCCCGCTATCCTCTTTTCTACCTTAGCCGGGAAATGATGAAACCTGCCGCAAGCGCGGCAAGGGAGAGCTTGACCGGCCCGATCTTGCGCAATTGCGTTTGCGCGCGATCGACCATTTCCTGCATATCCTTGGCGTCCGTTATGCCCGCGACATGCGGCACGCCCATCTGCTCCATCCACCCTTCATTCTTGGGTTTACCTTCCTTGAAATAAGCCCAGGCGAAGATCAAAAGCGCAAACGCCGCCAGGATGCCGGATACAGCCGCTGCCGCTCCGGCTGGTCCTAAGGATGCAGACATCCAATAGAAACCGGCCAGCGACAGGAACACGAGCGCGACCAATAGCGCGAATACGGCTATGGCCCCGTAAGCAGCCTGGCGAGCGACATCCTTGACCTTCGATGCCGCGGTCGCGGTCGCCATGGCGGCTAATATTGAGCGAAGCATTGACCTACCTGCTCAAGATGGCGCCAAGTAGAAAACCGATACCTGCTGCTATTGCGGTCGCCTGAATGGGATTTTTGCGAATTTGCGCCTCGATGTCGTCCATCGTTTCGCCAGCGCGTTCCTGCGCTTCGCTAAGGCCGCGCTTGGCCTGTCCGCGTACGGTTTCAGCCAGATCCGCCAGATCGGATTTCAGCGTGTCGAGTTGGTCGCGCAACTCGTCATTTCCTGCTGCCGATCCCGGACGATTTGCGGTGCCCGTGGTGGTGCTTGTGTCTGCCATCTTATACCCCTTTCCAAAAGTAACGATGCTAAAAGAACTTCTACCCCGCTTTCGAGTTCCAATGGAGCAAAGCGATTTCGTTGCGCCCTGAACAAATCGCTTCGACCGCGTACATAAAAGCGAGATCCGATAAAATGGGAACCATTTTTCGGAAAAATCGAGCTCGAAACAAACAGATACCGATCAGGATCGTTCCGTAAGAATGATCCTGATCTGGCCCGGCTGAACCCGCTGCCGCAACGTCCTGAGTCAGCGGCAAAGAAAGTATTTCATTTATGTTTTCCAATCCCCGCGCATTCCTGATCAATCTCGTTCAGTCGCTGAAGGCCAGTTTCTGGCTGATACCGCTGTGCATGCTGGTGGGGTCGCTCATCTTCGCGCTGATCGTCGTCGAGTATGATCTGCATCTGGCCGCGCAGGACGAGAGGGTCATTCTGCCGAACCTGCGTCTTTCAACCGAGGGCGCGCGCATGATCCTGTCGGCCATCCCGGCTCGATGATCACGGTCGCCAGCCTGGTCTTTTCCATGACGCTGGTGGCGCTGTCGCTCGTCGCCAGTCAACTTGGCCCGCGCATCCTGCAGATCTTCATGGAAGACCGCCTGACGCAGGTGGTGCTTGGCCTGTTCATCGCGACGTTTCTGTTCGCGATGAACGTGCTGGGGTCGGTGGGATTCGGCAAGAGCGACGAATTCATTCCGACGCTTGGCGTCATCCTCTCCGGCGGTCTCGCCGTGTTCGCCTTTGTCGGCGTCATTCTGTTCGTCCATCACATCGCACGGCAGATCCAGGCGGACGTCATCATCCATCAAACGTCGGAAAAGCTCAGGGCTGCGGCGGAAAACTGGTCGAAGGACACCGAAAACGGCGCGGTCGAATGGGTGGATCGAGAGAAATATGAGGAACTGCGCGACGCTTTCTCGGGCAATAGCCGCGAGGTGAGCATCGGGCGATCGAGCGGATATGTGCAGTATATCAACACGCGGCAAGCGGTCCACCTGGCCAACGAGCACGATCTGAAGATAACGCTGCTGCACCTGCCCGGCGAGTTCATGATCGCGGGGCGCGCGCTCATGAAGGTCTCGCCGGCAAGCCGTGTAACAGACGAAATTGCCGAAAAGCTGCGGTTGACGGTTCAACTCGGGGACCAGCGCACGCGCGAGCAGCGCGTCGATTTCGAGATGCTCGCGCTGGTCGAGATTGCGCTCAGGGCATTGTCGAAAGGGATAAACGATCCGTTCACCGCGATAAGCTGCATCAACTGGCTTTCAGCCGGGCTGGCAAAACTGATGGATCGCTATCCCGATTACCGGATCCATTGCGATAAGGATGAGCGGGTCCGCGTTCTGGAGGCCCCGCAAACTTTCGAGCACTATCTGCGCAAGACCTTCGGTCCCATCCGGGTTGCGGCGACAGATCTCCCAATGGTGCTGGACCGTCTTTGCGAGGTGGTGGCCGACCTGCGAAGCCTCGCCGTACATCCGGCGCAACAGCGTGCGCTCGGCGAGCAGATGCGGCTCCTGAACACAACTATGACAAAATTGCCACAGAGCCGTATAAGAAATGAAAACGGAACATAAAAGGGAACAAAAGATATTTGAGGCTGGTTAAGGACAAATACTGATTTCAGCAGAGATGAGAACAATGTCCCGAGCCGTCAATCTGGATACTGCGTCTGAAACGCGAAAACGCAAAGAATCTCCGCGAGATAGCAAGCCATTATCTGAGAGCGACCCGAAGCCGGACGAGTCGAATCTTCGCGCTGGGAAAGAGGCATGGGTTACCACGCCCGCGCCCGATTTCCTGATCCGGCCGCAGCCATCGCAGGAAAAAGACAAGCTAGACGCCGAAACTCAGGTGGAAGTCGAACCGGTAACCGTCCGATTGACGCCGGAACCGGCACGCGCCGCCAAAACGCGCCGGCGCAGGTCATCGACCTCCCTCGGATCCTATGTGCTGTATGCGGCGTTGTTCGTCGCCACAGCGGCCACAAGCGCGGCGGTGGTCCTCTTCGTGCTTTAAGGCCCGCACCCAAAACGCGACATCATGACAGGGAACAAGCCAGGCCGTCGGTCATTGCTCATGAAAGCAATGAGGAGTTCCCATGCAAAATCTCAATGGCAAAAAAATCGCAATCCTTTCGACCAACGGTTTCGAGCAATCCGAGCTGATGGAGCCACGTCGGCGTCTGGCGGAAGCGGGCGCCGATGTGTCGGTCATTTCTCCCGAAAGCGGTTCGATCAAGGGCTGGAACAAGAACGATTGGGGCGAAAGCGTCGCCGTCGATGTTCCGCTCGAAAGTGCGAGGCCGGACGATTACGACGCTCTCGTGCTGCCAGGCGGCCAGATCAATCCCGATCTGCTGCGCGCCAATGAGGACGCGGTGCGCTTCGTCCGCAACTTCTTCAATACCGGCAAGCCGGTGGCGGCAATCTGTCATGCCCCGTGGCTTCTTGTCGAGGCGGACGTCATCGATGGGCGCAACGTGACCTCCTATCACTCCATCAAGACCGACATCATCAACGCGGGCGGGAAGTGGTCGGATCAGCAGGTGGTTGTCGATGAAGGGCTGATCACCAGCCGCAATCCGGACGATCTCGATGCCTTTATCGGCAAGATCGCCGAAGAAGTCCTCGAAGGACGGCACAGCCGTTCAGCTGCCTGATCAACGTCTGTGTGTCTGAGCATTTGCCGACAAGCAAGAAGGGGCCGCACATCCGAGGCTCCTTTTTTATGTCTCATCTGCGGCTATCGCTCTCGCCGTCATCCCGCGCGCCGATATCCACGATTGCCGCGTCGATTTCCGCACCCGTCAGCAGGATCGTGACCGTCAGCCAGAGCCAGGTCATGAATATCGCGGCCGCGCCGAGCGAGCCGTAAGTGACGGAATAGTTCGCGAAATTGGTCAGGTAGACGGAAAAGCCCATCGACATGACAACCCATGACAGGGCCGCAATGGAGGCGCCCGCGGTCAGCAAATGCCAGCTTTTCTGTCGCCCGCATGGAGCGAAATAATAAAGCAGCGAAATCAGAACCTGCACGGCGAACAGCAGGAGCACCCAGCGCAATCGCAGCAACGCTTCGCCTGACGTGCGCACCAGCCAGTCCCAGACCGGCAGGATCATGACGTTCACAGCAATGATCATGAAACCCAGAAAGGTCAGGGTCATGAAGGTGGCGAGGATGTTGAGCTGGACGATCGAGCGTTTTTCGCGGCGCTCATAGACGATGTTGAGCGACTCCACCAGCGACTTCATTGCGGAGTTCGCGCTCCATAATGCGATGCCGAACGCCACGATCAAGGTCGTCAGATTGGCGTAGGAACGGGAAATGAGTTGATTGAGGAAATTCTGGATCAGCTCGACCATCGAGGGTGGAAAGATGTTCGGCATCGAGGCGACGAAAGCCGCTATGTCAGCGGGATCGCCAAGCAGCCCGTAGAGCGCGACCAGTCCCGCGAGACTGGGAAATATGGCCAGAACGATGAAGAATGCGCTGGCCGCGGCCACGCTCATTATGTTGTGTTCCATGAAGCGTGAGTAGACAGCCGACATCACGTGCCTGACCAGTTCGTTGGCCGACAGCTCTACCGTCTCGGAACTTTCCTTCTTGGACTGGAAAAGCAGGCGTCTCACCAGGCCGTCCGCGAAACGCGCAACGCGGCCGCGCGGCTTTTGCACGCCGTGCCCGGTCAGGTAGCCGGCGACGAAAATGCTGCCGATGGCGAATAGCCATTTGGCAATTCCGCGCCGGCTCGAATTTGCCGCCTTGTCGTCAGCCACGTCTTACCAGACCAGCGATCAGCGAAACCACGAACAGAATGATGGCGATCCAAAACAGAAGCGACGCGGCGGAACTTGCCGTCCCCGCAATGCCGCCGAAGCCGAAAAATGCGGCGACAATGGCGACGATCAGAAAAACAACGGCCCAATAAAGCAGATTACCCATAGTGTCCTCCCATTGTTGGCTGACATATTCCGAACGTGCCGGGATGACGATGGTTCCTGCCAGGGCGAGAAAAGGGGGCGCTGGGCCCCCTTTAGTGTTGGAAGACGTCAGGCCCAGTAGGGCGGGGCGCCATAATGCTGATGAAGCCGTTCTTCCCAGCGGCGGTCGTCCCAGCTGTCGTCGGTGAACTCTGGAGCGTCCTTCAAGGCGTTTTCCGTGATGCCGGTAACGAACCCTTCCAGTTCGCGGTCATACTTCAGCGCCTGCCACGGGATTGGATAGTGGCTGTGGCCGAGGCCGAGAAAGCCGCCAAAGCTCATGACGGCGTAAGTCACGCGTCCGGACATCTTGTCGATCATCAGATGGTCGATTTCACCGACATGCTCCCGGTCGATACCGTAAACCTTGACGCCTTCGACATCATTGCTGGAAATCAGCATACGGTTCGGATGTACTGTCGAGTCAGGCATATTTGTTCTCCTTCTTGCTTATGTGGCACGGATAACGCGCGGTCGAGCCTTGGGGTTCCCGTAGGGTGCAAAGAGCGAAGCTGGAGCAACAAGAAGGGCCGATGCTGGGTGAAAATACCGGCCGAGGACTTGGAGCGCGTCACCGCGTCATTGAGGGAGAGCGGGTCCAAAGCGCCAAAAAATCTCGGAACTCCCTGCGTACTCATCCATTCCCCCAACAGAGCGCATTGACCGGCTTGCCCATTGCGGCGGAGCGGAAATGGCGCGACGCGGAGAAGACTCTCCGCGACCTGAAAATCCAGAAGAAAGAAGGGGTTCATCATGAAAACACTTCTCACATCGACAGCACTTGTGGCCCTCATGGCCGGTGTCTCGCCTGCGATGGCCGAGTGCAATATCGGCAAGGCTACGGGTTACACGCAGCAGGACGACGCGGTTCAGGGGAACGCGCGCCGCGACCTGCGTCAGCTTCGCAATTCCGCAATGATCCTGAACACCTATGGCAAGGAAGACGCCTGTCAGCAGGTCTTGTCGGCAATCGAGGAAATCCGTGACAATCGCGGCCGCATGCCGGCTGCGGGCAATCAGCCTGAGGCCACGGGCACCACTGCGTCAGTCGAGCCCGTCGACTACAGGCAGATGGTGGCCAATGCCACCCCTGTGACCGAGTTTCAGGGGCGTCTGACGGTCGACACCATGATCGATTCCGACGTTCGCGGCGCCAATGGCGAGGTTCTCGGCGAGATCGACAACATCATCCTGAACAATGAAGGCCAGCCGTCTCATGCCGTCGTCGCCTTTGGCGGTTTCCTTGGTCTGGGTGAAGACCGCGTGGCGATCCCGTACAGCAGGCTGAAGACCCAGACGAATGTCAGGGACATGAACAACCTGACGTTTTTCGTTCCGATGAGCCAGGCACAGCTTGAAAACGCGCCGCGTGTCCAGAACGACAATAACTGGATGGCGGACGAGAGCTGGTTGTCCCAGAACGACGAGTATTACGAGACGAATAGCGTCGATAGCTGATGCTTCATGAAGCAGACGCTCAAGCGGCGTTCGATCAGCCCGTGGCTTCGCGCCACGGGCTTTTTGATGTCAGGCCTCGCCTTGCCTGTCTTCCAGCGGCACATGAAAATAGAACCGGCTGACGATGACGGCGATGACGGCGGCCAATGGCGTCGCCAGCGCAATGCCGAGCACGCCGAAGAGAACGCCGAAAACGACCTGAGCGAGAATGACGAGAGCAGGGGGGATGAAAATCGCTCGCGACTGGATCATGGGCGTGAGCAGATAGCTCTCCACGGTTTGCAGGACCAGATAAAAGACGATGACGATAAGGCCGAGGCGCACATCCTGCGTCGTTGCCACGAGGATCATCGCGCCCCCGCCGATCAACGGGCCGATATAGGGAATGAACGCCGTCAACCCGGCAATGAAACTGAGCATCAGTGCGAGCGGCACTCCGATCAGGGTGAGCACGATATAGCTGCTGACGCCGATGAACAGCATCATCGCGATCTGGCCGACAAGCCAGCGCCGCAGGACGATATTGGCGTCCTCGCTGGTGTCTTTCAGCTTGCGGCGCATGTCGGGAGAAACAGCGCTCAGAACGCCCTGATAGTAGCGCTCCGGCTGTATCGCCAGATAAAGTCCGAAGACCACGATGAGCACGGCGCCCGTTACAAGGCCAAGCGCGCTGCCCACGATCTGCGCCGCCCCTCCGAGCAATCCGGCCGGGTCCGGCAGGAACTGCATGAGCCTGCCGGGCTCGCCATTCTCCAATGTCTCCTGGACCGGCTCCCAGTCAGCCACGCTGCTCCGAATCCATTCGACCCACTGTTCAATGAACTTGGCGAATTGCGGGGCCTGCTCGATGATGCCGGGAATGACAAAGCCGATTGCCGCAAACGCGCTCGCGACGATAAGGGCCGCAATCATGACCCTTGCGGTCCGGGGCAAAGGGACGAGCATGCCAATTCCCGTCGAAATGGCGTCGAGCAGGATCGCCAGAAGAATGCCGGCAAAAAAGATCAGCATGTAATAGGCGGTCAGCCAGATCAGACCCGCAGCCGCCAGCACGCCAACGAAAATCAGACTTGCGATCAGTGCGCGCTGGGCAAATGACTTGTCGCGGGCAGCCTCGCTCTTGGCTTGTGTACTCACCCCAACCCCCTTCTTCTATGTGCGTGTATGTTGTGACGCGCGGCCGGAAGCCCCTGCTGCCGCCCCGTCCCGCAGGAACGTAACCGGCCCGTCACGCGCCGGTTCCGCCGCCGATGCGGTTCTTTGCCGTCCCGCGCGGAACCCCGCATCAGCTGACACGTTACCGATTATGGCCACCAGGTCTGCACAGACCGGCTCAACCGTTTGCCGCAGCGTGATAATTCAGGTCTGTTCACAGAGAATAGCGATAGTATGAAGCCCTCAATCACGATTTCCGATGGAGGAAGTCCTCTCTCGGGCGCCTGCATCCTGATTGTTGAGGACGACGCCTTTCAGGCACTGGAGATTTCCGCATCTCTTCAAGAGCAAGGCGCGCGCATCCTCGGTCCGGCCAGCACTCTGGACGACGCTCGCCAGCTTTTTGCTGAAAATGTCTGCGATGCGGTCATTCTCGATCTGAGGGTCGGCAACCGCAATGCGACGTCCTTTGCGGAAGCGCTCGTCCAGCATGGCACGCCTTTCATCATCCAGACGGGGTATCCGGACAGTGTCTTTTCACGGCTTGAATGGGCAGGCTGTCGGAGATTGACCAAACCCGTAGATCTTGCCGAAATGACCGGTTTCGTGATCGAGTTGCTCCAATGGCGGTCCGGCCTGAGAACGTGAACCGAATTGAAGCGACGACACGAAAATGCGCCGGGAAGGCGAGTTTCCCGGCGCATTTTCGTTTGGGGGACTGGATTTCGAAGGTTCCAGGTTCGGCCGCTAGTTAGTGGATTCGCCCGGAACGATTGGAGGCGCCTGATTTTCCGGGGCGCTTTCCAGCGGCGCGGGCTCATCCGCCGTATATTCTTCGGTGGTGGAAAGCAGCCCATAACCCACGATCGTCGCCAGAATGAGCGATACGATCATGATCCATAAGGTTACCCGCCGGAAACCACCCTGCTTTGCCCGCTTTTCGGGAACGGTCACCTGCTCCTTGTCGGCCTCACCCCGATAATAGTCATTGTTGCTCATGATCGCTTTCCTTGCGTTTCCTTTGAAAAACGCGGCAGGCACGGTGGAGGTTCCACCGGCTCTCCTTCGGGATGGCTCGCGCGGCTTTCAGTATCCGCCCACGATCGGCAGGATTTCACCGGTGATGTAACTTGCGCAGATCGGGCTTGCGAGAAACACGTAGGCTGGCGCGATCTCTTCCGGTTGCGCCGCGCGGCCCATGGGCGTGCCGGAGCCGAAGCTTTCGACATGATCCGCCGGACGGTCGGCCGGATTGAGCGGCGTCCACACCGGCCCCGGCGCTACCGCGTTGACCCTGATGCCACGCGGGATCAGATGGGAGGCCAGCGAGCGGGTGAAGGCGTGGATGCCGCCCTTGGTCATCGAGTAGTCCAGCAATTCGCCGCTGCCCGTGATGCCGGTCACCGATCCGGTGTTGAGGATGGAGCTGCCCGGCTTCATGTGCGGGATCGAGGCGCGCGCCATGTAGAAATAGCCGTAGAGATTGGTCCTGATCGTCTGATCGAAATGGGCGTCCGACAGATCGAGAATATCGTCCGCATGTTCCTGAAACGCGGCGTTGTTCACGAGAATATCCAGCCGGCCGAACGTATCGACCGTCTGCTGGACGGCCGCTTCGCAGAAACTGCGCTCACGAACGTCGCCGGGAATCAGGATGCACCGCCGGCCTTCCTGTTCGACGGCGCGCTTGGTCATCTCCGCATCCTCGTCCTCGCTCAGATAGAGAACCGCCACATCCGCGCCTTCCCGGGCGAAGAGCACCGCAACGGCGCGTCCGATGCCTGAGTCGCCTCCGGTGACGATGGCGCTCATCCCGGCGAGCTTCTCAGATCCCTTGTATTCGGGGGCTTCGTACATGGGGGCGGGCTCAAGCTCATTTTCCTTGCCCGGCTTCTGCTGGTGCTGCTTGCCGAACCGGTCAGGGTAGGCCCGCTGTCCGGCCTGCATGGCCGCAGCTTCTCCATCATCACTTGATGCTTTCGCGTCGATCCGGTCGATCTCGTCCTGAATTTGCCGCTGTTCCTCGACGGTGCGGCGGATCTGCGTCTTGTCGGTGTCTTGAGCCATGATGTCACCCATTGGGAAGCGTTTGCGATGTTCAACGCAAAGCGCGCGTTGCTGTTCCCGCGAGGGGCGAGGTGGCCGGACCCTTGGCGGACGCGATCATTTCATTCAAGGCGCGGTTCCCTATTGCGGCGTTGGCTGGCGTCGGTGCTCGATGAGGCCGATAGTTCGGCGGCTGCCCCGGTTCGCGGCTGAGGTGCTGGCGGCGGGCGCGGGCTTTACGCGGACTCAGCGGACGGGGTGCTCTGCGCGGCCTTGCGAGCCTCGGTCGCGCGCGCGTCCTGCCGGGTGCGGTATCCGCCCGTCTTGATGAAGTGAAAGAGCCTCGGCGCCGTCATCGGCACGGCTAGCGCGAACCCCTGAAGCACATCGCAGCCCAGATCGCGCAGGATTTCCGCGTGCTCCATCGATTCCACGCCTTCAGCGGTAATCCCGATGCCGAGCGCCCTGCCCATTTCGATGATGGACTGGACGAGCCGTCGCTGCTTGCGCGACCGCACGATGGGCTTGACGAGCTGCTGGTCGATCTTCAGCCGCGCCGGGCGAATTCGCAGCAGGCCGATGATGGAGGCGTGTCCCGTGCCGAAATCGTCGATCTCGATATCGATGCCGAGCCGTTTCAGGCTTTCCACGGCGCGATTGATCGCCATGTCGGAATCGCTGTCATCGAGAAAGATCGACTCCACCAGTTCGAACACGACGAGTCCTTCGGGCAGGTTCCAGCGCTCCAGATTCTCGATGAGCCCCGGATCGCACAATCGCCGCAGGGAGATGTTCACAGACAGTTTCGGCACGATCACATCGGACTGCCGGAAGCTGAGAATGTCCGTCAGCGCCCGTTCCAGAATGACGCTGTCGATGCGGTTGATGGCCTTGATGTCTTCGGCGATCTTGAGGAACTGGGACGGCGCGAGAATGCCCCGCTCGGCATGGTTCCAGCGCACCAGCGTTTCCACGCCGACGATTTCGTAGGTCGTCGCGTCGAACTGCGGCTGGTAGACGGGAAAGAACTCGTTCTTGTCGAGGCCGTTCAGTATATCATCGGCGATGTGCTGCTTCTCGATGATTTCTTTCTGCAGATTGCCCGAATAGAACGCATAGCGCCCGCGCCCGCTGTTCTTTGCCCGGTAGAGAGCGATGTCGGCGTTCACCAGCAGGTTTTCCGGCTCGATCGTCCGTGAGTCCGAATAGGCGATGCCGATGCTGGAGCCGAAGCGGCAATAGCTGTTCTTGTACAGCACCGGTTTGGCCAGTTCGATGGTGATCCGGTTCGCGAGGGCGGCGAGGGCCTGCGTATCGCCGTCCGATTTCGCCACGATGACGAACTCGTCGCCGCCAATTCTTGCAACGAAGTCGTCGGTGCGGACGAGGGACTTCAGCACTGCGGCTGCGTGAGCAATGACATAGTCGCCTGCCGCGTGGCCGCGCGTGTCGTTGATCTGCTTGAAGCGGTCGAGATCGATGTGAAAGATCGCGAACCCGCCATCCTTGTCCTTGTGCTTCCCCAGATCCTTCAGAATCTGGGTCAGAAACCGGCGATTGGCGAGCCCGGTCAGCGGATCGTGGAGCGCCTGGTGCTCGATCTGGGACTTGGCCTGACGCGTTTCGTCGAGCGCCTTGGTGAGCTCGGAGGTGCGCTCCTTGACGATCTCCTCAAGCATTGCCGTCCAGTTGCGCAGACCCTGGTTGATCTCGTAAAGCTCAAGACTCTTCTCCTCCAGCAGCCTCTCGGCGGCATGGCGTCCGGAACGCTCGCGCTGAACGCGTCTGCGGAGAATGGCTTCGGAATCGCTCACTGGACCGCTTCGATCTCTGTTGCAGCGCGGGGCGTACGGGGGTCGACGCGGCGAATATGGATGTCGAGCCCATCCGAAACCGGTTTGGCCTCAACCAGCAACTCGACGCCGAAATGGACGCCGCACCCCTCGATGATCCCGAGACAGAGTTCGCCAAGCGGGCGGTCGGAGCGATAGCTCAGCACGACCTCGTCCTGCCCGATTCGCTCCGTTTTCATATGAGGCAGTCTGGCGTCAGGGTAGAGCTTGAGAACTTCGGTATGGATCTTGCCCTCGATGGATTGCAGGAAATCGAGCGGGTCCGTGTAATCCTGAAAAAAGAGCGGGTATATCTTGTAATATTGTCCGAAGAGGTGGCGGCCAAATGCACGCAGGATGCTTTGTTCGGCTTTGCCGTGCAGCTTGGCAAGCTCCGATGTAAGCGCCGCCATTTCGGAAAAGCTGTAATTTCCGACCGCCGTATAGGCCCCGTTCGAGGGAGGCGCTGCGCGCTGGAGAATCGCATCGACCGTTTCGTAGCCGTGTTCGGCTTCGATGAAATCAAGAAATTCGGTAAATATAATGCCTTTCATGCGAAAGCACCCTCCGCTCGCAAGCAGCGATTTTAGGAGGAACACGTTTCATTAAAGTCATTGCCGCGGCGAAGATTTTACCGAATATCTTCGAGTGTCTCGGGGCGAAAAGCAAAACGCGGCCCTCCGGCGTGGAAGGCCGCGTTTTCGTGGCCGGATTCTGCTCTAAGCTCCGCCCGCATAGTCCGCCGCGCGTTGCGCCGCATCCGCCGCTGCGCGCTCGATCGTCGGCAGGAGCGTTTCTTCGGAAAAGCCGATCTGCTCCTCGAAGCGCGTCTTGAAGGTGTTCCGCTCGAATGCGAATGTGCCGGTCGAGCGCCGGAACCACTCGTGAGCCTGGGTGTTGCCCAGCATGTTGCCCATCTCAGCGTAGAAGGCCTGCATCCCCGTCAGCGTCTGGGGCGGGGTCTCGAACACCGCCTGTGATCTTCCGGCCGCCGTCCAGACGTACAGCCGCAAGGCCGGCCACGAGTAGGTGGCCTTGGCCCCCGTCGGGTCGAGCTTTGTCGCGAATTCGCGCATTCGCGTCGTGTTGTCCTTCAACTCGGAGTGCATCGCCTGCAGCAATTCGGCCTGCTGCTGCGCCTTGACCAGCCGGTCATACTCCAGCGTTCGCTGAAAGCCGACATAGCCGGCCAGATAGACGCCGAGCACCGTTGCGGCGATCGTGAACATTTGCGCGACAATGAATTGCGGTCCCCCTATCGACCGGAGAAACCCCGTGCGCGCAGGACCCCGGCTGGCCTCATCGAGGCTCGACCTGTCGATATCCACCATTTCCCATTCCCCCATCGGCGCGATTGAACCGGCTGAACCGGCAATTCTTGCGCTTGACGCTTACCCAAACAGACACCGGAACAGGTGCGGCCGCCGAGGCCGTCTCTGAACCGGAATGGAGGGTCGTAGCGTCATAAGTTGGCAAAGACAAGGACCGGCGCCAAAAAGGTCTGGCATGGTCCGGGGCTTTGGCGCAAAGGCAGGATCTGCAATTGATTTCAGAATCAAAAGCCTACATTCATGATGGGCGGGATAAGGTTGCGCCCGCTATTGAAAGAACGCTGAAGATATCGCAATCAGTTGACGCGTACCGGCAACGCGAATTGAGGGAGACGGCCATTTCAAGTTTTCCGCCCGTAAGCCGCGGAAATCAGGCTTGGGAAGCTCTAAGCCTTGCTGCCCGGCATCTGCTGTTCCAGCTTGCGCGTTTCGGCCTCGTCGGCGTTTGCGCGACGGCAACACTTGCCGTTGCCTATTATTATTTCATCTCCACAAGCATGTTTACCCCGTTTTTCGCAAATCTGGCTGCTTACGCCATTGCCTTTTTCGTCTCGTTTCTCGGGCATCGCTACTGGACCTTCGGCGATGCGGAAAAGGGCGGGCGGAACGCTCATGCCGTCTGGCGCTTTCTCGCCGTCTCGCTCTCCGGACTTGCCGTGAACTCCACGGCCGTGCTCATCCTCGTCAACGCGCTGGCCCTGCCTGACTGGACGCCCCTCATCGTCTTCGTCGGCTTCACACCTGTCCTGACCTTTCTGCTCAACCGCTTCTGGGTGTTCTACGCACTGAAATAGCCGGGTCGTCCCTGTCAGGGCCGGCGCGGCGGACGATATGCGTCGCCTCCCATTCCCCGCGATGCGAGGAAATCGCGCGCCCCACGATCTTGTTCTCTCGATTCTTTGCAGAAGGCGGGCAACGGGATACATTTAACGTTCCGTGAAAATGCGTAGGAGCTCAGGGCAGCTCGCAGCAAGCGCAAAGGAACAGTGTCGGCAGCCTGACAAAAGCCGGCGGGGCAGGAAGCGAAGGAGAGGACCACATGGACGGCATGATGATGAATGTGCCGCTGACGATTTCGTCGGTGCTGCAACACGCGGAAACCTTCAACCACGACTCCCAGATCGTCAGCCGCTCGACGGAAGGAGGAATTCACCGCTACACCTATCGCGACGCGGCGCGCCGCAGCCGCAAGCTCGCCAACGCGATGAAGAACAAGCTGGGCATCCAACAGCAGGACCGGGTCGCGACGCTCGCCTGGAACAATCACCGGCATTTCGAGATCTATTTCGCCGTCTCCGGCATGGGCGCGATCCTGCATACGCTGAACCCGCGGCTCCATCCCGGCCAGATCGTCTACATCCTCAATCACGCCGAGGACGTGGCGATCTTCGTCGATCCGACATTCCTGCCCCTGATCGCGGCCGTGCATTCGCAGCTCACTTCCCTCAAGCATATCATCGTGCTGGGGCCGAAGGACGCCATGCCGGAGACGCCGCTCCCGATCGTTTCCTACGAGGAGTTGATCGGCGATGAGAGCGATCAGTTCGAATGGCCCGAATTCGACGAAAATCTTGCCGCCTCGATGTGCTACACCTCCGGCACGACGGGCAATCCGAAGGGCGTGCTCTACAGCCACCGTTCCACCGTGCTTCACGCGCTTGCCTCATGCGCGCCGGGTGCGCTCGGCCTCTCGTCGCAAAACGCGCTGCTTCCCGTCGTGCCGATGTTCCACGTCAACGCCTGGGGTATTCCCTATTCGGCGGCCATGGCTGGCGCCAAGCTGGTGCTGCCCGGACCGGGGCTTGACGGCAAATCGCTGTACGAACTGATCGACGGCGAGCGCGTGGAGCTGCTGCTTGGCGTCCCGACCGTATGGCTCAACCTTCTCAATTATTGCGAGAAGGAAGATCTGACGCTGACGCCGGTCAAGCGCGCCGTAATCGGCGGTTCGGCCGCTCCGCATTCGATGATCAAGGCGTTCCAGGAAAAGCATGATGTTTTCGTGATCCATGCCTGGGGCATGACCGAAATGTCGCCGCTCGGCACATCGAACGCGCCGAGCCGCTACACGGACAGCCTGCCGCTTGAGGACCGCTATCAGCTTCAGACCAAGCAGGGCAGGGCGGTTTTCGGCGTTCAGATGCGTGTTGCCGGGCCTGACGGTGCGCCGCTGCCGCATGACGGCAAGACTTCGGGCCGGTTGCTCGTGCGGGGCCCCTGGATCGCCAGCGGCTACTACAAGGAGGAAGACAACTCCGCCTGGCGCGATGGCTGGTTCGACACGGGCGACGTGGCCACGATCGACGAGCAGGGCTTCGTCAATATCGTCGACCGCGCCAAGGACATCATCAAGTCGGGCGGCGAGTGGATCAGCTCGGTGGATGTAGAGAATGTCGCCATGAGCCATCCGGCGATTGCCGAATGCGCCGTGGTCGGTCTGCCGCATCCGCAATGGGCCGAGCGTCCGCTGCTGGTCGTCGTGCCGAAGGAAGGCGCATCGCCGAGCAAGGACGACATTCTGGCCTTCCTGGCGGAGCGCGTCGTGAAGTGGTGGCTGCCCGATGAGGTCATTTTCGTCGATCAGCTTCCGCATACGGCGACGGGCAAGGTTCTCAAGCGGCAGATCCGCGAGAACTATCAGGATCTTTACGCCAAGGCGGACGGCACTGCGGGAATGACGGCGGCCGGACAGTAGACGCCGGCACGCCCCGAACCGGGTGGTGACCGCTCGGGGCGTGCCGTTATCACATCAATCGCTCAGCATGGCGCTTTCGGTGCGCTTTTCCAGCTCGATGTCGTCGAGAAGCCCGTAAGGGTCGAACGCCGCCGGCTCCTGGGTGCAATAAGTCAGATAAGCCTCGTGATTGAGCTGCATCTGGTCAGCATATGGACCTGTCAGGCAGCGCTTGCGAATGTCGCGGTGCGTGTCGATCCGGGCAGCCTGAAAGGCGTCGCCAAGCGTCTTGTGCTGCTGGCTGGCAAGAACATCGGCGAATGTGCTCGTGAACAGCGCCTTGTCGTTGTCCTCGACGAAATTCGCGATCTGGTCGCCTCCCGCACTGTAGATGATCGCTTCACGGCCCTTCCACCCGTCGCGGTAGCGTCCGCCCAGATCGTAGCGGAAATCATCATAGCTTGCGGCGGAATGACAGGATTCCACGATGAGCACGATTTCCTCGGCCTTGATGCCGTCAACAAGGTCGCGGAACGCCCGTGCGGTCATCCAGGGGCCGTTGATCGTTGCCTGCTGGAAATTCGTCGGTTCGCTTTCCGAATAGAAGGCGAAGACTTCGTCTTTCGTGACGTAACCACGGTAGATGGCGTCAAATTCGCCGCCATGGGTGTTCAAGTAGATCACGACCCGATCTTCGCGTCTTGCATCCTGCGCGAGCTTCCGCATGCCCGAGATGACCGCTTCATAGGTGGCGTCGGCATCGATCAGCCTGGTGGTGTTGGCGTCGCCGATCGTCATGGCTTTGCGCAACGCATCGGTGATGACGTTGACGTCGTTCCGGCAGCTTGCGGCCCACTTTTTGGTCAGCTCTTCGTCGTTGTCGGCCTTCTTCCAGGGCGGGCATACGCCGATGGCGAAAAGATGGGTGGTCTTCTCCGCGGCGGCTGTAGCCTTTTTTTCCTCAGCTTGCGCGGCAGGCTTTTCCTCGACCGCCGGCTCCGTGTTGGCTGCGAGACGCAATTCAGGTTCGGCCGGCGCTGAAGCTGCGTGCTTTGCCGGGACAGCCGCGCTCGGCGCCGGCTGCGCGCTTGCCAGTGCCAGTGCAGGAGCCGGTGTCCGGGAAACGGGGCTGGCCGCCTTCGGAGCGGCCGGAGCCGGCTTGTTGTCGGGGCGCAACTCGGCAGCCGCCTGTGGTTTCTGGTCGACGGCAGAAGCGGGAGATACGGTGTTGACCGCCGCGGTAACGAGGACGCCGAACATCGCGGCCGTCATGGCGAACCAGGCCAGTTTGATCATTGTATTTGCCTCAATCTGGTGCATCGATCCAAAGGCGAGGTGTCAAGCCACGGTGTGGAAAGTCGATGCGGAACAAAAGGCTTGTGCACGGCGGGCATGAAGTCTGCTGATGCGTCCGTGCACGAGCGGGCTGCTGGATCTGATCAAAGCGGCCAGCCCTTCGGCCGACCGCTGTTCTTGAGGCGAATCGCCGCTTTTTAGCGGGTGTTCGCGGCGACCGTCTGGCCGCCGGCTTTCTCGCAATCGGAAACGCTGCGCGTCAGAGCGGGCACTTCATTGATCGAGCAGGATACCGGCTGCGCCTGCTGACCCATGCCACCCACGCCGGAAGGCTGCGGGGCGTAGCCGCCTTGCGGCATCTGGCCGAGATTGAAGCCGCCGCCGGGAAGCGGGTAGGGCATTGGCACCGGGAATGGAAGAATGCCGAAGCCGCCCCAGGGGGAGGATGCACTCACCGGACCGATGTTGAACCCGGCCCACGGTGAGGATGCGCTCAGCGGGCCGAGGTTAAAGCCGCCGAAGGGCGAATGCGCGCTGAATGGCCCGATATTGAAACCACCCCATGGGGAAGATGCGCTGATCGGGCCGAGGTTAAAACCGCCAAATGGTGTGTGCGCGCCGAATGGCCCGATGTTGAACCCGCCCCACGGTGAGGATGCGCCGATCGGGCCAAGGTTGAAGCCGCCAAAAGGTGTGTGTGCCCCGAATGGGCCGATGTTAAAGCCGCCCCATGGCGAGGACGCGCTTATTGGTCCTAGGTTAAAGCCGCCGGGACATGGCGCGGTAACGCAAACGATTGGAATGTGACCGCTGATATTGAACCCACCGAATGGCGAAGAGGCGCTGAAGGGTCCGATGTTGAAACCGCCAAAAGGCGTGTGCGCGCCAAACGGACCGATATTGAAGCCGCCGAAGGGCGTGTGTGCGCCGAACGGGCCGATGTTAAAGCCGCCGAAGGGCGAGGATGCGCTGAACGGGCCGATGTTGAAACCGCCGAAGGGCGAATGGGCGCTGAACGGGCCAATGTTGAAACCGCCAAAAGGCGAGGGTCCGAACAGGCTGTAGCCGCCCGGCTGCACATTCGCCTGTGTCTGCTGCCGTTGCTGCTGCTGCGGAGCGGGCTGATTTTGTCCGCCGAGATAGGGATTGTAATAGGCGCCTGCATTGGCGTTGTTGCCGAGATTGGACGTGTAGTCGTTCGCGCGGTCAAACCCGGCCTGGACGGTCGAAATGCTGCCGATTGCGAAAGCGATGAGCGATGCGCCGAGGAGAAGGCGAGTCTTCGTCATAGATCCTCACTTCTTTCAATATTCGGAAGGGCCCGCCAATGCATACGGCCTGCGCCCTTGGTGGTTACATGAACAAAACGAAGCGGAAGCCCGCCAGATGCCGAACCCTTGCCCCCTTGGGCGAAGGCCGGATATGGCGGGCTGGAGGCACAATCGCGCTTCCGCATAAAGATCGGTTTAAGTTGCTCATCTGCTCTGTAATCGTTGCTTGAAGATTTTGTTAGCCAAAGTGAAGATTGACCTTCGACGTTTACCGTCTGACGCAAAACAAGATTTATACTTTGCGTCTACTTTCGATCCGATTGTCCTGCATCAAGCTGCGAAATCAGCCTTTTCATCAAAGTCCTCCGGAACTTTTCATTGAAGTCCTCCGGACATGGAGCAAAAAAGCCGATGCGATCAAGTCTGGGCTACGCCTTGTTTGCCGGTCTGCTCGCGAGCGGTCTTGCAATTCATCACCTTTCGGGCGGCAGGGCGGATGCGGATGAATCTGCACCGAGCGCGACTGCGGAGACCGCACCGGAAGTCCACGTGGCAAGAGCGGTCCGCGGGTCGCTGGAGCAGTCCTTTTCCAGCTATGGCGAACTTGCCGCGGCGAGATCGGCCGATATTGCAACGCAGACGGATGGACAGGTCGAGACTGTCGTCGCCGCGGATGGCGCATCGGTGCGGGCGGGCGAGATACTGATCGAGCTGGATGCCGCCGTTGCCGAAGCCGAGCTGAAAGCGTCAACGGCGCGGCTCGATGCCGCGAAGGCGGATTTGGCCCGGGTTTCCACGCTGGTCGAACGCGGCACGTCGACCGCGCTCGCGCTTGAAGACGTCAAGGTCAAGCTGGCGGTCGCGGAAACCGATCTGGCGCTGAAACAGGCCGAGCGCCGGCATTATACGATCCGCGCGCCCTTCGATGGCCGGATCACACGGATTGCTTATCCGGCCGGCGCGCTCGTGACGGCGGGCAAGCCGCTCGGGCAGATCTACGATGAAAGCCGGCTGCGCGCCGAGTTCCGGATTCCCGAGCGGCTCTGGTCGCAGGCCAAGGCCGGACAGAGCTTCGAAATCCGTGCCGATGGCGACCCTTCCCTCAAGGCGGAAGGCCGTGTTTCCTACATTGCGCCCGACATCAGCCCGGCGAGCCGCAGCCTCGCCGTAGCGGGCGTGGTCGAGAATGTCGATCGCCGCTTTGCTCCGGGGCTGTTCGTGCACGTTCGGTTGAATCTCGGCGAGAAGAGGAATGTGGTGCTGGTTCCGCAGGCGGCGCTGGTCGAGCGGTTGAGCGGCACATATGTCTTCGTGGTCGAGGGCGAAAAAGCCCATGAACGCAAGGTCGAAGCCGGTGAGCGGCAGGACGGCAAGGTGGAAATCGCCTCCGGCATCGACGAGGGCGCGCTGGTCGTGGTGCGCGGACAAAAACTCATCCGGGACAATATGACTGTCAGCGTCCGCAACAGCGCGGGCGAGGTCTGAGCGGGCAATGAGCATCTCCGATATCTGCATCCGCCGCCCGGTCTTCTCCATCGTGCTCAGCCTGCTGCTGGTGACGGCGGGCGTCATCGCGCTGATGACGCTGCCGCTTCGCCAGTTCCCGGCTTTCGACGAAGCGGCCGTCACCGTCGTCACCGCCTTGCCGGGCGCGTCCGCCAGCCAGATCGAGGCGCAGGTCAGCGCGCCGCTGGAGGACGCCGTTGCCACGATTGCCGGCATCAAGACGATTTCCTCGACGAGCGTTGTCGGCGAAAGCATCGTCTCGATAACCTTTCAGGGCGATGTCGATCCGATCCAGGCCGGCAATGAGGTTGGAACGAAAGCGCAAGCGCTTCTGCCGCAGCTTCCCGAAGGCGCGAAAGCGCCCGTTGTCACACTCGCCAGCGCCAATGACAGTCCGATCCTCTATCTCGGCATCCGCGATCCGCACCGGAGCACGCTGGAACTGACCGACCTTGCCCGCAACAGCCTCCGACCCGAACTGACGAAGGTCAGCGGTGTTGCGGCCGTCGATCTGCTCGGCGAGCGCAAATATGCGATGATCGTCGAACTCGATCCGACCCGGCTGGCGGCGGAAGGGCTGACGGTCGCCGATATCGTGACCGCGATCGACACCCATAACAGCTCCGCGCCCTCCGGCGAGATCGAGGTGGACAGCAAGACGACCACTATCGTCACTCATGCCGCCCTTGCCGACGCCGCCGAATTCGAGGACTCCGGCATCGTCAATCGTGACGGCTACACCGTCCGCATCGGCGATGTCGGCCGCGTGCGCATCGGGCCGGAGGAGGAGGTCAACGCGATCTTCGTGGACGGCGCGCCGGGGCTCGCCCTCGCGATTACCGCCCGGCCGAAAGCCAATCCGCTCGACATCGCCAGCGATGTGCGCGCCCTGCTGCCGAAATTGCAGGCGTCGATGCCGGAAGGCGCGCGGCTTGAGGTGATTTTCGACACGACGGTCTTCATCCAGAAAGGCATCGAGGAAGTCTTCGAGACGATCATTATCGCCGTGCTGCTGGTGATCGCGACGGCCTTGATATTCCTCGGCAACATGCGCTCGGCAATCATCGTCATGGTCACGATCCCGATCTCGCTGATCGGCGGGCTTGCCTTCCTGATGCCGCTCGGCTTTTCGCTCAACACGTTCACGCTGCTCGCCATCGTGCTCGCTGTCGGCCTCGTCGTCGACGACGCCATCGTCGATGTGGAGAATGTCGAGCGCCACATCGCGGAAGGCCGCACACCCGTCCATGCCGCCTTCATCGGCAGCCGCGAAGTGTCGATGGCGGTGATCGCGACGACGCTGACGCTGGCCGCGATCTACCTCCCCATAGGCTTCATGAGCGGCAAGGTCGGGCATCTGTTCCGCGAATTCGGCTTTACGCTGGCCATCGCCGTGCTGGTCTCCGGCTTCGTGTCGCGCACGCTCTCGCCGATGATGTGCTCGCGGCTGCTGCGGGCCGGCGAGGGTTCGTGGCTGCAGCGCTTCGTGCATCGCTCGCTCGACCGAGCGAGCCGGTGCTATCGCAGGATGTTGACCCATGTGCTTCATTACCGGCTGATTGCGGCTGGCGTGCTTCTCCTTCTGGCCGCCGCCATTATCGCGCCGGTCCTGTCGTTGCAGTTCGAGTTGGCCCCGGAGGAGGATCAGGGCTATGTCATGGCCCAGCTTTCCGCCGATCCGGGCACGCCGCTTGAGAAGATGATCGAGCTGAGCCGCCCGGTCGAGCAGATCCTCGACCGCGTGCCGGAAGGGCTGCATTCGCTGGTGATCATCGGTCAGCAATCGTCCAATTCGGGTCTTGCCATTCTCATGCTCAAGCCGTGGGACGAGCGCAAACGCAGCGCCAGCGAGATCCGCGTCGCCCTGAACGCCGAACTGTCCGGACTGAGCGACATCAACGCCGCCGCCTTTCCGCAACCCCCGCTCGGCGGCGGCTCGGGGCTTCCCGTCGAACTGGTGATCAAGACCAGCGGCTCCTACGAGGATCTCTACCTCTTCGCCGATCGCATGAAGACCAAAGGCCAGACGCGGGGCATCATCTCCGCAGGCTCGCTCGATCTCGATTTCGGCGCGCCCAGGCTCGACCTGACCATCGACCGTCCGGCCGCCCAGCGCATCGGCGTCGATCCTGCCACGATCTCGTCGACGCTGGCGTCCATGCTCACTGGCGCGCGCGCCACCGATTTCAACTGGAAAGCCGCGCTCTATCCCGTGATCGTCCGCATGGACCGGAAGGAGTTACACGGCGTTGAAAGCCTCGACCACATCTATCTGCGCACGGCAAGCAAGGAGATGGCGCCGCTATCCTCGCTGGTCGGCGTGAAGCGCGCGATCGGGGCGCTTTCACTCGGACGCTACGACCAGGAGCGCGCCGTCAAGCTAACCGCGATGCCCGCCGCAGGCCGCGATATCGCGGGAGCCACGGCCGCGCTGGAGGCGATGATCCGGGCCGGGCTTCCCGCCGGCATGTCTGTTTCCATCGGTGGCGCGCAGGAGGAAGCGGCGGCGGCGCAGAAGTCCTCCGAGCTGGTTTTCGGGCTGGCGCTGCTGATCGTGTTCCTGTTCCTGTCAGCGCAGTTCGAAAGTTTCCGCGATCCGGCGATCATCCTCATGGCCGCGCCTTTCGCGATTGTCGGCGGGTTGGCGGGCTTGCTGCTCTCCGGCGGTACGCTGAACGCCTATACGGCCATCGCGCTGGTCACGCTTGTCGGCATGATCGCGAAACACGGCATCCTGATCACCGAGTTCGCCAACCAGCGCCGCGATGACGGTATGGGTTTTCACGACGGCCTGCTCGATGCCGCCGAAGCGCGGTTCCGCCCGATCCTGATGACCACGGCGGCCGCGATTGCCGGGGCGGCGCCGCTACTACTCGCCAGCGGTCCCGGCGCGGTCAGCCGCGCGCAGATCGGCATTGTTATCATCTGCGGCATGGCGCTCGGCACGCTGATTTCGATGTTCCTCGTGCCGGTCGCCTATTCCTTCATCTCACGGGAAAAGAGGCATCCGCTCGTGGCGCCGCCGCTTGCCAGCTACGTCCCGCCGTCGATCGACCAGCTCAAGGCAGGATGAGGCGCCACGCCATGTCGCAATTCCCGCGAATGCGGGGATCTCGTTGCGGCTCGTTTCAGATCCCCGCCTTCGCAGGGATTGCGTCGCAAGGCGAGGCTGATCTATCAGGGCGCAAGCGCCTCGATCTTGATGGCGAGATCGAAATCCTTGTCCGTGATGCCGCTGGCCGAGTGCGTCATAAGTTTGACCTCCAGCGAGGCGTAGGATGCAGCCAGGTCCGGATGATGATCCGCCTGTTCGGCGAGATAACCGACGGCGTTCAGGAACATCAGCGTTTCCGGCCATTTCTTCGTTTTGTAGGTGCGCTTGATATGGCCGTCCTCGAAGCTCCATTGCGGCAGGTCGCGGGCGAGGCGGGCCTTGATGTCATCGGGTGTATAGGTCTTTTCGGCAGCCATGAGACGGCCTCCCTTTCATGTTGTGCGCCGGTGTGTTGGCTGATCAGCCCTGCGGCGATTTATGCCGCTCGATTTCGACGCCAAGACTGGCGCCTTCCAGCCGGTCCAGTTTTTCGACAACGACGCGGACCTTGGCCGCCCGCCGGTGCGACAGGCATTTCGCGGCAATCCGTTCCGCGATCGTTTCGACAAGGTTGATGTGCCCCCCGCGCGTCACCGCGTGGATCGCCTCGACGATGCGGTCATAGCTGACCACCGAGTCCACATCGTCGCCAATATTGCGCCGCCGCGAGGGATAGATCGACATCTCGACATTGAAACGCACACGCTGGCGGCTGTCTTTTTCGTCATCGAATATGCCGACGAAACATGGCAGGACCAGATCGCGGACGAAGATCTTGTCGAGCGGACCATTCTGGCGCTGGCGCTGAGGCCTGACGCTCGGATCGTTTGCAGGCGAATACGCCACGCTCATGTCTCCTGACTTGCCGGATTTCGTTTGCCTCTTCATAACGCGCAGTGAAGGCTTCATCCACCCAAACGAAAATGCAAGAAAATAGGCGGATGATACGAGGGAAAAGGCTGTTTCTGGAATCAAAACGCTTGATGTAACCTGCGGTTCAACGGCAAACATGGCCTTGCACAACCATTCAAAGCAAGCCGACCGGAAGGAATCTTGATGCCTGTCAGCAGTATGACGGGGTTTGGCCGGGCGGGCGGTCAGGAGAAGGACGCCGCCTGGAGCTGGGAAATCCGCAGCGTCAACAATCGCGGGCTGGACATCCGCCTGCGTCTTCCGCAAGGGCTGGAAGAGATCGAGACGCGGCTCAGGGACGCGATCGGCAAGCGTATCAAGCGCGGCAGCGTGACCGTCGGCCTGACGTTGAAAGCGCCGGAAGCCGCGCCCGATCTGCGACTGAACGAAACGCTGCTCCTGAAGCTTGCCGAGATTGCGGAAAGAGCCCGCAATCTCACGGGGCATCAGGAACCCGCGCCTCTCGTGTCGCTCCTGAACATGAAAGGCGTTATCGAGATCGCGGAGTCCGATCCGGACGCACAGTCTCCCGCACCGTCACCGCTCGCTGCTCCGCTTCTGGAAAGCTTTGAGGCGGCGCTCGGCGAAATCGTGAACGCCCGGCAGGCGGAAGGCGCGCGATTGCAAGCAATCCTTGCGGAAAAGATCGCCGAGATCGAGGCGCTGACGCGGCAAGCCGAAGCCTCGCCGGAGCGCGCCGCGGAGGCCATCGCGGAAAGGCTGCGCCTGCAAATCCAGCGGCTGATGTCGGAAAGCGCCGGTTTCGACGAGGCCCGACTGCATCAGGAGGCGGTGCTGATCGCGACAAAGGCGGATATCGAGGAAGAGCTGAAACGGCTTTACGCTCACGTCGAGGCAGCGCGCGATCTGCTGGGATCGAGCGAGCCCATCGGCCGCAAGCTGGAGTTTCTGGCGCAGGAATTTCAGCGCGAGGCCAATACGCTGTGCTCGAAATCGAATGCGGCGGAGATCACGCGGATTGGCTTGCGCCTGAAAAGCGCCATCGACCAGTTCAGGGAGCAGGTGCAGAATGTCGAATGAGCCGGGCGCACAGGGCAGGGGGATCGATCTCAGCCGCCGCCGCGGTCTGATGTTCATCCTGTCGTCTCCCTCAGGCGCCGGCAAGACAACGCTTACGCGCCGGCTGCTCGAACATGAGCGCGACCGTTGCGCGCTGTCCATCTCCGCGACGACCCGTGCGCCCCGTCCCGGCGAAATCGATGGTCAGCATTATTTCTTCATGAGCCGGGATCTGTTCGAGGCCAAGCGGGACGCGGGCGCACTTCTGGAATGGGCGGAGGTGTTCGGCAATCTGTACGGCACGCCGCGCGGCATGGTCGAGGACGCGCTCGCCGCGGGCCGTGACGTGGTGTTCGACATCGACTGGCAGGGCACCCGCCAACTCGCGGCAAGCGCTCCGGACGATGTCGTCCGTGTGTTCATCCTGCCGCCCTCACTCGCAGTTCTTGAGAGCCGCCTGAAGAAGCGGGCGTCGGATGCGCCGGAGGTCGTCGCGCAGCGTCTGGCAAGCGCATCCTCGGAGATGGCGCATTGGCAGGAATATGACTATGTCGTCGTCAATGAGGATCTCGATCACAGCCTGGGCAGACTGCTGGCGATTCTTACCGCCGAGCGGCTGCGGCGGCACCGTTCGCTCGATCTGCCAGCCTTCGTCAACGGTCTGGTCGAAGGGCTGGAGCACTGATCCGGACTCTCATTCCGCCGCCTTGATAATTCTCTGCCGCCTGTATCTGGCAAGGGCCGCGTAAAGCGCATAGAGCCAGAGCGCGATCACCGCGATGCCAAGCGTCGCCGCAATCGGCCGCGAGAAGAAGCCCAGCGGATCGCCATCAGCCTTGATCATCGAGGCGACGAAATTGCGCTCAAGCATCTGGCCGAGCACAATGCCGAGAATGGCCGGCGCGACGGGGAAACCGTTCGTCTCCATCAGATAGGCCAGCACGCCCAGCACCAGCATCACGGTCACGCCGAAGACGGTGTTATTGATCGCGAACGAGCCGACGATGCAGAACATCAGGATGACCGGCATCAGCACGCCTCGCGGCACGCGCAGGATCTGGCGCGCAAGCTTGATGGCGACAAAGCCGAGCGGCAAGAGCGCCAGATTGGCGATGAAGAAGGCGATGAAGACGGCGTAGATCAGCTCCGGATTGTTCAGAAAAACCGTCGGGCCGGGATTCATGCCCTTCATGTAGAGCACGCCGATGACGATGGCCGTGATCGAATCGCCCGGAATGCCGAAGACGATGGCCGGCACCCACGCACCCGCAAGTCCGGCATTGTTCGCCGTGCCCGCATCGACGAGCCCCTCGACATGGCCCTTGCCGAATTTTTCCGGCTCTTTCGAGCTTTTCTTGGACACCGCATAGGCGATCCAGGCCGCGATGTCAGCGCCCGCACCGGGCAGGATTCCCACGACCCCGCCAATGACGCCGCCGCGCACCATGTTCAGCCGGTAGCGCGACAGGATGGCGCCGACGCCGCGAAAGACATTGCCGATCATCTGCTTGGGAATGGGAAGCGGATCGTGGCGCGAGGCGACGTAGCGCAGCACTTCGGACACGGCGAACATGCCGATCATGGCGGGGATGAAGCTGACACCGCCCATCAGTTCGACATTGCCGAAGGTGAAACGCGGATAGCCTGCCGTCACGTCGATGCCGATGGTGGAAATGAACAGGCCGATCAGCAACGAGACGAGGCCCTTGAGCGTCGAGCCGGTGGAGATCACCACCGCGCAGGAGAGGCCAAGGCAGGCGAGCCAGAAATATTCGAAGGTGGAGAACTGAATGGCGAACTCCGCCAGTGCCGGAGCGGATGCGGCAAGGATGACCGTTCCGAACAGTCCGCCGATTGCGGCGCAGATCAGCCCGACGCCGAGCGCCTTTTCCGCCTCGCCGCGCTGGGTCATGGCGAAGGCTTCGTCGCAATAGGCAGCCGAGGCCGGCGTGCCGGGAATGCGGAGCAGCGCGCCGGGAATATCGCCCGCGAAGATCGCCATGGCGACCGTGGTGACGATGGCGGCAATTGCGGGCACGGGGTCCATGAAGAAGGTGAACGGAACGAGCAATGCCGTCGCCATCGTTGCTGTGAGGCCGGGGATCGCGCCGACGAACAGCCCGAACAGCGCGGCAAGCAGCATCACGCCCAGCACGTAAGGGTCGGCGATCAGGGCGAAGGCTTTGATGGTAATGTCCATGGATTACCACGCTATCGGCTGAAGAATGCCCCACGGCAGGGGCACCAGAAGCAGGCCGGAGAAAATCTGGTGAATGACGAGGGTCGTGACGGCGGCGACGGCAACAGTCATGAATGGCCCCACGCCGAAGCGTAGAAGCAGCGTCACCAGAATGATCATCGAGGTCGGGATGAAACCGAGGGCGCGGGATGCGAGGATGTAGAAGACGAGCGCGGCGATCACGAGGATCAGGTTGATCCAGGCGGCGCGGTTTCCGGCCCATTGGCCCAGATCGACCAGCGGCGAGGAATGCCGGCTGGCAATGCCGGAGATCGTGAGAACGATGCCGCAGCCAAGCAGCCCTACGCCGATGACCACGGGAAACAGGTCCGGCCCGAATTGCTGTCCGTGAAGGCCGGGAAAGGTCTGCGTATAGGCAATCATCGCAAGGGCGAACAGGATCAGCGCCACGCCGATCACCGCATCATTGAATCGCATGGCTAGTGTCCCGATTCTGAAGTTCGCATCCATGTCAGCCGCAAGTTCCGTAGCGAACTTCTGAATCTCAAGGGACACTAGCTTA
The DNA here is from genome assembly GCA_050330195.1 of Rhodomicrobiaceae bacterium. Taxonomy (GTDB): domain Bacteria; phylum Pseudomonadota; class Alphaproteobacteria; order Rhizobiales; family Rhodomicrobiaceae; genus JAHQVI01. The sequence continues at coordinate 8,397 of JBHJOB010000027.1, read as the reverse complement.
TTGATTCTACTAGTGTGATTCAGATCCAGAAGTTCGTGATGGACCCGCCGCAAACTGGGGACGAACTTCCGGACCATCACACCAGCGCCCTTTTACCCGAAGGAAGCGGAACTCGCGGCTCGTGAAAACCGCAGCAAGATACGGGGGCAGGCCGGTTGCCCCCGTTCTCATGTCCGCGGCCCTAGATCAGAATCATTTCTGACGGAAACAATCCTGATCTGCATCTGTTTGTTGCAAGCTCGATTCTTCCGAAAAATGGTACCCATTTTATCGGATCTCGCTATAAAAGCTGGTTATTTCGCGATGCCGACAGCTCTCATGACGCCGCCGAGATTGGTGTCGCTTTCGGTCATCCACGCCGCGAATTCAGCACCCGGCTTCCAGACGAGGCCGAAGCCGCGCCCGTTCATGAACTCGGTGAATTCAGACGAATTGTAGACCTTCTCCATCGCGGCGGTCAGCTTGGCGGTGATGTCTTCCGGCAGGTCTTTCGGAGCTGCAATCCCGCGCCATGCGGCCATCTGCCAGTCGATTCCGGTGGCATCCTTGAGCGTTGGCACATCCGGGAACGCGCCGATCTGCGCCTCCGACATGACCGCGAGCGAGCGTACTTTTCCCGCGCTCATCAGGGCCGAAGCCTCGACGACCGAGCAGGGCACGATATCCACGCCGCCGGCCGCCAGTTCCTGCAGGCCGGGCGCGGCGCCTTCCGATGGCACCCACGGCGCGGCGTTCGGATCGATGCCCGCCTTATTGAGCATACCCGCGAGAGCGAGATGCCAGATGCCGCCCTGTCCGGTGCCTGACGACTTGTGCTGGCCGGGATTGGCCTTCACGGCGTCGATCAGGTCCTGCGCGGTTTTCCACGGCGAGTCGGCCCGCACCTGCAATCCGGCCGGGTCGGCGTTGTAGAGCGCGATGGGCGTATAGTCCGCGCCGGTAAGCTCGGTGAGGCCCGCCCAGTGCATCATGCCGATTTCCACGGTGACGACGCCGATCGTGTAGCCGTCGGGCTCAGCCGTCGCGATTGCGGAATGGCCGACGACGCCGCTGCCGCCCGTGCGGTTGACGACGTTGACCGGCTGGCCGAGTTCCTTCTGCAGAAGCGTGCCGATCATGCGGCCGGTTGCGTCCGTGCCGCCACCTGCGCCCCAGGGCACGATCAGCGTGATCGGACGTTCGGGATATTCAGCCTGTGCGAATGATGTCGTGGCCATGACGGCCGCCAGCACAAGGCCCGCCAGACGAGCCATAGAACGAAAGAGTTGCATAAAACCTCCCATGTTGCTCATTCGGCCTCTTTATGCGGCCGATTTTGTGCATACCCGGCCATGGCGTTGTCGCCGCCAGCCGGAGCAAGCCCGACCCACAGCCTAACGCAAAATTGCGCGATGGCGAGACCCTAATTTATACGATGAGTAATTTTCGCGGTGCAACACAGTCTTCCCCTGTGTCAGCAATTTCGCATGAGGACCACGTTACTGACTGGAAATTCGTAGGACCAGCCGCGTGCAATTGCGATTTGCCGCATGGTTTGCGCCGCGTAGAAAACGACATGTGTCGGATCTTTTCGGTAGTACCACTTGGTAAAATTTGTCTCTTCTGTATGAAGACAAGTCATCAGGGCAATCCAGCCGCCGGGCCGCAGTAGGCATCCAAGCCGGTCGAATTCATCGGCGGGGTTGTGGAAATGTTCGGCGGTCTCGGTGCAGGTTATGAAATCATATGTGCGATCGAGGACGGCGCGGTCAGGCGCGAAGAACGGATCGTACACCGCCATCTCGTGTCCGGCTTCGCTCAGCATGGCGGCGAGGGCCGGACCGGGGCCGCAGCCATAATCGAGACCGCTTTGCCCCGGCGTCAACCTGGCGAGCAGCGGCGTCGACAATCGGGAGAGGAAATTGCGATAGCCGGGATCGTCGACGCTGTTCCGGTGAGTGCGGTAATGTGCGAGCTCCTCGGATGCCGAAAGGCGCTGGCCCGGATCGAGAAAGCGCGCTTCGCATTTCGGACAGTGCCAGTAGTCGCGTCCGTCGATCTGGATCAGATGCTGCGGCGCCGCCGCCCTGCAGACAGGACAGGAGCCCGGCGCGGCGGTCATATCGCGTGGACGCAGGGACGTCATGCGGTGTTCGTGCCCGGTAGAGTGCCCGCCTTGCGCGCCAGATAGACCGTCTGGGTGAACGGGCGGTCCTGAAGCGGATTGTGAAAGGTGACTTCTTCCGCACGGCCTTCGCCAAATACGCTGACAAGCCGCTGGGTGAATCCATCTTCCGGCCGGTCATTCGACCACAGGCCGAATACGCCGCCGGGATGCAGGTGATCTGCGAACTGCCTCAGGCCAGCCTCGCGGTAAAAGCAGGCGCTGCGTTCATCGAGGAGCGCCTTGGGGGAGTGGTCGATGTCCAGCAGGATCGCGTGAAATTTCCGCGCGGGTTCTTGCGGATCGAAACCGTCCTGCGTCGCCGCGCACGCGAAAAAATCAGCTTGCACGAAGCGGCAGCGCGGATCGCTCGTCAGTCCCGCTCCCAGCGGCAGCAATCCTTGCTCGTGCCAGTCAATCACGGCTTCCAGCATTTCGACCACGACAAGCGACCGGACGGCCGCGTGCTCCAGCACCGTGCGCGCCGTATAGCCCAGCCCCAGGCCGCCGACGACCACATCAAGACCTTCGCCCGGCAGACCCGCCAGCCCGAGCCGCGCCAGCGCCACTTCGGAGTCGGTGAAAAGGCTCGACATCAGGAACTCTTCGCCCAGCTTGATCTCGATCACGTCCACGCCGAGCGTCATCTCCCGGCGGCGGCGCAGGCTCAGCGCGCCGATCGGCGTCGGCCGGTAGTCCAGTTCCTCGAAAAATGCGCTCATGATGATCCGGCTGCGACCGCCGGCCTTATATGATGGCCGGCCGCTGCGGCTGGCGATGAGTTCCTTCGTGGAAGGCGGCCACAACCTTACGGCGCTGTTGCGCCCGCCGTACAGAGCAAACTCATGCTGTGAACCTGTGCCGGTTCGGCTTCGCTGCTTTTGCAGCGCACAAGATCGGGCGGATATTGTAGACTGTGTGTAAACTCACGAGGCCTACAATGAGGGACCATGCGTAAGTTCAACAAGATCCTGATCGCCAATCGCGGCGAGATCGCCATCCGGGTCAGCCGTGCCGCCAACGAGCTGGGGAAGCGCACCGTCGCCATCTTCGCGGAAGAAGACAAGCTCTCGCTGCACCGCTTCAAGACCGACGAAGCCTACCTGATCGGCGAGGGTCTGGGTCCCATCAAGGCCTATCTCTCCATCCCCGACATCATCCATGTCGCGCGCGAATCCGGAGCAGACGCCGTCCATCCCGGGTATGGCTTCCTGTCGGAAAGTCCCGAATTTGCCGAAGCCTGCGCGAGTGCCGGCCTTGCCTTTATCGGCCCGAGAGCGGAAACCATGCGGCTGCTGGGCGACAAGGTGTCCGCCCGCAACCTCGCGGTCAGCGCCGGCGTTCCCGTCATGCCGGCCACGCCGGTGCTGCCGGACATCGACGAGCCGGGCGCATTCGAGCGCATCCGCGAAATGGCCGATGAGGTTGGCTATCCGCTGATGCTCAAGGCAAGCTGGGGCGGCGGCGGACGCGGGATGCGCACCATCCGCTCGGCCGACGAGTTGGAAGAAGAAGTGCAGGCCGGGGCGCGCGAGGCTGAAGCGGCGTTTGGCAAGGGCGACGTCTATCTGGAAAAGCTCGTCGAGCGCGCCCGCCACGTCGAGGTGCAGATCCTCGGCGATCAGTATGGCGAGATCGTCCATCTTTACGAGCGCGACTGTTCGGTGCAGCGGCGCAATCAGAAGATCGTCGAGCGTGCGCCCGCGCCTTATCTGAGCCCCGCCCAGCGTGAAGAACTGGCCGAGCTGGGTATGAAGATCGCCCGGCAGGCCCGCTATGAACTGGCCGGAACCATCGAATTCCTGATGGATGCCGATACGGACAGCTTCTTTTTCATCGAGGTCAATCCGCGCATTCAGGTCGAGCACACGGTGACGGAGGAAGTCACCGGTATCGACATCGTCAAGGCGCAGATCCGGCTTGCGGAAGGCGCGCGCATCGGCGATGTGGCCAGCTCAGGCGTTCCGGCGCAGAAGGACATCCATCTCAACGGCCATGCGCTGCAATGCCGGATCACCACCGAAGATCCGCTTAACAATTTCATCCCCGACTATGGCCGCATCACCGCCTATCGCGGCGCGACCGGCTTCGGCATCCGGCTCGATGGCGGCACGGCCTATTCCGGCGCGGTGATCACGCGCTTTTACGACTCGCTGCTGGAGAAGGTCACGGCATGGGCGCCCTCGCCGGAAGAGGCGATCCGGCGCATGGACCGAGCCTTGCGCGAATTCCGCATTCGCGGCGTCGCCACCAACCTCGTCTTCGTCGAAAACCTGATCAATCACCCGGACTTCGTGGCCAACCTGTATACGACACGCTTCATCGACACCAGTCCGGAGCTTTTTAAATTCCCGCGCCGCCGTGACCGCGCGACCAAGCTCTTGAATTACATCGCCGACATCACCGTCAATCAGCACCCCGAAGTTGCCGGCCGAGCCCGTCCGCCGGAATACGCCAAGCCGCCGAAAGCGCCTGCCGTTCCCGACAGCGATCCGCCGGCCGGTCTGAAGCAGATGCTCGACGAGAAGGGCCCGCGCGCCATAGCCGACTGGATGCTGGCGCAAAAACGCCTCCTGCTGACCGACACGACCATGCGCGATGGCCACCAGTCGCTGCTGGCGACGCGGATGCGCAGTTTCGACATGCTGCATGTGGCGGACAATTATGCCCATCAACTGCCGGGGCTGTTTTCCGTCGAGTGCTGGGGCGGCGCGACCTTCGACGTGGCCTACCGGTTCCTGCAGGAATGCCCCTGGCAGCATTTGCGCGAGTTGCGGCAGAAAATGCCGAACCATCTTTTGCAGATGCTGCTGCGCGCGTCCAACGGCGTGGGCTACACGAATTATCCCGACAATGTCGTCCGCAAATTCACCCATCAGGCAGCCGAAAGCGGCGTCGACATCTTCCGCATCTTCGACAGCCTGAACTGGGTGGAGAACATGAAGGTTGCCATCGATTCGGTGCTGGAGACGGGCCGGATCTGCGAGGCGTCGATCTGCTACACGGGCGACATGCTCGATCCCGACCGTCCGAAATACGATCTCGACTACTATCTCGATATGGCGCGGGCGTTGCGCTCGGCGGGCACGCACATCATCGGCATCAAGGACATGTCGGGCGTGCTGAAGCCGGAGGCGGCGCGCGTGCTTGTCAAGGCCATCAAGGAAGAGACAGGGCTGCCGATCCATCTGCATACGCACGATACGAGCGGAATAGCAGCAGCTACGATACTGGCCGCCAGCGAAGCGGGCGTGGACACCGCCGATTGCGCCATGGATGCGCTTTCCGGCATGACCTCGCAGCCCTGTTTCGGCTCCATCGTCGAGGCCCTGCGCAACACGCCGCGCGAGACCGGCTTCGATCCGGCGACGATCCGTGCGATCTCGGACTATTGGGAGGCGGTACGGATGCAATACGCCGCCTTCGAATCCGACATGAAAGCGCCCGCCTCGGAAGTCTACCTTCACGAGATGCCGGGCGGGCAATTCACCAATCTGAAGGAGCAGGCCCGCAGCCTCGGCCTTGAGGAACGCTGGCACGAAGTCGCGCAGACCTATTCCGATGTGAACGAGATGTTCGGCGACGTCCCGAAAGTGACGCCATCCTCGAAAGTTGTCGGCGACATGGCCTTGGCGATGGTTTCGGCAGGCTTGAGCCGCGCCGATGTCGAAGATCCGGACAAGGACGTTTCCTTTCCCGCCTCGGTGATCGACTTCTTCAGGGGCGGGTTAGGGCGTCCGCCGGGAGGCTTCCCCAAAGCGCTGCAAGCCAAGGTGCTGAAGGACGAGGCCCCGCTGCAGGGCCGTCCGGGCGCGACCATGCCGCCCGTCGATCTGGAAGCGGCGCGGCGCGAGGCGCAGGAGCAGATGCCTGGCGTCAAGGTCGACGATGAGGATCTGTGCTCCTACCTGATGTACCCTAAGGTTTATCTCGATTATATGGGCCGGCGGCGCAATTACGGCCCGGTCCGCCAGCTTCCGACGCCGACCTTCTTTTACGGGATGGAGGTCGGCGAGGAGAGTTTCGTCGATCTGGAGCCGGGCAAGACGCTGGTAATCCGCCTGCTGGCCGTGGGCGAGACCGACGAGGACGGCATGGTCAAGGTCTTCTTCGAACTGAACGGCCAACCGCGCACGGCCGTCGTCCCGAACCGCTCGGTCGCGGCTGGGCTGAAGGCGCATCCCAAGGCCGAGGAAGGCAATCCCGACCACGTGGCCGCGCCGATGCCCGGCGTGATCGCTTCGATCGCCGTCGAGGAAGGCAAGCGTGTGCGTCCCGGCGATCTCCTGCTGACGATCGAGGCCATGAAGATGGAAACGGCGATCCGGGCGGAGCGGGGTGGCGTAGTCAAGCGGCTGCTGGCCAAGCCCGGCGCGCAGGTCGACGCCAAGGACCTGCTGATCGAGATCGGCGAGAATTAGGGTCTGCGTCCCTTGATCCACATGCGCAAACTCTCTAAAGACGAAAAGCAACCGAGAGCCATTCAAATGAGAGGGAGTTCCGCTCCATGACATCCAAGCCCAGCACTCAGGAAGCCTTGATCTACGTCATGGTCACGATGTCGGCGGTGGACCGCATCATTTCGGATGCGGAACTGGGCAAGATCGGCAATATTGTCAGCCAGCTTCCGGCCTTCGACTCGTTCGATCCGGGGAAGCTGGTGAAGACGGCGGAAGCCTGCGGCAACATACTGAGCGAGGATGACGGGCTCGACCGGATTCTGACGATCATAGCGGAACGGATTCCCGAGAAACTCCATGAGACAGCCTATGCGCTGGCGGTCGAAGTCGCGGCGGTTGACCGGATCGTGCGCGATGAGGAAATCCGTTTTCTGGAGCTTCTGCGCGACAGGCTCGGCCTCGACAAGCTGACGATCGCCGCGATCGAGCGCGGCGCTCGCGCCCGGCATCAGGTGGCCTGAGCGCAGACAAGGCGGCTGGGGCAGGGAATCGCGCTAATAAATCGCGAGCGGGAAATAGCGCAGCAGCAGCTCTTCCATCCGGCCCGAGGCGCGTACGCGGGCGAGCGCATAGTTGAGCACTTCCTTCAGGCGGATATTGTCCTTCTTGACAGCAATCCCGACACCTTCGCCGAAATATTTCGCCTCCAGAAAGCCGCGCCCCCGGAAATTGCAGCATCCTTCAGAGCTGGAGCCGTTGATCCAGAACATCAGGCTGATGGCGTCGCCGAACAGCAGGTCGGTCTTGCCGTCCTTCAGCGCGGCGCGGGCTGCCTCGTTAGTATCGAAGGGCATGATTTGCGACGTGGTGAAGAAGTGGTTCAGATAGGCTTCATGCGCGGTGCCCTTGACCACGGCGATCTTCAAGCCGTCCAGATCATCCGGCCTGACGCCCAGAATCTCGCTGCCGTTGCGGACGACGAATTTTGCCGGCGTCGCGTAATAGCTGTCGGTGAAGTCCGCCTTGGAAGCCGTCTGCGGCGTGATGGCGAGTGATGCGATCAGCGCGTCGTTCTCGTCATTGTTGAGCGAGGGCAGCAGCCGCTCCCAATCCAGCGAATTGACCTCGCAGGTCACATCGAGTTCGCGGCAGATCGCACGCGCCAGATCGACGTTGAAGCCGGTGATGCGGCCATCTTCATCCTGATAGTTGAAAGGCGGGTAATCCGTTTCCGTGGCAAAACGCAGAACCACCAGCCAGGACCAGTCCGGTCTGGGGCCGATGGTTTCCTCGCGCCATTCGGAGGTCGAGGGGGCCGTTTCCTGCGCAAGGCCGGGCGTGGAAGCCGCGCCCAGGGTCAGCAGACCGATCAGAAGCTGCAGGAAAACGATACGAACGCATGGGCGCAAGCTGTAGTCGAATTTCATCATTTCTGAAGCCGTAATTCGCGGAAATACCCTTAAGCGGTCGTCAGTATATGGCGGCAGCCTTTTCCTGCATACAATCAGGGCCGGTATTTTTCCAGCGTAGCAGATTTTCGGCAATGAATTTTCCTTTTTCAGCGTTCATCCCAGACAATCGCCTGCGCGCTCCGCCCGCCTCCAGCTCGGCCGCGCCCGGTCTGGAGGCCGAGGAGGCGCTGCTTGCGCAGGCCGGGATGCCGCCCTCCGTGCTCATCCGCATCCGCAAGCTGGCGGTGCGCTGGGGGGTGCCTGTCGCCAGAGCGGCGCTATCCGTCGGCGCCGTGCGTCCGCAAAGCTATCTTCGCGCTGTTGCCCTGGCCTGCGGCCTCGCGCCCGAACAGGTCCAGACGCGCGCCGGTCTGCGGATCTTCGGCATGACGCCGGAACCGCA
>JBHJOB010000026.1:0-5570 GCA_050330195.1 Rhodomicrobiaceae bacterium | reverse complement strand
GCGACACGATCGTCATGACGTCCAACAAGCCCCTCTGCCATTGCTCGCCCTCACCAAATCTGTCGCGCCTCGCCTTATTATAGCGCAACCTGTTTGGTTCCGGCTTCGCCGGGTTGGGGCAAACGACGGCGAGGCAGTGTGCGCGCCTTGCAACTCAGATCGATACCTAATTAGCAGCTATCGATGGCTCCTAGCGACCATTGCCACGATAATCTCATACAGTTCGGCGTGTGCCTGATCGGCCGTGATCTCGCCGGTTGCAGCGGCATGGGACAAGGCATCGGCCGCACCGAGCATCGCCCAAAAGCCGGATTGCAAGATGCCCTTTGGCCCCGTGAACGGGGCGAGGGCCTTCCGGCATTTTTCGATGAACGCCTGCTGATAGTCGCGCTTCACGGCCTCGAGTTCGGGAGAACCCGCAAGCCCGGCCAATACGCCGGGAATTTCGCTGCCCTGGACCAGTACACATTCGATATATGACGAGGCGATGACCCGCGCCGTTCCTTCCAAAGTCAGTTCGGACGACTCGAGCGCGGCGTCGATCACCGCCGTCTGTCGGGCATCGAAATCCTGATAGAGCGCGGTCAGCAAGCCGTTGCGTGTGCCGAAATGGTCATAGATCACCGGCTTGGTGACGCCCGCCTCATCCGCCATGCGCGGCAAGGTCAGCGCATCGGTGCCTTCCTCGCGCGCTAGATGCCACGCCACATCGAGGAGCTGGCGAAGCCGATCCTCACGGCTCAAACGAACGCGCTTCGCGGTGATCTGACCTTTATCAGGGGTGCTTGACATGTTTATATACCAAAAGTAACTTACTTAAAGTATATAGACGCAACCCATCAAACGCAACCACCTGCCGGGCCTCGTTCCGGCGGCCCGGAGTGGCACGCCTGCGCGCCGCTCGCAGAGGACTTTTGCCCGATGACCGATATGACAGTTCCAAACTCCGTAAATCGAAAGGCATGGCTCGGCCTCATGGCCGTGCTGCCGCTTGTCCTGCTTGTCGCTATGGACGGCTCGATTCTCTACCTCGCCATGCCGCACGTCACGTCCGCGCTCACGCCAACGGCCGATCAGGCGCTATGGATTCTCGACATCTACGGTTTCGTCGTCGGTTCGCTGCTGATCGCCTTCGGCAACATCGGCGACCGCTATGGCCGTCTCAGGCTCATCATGGTCGGCGCGGTGATCTTCGGCGCGGGATCGCTCGGCGCGGCCTGGTCGCAATCCCCGTTGATGCTGATCGCCGCGCGGGCGCTCATGGGTCTAGGCGGCGCGACATTGCTGCCGTCCGGGCTGGCGATTGTCAGCGCCCTGTTTCCCGAGCCGCGTATGCGCGCCCACGCCATCGGCATCTTCGCGGCGACGTTCGCGTCCGGCTTCGCCATCGGTCCCTTGATCGGCGGCATGTTGCTCCGGCAATTCGAGTGGGGCGTCGTCTTCCTCATCAATGTCCCCGTCGTCTTGGCCTTCCTGATCGTCGCGCCGATCCTGCTGCGCGAAGTCCGCTCGACGACCTACGGCCGGATCGACCTGCCGAGCCTGCTGCTGTCGTTCATCGGCATCCTGCTGTTCACCTGGTCGGTCAAGACCGCCGCCGCTGAAGGCCTTACGGCCATGCAGTCCGCAGGCGGGCTTATCGGCGTCGCTGCTCTCGCGCTGTTCCTGCACCGGCAAACGCACATCGACTATCCTTTGCTCGACCTTAGCCTGTTCCTTGATCGCATCTTCTCCATTGCAATCCTGACCGGCCTTCTGTCGCTCGTGGTCTGGTCCGCAGCCAGCTACCTGTCCGGCATCTATCTGCAAACGGTGCTCGGCTTCGATGTGTTCACGACTGCGCTGCTGACACTACCGGGGGCTATTGTGCTGACTGCCACATGCGTGGGGACTGCGCGGATCGTGGAGTGGATCGGTCGCAAGACTGCCCTCGTGGCGACGCATCTGCTGATAAGCGCGGGCGTCTTCATGCTGCTGCTCACCGGCACCGAGGTCGGCGTCCCAGCCTTCATCGCTTCGACGATGATCGCCGGCATTGGCTACGGGCTGTCGTTCAGCCTTGTGGCGGAGGTCACGGTTTCGGCGGTTCCGGCCGAGCGAGCCGGCGCAGCCGGATCAATAGCGGAAACCAGCAACGAGTTGGGCAATGCACTCGGCATCACCTTGCTTGGATCGTTGGCGGCTTTGAGCTTCCGCATGCTCGGCCCCGGTGTGGCCGGAACCCTGAACGAGACGCTGAATCATGTGGGCATCGCCCCGGAAGTCGCGGCACAGGCGAAGGAAGCCTTCCTTACCGGCCTGCATATCGCAGTCGGCGTCGGCGGCCTGCTCACGCTCATCGTTGGCATCATCGCTTGGCGTTGGCTGCCGAGAAAGCTACCGGAATAGCCATGCGGCGACGATCAGCGCCTACGATTGATCGTCAATGGGGGATCCTCGGCCAGGGCGGTCATCTGCCCGCCCGCGTCCGCGCTTCATCGACTTCCTCGCCGCTGAATTCCTGTTACGGTAATCTGCCCGTCACCTTGATGCGTCAGCGGCGCTTAACTCCTCGACAAGAAAATCGAGAAATGCACGCAGCTTGGCGACGACAAAGCGCCGGGACGGGTAGACGGCATAGACGGTCGTTTCGACCGTTGACCACTCCTCAAGAACGGTACGCAGCCGTCCTGCGGCGAGATCGTCCTTCACATAGAGCCGAGGAATCAGGCTCAAGCCGAAACCTGCCCGAAGCGCGTCACGCAAGGCAAGACTCGATGAGACCTTGTACCTGCCATTGATGGGCATGCGGATCGTTTCCTCGTCTTTTGTGAATGTCCACTCATCGACATGGCCTGACAGGGTGAACTGGATGCAATTGTGCATGGCCAGATCACGCGGCGTTGCAGGCACGCCGGATTGTTCAAAATAGGAAGGCGCCCCGCACAGAACATGCGGCATCGCCATCAATTTTCTGGCTATGAGACTGGAATCTTCAAGCTGGTCGCTGACGCGAATGGCGACATCGAATCCCTGATCGACAATATTGATCCGCCTGTCATCCATGCGAAGATCGACCGACAGCTGCGGATATTGCGCAAGGAAACGCGGCATCGCTTCGGACAGGGTCAAAAGCGTCAGGGTCATCGGCGCATTGATGCGTAGAAGCCCGCTTGGAACCTGCTGCATCGGTCCGATCACGCTGTCGGCTTCTTCCAGATCATCCAATATGCGCACAACGCGATCGTAATAGAGCGAGCCCGCTTCGGTCAGGCTCATGCGCCGTGTCGTCCGATTGAGAAGGCGCACTGCCAGATGCGCTTCCAGTTCGCCGATATTCTTGCTGACGGCTGCAGGCGACAGCCGCAATTCCCGCGATGCGGCCGCAAAGCTGCGCCGCTCCACGACGAGACGGAATATTCTGAGCGCAGTGAGCTGGTCCATATTCGCTACTGTCAGTGAATAATCTTGCTAGCGGTTTGCACATTATCAAGCTCGCCGCAAGCCTTTAGCTTTGGTCGGCGAGCTTATGGGGAGACCGGAAGTGACAAGAAACATGACGCAAGGAATAACGGGCGCGCATCTCGGCCTACTGGTATGGGCGCTGATCGTTGGATTGTCTTTTCCTGCTGTCGGGCAGATCACCGAGGGGCTGCCGCCGTTATTGCTGACAGCGATCCGCTTCGCCACGGCAGCGCTTGCAATCTGGCCGCTGATCTGGCGGGAGCCTGATCGCTGGCCGACCCCGGCTGCGCTCGCGCTCTATGCATTCATGGGCCTGTGCCTTGCCGGCTTCTTTGGCGCCATGTTCTGGGCTGCGCATCACACAACCGCGCTGTCAATGGCGACGCTCTATGTCAGCGTCCCGCTTCTGGCCTATTGTCTCGGACGCGCCTTCAGCGTCGAGGCGCGCGCGACGCAATTGCTGGCAATCCTCGCTCTTGGCGCCGTGGGAGCGCTGGGACTCGTATGGGCTGAGTCTGCAGGTGGCGGCAGTGCGCTGAACTTGGGCATGGGCGAGGCCGCATTCTTTCTTGGCTGCATCGCGTCCGCGCTCTATCCGGTCCTGAGCAAATGGGGACTGGCGCAAGGATTGTTGTCGGAAAATGCCGGTCTGCGGACATTCTGGAGCCTCGTGGCCGGAAGCGTGCTGATCGCCATGCTTGGCCTCACCTTCGAAAGCGTGGAAACGCTCGCCGCCATGACCGTCAGTGACGCGTTATTGGTCGCCTATCTCGGCATTTTCTCCAGCGGCGTCACCTTCTGGCTCATGCAGCGCGCCACGTCCGTGCTCACACCGGGTTCGGTGACAGCCTACAGCTATCTCGCGCCATTCGTCTCGATGTTGCTCCTGTTCATTGCGGAGCCGGACCGGATTGCCTGGCGCTGGCTTCCGGGCAGCTTGCTGGTATTGCTCGCGATTACGCTGCTCTTGCTGCGTGATGCCCGTCGGCCTGCCGACCGTATCACGTTCGATTTTTCCAACCGCTAGTGCGGAGCACCCCGATCGTTTGGGTCGGCACGCGTCCGGTATGCATCCTCCAATGGAGTCTGAAACAATGAAGATCACAATATTTGGCGCGGCCGGCAGTGTCGGCACCCGCGTCGTCGCCGAAGCCTTGTCTCGCGGTCACGAGGTCAGGGCGGTCGTCAGACATGAGGCCCGTTTCAAGGATTTGCCAGCCGGTCCGGAGCCGCGTGTCGGCAATGTCTCGAACAGCGACGACGTCGCGAAGCTGAGTATTGGTCAGGATCTGGTTATCAGCGCCACCCGTCCGGCTCATGGTCACGAAGGGGCCTCAGTTCAAGACGAACGCAACAAGTGGTGAGGGACCGGAGATTGGGCAACCTATCAACTCCGAAGAGTGTTCAGAAGCTGCAGACGGCGTTGCATGCCAAAGCGAAGGCTGAAGCCGGTTATCGCTTCTATGCCCTGTACGACAAGATCAGCCGTGCCGACATCCTGGCCCATGCCTATGTTCAGTGCCGCTCCAATAAGGGGGTGCTGCCGGGCGTGGACGGACAGGATTTTGCGGATGTGGAGGCGTATGGGGTCGAGCGGTGGCTCGGCGAACTGGCGCTTGCGCTCAGGGAGGAGACCTACCAACCGGCTCCGATCAGGCGCGTGTATATCCCGAAGGCGAACGGCAAGCTCCGGCCCTTGGGCATCTCGACCTTGCGGGATCGGGTCTGCATGACGGCAGCGATGCTGGTGCTCGAACCGATCTTCGAAGCTGATCTTCCACCAGAGCAATATGCCTACCGTCCCGGCCGGAATGCCGGGCAGGCAGTCGCCGAGGTGGGAGGGCTGCTGTTCCGCGGCCATCGGGACGTGGTCGATGCTGACCTCGCGGATTACTTCGGCAGCATACCGCATGCGGATTTAATGAAATCGCTGGCACGCCGGATCGTTGATCGGCGTGTGCTGCATCTGATCAGGATGTGGCTGGAATGTTCTGTTGAGGAAATCGATGTGAACCGGCGTGCAATTTTGACCCTCTTACGGGGGTGATCGGCATCCAATTTTGACCCCACCCCCCGAAGGCGCAACCTCCCCGCATGCGATTCGCGAGCGGGGGCTTAACGGGGGA
>JBHJOB010000025.1:0-68277 GCA_050330195.1 Rhodomicrobiaceae bacterium | reverse complement strand
CTCCTGCGACGCGAGCCTTCCACCTTGTCTCTCAAGCGCAAGCGCCTCAAAGCCGCTATCAGCTCCGATTTCCGTACCGCAATCCTCGCAGGTTAACGATTCATGATTTCACCCTGGCGCAGAGAACCGGAGACATTGGCGTTTCCGTGATTTGACGCTATGGTGCGGCCGATTTCCCATAGAATCGCCGGGGGGCTGGATACCGAATGGGCGTTTTGCGCGCAAGCACGATCCTTTTTCTGTTCTTATTGCTGACGTTGCCAATCATGCCCGTGCAGGCGCTGCTGATTGCGCTCAGGCTGCCATTGGCGCGGCACGTGCCGACCCTCTATCATCGCGTCGTCTGCAAATTGCTCGGCCTGCGCGTTCATCTCAGCGGCGCTCCCATGGCGGCAGGGCCGGTTCTGATTGCCTCAAACCATATTTCCTGGCTGGACATTCCTGTTCTCGGCAGCATTGCGCCGCTAAGCTTCGTTGCGAAGCGGGAAGTCTCGACATGGCCTTTCATCAGTTGGCTGGCCCGGCTGCAAAGGACGATTTTCATCGACCGGACCCGCCGTTCCGCCGTCCGGGAGACCCGCGAGGACATTCTGAGCAGGCTGGCGGCCAATGAGCGGATCGTTCTGTTCGCTGAAGGCACCAGCAGCGACGGCAATCAGGTTCTGCCGTTCAAGAGTTCGCTTTTCGCGGCGATCGAGCCGAACGGTACGAACGGGCGCGGCTATGACATGCAAAGCTGCGCCATCATCTACACGCATATTCACGGTCTGCCGCTCAACCGCCAGCAGCGTCCGGGCATCGCCTGGTACGGCGACATGGACATGCTGAGCCATGCCTGGGACGTGCTCAAGCTCGGGCCGATCGACGTTCACGTGCGGCTCGGCGAGCCGGTCTCGATCGCCGCCGTCGGCGACCGCAAGCAGCTTGCCGCGTATGCCTATGAGCGTGTGCGGCTGGACTTTTCGCAACTCTTGACGGCGCGTTCCGTTAAAGCGCATGGTGCGGCGAAGTTGCCGGACGCCACTTCTGAGAGCGTTGAACTCACGGATTAGGATCTTGACGAAGAAAGTTCACATCAAGACATATGGCTGCCAGATGAACGCCTACGATTCCACTCGAATGGCGGAAGCCTTGGCGCCCGACGGCTATGCCGAGACCGACGACATCACGGCGGCCGACCTGATCGTCTTGAACACCTGCCATATTCGCGAGAAGGCGGCGGAGAAGATCTATTCTGAACTTGGACGTATCCGGCAGTTGCGGGACAAGCGTCTTGCGGATGGTTCAAATCTGACCATTGCCGTTGCAGGATGCGTCGCTCAGGCCGAAGGAGCGGAGATCCTGCGCCGCGCGCCGGTCGTCGATCTGGTCATCGGTCCGCAGAACTTTCATCGCCTGCCGGACCTCGTCCGCCGCGCCCGCGACCATGGCGACAAGATCGTCGATACCGAATTTCCGGCGGAAGACAAGTTCGCTCATCTTCCCGCCCGGCAGCCGCTTCGCGCCCCGACCGCGTTCCTGACCGTGCAGGAGGGCTGCGACAAGTTCTGCACCTTCTGCGTCGTGCCCTACACGCGCGGGGCGGAATTCTCGCGGCCCGCCGCGGAAATTCTCGCGGAGGCTGAGCGTCTTGCCGGGTTCGGGGTTCGTGAAGTCACGCTGCTCGGCCAGAATGTGAACGCCTATTCGGGCGAGGGGCCGGACGGTGCGCGCTGGAGTCTGGCCCGTCTGCTCGAAGCGCTCGCCGCCATTCCGGGGCTGGCGCGCCTGCGCTACACGACTAGCCATCCGGTCGATATGAGCGACGATCTCATCGCCGCCCATCGCGATCTGGATCAACTCATGCCTTACCTGCATCTGCCCTTTCAGGCAGGGGCCGACCGCATTCTGGCGGCGATGAACCGAAAGCACACGGCAGCCGAATATCTCGAAATCATCGGCAGGATTCGCGATGCGCGTCCCGATCTGGCGCTGTCGACCGACATCATCGTCGGCTTCCCCGGCGAGACCGATGCCGAATTCGAGGCGACGATGGACATGGTCGGCCGCGTGAATTACGCGCAGGCCTATTCCTTCAAATACAGCCCGCGTCCGGGAACGCCCGCCGCCGACATGGGTAATCAGGTGCCCGAGGCGGTCAAATCCGAGCGCCTGCAGATTCTTCAGGATTTGCTTAACGCCCAGCAGGCTGCCTTCAATGAGGCGCAAATCGGGCGCACGCTCCCCGTTCTGCTTGAGAAAAAAGGCCGCAAGGAGGGACAGCTTACCGGCCGTTCACCCTATCTTCAGCCGGTCCATGTTCAATCTGAAGACACACGGATTGGTGAAATCGTTCAGGTAAGCGTTTTGAGTAGTAGCGCAAACAGTCTAAGCGGTGTCATAATCCAGCAGGATGAGTCTGTTAGCACTGTAGCTCAACCGGTTGTGGCAAACGGAAGCGATTATGCACAACGGTTTGATATTTCGTTGTTGGGATAATCAGGAGAGGGTGTTTGCCTCAATTGCGTGAACCCGCATCCCAGTCTGTCAAAAGCGGCGCCAAGGCCCCGCAACAGGGGCGAAAAGCCGTTCGGATCGAAATCCCTTTTGATGATAACCGTTTGCTCGCGGATCTGCTCGGCGAGTTTGACGCCCACCTCTCCATGATCGAGGACAAGCTCGGCATCGAGGCGGTCGCGCATGGCAATGTCGTGATCGTCAGCGGCGGCGAACATGGCTGCGTTCTGGCGAAAGACGTGCTCGAACATCTCTACGGACGGCTTCAGAAGGGGCACAAGATCGCGCTGGGCGATGTTGACGGCGCGATTCGTCACGCCAACGCCTATGGCGTGGACGGCAAGAAGGGCGATGCGCCCGGCGCCGGCCAGCTTCGCACGCGCAAGAAGCTCATTTCAGCGCGGACGCCGACCCAGACGAAATATATCGAAGCCTTGCTGTCCCGCGAGATGATTTTCGCGACCGGTCCCGCAGGAACGGGCAAGACCTATCTCGCCGTCGCGCACGCCGCTGCCCGGCTGGAGCGCGGCGAAACGGAGCGCATCATCCTGTCGCGGCCCGCGGTCGAAGCGGGCGAACGGCTTGGGTTTCTGCCCGGCGATCTGAAAGAGAAGGTCGACCCCTATTTACGTCCGCTTTACGACGCGCTGTACGATGTCTTGCCTGCGGAAAAAGTCGAACGTGGAATGGAGAGCGGCGTGATCGAAATCGCTCCGCTCGCCTTTATGCGCGGACGCACGCTCAGTCATGCAACAATCATTCTTGACGAAGCGCAAAATTCGACTTCAATGCAGATGAAGATGTTTCTGACCCGCCTCGGCGAAGGGAGTCAGATGATCATCACCGGAGACCCATCGCAGATCGACTTGCCGGCCGGGCAGATGTCCGGCCTCAGCGAAGCGATCGGGCTTCTGGAAAAGATCGAAGGCATTTCTCATATTCCGTTTAGTTCTGCCGATGTTGTACGGCATGTTCTGGTTTCTCGGATTGTGGAGGCATATGACAAGGCCAGATAGGGGCCTTTCATTAAACGTTGATGGCTGAGACTTCAAACACACCGGTTTTCGTAATGAGCGCCGCTGGCGATCTGGACGGCGCCGCAGACGAAGACCCTGGACCTAGACCGGCCCGTGTTCAATTCGAGCAGGGGCACGTCGATCTTTTGATCGAATTCCAAGGCTGGCGCGGGCTTGACGGCGTGGAGCACATGGTGCGCCGCGCCTACGAGGCTTGCGCGGAACGGATTAGCGGAATCGCCGGCCGCGAGCTTTCCATCGCACTGTCGTCCGACGATGCCGTGGCGGAACTGAATGGCCGCTACCGTGGCAAGCCCAAACCCACAAACGTCCTCTCATTCCCGGCATCGGACGGTCTTGCAGCGTCGGGCTCGGAACATCCCCTCTTGGGCGACATTATCATCGCATATGAGACCGTCATGCAGGAGGCGCGTGCGGAGGACAAGCCACCCCTCTCGCATCTCGCTCATCTCGTCATTCATGGCATTCTGCATCTGGCTGGGTGCGATCATGAAACGGATGAAGACGCCGAACACATGGAAAATCTCGAACGCGAAATTCTCGCGTCACTTGGCATTCCCGACCCTTACCTCACACCTATGGAAGAACAGCCCGTCGTAACCGGCTGATGGAAGATTATGGCACTGAGCAATAATTATAACGGCTTGCATTCGAGCGAACGTCAGGAAGGAAGCCCAAGCTGGCTCGACCGCCTCGCCGTCAAGGTTGGTTTTTCCACGCAGCTCGATGCGCGTACGGTGATCGAGGAGGCGTTGCGCAATGATGATGACGGCGCATCCTTTTCGCCGCGCGAGCGCGCCATGCTGCAAAAGACGCTGCGCTTCAAGGAGTTGCGCGTCGAGGATGTAATGGTGCCGCGCGCCGAGATCGTGGCGGTCGAGGAAAACACGACGCTCGGCGATCTGCTCGACGTTTTTGCCGAGGCCGGGCATTCGCGCGTTCCGATCTACCGCGACACGCTCGATGAGCCGCTGGGCATGGTGCATGTAAAGGATCTGATGGGCTGGGTGATTGCCGAAGGCAAGGCCGGCGCGGGCGAGGGCCTCAAGCTCAATCTTGGCGCGGCGGACCTGACGACGCCGGTTGCGCAGGCCAACATAATGCGTGAATTGATTTTCGCGCCGCCCTCCATGTCCGCGCTCGATATGCTTGTGCGGATGCAGAGCCGGCACATCCATCTCGCCCTGATCATCGACGAGCATGGCGGCACGGACGGTCTGGTCTCGATCGAGGATCTGCTTGAGGAGGTCGTGGGCGACATTGAGGACGAGCATGACGCCGATGACGAGCCGATGCTGCAGGCTGAAGGCAATACCATCGTCGCCGATGCGCGCGCCGAGATCGAGGATGTCGAAGCCATGATCGGTTTCAGCCTTTCTTCGCCCGAAGACGAGGATGTGGACACGCTTGGCGGGCTGGTTTTTACAATGCTGGGCAGGGTGCCCGTGCGCGGCGAAGTCATGCATCATCCCGCAGGTGTGGAGTTCATCGTCCTCGATGCCGACCGCCGCCGTGTGAAGAAACTGAAGCTGAAACTGCCCGGCAGTGACGAAGCCGCTGCTCCCGAGCTTGGCCCCGCCGGGCGTTAAGGCGATCCTGGCCGGCGGATGCCCGGTTGTCCGCATTTTCCCCAATACCATCGCGGAGCCGGCGCCGACAGGCTTGTCATTCTCCGGCCAATCGGTCATGCGAAGCATTGCAGATGCGGAGGTGACCGGTGAGCCTGAGCGAACCCAAAACGGGCGTCCTGATTCCTACTCTCGATGAAGCTGCTCGCTTCATGGCGGGCTTGCGCGGCTGGCGGCGTGCGGCGGCCGGCTTCACGCTGGGCGCTGCGTCGGTCGCCAGTTTTGCGCCGTTTCACCTCTGGCCTCTCCTATTCATCACAATACCCGCCTTTATCTGGTTGCTGGATGGCATTGCTGCGCCAGCAGCATCGGCGGGGATGGGCACGCGGAAGGCACCATGGCGGCAGGCGGCGGTTGCCGGATGGTGGTTCGGTTTCGGATATTTCCTCGCCGGGCTTTACTGGCTGGGATTTGCCTTCTTTGTCGAGGCCGACAAGTTCGCGGTTCTGGCCCCGCTCGGCGTTGCGGCGTTCCCGGCGGCCCTGGCGATTTTTCCCGCGCTTGCGGCGAGCATCGCTATCGTCTTCTGGCGGCCCGGCGTCAGCCGGATATTCGCCTTCACCATCACCTTCTTCGCCGCCGACTGGCTGCGCGGCCATATTCTGACGGGGTTTCCCTGGAATGTGTGGGGATATGCACTCGCCGGCAATGACGCGCTTGCACAGAGCGCATCGCTTATCGGCATTTACGGCCTCACGCTGCTAACGCTTCTGATCGCTGCGAGCCCCGCCGCGCTTGCCGGGCCGAGGGCGCGCGATCATTCCCGAGGGTGGCTGCTCCCTGCGTTCTGCATTCTCCTTCTCGGTATGGGATGGAGTTGGGGCACGGTCCGGCTCGGCGGCGCCACCACTGATACGGTCGAGGGCGTTCGCCTGCGCATCGTTCAGGGCAACATCCCACAGGCGGAGAAATGGAAGCCGGAAAACCGCCAGTGGATTTTCGACCGCCTCCTGACACTGAGCCGAACGGCGGCTGAAAGCGATGCGGAACCGGCGTCTCCAACGCATATCATCTGGCCCGAAACGGCGGTCCCGGTGCTGTTCATGCTGAATAAGCGCATCCATTCCGAAGATGTGCGGCAGGCGCTGGCCCAGCTTATCTCCACCGACGCCACTCTGCTATTGGGCGCTGAACGCGTCGAGGGCGCCAAACGCGACGATGGCCGCTACAATATCGACCGCATCTATAACAGCCTGTTCATGCTCGGCGCGCAGGCCGGACTGGCCGGCATCTATGACAAGGTTCACCTGGTGCCGTTCGGCGAGTATCTCCCCTTCGAGGAGACGCTCACAGCGCTGGGCATCACGCAACTCACCCATGTAAACAGCGGATTTGCCAGCGGGGACAAGAAGCCTCTCATGACCGCCGGAAGCGCGCCGCCCTTCCTGCCGTTGATCTGCTACGAGGCGATCTTTCCCGGCTGGGCGGCGGGAAGCGAGGGCGGACGTCCGGGCTGGCTGCTCAACCTGACGAACGACGCCTGGTTCGGGACATCGACGGGCCCCTATCAGCATCTGCACCAGACGCGCCTGCGGGCCATTGAGGAAGGGCTTCCGCTGATACGCTCGGCGAACACCGGCATCTCGGCCGTTATCGACCCCTATGGGCGAATTGCCCGGAGAATACCCCTGAACGAGATGGGCGTGATCGATTCCGGTCTGCCTGTTGCTCTTTCGCCAACTCCGTTCACGCTCTTTCGCGAAAATTGGTTAATCTTGTTGGTCTGTGGCTTTTTCATATTGTATAGACTTGCAATAAAAGTTGAGTGATTTGAAAATTATCAAGCAAAGCGAGTAATCCGGCTTAGCTAATCGGTTGATGGACATACAGAAAGTCAAGAGCGCCGTTGGGCACAACTTATGGTTGCGTTTCTTATTTCTTGACGCGCGAGGCATCGGGGGCTTACAACCGAGCATTGTGTAGGGCTGATATATTAGTCAGCGCGTTGTCGAAGCACGTAGTGAACAGGGCACAATTGGGACAATGGGACGCGAGCAAACGTCGCCGGGGGGCACGGAAAATCAGTTGGAAACCCAAGGGCGCAAGCCCAATCCAATGGACATTCATGTAGGGAGCCGGGTTCGGCTTCGCCGCATGGTCATCGGCATGAGCCAGGAAAAGTTGGGGGAAAAAATGGGTCTGACATTCCAGCAGATCCAGAAATATGAGAAAGGCACCAATCGCATCGGCGCCAGTCGACTTTTTCAGCTTTCTCAGATTTTGGACGTCCCCGTACAGTTCTTCTTCGAGGACGCTCAGGCGCTTCTGGCAAGCCGCGGCGTTACGCCGAATGCAGGCTTCGCGGAGTCAAAAACGGAAGCATTTTTACTAGATTTCCTTAATAGTCGCGACGGATTGGAGCTTAATAGAGCATTCGTCAAGATCACCGATCCGAAAGTCCGCAAACGTGTTGTTGAACTCGTCCGCGCTCTGAGTGAAGACGTAGCCATCGAGGCAACGAATCTGCGCGCGGTTTCAGCTCAGCCTGCTGATTAATTCGTGATAACTTGCGGGATTTTCTGCTGGAGGGTTGCGTCTTTCGGGCGTAGCCCCTATTCTTGCGCTGTTTCCTGCATGATTAGTGAAAGGGGGTTTTGAGTGTCTCGCGCTCAATATCTGTTTACGAGTGAGTCCGTGTCTGAGGGCCATCCCGACAAGGTCTGCGACCGGATTTCTGATTCAATCGTCGATCTTTATTTAGGCGCGGACCCACATTCCCGTGTTGCGGTTGAAACGCTGACAACGACAAATCGCGTCATTCTGGCTGGCGAGACCCGCGGGCCGGAAAGCGTGACCCACGAGATGATGGAAGAAGCCGCCCGCCGATGCGTCAGGGAAATCGGCTATGAACAGCCCGGCTTCGACTGGCGGAATCTTGAATTCCAGTGCTACGTGCATGAACAGTCCAGCGACATTGCGCAGGGCGTTGACGCCGCTGAAGACAAGGATGAAGGCGCTGGCGATCAGGGCATCATGTTCGGTTACGGTTGCACCGAAACCGAGGAGTACATGCCCGCCCCCATCCATTACGCTCACCGCATTCTTCACGAAATGGCCAAGGCGAGGCACGCCGGGACCGTTCCCGAGCTTGGCCCCGACGCCAAGAGCCAAGTGACGTTGCTTTACGAAAACGGCAAGCCGGTCAAGACAACCTCGATCGTCGTCTCGACTCAGCATCAGGAAGATGTCAGTCAGGAACGCGTTCGCGAAGTCGTGCGCGGCTTCGTGGAAGACATCATTCCCCGTGGCTGGATGCCGCCAGAGGACGAATTCTACGTCAATCCGACGGGACGTTTCGTCGTTGGCGGTCCCGATGGCGACGCCGGTCTGACCGGACGCAAGATCATTGTCGATACCTATGGCGGAGCGGCGCCTCATGGCGGCGGCGCGTTCTCCGGCAAGGATCCGACCAAGGTCGACCGCTCGGCAGCCTATGCCGCACGCTATCTGGCCAAGAATGTCGTCGCGGCCGAACTGGCGGAGAAATGCTCCATCCAGCTATCCTACGCCATCGGCATCTCCAAGCCGCTTTCGATCTACGTCGATTTCTACGGAACCGGCCGGGTTGATGAAATGAAGCTGGAAAAGGCGTTGAACGAGGTCATGAACCTCAGCCCGCGCGGCATTCGCGAGCATCTGGGCCTCAGCCGTCCGGTTTACGAGCGCACCGCAGCCTACGGCCATTTCGGGCGTACGCCGGACAATGATGGCGGCTTTTCCTGGGAAAAGCTCGATCTCGTAGAGCCGATCAAGGCGGCTTTGACGTAGCCATGAGTGAGGCGGCGTTCAGCTTGAAGGGCAATGACGAAACCTTCAGAGAACGCCGCCATCTGCATGGCCGGCGCGTCGGCAGGCCGCTGAAATCGAACCAGGCGGAGTTGCTCGCCACAAGACTTCCGGCGCTGCGCATCGATCCGACGCAGCCGCCGCCCGCACAGCCCGCCGCGCTTTTTCCCATCCCCGTAGAGGGGGTCTGGCTGGAAATCGGTTTCGGCGCCGGCGAGCATCTGCTGTGGCAGGCTGGCGAACATCCCGAGATCGGCCTGATCGGCTGCGAACCGTTCGTAAATGGCGTGGCCAAGGCCGTTCGGGGTGTTGATGAGGCGGGGTTGCGGACTGTCAGGCTTTATGACGACGACGCCCGGCACCTGCTCGACTGGCTGCCGCCGGCAAGCATCGGTCGCGTATTCGTACTTTTTCCCGATCCCTGGCCGAAAAAGAGGCACCGCAAGCGCCGCATTCTGACCGATGAAGGTCTGGCGCTGCTGGCTCGCGTCATGAAGCCCGGCGCGGAGTTGCGCTTTGCAACCGATATTGCCGATTATGCGGAAATGGTCGTTGAAGGCATTGATGCGTCTGCGCAATTCGAGTCGGAGTCGGGACTGCTTCCGGAGCGTCCGGCAGACTGGCCCTTGACGCGATATGCCGAAAAAGCCATTGCCGCAGGGCGGGCCTGCGAGTTTTTCGTGTTTCGGCGAAGTTGACGCGCGATAATGCCGTAAAGATTTCTTCACGAGCGATATGCATTTTCTGCAAGCCAGCCTTGCATATTCCAAAAAAGTTTTTTACATTAGCCGTGCTCATGATCATCTCGACTGTGGAGAGTGGGCCCGGGACGGGTCCGCTCTTTCTTTTTGGGATTTCTCCAACGCGACACGTAGGGTATCTCGTTAGCTGGAATGGCCGACTCAGCGAGGGGCGATTTGCAAGAACGCTTTATCCGTGAATCCGGGGTCGCGGCGCAGATCGCGGCGCTCGCCGAACCTGTTATCGAGGATCTCGGATTGCGGCTGGTCAGAGTGTCGATTTCGTCTCAGGGCGGCACAACCGTGCAGATCATGGCCGACCGCCCGGGCGGCGTGATCTCGGTTGACGATTGTGCGGATATCAGCAGACAGCTTTCGCCGTTGCTTGACGCGCATGACCCGATCCGGGGCGGTTATGTGCTGGAAGTTTCCTCACCCGGAATCGCCCGGCCGTTGGTTCGTCCCTCCGATTTCGACGATTGGGCCGGATTCGAAGCCAAGATCGAATTGCGCGAGATGATTGACGGCCGCCGCCGGTTTCGCGGCATTCTCGACGGATATGAGAATGGCGAGGCCCGGCTACGTATGGAGTTGAAGGATTTTGAGGGGCCGCAGATTGTCGGCTTGCCGGTGTCCATGATCAGCGACGCCAAGCTTGTGCTGACCGACGATCTTCTGAAACTGGCCCAAACGGCTGACAATGCTGAAAATACCGGTGCGCCAATGGGCGAAACCGGCGAAACTCTGGAGTGAACTGATGGCGCAGCAAGGTGTTAGCGCGAATAAGCTGGAATTGTTGCAAATCGCGGATGCGGTGGCGCGCGAAAAGGTGATTGACCGGATGCTCGTCATTGCCGCGATGGAAGACGCCATTCAGAAAGCCGCCAAATCGCGTTACGGCAGCGAGAATGAAATCCGCGCCGAGATCGACCCCCGGACCGGCGAGATCAGGCTGTCCCGTTTGCTGGAAGTGGTTGAGGACGTCGTCCAGGACGCCGTGGAGATTTCGCTCAAGGAAGCGCTCAAGCGCAACCCCGAAGCGAGCATTGGCGATTTCATCGCCGAACCGCTCCCGCCTCTCGATTTCGGCCGCGTCGCCGCGCAGAACGCCAAGCAGGTGATCGTTCAGAAGGTGCGCGAAGCCGAGCGCGAACGGCAATTCGAGGAGTACAAGGACCGCATCGGCGACATCGCCAATGGCATCGTCAAGCGCGTCGAATATGGCAATGTGATCATGGATCTGGGCCGCGCGGAAGCCGTGGTGCGGCGCGACGAGACGCTGCCGCGCGAATCCTACCGTTATGGCGATCGCATCCGCGCCTATATTTACGATGTCCGCCGCGAGCAGCGCGGACCACAGATCTTCCTCTCGCGCACGCGGCCTGAATTCATGGCCAAGCTTTTTGCACAGGAAGTGCCGGAGATTTACGATGGCGTCGTCCAGATCAAGTCGGTCGCGCGCGATCCGGGGAGCCGGGCGAAGATCGCGGTGATCTCGAACGACACCTCGATCGACCCTGTCGGCGCCTGCGTCGGTATGCGCGGCTCGCGCGTTCAGGCCGTCGTCAATGAACTGCAGGGCGAGAAGATCGACATCATCCCCTGGTCGCCCGATGCGGCAACCTTCATCGTGAACGCGCTGGCGCCGGCGGAGGTCTCCAAGGTCGTTCTCGACGAGGATGCCGAACGTATTGAAGTCGTCGTGCCCGATGACCAGCTTAGTCTTGCGATCGGTCGCCGCGGCCAGAATGTGCGGCTGGCTTCGCAACTCACCGGATGGGATATCGACATTCTCACCGACGCAGAGGAATCCGAGCGCCGGCAGAAGGAATTCAACGAACGTTCCAACATGTTCATGGAAGCGCTCGACGTCGACGAGGTCATCGCGCAGTTGCTTGCTTCCGAAGGTTTCGCTTCCGTTGAAGAAATCGCCTATGTCGAACTGTCCGAGATCGCCGAGATCGAGGGCTTCGATGAGGCGATGGCGTCCGAGATCCAGAACCGCGCCGTCGAGTATCTGGAGCGCCGCGAGACGGAACTCGACGAGAAACGGCGAGAGCTTGGCGTCGAGGACGATCTGACCGAGATGCCCGGACTGAGCCGCTCGATGCTGGTTTCGCTAGGCGAGAACGGTGTCAAGTCCGTCGAGGACCTGGCTGATTGCGCGACGGACGACCTGATCGGCTGGACCGAGAAAAAAGACGGCGCGTCGACCCGTCATAAGGGCTTTTTAGAAGAATTCGATTTAACTCGTGATGAAGCCGAGCAGTTGATTCTGAATGCCCGGATTCACGCAGGCTGGATCGAGCCGGAACCGGAGCCCGAGCCTGATGAGGCGGAAGACGAGGAAGACGCATTTGATGGCGAGGCGGAAAGCGTCGCCGAAACAGAAGTTGAGCCAGGCAATAGCTGAGATTAGCACTTCGATTTGCAGCCTTGGCTGTGTCGTCAGGGAAACAGCTTTGCACAGACTTTGTTATTGAGGCCAATTGCGTTCGTGAATTCTGTTTGTGAAGAGGGTAAAGAGAAGAGAATACCGGTTCGGCAGTGCGCTCTTACTCGCTCGCGTGTCCGGGAGGAGGAGCTTTTGCGCTTCGTTCTGGACCCCGACGGGCGGGTTGTGCCAGATATAAAACGGAAGCTGCCGGGACGCGGCGTTTGGATCATGGCGAACCGGGAGGCTGTTGCCGAAGCCGTTCGCCGCCAGGCTTTTTCTCGCGGATTCAAACAAGCTGTTGCGGCCGACGCGGATTTAGCCGATCTTGTGGCAAGCCTGCTGCGCCGCGCGGCCATGCAGGATCTGGCTCTTGCGAACAAGGCCGGCAATATCGTGGCCGGTTTCGCGAAGGTCGAAAAAGCGATAAAAAGCGGGAATACGCGCATTCTCGTTCACGCATCAGACGCATCCTTCGATGGATGCCGCAAGCTGGATCGCCTGGCGCACGCATTGTTGCCGCCTCAGGCGCGGGAATTCGATCCGGTTACATGTTTTGGCTCCGCCGAACTGAGCGCGGCGCTGGGAAAATCGAATGTTAACCATGCCGCTGTTGCGGATGGGGGCACCGGCCAGACATTCATTCGGTCGGCCAGACGTTATAGTGTTTATATGGGACCACATCCGGCGACAGGGCCCATTGTGGATACGCCGGAACAGGACAAGGCATGAGCGAAACGAAAGATCCCGAAGAAAAATCCGCCAATACCGGACGCAAGACCATGAGCTTGAACGTCAAACGGACGGTCGAGTCTGGCGTTGTGCGTCAGAACTTCAGTCATGGCCGTTCGAAATCGGTGGTGGTCGAGAAAAAGCGCAGCAAGCGTCCCCTGACGATGCAGGAAGCCGTCGCGGCCGTCCCTCAGGAGACCAAGCCTGCTGCGCCGCGCGCGCCTGCGGCGAAACCGCCGCGTGATGTGCGCGGACGCAGATCCGATGGACGCCCGTCTGACAAGCCGCAGTCACGAACTGTTCTGCGCGAGCTTTCCTCCGACGAAGTCGATGCCCGCGCCCGCGCTCTGGTCGAATCCCGCAAGCGTGAGGAAATCGAACGCCGCGAACGCGTGGAGCAGGAGCGTCAGCACGCCGAAGAAGAAAAGCGTCTTGCCGAGGAGGCCAGGAAACAGGCGGCGGAAGACGCAAAGAAAGCTGCCGAACAGCCTGCCGTGACGGAAGAAGAACCAGCCGCTGCCAGGGCCGAGCCCGCCGCGGAAGCAAAGCCTGCCGCTGCGCGTGGCAAGGCCAAGCCTGCGGCAACGACGGCGCGCGGGGCCAAGACGGCTGAAAGTGAAGCTGAAACCGCCAAGAAGGCCGCAGACACGGCTCGCAGACCGCTGCGCGAAACGCGCGGCGATGAGGGGCCCGCTGCCCGCGATGATGATTCGCCTGGCCGGGGCCGCACCGGCGCTGCCGCCAAGAAGGGCGGCAAGGTCGAGCGCACGCCTCCGGTCAAACGGGTTGAAGACGATCGGCGCGGCCGCCAGAAGCTTACCATCACGAACGCATTCGACGACAATCAGCGCGAGCGCTCCCTTGCCTCGTTGCGCCGACAGAGAGAGCGGCTCAAGAAGCAGGCGATGGGGCAAGCCGAGCCGCGCAAGAAGATCGTTCGCGAAGTGCAGGTTCCCGAGGCCATCACGATTCAGGAACTCGGCAACCGCATGGCGGAACGCGCCGTCGACATCATCAAATTCCTCATGAAGCAAGGCCAGATGCACAAGATCAATGACGTGATCGACGCCGATATGGCCGAGCTGATCATCGACGAGTTCGGTCATACGATGAAGCGCGTCTCGGAGGCCGATGTCGAGGAAGGCTTCATCGGAACGAAGGACGATACCGGCGATCTCCAGCCTCGCGCTCCTGTCGTGACCATCATGGGCCATGTGGACCACGGCAAGACCTCGCTGCTCGATTCGCTTCGCAAGGCAAATGTCGTGGCCGGTGAAGCGGGAGGCATAACCCAGCATATCGGCGCCTATCAGGTAATGACCGAAGACGGCGCCACGATCAGCTTCATCGACACGCCGGGCCACGCCGCCTTTACGGCGATGCGTTCGCGCGGCGCGAAGGTGACGGATATCGTCATTCTCGTGGTCGCGGCCGATGACGGCGTGATGCCCCAGACGGTCGAGGCGATCAATCACGCCAAGGCGGCGGAAGTTCCGATCATTCTTGCGATCAACAAGATCGACAAGCCGGACGCCGAACCCCAGCGTGTGCGAACCGAGCTGCTTCAGCATGAGATCGTCGTCGAAAGCATGGGCGGCGATACGCTTGAAATTGAGGTTTCGGCCAAGGAAGGCACCAATCTCGACAAGCTGCTGGAGATGATCGCATTGCAGGCCGAAGTTCTCGAACTCCGGGCCAATCCGAATCGTCCGGCCGAAGGCGTCGTCATCGAAGCCAAGCTGGAACGCGGCCGTGGACCGGTCGGCACCGTGCTCATCCAGCGCGGCACGCTGAAGGTCGGCGACATTGTCGTCGCAGGCCGTGCCTGGGGCCGTGTTCGCGCGCTGATCAACGACAAGGGCGATCACATCGTTTCCGCCGGGCCGTCGGTGCCGGTTGAAATTCTCGGTTTCGACAGCGCGCCGGAAGCCGGCGATCAGTTGGCTGTCGTCGAGAATGACGCTCGCGCCCGTGAACTGACGGCCTATCGCCAGCGCAAGCTGCGCGATCTCAAGTCTGTCGGCGCGGGACGGCGCTCCTCGCTTGAGCAGATGATGAGTCAGCTCAGTGAAGCGGGCAAGAAAGAGTTCCCGCTGATCATCAAGGGCGACGTGCAGGGCTCGGTCGAGGCGATCGCGGCGGCTCTTCATGGATTGGGGACCGACGAAGTCGCCGCAAGGCTTGTCCATACGGGTGTCGGCGGCATCACCGAATCCGACATCTCGCTGGCAGGCGCTTCGAACGCGGCGGTCTTCGGCTTCAATGTCCGCGCCAACGCGCAGGCCAAGGAGTTGGCGGACCGTTCCGATGTCGAGATCCGCTATTACAATATCATCTACGATCTCGTGGACGATATCAAAGCGGCCATGTCCGGCCTTCTCGATCCGACGCTGCGCGAGACGTTCCTCGGCAACGCGGAAATCCTCGAAGTGTTCAACATCACCAAGGTCGGCAAGGTTGCCGGTTGCCGCGTGACCGAGGGCAAGGTGGAGCGCGGCGCGCATGTCCGCCTGATCCGCGACAACGTCGTGATCCACGAAGGCAAGCTGGGCACGCTCAAGCGCTTCAAGGACGAGGTGAAGGAGGTTCAGGCCGGTCAGGAATGCGGCATGGGCTTCGAGAACTACCACGACCTCAAGCAGGGCGACATCATCGAGTGCTTCCGCGTCGAAGAGGTGAAGCGGACGCTGTGATTCAGACATGATTTCAGGCGACGTGCCGTGGGCTTTGCGCCTCCCTGTGCGTCGCCTGAATTGCATGTGCCGGGAGGCAACCAGACCGATGAGTTGGATCGCTCAGAGCTTGGGGCTGTTTTACTCGGCGGCCGCATTGCTGGCGCTGTTGACTCTTCGGTCTGCATGGTCGGCCAAACGCGGAAACCGGCAAGTGGCGGCTCCCGCTTTCCATGAACGCATATGGCTCGGATTCACGCTGCTCTCCATATGCCTCTATGGCGCGGCGGGCATCGCGCTGCTCGTGAAAAGCCACGCCGCCGTCTGGTTGCTTGGCTGCGGCCTGCTTGCGCAGGGCTGCTTTTACGGTCTGATCTGGCTCAGCGGCAAGGCGCAGCTGGGCGGCGGCGATGAGCGCGGACGTAAAATCTGGAGCGCCGCAATGGTCAGCACAGCGGTCTTTGCCTTTTCGACCTATGCAGCGCGTCAGGGTGTCCTGAGCTGATCCTCCAATCCCCACAGCAGCCGGCCGCCACAAGAGCGGGCGGCGCTCTCATCAGATAAGGGGGCCAGAATGAGCAAACAACGCAACTCCCGGGGACCGTCGCAACGGCAATTGCGGGTTGGCGAGATGATTCGCCACGCCTTTGCGGAAATCATGATGCGATCCGACATCGTCGATCCCGATTTCGACGGCCATGACCTGACGGTGACGGAGGTTCGCGTCAGCCCGGATCTGCGCAATGCGACGATCTACACGGTCCCCTTCACCAAGGACAATCCGAAAAAACTGAAGGACGCGCTGGAGCGTCACCGGAAATTCCTGCGCGGCGAGCTTGCCAAGCGTGTCGATCTGAAATACATGCCGAGCTTGTCTTTCGAGATCGACGAAAGTTTCGATGAGGCGGAGCGGATCGAAGCCATCCTGCGTTCACCCGAAGTCCGGCGCGATCTCGACTAACCTCTTCTTCCCCGGAGTTTGACATGGCCCGCCGCAAAGGCTCGACCGTCAATGGATGGCTCGTTCTCGACAAGCCGCAATTCATCACCTCGACCCACGCGCTGAACAAGGTCAAACGCCTTTTCGATGCGGCCAAGGCCGGCCATGCCGGAACGCTCGATCCGCTCGCGACCGGGATCTTGCCGATTGCGTTCGGCGAGGCGACCAAGACGATCCCTCACGCGGTCGACGGCGCCAAGGAATACCGTTTCACCGTGCGCTGGGGCATCGAGACGAACACGGACGACGCCGAGGGCGATCCAGTCGCGGAAAGCGCGGAACGTCCGACGTGTGAGGCCATCGAAGCCGCCATGTCCGAATTTCGCGGCGCCGTCATGCAGGTTCCGCCCCGTTTCTCGGCGATCAAGATCCAGGGCGAGCGCGCCTACGACCTTGCACGCGATGGCGAGACCTTCGAAATCGAGGCCCGTCCCGTCGAAATCCACAGTCTTCATATTGCGGAGGTCCCTTCGCCGGACAGCTGCATTTTCGAAGCTGAATGCGGCAAGGGCACCTATGTCCGCGCCATTGCGCGCGACCTGGGCCGCAAGCTGGGCTGCTACGGCCATGTCAGCGAGCTGCGGCGCACGCGGGTCGGTCCGTTCATGGAAAGCCATGCAATTTCGCTGGAAAGCCTCGGTGAAATGAGCAATAGTGACGCCGGCCGCGAAACGCTCCTCGGAGCGCTTCAGCCTGTTGAGACCGCGCTGGACGGCATCCCGGCGTTGGCCGTCAGCGGGCCTGACGCGGCGAGACTGAGGCGAGGCAAGGCGATCATCCTTCGCGGACGTGACGCTCCAATCCATCAGGGTCTTATGTACGCAACCTCGGGCGGCACGCTTGTGGCGCTCGGCGAGGTTTCTCAAGGCGAATTACGACCGTCACGGGTTTTCAATCTCCCATTGTGACGGCGATCGGCAAATCTTAAGGAGAACACGATGTCGATAACTGCGGAGCGCAAACAGGCGCTCATCAGCGATTTCGGATCGAAAGAGGGCGACACCGGGTCGCCGGAGATTCAGGTGGCGATTCTGACGGAACGCATCGTCAATCTCACCGAGCATTTCAAGAGCCACAAGAAAGACAACCATTCGCGCCGCGGCCTTCTGAAGATGGTCAGCCAGCGCCGCCGCCTGCTCGACTATGTCAAGTCGAAGGACAATGCGCGCTATCGGAGCCTGATCGAGCGCCTTGGCATCCGCCGGTAAGTTTCCGGTCTAGCATCCATGATTACAAAATTCGGCTGGCTCCGGTCAGCCGGAGTTTTTGTGTTGTTTCATGACGCCAGCCTGCTCCAGATCAGGATCATTATTTCGGATCTCGCTCTAGGTAAGAGCACGATTTTTGCGGGTAATCCCGCACAACATGCTTTCGGCAACAGTCAACACTATTCTAATGCCGAATTTTCGGCTAAAGCTATCCGTGCATGACAAGCAAATGAATGTAAGAACGGGCGCAATCCTGCGTTCGATATGAATATCGGAAATATACGAATGTTTGAAATACATCGCGAAGAAATTACATGGGGCGGCCGTCCGCTCATCATCGAAACCGGCCATATGGCCCGTCAAGCGACGGGTGCGGTTCTCGTGCAATATGGCGAAACCTCCGTATTGGCGACAGTGGTCGCTCAAAGAGAAGCGCGCCCGGGACAGGATTTCTTCCCCCTGACCGTGAATTACCAGGAAAAGACCTACGCCGCCGGCAAGATTCCGGGCGGCTTTTTCAAACGTGAAGGCCGGCCCAGCGAGAAAGAGACCCTGGTTTGCCGCCTGATCGACCGGCCGATCCGTCCGCTTTTCGTTCCCGGCTTCAAGAACGAAGTCCAGGTCATCATCAACGTCCTGTCGCACGACATGGAGAACGACCCCGATATCGTCGGCCTGATCGGCGCGTCTGCGGCGTTGACCCTGTCCGGCGTGCCGTTCATGGGACCGGTCGGCGCCGCGAAGGTTGGCTATATCAACGGCGAATATGTGCTCAACCCGACGATCGACCAGATCAAGGAAAGCGATCTTGAACTCGTCGTCGCCGGTACGGGCGATGCCGTGC
The DNA here is from genome assembly GCA_050330195.1 of Rhodomicrobiaceae bacterium. Taxonomy (GTDB): domain Bacteria; phylum Pseudomonadota; class Alphaproteobacteria; order Rhizobiales; family Rhodomicrobiaceae; genus JAHQVI01. Next base: position 49,700 of record JBHJOB010000025.1, on the reverse strand, counting down.
TCATGGTCGAATCCGAGGCCAAGGAGCTTTCGGAAGAGATCATGCTCGGCGCCGTGAATTTCGGTCATCAAGGTTTCCAGCCAGTCGTCGATGCGATCATCAATCTGGCCGAACATGCCGCCAAGGAACCTTGGGATATTGAGGAAAAGGACACCAGCGACCTTGATGCGCAGGTCCGGAACCTTGCCGAGAAGGACGTGGAGGAAGCCTACAAGATCGTCGGGAAGGCCGAGCGTCAGGAAAAGGTTCGCGAGGCCAAGGAAAAGGTTATTGCCGCTCTCGTTCCCGAAGACGCCGATCCATCCGTTGCGGCCAATGTCGCGGGCGCTTTCAAATCGCTCGAAAAGAATGTGGTTCGCGGCTCTATCCTGAAGACCAGCAAGCGCATCGACGGCCGCGACCTGACGACGGTCCGACAGATTGCCTGCGAGGTCGGCATTCTTCCGCGCACGCACGGTTCGGCGCTGTTCACGCGCGGCGAGACGCAGGCGCTTTGCGTTGCAACGCTCGGCACCGGCGAGGATGAGCAGTGGATGGATGCGCTGGAGGGAAGCTACAAGGAAAACTTCCTGCTGCATTACAACTTCCCGCCATTCTCCGTCGGCGAGACGGGCCGCATCGGAACGCCGGGGCGGCGCGAAATCGGCCATGGCAAGCTTGCCTGGCGGGCGGTTCATCCGATTCTGCCGGACAATGAGACATTCCCCTACACGCTGCGCGTCGTTTCGGAGATCACGGAGTCCAACGGCTCGTCCTCGATGGCGACCGTTTGCGGAACCTCGCTGGCGCTGATGGATGCGGGCGTTCCGCTCAAGCGTCCTGTCGCCGGCATCGCCATGGGCCTGATCAAGGAAGAGGATGGATACGCCGTTCTGTCCGACATTCTTGGCGACGAGGACCATCTCGGCGACATGGACTTCAAGGTCGCGGGAACGTCGGAAGGCGTGACCTCCTTGCAGATGGACATCAAGATCACCGGCATTACCTCCGAGATCATGAAGATCGCGCTGGATCAGGCGCGCGGCGGCCGGCTGCATATTCTTGACGAAATGTCCAAGGCCCTCAATACGGCGCGCTCGTCCGTTGGCGAACACGCCCCGCGCATCGAGACGATCACGATCCCGACCGACAAGATCCGTGAAGTGATCGGTTCGGGCGGGTCGGTGATCCGCGGCATCGTCGAGGAAACCGGCGCCAAGATCGACATCAATGACGATGGAACCGTGAAGGTGGCGGCCACCAACGCCAAGGCGATCGAAGCGGCTCTCGACCGGATCCGCATGATCGCAATGGACCCCGAAATCGGCGAAATCTACAAGGGCAAGGTCGTCAAGATTGTAGATTTCGGCGCATTCGTGAACTTCTTCGGTTCGCGCGACGGGCTCGTCCATGTGTCGCAGATTTCGGCGGAGCGCGTGAAGAATGTGAAGGACGTGCTCAAGGAAGGCCAGGACGTTTACGTCAAGCTGCTTGGCTTCGACGATCGCGGCAAGGTCCGCCTGTCGATGAAGATTGTCGATCAGACGACAGGCAAGGAAGTTGCCCAGGAAGACGCGGAAGCGGCTGCGAATTAAGCTGCGACTGACGCCGCCGCGATGAGAACATCAAGCTGCCGGTCCCGACTGGCGGCTTTTTTCGTGGCGGAAACAACGAGGCCGGAGCGCGAGGTTCCTCGTCGTTGCGAAGAAGCGGCAATCCATTTTTGCACTTGTCGCTGGATGGTCTCGCGATTCCGCTGCGGCCTGTTCCGCGTCGGAGTCGCGCCCGCTTACTTGACAAAAAGCTTCCGGGGCACATTCGCGAGACATTCACCGCCATTTTCCGTAACCAGAATGCTCTCGGTGATTTCAAAGCCCCAATCGTCAAACCACAGTCCCGGCATGAAATGGAATGTCATGCCCGGCTGCAATTCCGTCTGGTCGTTGAGCCGCAGGCTCATGGTCCGCTCGCCCCAGTCCGGCGGATAGCTGAGCCCGATCGAATAGCCGCAGCGATTGTCCTTCTCATAGCCGTGCCTGTGCAGTATGTCGAAAAAGGTCTGTGCGACCTCGCCGCAGACATTGCCCGGCTTGAACATCTCCAGCGTCTTCTCGATCCCTTCAAGGATGACCTTTTCGACGTCGAGATATTTGGCCGGCGGCTTGCCGAAATAGAGCGTCCGCGAACAGGGGCAATGATAGCGGTTATGCGTTCCGGCCAGTTCGAGGAACATGCCATTGTCGTTTTCGAGAATGCCGGCGTCCCACGTCATGTGACAGGCCGACGCCTCTTCCCCGCTGCCGATCAGCGGAACGATGGCCGGATAATCTCCATAATGTTCCTCGGTGCCCTTGATTCCGGAATGGTAGATCTCCGCCACGAGGTCGTTCTTGCGCATGCCCGGCTCGGCGATCTCCATGATGCGCTCGTAGATCTTCTCGATGACGCGGGCCGCGTTGCGCATATATCTGATTTCGGTTTCGGATTTCACCGCGCGCTGCCAGTTGACCAGATAGGTCGCGTCCGCAAAGCCCGCTTCGCCCAGATTGTTGCGCAGCGAGTTCATCGCGGCGGCGGAGAAATAGTAATTGTCCATCTCGACGCCGATGATGCTCCGTCCCCAGTCCTTCGAGAGGAGAATGGCCGAAAGGCGGTCCATGGGGTGAAGCTCGGTCGATTGGACGTAAATGTCCTGGTAGGGGATGATCTGATCGGGTCCGAGAAATGTCGTGAGCCGTGCGCCGGACGCATCGATGCCGCGGCCGAACCAGAACAGATCGCCACTCAGCGAGATGACCACGCATTGATGGACATAGAACGACCACGCATTATAGCCGGTCAGCCAAGCCATATTTGAGGGATCGGACACGATGAGCACATCAAGCCCGGCGCTTTCCATGGCCTGGCGTGTCTTGAGAAGGCGAGCTTCATATTCGGCTGTCTCAAAGCGCGCTCGGTTCTGTTTCATGCCATGATCCCCTCAGGATGTAATGCCAGAGCAAGCCCGGCAAGGCTGCGATTATCTCTGTATGCAAGGGACGTGCCGCGTCATGTTGTGCACAACAGCGACGTATTCGAGGATATTCTCTATAAAAACGGCCTTTACGTCACGGATTTTCGCGTAGTTGTATATAACTGTTGCTCCAGCGTTCCAAATTTGCAATCCTCCCCTGAGCAGAGATGGGAAGGAATAACGGGCGTTTGGTCCTGTGTTCGGAAGCGTTCGATGAAACGGAAGCGGCTGAATTGAAATATATCCGGCTGCGGGGAAAGCAAGTGTTTGCAGTCGGAACGTCCGTATTGCTCCGATTATTCAAGCCAACGCTCGACTGGTCCTGCAGGACGTGAGACCATTCTGCAATAGGAACGAGGCTGAAGGGCTTGTGGAGCGCCGAATGCTCAGGATTTACTCATTGTTCCGTTCCTGCCTTCGCATGGGGCCGCGCGCATTTTTTCCATGATGGAAACGTCCGGCTTTGAATTATCGCCGACGAACTTTCGGAAATCCGACAAATGAGCGGGCTCGACCACATTTCAGCGGCGCACTCCAGGCCGGGTGACGGCGCTCTCGCAGAGACCGTGGAAGGCGAACTTTCCGCCGCTCAGGAACGATTCTGGACAATTTACAGCGCGATTCGCGAGCGGATTGCGCTGCTTGACTATGCGCCGGGCGAACGTCTGTCGGAGGGCGATCTGGCCGACGAATTCGGCGTCAGCCGCACGCCCTTGCGGAAAGTGCTCGGACGCCTTGAGGTCGAGGGCCTGCTGGAAAGCCGCCACGGCGTCGGCACTTTCGTGACCAGCATCGACATGGATGAGCTGGGCGCGGTTTACCGGCTGCGCAAGGAACTGGCCGCGCTGATCGGCACTCTCGATCCCAATCCCGTAACGCCGGACATTCTTGCGGAAATGGAGGCGATCCGGAGCCAGTGCGGGTCCATTTCCGACGCCGACGAACCCAGAAAAGCCTTCTCGCGCATGAACATCGCGTTTTTCTGCGTGTTGATGAAGCTGGTCGGCAACGCGCCGCTCCGCGAGATGCTCGAACTCCAGTTTTACCGGACCGCGCGCATGTGGCCCGCCCTGATGACCGAAGCCGCGATCGTCAGCGAGGCTGACATTTTCAGCATCGAAATCGGCGAGACAATCCGCTATCTGCGATGCGATGACGTGGACGCAGCCGCCCATTTGCGCCGATGCCACATTTCCACCGCATTTAAGCGATTGGAGAGCTACGTGGCTGGTCAAGCAATGGACAGCGTCGGCGCTGCCGACTCGTAACCAGCCGAAACACGAGCACGTATCCGGGCACGCCTTCGGGCGTGTTTTGACGTTTTGTAACCAGGGCCGGATAGGGTTTCCCCAAATCATCATTTTCGATTGAGGCCGCGCATGCGCCGTCCATCCCTGTCTCGCTCCGCAGGTCAGTTGCAGGCGAGCTTTCAGTACAATCCGGTGTTTTCCGCCGCCGGAAGCGTCTGGGCGCTGCTCCTCGGCATGGCGTTTCTGATGCTGGGAAACGGTTTGCAGGGCACCTTGCTTGGCGTGCGCGCGGCGTCGGAGGGCTTCGGTTCGACCGTCACCGGCTTCGTCATGACCGGCTATTTCGTCGGCTTCCTGCTGGGCTCGCTCGTCGCGCTGAAGACAATCAAGCGCGTCGGGCACTTGCGCGTCTTTGCGGCGGCGACCTGCATGGCGTCGCTTGCGATCCTGATACAGTCGCTCTTCGTGACCCCACTGATCTGGGCGGTCATGCGCATCCTGACCGGCTATTGCCTGGCGAGCGCCTATATCGTCACCGAGAGCTGGCTCAATGACCGCGTCACCAATAAGCATCGCGGCGGGCTTCTGGCCGTCTACATGATCATAACCTACAGCGGCATTGCGGGCGGACAGCTTCTTCTGAACGGCGGTTCGCCCGACAATCACGACCTCTTCATCGTCTGTTCGGTGCTGATTACATTCGCGGCGATCCCGATTCTGCTGTCGATCACACCTCAGCCGGTGCAGGAGACGACGGAGAATTTCTCGGTCAAGGAGTTGTACCGGGTTTCGCCGCTGGGCGTCGTCGGGGCGTTTGCAGGCGGCGTGATGCAGGGCGCGGTGTTCAGCATGGGCGCGGTCTACGCGCGTACAATCGGTCTCAGCATCGCCGATACATCCATTTTCATGTTTCTGATCATCGGCGGCGCGGCACTGTTCCAGTGGCCGGTCGGCAAGCTCTCCGACCTGATCGACCGCCGGAAAGTCATAACAGGTCTGGCTCTGGCCGGTGCGATCATGCCTGTCGTGACCTATGTCGTCATCAGCGTTGATCCGGGCCTGATCCTCTGGATGGCGGCGATACTCGGGGTCGCGCCGTTCCTGCTTTACTCGCTGTTCATTGCCTATACGAACGATTATCTCCGGCCCGAGCAGATGGTCGCGGCGAGCAGCAGGCTGACGCTCATTTTCGGGTCAGGCGCCGTGATCGGCCCGCCGCTCGTCGGTGTATTGATGGATCTGACCGGCCCGCAGGGCTTTCTTGGCGTATTGGCATTTGGTCACGCCGGCCTCTTTGCCTTCGCGCTTTATCGCATGACCCGGCGCGAAAGCGTTCCCCTTGAGGAGCAGTCGCCATATCACCCCGGCGCGGCGACGCGAACGGCCTCCCTTGCGCCCGCTTATGCGGAATGGGTTCAGGAGCAGAGCGAAGACGTCGCCTCGGAGAACACGGCATCGGCGGAGGCTTCAGAGCCAGCGAGTGCCGTCACTCCGGATGTTGATGGAGACCCTCATGCACTCGTCAAGCCAGCATCCTGATCCGGCTCAAACGCTCCGTGTCAATGTCCGTGACACCGCGTCCCGCCAGCCGGCATATTTGCGCTCGCGCATCTCCAGCGGCATTTCCGCCTCGAAGCGGCGTTCGAGCGACCAGCGCGCGGCAAAGCTGTCAAGATCGGGATAAAACCCGGCCTGCATCCCGGCGAGATAGGCCGCGCCAAGGGCGGTCGTCTCCAGGATTTGCGGACGGTCCACGGGCGCGCTGAGAATGTCGGCGAGACGCTGCATGGTCCAGTCCGAGGCGACCATGCCGCCATCGACCCGCAGCACGGTGGCGCGCGCCGAACCCCAGTCGCGCTTCATGGCCTCCAGCAGGTCGCGCGTCTGATAGCAGACCGCCTCCAGCGCCGCGCAGGCAAACTCGGCGCGGCCCGTATTGCGCGTCAGGCCGAACATGGCGCCGCGGCAATCGGCGTCCCAATAGGGCGCGCCGAGGCCGACGAAGGCGGGCACCAGATAGACGTCCTGACTGGGATCGGCGCTTGCCGCGAGTTCGCCGGATTGGCTGGCGTTGTCGATGATCCGCAAGCCGTCGCGCAGCCATTGCACGGCGGCTCCGGCGATGAAGATCGAGCCTTCCAGCGCATAGGTCGGACGCCCGCCGAGCTGGTAAGCGATGGTTGTCAGCAGACGATTTTGCGAGCGAACCATCGTCGCGCCAGTGTTGAGAACGGCGAAACAGCCCGTGCCGTAGGTCGATTTCAGCATTCCGGGCGAAAAACACGCCTGGCCGACGGTTGCGGCCTGCTGGTCGCCGGCTATCCCCGCGATCCGGATCGGGCCGCCGAAAAGCTCCGGATCGGTCGCGCCGAAATCGGCCGCGCTGTCCCGAACCTCCGGCAACATGGACTGAGGCACACGGAACAGGTCGCACAGGCTGGCGCGCCAGCGGCCTTCGCCAATGTCATAGAGCAGCGTCCGGCTTGCATTGGTTGCATCCGTTGCGTGAATCTTGCCCCCGGTCAGCCGCCAGAGCAGATAGCTGTCAACGGTGCCAAAGGCGAGCTGGCCGGCCTCCGCTTTCGCCCGCGCGCCTTCGACATGGTCGAGCATCCAGGCGATTTTCGTCGCGGAAAAATAGGGGTCCAGCAGCAGGCCGGTTTTCTCCGACACTTGCGGCTCGTGACCTGCAGCTTTGAGATGGGCGCAGAATTCGGCGGTGCGCCGGTCCTGCCAGACGATGGCGTTGTGAATGGCCTGCCCGGTCGCGCGATCCCAGACGAGCGTCGTCTCGCGCTGATTGGTGATGCCGATGGCGGCGATGTCGGCGGCGGTCGCCTGTTTCTGGGCGAGCACGGCCTTGCAGGTGGAGACGGTGGTGCGCCAAAGGTCCTCCGCGTCATGCTCGACCCAGCCGGAGCGTGGATAATGCTGCGGAAATTCCTCCTGGGCGACAGCCGCGATGCGCATGTCCTCATCGAAGAGAATCGCGCGCGTGGATGTTGTGCCCTGGTCGATCGCAAGGACGTAACGCTGCATCTTTTGCCTCCCTGACACGCCATTATGACGCTGCGGCGACCGGCTCGTGAGCCTTCAGCCAATCCTCCAGCGCCGCGCGTTCTTCTCTCGTTAAGCGCAAACCCAGTTTACTGCGCCGCCACAAAATGTCATCCGGCTCGCGCGCCCATTCGGCCTCGGTCAGATAGGCCACCTCCCGCTCGTACAGATCCGCGCCGAAGCGGCGGCCAAGATCACTCTCTTGCTGGCAGCCCTCGATGATCCGGTCGGTGCGCGTCCCGTAAGCGCGGGCGAGCCGTTCGATCAGCGGGCGCGGCAGGCCGGGAAATCTCGCCGCAATTTCATCCGTCAACGCATCGAAGCTGCCAACGGGGAAATCGCCGCCGGGCAAGGTAGCTCCGCGCGTCCATGTCGGCCCGGCATTGCCGAGCCATCCCGAGAGCTTTTTCAACGCTTCCTCGGCCAGATGCCGATAGGTGGTGATCTTGCCGCCGAAGACACTGAGCAGCGGCGCCTGGCCCTCCGCCGCGTCGAGTTCCAGCACGAAATCACGCGTCACGGCTTGCGCCGCTTCGCCTCCGTCGTCGTAAAGCGGGCGGACGCCGGAATAGGTCCACACAACCTGATCGGTCGCCACGGGCGTCTCGAAATATTCGCTTGCCGCGCTGCAGAGATAGGCGATTTCGGCCGCGTCGATCTGGACATTGGCGGGATCGCCGGTGAATTCGACGTCGGTCGTTCCGATCAGCGTGAAATCGCGTTCATAGGGAATGGCGAAGATGATCCGGCCATCGGCATTCTGGAAAATATAGGCGCGGTCGTGCTCGGTGAGGCGCGGCACCACGATATGGCTGCCCTTGACCAGACGGACGCGGGACCGGGTGTTGCGGCCCAGACGCCGGGCGAGGACGTCCGCCACCCACGGACCCGCCGAGTTGACAAGAATACGTGTTCTGATCGTCTCGCTGCGCCCGGTTGCCCGGTCGATGATCTCGGCTTCCCAGTGATCGCCTTGACGGCGCGCATTGAGCAGCTCCGTTCGTACACGGATAGTCGCGCCGCGCTGGGCCGCGTCCATCGCGTTGAGCACGACGAGGCGCGCATCCTCGACCCAGCAGTCGGAATATTCGAAGCCTTTTTTGAACTCCGGTTTCAATGGCTTGCCTGCCGGATGCTCACGCAGATCGAGCGTGCGCGTTGGCGGCAGCAGCTTTCGGCCGCCCAGATGGTCGTAGAGGAACAGGCCGAGCCGGATGATGAACGCCGGGCGCAGGCCGCGATGATGCGGCAGCACGAAACGCAGCGGCCAGATGATGTGCGGGGCCATCCCCCAGAGAACTTCGCGTTCCTTCAGCGATTCGCGCACGAGCCCGAATTCATAGTGCTCCAGATAGCGCAGGCCGCCATGGATCAGTTTGGTCGAGGCGGCCGAGGTGCCGCTTGCGAGATCGTCCTTTTCGACGAGCAGCACCGACAGTCCGCGTCCTGCCGCATCACGCGCAATTCCGCATCCATTCACGCCTCCGCCAATCACCGCGATATCGTACATGCGCCTTTCCTGTATGTCTGGCGCTGGGCAGTGTCGAAGCCGCTCAGCAGGGTTCTGCGCGTCTCGCGACGGCAAACCCGTTTTAAAACGAAGATTATCGCGCTTTCTCGAAAGGTCAAGCGGGCGTCGCAATCTCGATCTGCACGTCGGCCTCCTTGCAGAGTTGCGTCAGCGCATTCGGAGGCCGGCATTCGGTCACGAAGAAATCGAGCTGGGAGATATGCCCGATGCGGACCGGAGCGGAGCGATCGTACTTCATGCTGTCGGCGACGAGGATCGAATGGCGGGCGCAGTCGATGATCGCCTTGGCGACCTTCACCTCCCGGTAATCATAGTCCAGCAGGGTGCCGTCAAGGTCGATCGCGGACGCGCCGATGATCGCGTAATCGACGCGGAACTGGCGAATGAAGTCCACCGCCGCCTCGCCGACAATTCCGCCGTCTGAATGGCGTAGAACGCCGCCCGCAACGACGACTTCGATGCCTTCCTGTCCCTGCAAGATATTGGCAACGTTGATGTTATTGGTAATCACCATGAGGCCGAGACGGCCGCGCAGCGCCGTGGCGACCTGCTCCGTCGTCGTGCCGATATTGATCAGAACCGACGCACCGTCGGGAATCAGCCGGGCCGCCGCCGCGCCGATTGCGCGCTTGGCGTCGGGGGCAAGTTGGCGCCGCGCTTCATATCCGACGTTGGCGACGCCTGACGCCGGCACCGCGCCGCCATGATAGCGCGCAAGCATCCCCCGGTCGCACAGATCGTTCAGATCCTTGCGGATCGTCTGCGGCGTCACGCCGAAACGTTCGGCCAGATCCTCGACATTGACCCGACCTTCAATCTTGGCGAGTGCGACGATGTCCGACTGGCGTGGAGAAAGGACCTCCATAGGGCGCACTCCTGACAAAGCTCTTATTGCAAAACTCCATGGCTACCGTAGTATCCTAATGTGAAGATGAAAAAAAGAGAGCTGAACGCGCGTTAAATTTCGATTGACATTCGTTTTTTTTCACATGTAGCGTTAGGCTCATAATTAAACAGGAGGAAACGGCATGAGGATACGCTTGCTTGCTGCTGCGTCAGCGATCGCCTTGGCGGCCGCATCGACGCAAGCCTTCGCCGGTATGGCGGAAGCAGAGAAGTGGATTAACGAGGAGTTCCAACCCTCGGCGCTCTCCAAGGAAGAACAACTCAAGGAAATGGAATGGTTCATTAAAGCTGCCGAACCCTTCCAGGGCATGGAAATCAACTCGGTGGCGGAAGCGATCGGGACCCACAATTACGAGGCGCAGGTCCTCGCCAAAGCCTTCGAGGAAATCACCGGCATCAAGGTGAATCACCAGATCATCGGTGAGGGCGATCTTGTTCAGGCGATCCAGACGCAATTGCAGACCGGACGCAATCTGTACGACGTCTACGTGAACGACTCCGACCTGATCGGGATGCACGCCCGCCTGGGTCTCACGGTCAACCTGACCGAATGGATGGCCGGCGAGGGCGCCGATGTCACCAATCCTGGACTCGACATCGATGACTTCATCGGCATCTCGTTCACCACCGGGCCGGACGGGACCGTATGGCAACTGCCCGACCAGCAGTTCGCCAATCTCTACTGGTTCCGCAAGGACTGGTTCGATCGCGAGGACCTGAAGGCGCAATTCAAGGAGAAGTACGGCTACGAGCTCGGTGTGCCGGTCGATTGGTCGGCCTATGAGGACATCGCCGAATTCTTCACCAACGACGTGAAGGAGATCGACGGCGTTCGCGTCTACGGCCATATGGACTACGGCAAGCGCGCGCCGGACCTTGGCTGGCGCATGACCGACGCATGGCTGTCCATGGCCGGCGCGGCCGATGCGGGCCTCCCGAATGGCCGGCCGGTCGACGAATGGGGCATCCGCATGGAGGAAGGCTCCTGCAACCCCGTCGGCGCGTCGGTCTCGCGCGGCGGCGCCACAAACAGCCCGGCAGCGGTCTACGCGGTCGCCAAGTGGGACGAATGGCTGCGGAAATACGCGCCTCCAGGCGCCGCCGACCTCGACTTCTACCAGTCGCTGCCGGCGCTCAGCCAGGGCAACGTAGCCCAGCAGGTCTTCTGGTACTCGGCCTTCGTTCCCGACATGGTCAAGCCCAAGACCGAGGGCAACAACACCGTAGACGATGACGGCAACCTCCTGTGGCGGATGGCGCCGGGACCGCACGGCCCGTACTGGGTAGAAGGTTCGCAGCGCGGCTACCAGGATGCCGGCTCGTGGACGCTCCTCAAGTCCACGCCGCTGGATCGCCGCAAGGCAGCCTGGCTGTGGGCACAGTTTGCGAGCTCCAAGACCGTGGACCTGAAGAAAAGCCACGTCGGCCTGACTTTCGTTCGTGAGAGCACGATCCAGCATGAAAGCTTCACCGAACGCGCTCCCAAGCTTGGAGGTCTGATCGAGTTCTACCGCTCGCCCGACCGTGTTTCGTGGACCCCGACCGGCGTCAACGTGCCCGACTACCCCAAGCTGGCCCAGCTCTTCTGGCAGCACATCGGCGACGTCAATGCCGGCACCTTCACCCCGCAGGAGGCGATGGACCGTCTGGCGGCCGAGATGGACGGTCTGATGGCCCGCATGCAGGCTGCCGACGAGGCCGCCAACGCCTATAGCGGCTGCGGTCCCCGCCTCAATCCGGAAGTCGATCCGGCCGAATGGCTGAACAAGCCCGGCGCGCCGTGGGCCAAGCTCGAAAACGAGAAACCCCAGGGCGAGACCATCGCCTATGAGGAGCTGATCAAGCGCTGGGAAACCGCCAACTAGGTTTTCCTCCCGGTCCGCCGCCAGAGCGAGATCCGATAAAATGGATACCATTTTTCGGAAAACTCGAGCTGGAAACAAATCGAGCGGATCAGGATCGTTTCCTTGATAAAACGATCCTGATCCGGCGACGGCTGCGGACTGAACACGCGGCGTTCCCCGGACGCTTTGCCGGACGGGGAACGTTCTCGCGCCAATAAGAGCGCATCTCGCTTCGTAACTTGCTGCCGGAGGGCGCCGTCATGATTGTCCGGCCAGTATCAATGGACCCTCATCCGTGACCCTCGAGCTGAAAAATGTCAGTCTGCGCGTTGGATCCGAGACGCATATCCATCCGGCGAGCGTGACCTTGGCCGACGATGGCTTCAACCTGCTGCTCGGCACGACGCTGGCGGGCAAGACGACCCTGATGCGACTGATGGCGGGCCTGATCAAGCCGACTACGGGCGAGATCTGGTTCAACGGGCGCAATGTGACGGGCGTGCCCGTGCAGAAGCGCGAGGTCTCGATGGTCTACCAGCAGTTCATCAACTATCCGAATTTCACGGTGTTCGAGAATATCGCCTCGCCATTGCGCGTCGTGCGAATGCCGAAGGCGGAAATCCAGAACCGCGTCGGCCGCATGGCGGAGTTGCTGCGGTTGACGCCCATGCTTCAGCGTAAACCGAACGAGCTTTCCGGCGGGCAGCAGCAACGCACGGCTTTGGCGCGCGCGCTGGTCAAGGGCACCGATCTGGTGCTGCTCGACGAGCCGCTCGCCAATCTCGATTTCAAGCTGCGCGAGGAATTGCGCGACGAACTGCCGAGGCTGTTTGCCGACCGGCGCTGCACCGTCGTCTATGCGACTGCCGATCCGAGCGAGGCGCTCCTGTTCGGCGGCCATACCGCAATCCTTCATCAAGGCCGCGTGGTCGAATACGGGCCGACGGGCAAGCTCTACCGGCGGCCGGGCGATCTTCAGGCCGCGAAGGTTTTTTCCGAACCGCCCATCAATGTTGCGGCCGTGACCAAGTCGGGCAGCGAGATCCGGCTGAGCGACGGCGTGACATGGACGGCTGAAGGCGATGCCGCCAGTCTTGCCGATGGCCGCTATATCATCGGCATCCGCCCGCATTTCGTGACGCCCGCCGACAGTGGCGTGGAAACCGGCGTGGCCATTTACGGCCGAATACAGATCGCCGAGCTCAGCGGTTCGGAGAGCGTGATCCATTTCGATCATGCAGGGAAGGGCTGGGTGTCGCAATTTCACGGGCTGCGCTCCTTCGAGGTCGGCGAGACGGCGCGTTTTCATTTCGACCCGGCGCGCTGTCTTTATTTCGCCGAGGACGGGCAGCGTCTGGCTGGCGGGGAGGCAAGCTGATGGCGAAGATCACTCTGGACAATCTGCGCCATTCCTATCTGCCAGATCCCAAGACGCCTGCCGATTATGCGCTCAAGCAGCTCGATGTGACATGGGACGACGGCGGGGCTTATGCGCTGCTCGGACCGTCCGGCTGCGGCAAGACGACCTTGCTCAACATCATTTCCGGCCTGTTGCAGCCGAGCGATGGCCGCGTGCTGTTCGACGGGACCGATGTGACGACGCTGCCGCCGGATGCGCGCAACATCGCGCAGGTCTTCCAGTTTCCGGTCGTCTACGACACGATGACGGTGTTCGACAATCTGGCCTTTCCCCTGCGCAATCGCGGCGTTGGCGAAGCCGATGTCCGCGCCCGCGTCGAGGTGATTGCCGAGATGACGGAGCTCAGCGAGATGCTCGGGCGGCGCGCGGAAGGCATGACCGCCGACGCCAAGCAGAAAATCTCGCTGGGCCGCGGCCTCATTCGCGAGGACGTCAACGTCATCATGTTCGACGAGCCGCTGACGGTGATCGACCCGCATCTGAAATGGCAGTTGCGCTCCAAGCTGAAGGAGCTGCACACCCGCATCAAGGTGACGATGATCTACGTTACCCACGACCAGACCGAGGCGCTGACATTCGCCGACAGGGTCGTCGTCATGCATGAGGGCGAGGTCGTGCAGATGGGGACGCCGCTGGAGCTGTTCGAGCGCCCGCATCACACCTTTGTCGGCCATTTCATCGGTTCGCCGGGCATGAATGTGCTGCCCTGCCGGTTCGAGAATGGCGCGGCGCATTTCAACGGTCACAGGATTGACGTCGCCAATCCCGCCAGCGGCAACCTTGGCGGAAAGCGGACCGAGATCGGCATCCGGCCGGAATTCGTGCGTTTCGCCGATGAGGGCATACCGGTCGAGATCGCAAAGGTCAGCGATGCCGGGCGTCACCGCATCGTCGATGCGCGGCACGGCGAGAGCCGGATCAATCTGCTGGTCTCTGAAGGCGCGGACGTTCCGGCGACGGGCGCGCGCGTTGCCTTCGATCCGGCGCAGACGAGACTGTACGCGGATGGCTGGCTCGTGGATCGCGGCTGAGCCGCGAATGGAAATGCCGGCTCAGCTCTTGCCGCTGGCGATGAGTTTCTTGAATTAGGAGAGCGTCATGCAGACCAAAGTCGAGAATCAAAAGGGCTGGCTCTTCGTGCTTCCTGTGCTGATCCTCGTCGCCTTCAACGCCATCATCCCGCTGATGACAGTGGTGAATTACTCCGTACAGGAAACATTCGGCAACAATGTGTTCTTTTTCGAAGGGTTGAAATGGTTCGAGGAAGTGCTGAGCTCGCCGCGCTTCCATGACGCGCTGGGGCGGCAGCTTTTCTTCACCTTCACTATTCTCGCCATCGAGATCCCGCTCGGCGTCGCCATCGCGCTCGCCATGCCGCGCAAGGGCGTCTGGCTTTCGATCTGTCTCGTGCTGATGGCGCTGCCGCTGCTCATTCCGTGGAACGTCGTCGGCGCGATGTGGAACATCTTCGCGCTGCCGGAGATCGGGCTGCTCGGCAAGACAATTAACGCGATGGGGATCGACTACAATTACACGCGCCAGCCGGTTTCCGCCTGGATCACCCTGATCGCCATGGATGTCTGGCACTGGACCTCGCTCGTGGTGCTGCTGGCCTTTGCGGGGCTGTCCTCGATCCCCGACGCCTATTATCAGGCGGCCAAGATCGACGGCGCGTCCTCATGGGCGGTGTTCCGCTATATCCAGTTGCCCAAGATGCGCCATGTGCTGACCATCGCCGTGCTGCTCCGTTTCATGGACAGCTTCAACATCTATACCGAGCCTTCGGTGCTCACCGGCGGCGGTCCCGGCAACGCGACCACGCTGCTCTCCATCGACCTCGTCAAGGTTGCGCTCGGCCAGTTCGATCTCGGTCCGGCGGCTGCCATGTCGATCATCTACTTCCTGATCATCCTCGCCATGTCATGGATCTTCTACACCGTCATGACCGGCCGGAGGGGCATTCCATGAGACGTTTCACCTGGCTGGTTCCAACGCTTTACATCGTGTTCCTGCTGTTGCCGATCTACTGGCTGATCAGCATGTCATTCAAGCCCACCAACGAAATCCTGGGCGGTCTGACGCTCTGGCCACAGAACTTCACGCTGGACAATTACCGGACGATTTTCACCGATCCGACCTGGTACAATGGCTATTTTAATTCGCTGATCTACGTGTCGATCAACACGGTGATGGCGGTGGCCGTGGCGCTGCCCGCGGCTTACGCCTTCTCGCGATACCGCTTCATCGGCGACAAGCATCTGTTCTTCTGGCTCCTGACGAACCGCATGGCGCCGGCCGCCGTGTTCGCGCTGCCGTTCTTCCAGCTTTACTCAGCCATCGGGCTGTTCGACATGCATATCGCCGTCGCGCTGGCGCATTGCCTGTTCAACGTGCCGCTGGCTGTGTGGATTCTGGAAGGCTTCATGTCGGGCGTTCCCAAGGAGCTGGACGAGACGGCCTATGTGGATGGGTATGGCTTCTGGCGCTTCTTCATCAAGATCTTCATCCCGACGATTGCCGCAGGGATAGGCGTCGCCGCCTTCTTCTGCTTCATGTTCTCGTGGGTCGAGTTGCTGCTGGCCAAGACGCTGACCTCGGTCTATGCCAAGCCGATTGCGGCGACGATGACGCGAACGGCGAGCACGTCGGGCTATGAGCTGGGCCTCCTCGCGGCGGCTGGGACGCTGACGCTGATCCCCGGCGCGATCGTGATCTATTTCGTGCGCAACTACATCGCCAAGGGCTTCGCGCTGGGTCGTGTTTAGTGCTTAATGGCCGCTTTATCGAAATCCCCGCGCAAGCGGGGATCTCCCAGCGGTCCGGAATAAATGCATCAGGAGGCTCCTGCCTGCACGGGAGTTTCGGCAAATCTGCAAGACGGAAACGGAGGCACCGATGGGCTTGAGCTGGATGGCATGGACCTGGCAGACGGGGCTGTTCTTCGCCGTCATCGCCGTACTCCTCATCGCGATGACCATCTGGGAGTTGCGCGTGCCCGGCGGCGCGCCGCGCAATGGCGTGCTCGGCATAGAGACGACGCGCGGCGACCGGCTGTTCATTTCCCTGCTCGGCAGCGCCTTCATTCATCTTGGATGGCTGGCGACGCTGGGGCAGCCACTCTGGGGCGCGTTTGCAGTTTCGCTGATATTCGCATTCGCCGTTTTCCGCTGGGTCTAAACCCCGTCGCCGCTACCAATTTGCGGAGCATCGATCTCGCTCATTCCTGAATGTGGATTCCGGGCCGTTGCCGTGAGAAAGTGTCTGGACCGAGATGACAGAACGGACGGACAGATGACGACAATCGACACCATCGAGCAGCTCGAAGCCCTTTACGGCCAGCCGGGCAAGACCTCCCTGGTCAAGGAAGTGGCGCGGATCACGCCGCACTACGCAGCCTTCATCGAGGCTTCGCCCTTCGTCGCGCTGGCCACCTCCGGGCCGGACGGGCTGGACTGCACGCCGCGCGGCGACAAGGCCGGTTTCGTGCGCATTCATGACGAGACAACGCTGATGATGCCCGACCGGCGCGGCAACAACCGCGTGGATTCGCTGCGTAATCTGATCACCGATCCGCGGATGGCGCTGCTGTTTCTGATCCCCGGCTCCGGCACGACCCTGCGCGTGAATGGACGGGCGAAGCTTTCCGTCGATCCCGGACTGCTGGAATCCTTCGCCGTCGAGGGCAAGCCGCCGCGCTCGGTCATGGTGATCGAGGTCGAGCGGGTCTACTTCCAGTGCTCCCGCGCTATTGTCCGTTCGGAACTATGGAACCCGGAACGTCACGCCGATCCTGCAAGCCTGCCATCGGTCGGACAGATTCTGGCCGAACTGAGCGGAAACGAAGTTGGCGGCGAGTCATATGACAGGGAATGGTCGGAGCGCGCGAAGGCAACGCTGTGGTAGAAGCGTTTCACCAGAGCCGGCGCAACAGGGTCGTTTACCGCCCTCCGGGCCATCCCATGTCGTTCAGCCTTTCCTGAAAATTCCGGCTGACGGTTGACCGCCTGTTGGGAGCGCGCCTTACTGTAGGGCGGTCGTCATATTCATACGCGCCGCGCGTCGTCCGGTGCTCGTAATTGGTGGCTTCCCGCGGGATAAAGACCGCCGGCGCTTCCAGACTGTCGATCGCCGCGTAATTCTCGAAGTCTTCAGCGGGCTCCTGGCTACGCGCTGCAAAAACCGGTATTTCGGGCAATTTACGCTCGAAGCCGGGATCTTCCTTGATCGCCGACCGCATGAACTTCGCCCAGATCTGCGCCGGGAGATCGCCGCCCGTGACGCGCCGCATCGGTGAATCGTCGTCATTGCCGACCCATACGCCGACCACCAGATTACCCGAGAAGCCGATGAACCACGCGTCCCGATAGTCCTGGCTCGTACCTGTCTTGCCGTAGCTTGTGACACGCAGCCGGGCGGCTTTGCCGGTACCGCGCCGGACCACGGCCCTCAGCAGGTCACGCATTTCCTCGGTATGGCGCAGTTTCCAGATGCCGGCGTCGCGCGGCGGCTCCCCGTCATTCACCTGCTGTGCGCCAAGACCCTTTACGCCCCACGGTTTTACGGGGTAGACGCCCGCGGCAATGGAGGCATAGGCGGATGTGATCTCAAGCAGGTTCACTTCATACGAACCCAGCGCGATGCTCGGTGTCGCCGTCAGCGGCGAGGCAATGCCGAGATCCCGCGCCGCCCTGACAACAGCGTCCGGGCCGATTGCGTCTCCGATTTTTGCGGCGATTGTGTTGATGGATGAAGCAAATGCCTGCGTCAGTGACAGCGTGCCGCGAAACTCGCTCCTGTAGTTTGCAGGTTCCCACCCGTCAATCGAGACCTGTTGGTCCGAAATCAGCATGTCGCTGTCGCCGCCGGCGCGCAGGAGCGCGAGATAGACGAATGTCTTGAAAGCCGAGCCGGGCTGCCGCTTAGCCTGGACGGCACGGTTGAACTGGCTCAGCGAATGGTCCATGCCGCCGACCATTGCGAGGACGCGCCCATCGGTCCGCATGGCGACGAGCGCCGCCTGGCTGGCGTGCGCGCGCTTGCCGCGCTTGACGAGAATATCGCGAACGGCGTCCTCGGCCATCTGCTGGAGCCCCGGCTCGAAGGTCGTGTAGATCGGCACCGGCTGACGGGATCGGGGTTCGGCGAGGTCTTTCCGCACCTCGCCTGCCAGCCAGTCCGCATAATAGCCGCCGTGCTCCTTGCTGGTATCCCTGCTCAATGTGATTGGCGCAATCGTTGCAAGCCGTTGCCGTTCCAGCCGGCCGTCGTCAACCATCGCCTGAAGCACCAGCTTCGCGCGCGAGCGGGCGTCGTCGAAATTGTTTGCCAGTTGGGTCGGGGAACTCAGAAGGGCGACAAGGAATGCGGAGTCCGGAATGCTCAGTTCACCGACGGGCTTGCCGAAAAAGTGCGCAGCCGCCGCGCGAACGCCGTAACAGCCTTCGCCGAAATAGGCGCTGCTCAGATAGCGCTCAAGGATCTCGTTCTTGCCGAGCCGGATTTCGAGCCAGAGCGACAGGAGGGCTTCCTGCGCCTTGCGGTCGAAGCTTTTCACGCCGGAGAGATAGGACATCTTCACGAGTTGCTGCGTGATCGTGCTGCCGCCCTGCCGTATGGTTCCGGCCTCGTAATTGCGCAATGCTGCCCGCGTGATGCCGATCGGATCGACGCCCCAATGGCTGTAGAACCGGCGGTCTTCCATAGCGAGAACGGCGTCGATGAGGTGAGGCGGCAATTCCTTGAGCGTGACGGCATCGGCCACGCAGTCACCGCGCTTCGCGAATGGCTGGCCGTTGGCGGCGAGCATGACGAGCGGACGGTTTTCAGCGGGCCTCAGCGTTTTCTCCAGCGGGTAAAGTTCGCTGACGGGCGCGCCCAGCGAGGTCAGCATGGCCAGAGTGCCGAGGCTGAAGATGATCAGGGCGTTGACGCTGGCGGAAAGGAAACCGTAATGGCGGAGGCGTTCGGCGTATTCTCTGAAGGCAACCCAGTAATAGGTGGCGCGCGATAGCGGCGGCAGTTTCATCGGTTTGAATGTCATTCGCACGCGCTTCACTCCTCGACGGCTTCCCCAACGCTCCGTTGAGCAGGTAACGTGCCAATTTACGCTTCGTTCCTGACAAGTTGACGAAACCGTGGCGGTGTTGACAGTACCCTTTGTCAGCCTATCACAAATCTTGTCATAACTGTCTGCGCGAGCATAAGGAGAATTACCAAGCGGTGGGTGATGTCCTGCCCGGACCGCCGCATCGTGGGTGCCGGGCGCGCGGTCATCCGCCTGTTCCTTCGTCCGGCTCGGCCGGCCAGCGATATTCCCTGAAGATCTCGCCATCGTCCGGTGAACCGCCTGCCGCGCGGAACGCGCGATCGCAGGCTGCGTTGTCCGTGGCTGTCGCGCCCCACATGACGAGAGGACCGTTGCGCCTGGCAAGCGCCGCCTTGCGGAAAGCGCGGACAAGCGCGGAACCAAGTCCCTTGCCGCGAGCAGGCGCGGCGACGAAGAGATCGTCAAGCATAGCCGTTTCGCCGATTTGCGTCAGCGCCGGCATGACCAGGCCCGAAACGTAGCCTGCGGGCCTTTGGTCAACATCCCATGCACCGATCAGGATCGTTCCGGGAAAACGTAACGTTTCGGCCATTGACGCGGCATCGCGCATGGGGCCTTCGCGCCAGTCGTCCGGCAGCAGCGCGTCGAGCAGGCGCACGGCGTCGTCGGCCTGCTCCGGTCCCGGTTTCCGGATCACATATCCTGAAGGCGCTTTCGCCGTCATGGCAGGATTCCTCGCGAAGCGAGATCGCTCTCCAATTGCTCCGAAGACTGAAAAAGGATGGCGTCAATGCCGAGTGCAGCCGCGCCAGCGACGTTTTTTGCGGAGTCGTCGATGAACACGCAGCGTTCGGCGCTCAGTCCGTTGCGTTCGAGGCAGAGTTGAAAAATTTCCGGCTCCGGTTTCAGCAAGCCTTCATCGCCGGAGACGACGATGTCGCGGAAATGGCGGAAGAACGGGAAACGCTGAAACGTTTCCGCCCATTTTTCCGAGGAATAGTTCGTGATCGCATAGAGCGGGGTCTTGTTCGCCGCAAGCTGCTCCAGAATTGTGACGGTGCCGTCGATCGCGCCGGGCAGCATCTCATGCCATCGCGAATGCGAGGCTTCAATCAGTTCCCGCCGATGCGGAAAGCGCTCGGACAGCTCCATGACCGCCGGTCCCCAGCGTCCCCCTCCGTCGAGCGCCCGGTTCCATGCATCGAAGCCGACTTCATGGAGAAATGCTTCGATTGCGGCATTGTCCGGCAACAGCTTGGCATAAAGATAGCGCGGGTTCCAGTCGATCAGCACGGCTCCAATATCGAAGATCACGGCTTTGCTCATTCGGGCGCTCTCCTTGTCATTCGTCTCGCTGGCGGGCGCTTCGGCGCGGCCCTCTCTCATTCCTCGCCGATTTGCCGGGGCATGCCAAGCTCAGGTCGAAAAACTGTTTCGTGGAGCAACTCGAAGCGCAAAAAATCCCGCCGCCGAAGCGCGAAGCTTCAGCGGCAGGACTTGGGAGGAGAGTATCGTGTGTAGGCTCGTTCAGGCCGGAACGCGGATTAGCTGCCGTTGCGGTCCAGCTGCTCGAAGAACGTCTTGGCATTGGCGGAGACGTCCACGCCGACCGTGAAGTCGTAGCGGTCGCCACTGTAAGCCATTGCGGAGGAAGCGCCGGCAACCATTGCCAATGCAACAACTGCGGAACGGATAAATGTGCTCATGATCATCTCCTGATTCTCGATTGTCTTTGTCGGTTCGGCCGCTTTTTGCGTGCCGGTGAATGGGAATTAGGGATGCGCGAACCAGGAATAAAGAGGCCTCAGGAAACCGTGATCGAGGGATGATCTTTCGTGAAAATCCGTGTGCAAGATCTGCCCGACGGATTGAGGGCGGCAGGTTAGTTCATTGAAAAACAACAATAATTTGCAATAACGTGCAGGCGCTCGTCATGTGAGCTGGATGGATTATGGAAAATGCAGTGCGCCCGCGAGCGTGAACAGCGCAACGCCGACCTGCAGTATAGGCGAATTTCGCGGTTGCCGACGCTGCACGGGGGGATACGGCGCCAGATGGGAGCGCGGCATTTCCGGATATCGGAGCGTGGCGAGCGATGAGAGGCGCGAGGCGTTTGCGCACCGGAATTGCCCCGTGAGGCTTTCCGGCGCGCTCGGACATGCGGAAAGACTCAGCCGACGATCTCTGCGTCGGAAAAGCACATGGCGATCTCGTTTGCGGCGTTTTCCGCGCTATCGGAGCCATGAACGGAATTGCGCTCGATATTTTCGGCGAATTCCTTGCGGATCGTGCCGGGCGCGGCTTCGGCCGGATTGGTTGCGCCCATGATTTCACGGTTCCTCGCCACAGCGTTTTCGCCTTCGAGAACTTGAATGACAATCGGGCCGGAGGTCATGAAGGAGACAAGTTCGCCGTAAAACGGGCGCTCCGCGTGGACGGCATAGAACTTCTTCGCCTCATCCTCGCTCCAGCGCGCGCGTTTCTGCGCGACGACGCGGAGACCGGCATCCTCGAACATGGCGATGATCTTGCCCGTCAGGTTTCGCTCGGTCGCATCCGGCTTGATGATTGATAATGTGCGTTCGACTGCCATCGGAGTTCCTTGGTTGAGAAATTGAGCCCTTCGGCGCGCTTATAGCCTTCGCGCAGGGGCGCTGCAAGATGAGAGCCATAGCGCGGGCATAACCTGGCTGCAAGATTTGCGCGTCGTGTGGCTTACACGGCTTGCATTTTGCGGCATTTCGTCCAAATTCCGCCCATGCTGCATATCAACGATCTCACGCACCGTATTGAAGGCCGCCTGCTGTTCGACAAGGCGACGACAGCGATCCCGGCCGGGCACAAGGTTGGCCTTGTCGGGCGCAACGGCACCGGCAAGACGACGCTCTTGCGGCTCATTTCGGGGGATCTGGCCCCGGATGACGGCACGATCGGCTGGCCGAGGACCGCGAAAGTCGGCGGGGTCGCGCAGGAAGCGCCCAGCAGCGAGGACAGCCTGATCGACACGGTTCTGGCGGCGGACAAGGAGCGGGCCTCGTTGCTGGCGGAGGCCGAAACTGCCAAAGACCCCGAACGGATTGCCGAGATCCAGCTCCGGCTCGGCGATATCGGCGCCCATGCCGCTCCAGCGCGGGCGGCGCAGATCCTTGCCGGCCTCGGTTTCGACGAAGAAACGCAGCAGCGGCCGTGCAGCGAATTCTCCGGCGGCTGGCGGATGCGCGTGGCGCTGGCGGCCGTGCTGTTCACCGCGCCCGACATCCTCCTGCTCGACGAGCCGACCAACTATCTCGACCTTGAAGGCACGCTCTGGCTCCAGAACTTCCTCGCGACCTATCCCTATACCGTGCTGATCGTCAGCCATGACCGCGACCTGCTGAACACCTGCGTCGGCGCGATCCTGCATCTCACGGGCGGCAAGCTGACGCTCTATGCGGGCGGCTACGATGATTTCGAGGAGACACTGCGCGAGCGCCAGCGGCTTGAGCTGAAATTGAAGAAGAAGCAGGACGATGCGCGCCGCCACATGGAGGCTTTCGTCGAGCGTTTCCGCGCCAAGGCCTCGAAGGCGACGCAGGCGCAAAGCCGCCTGAAAGCGCTGGCGAAGATGAAGCCGATTGCAGCCGAGATCGAAAATGACGTGATGCCGCTGAATTTTCCCAGCCCCGAAGGAAAGCTCGGCAATCCGCTCATCAAGCTGGAGGAGGTCAGCGTCGGCTATGAGGCGGAACGGCCAATCCTGAGCGGCCTCAATCTGCGGCTTGACAGCGACGACCGGATTGCGCTGCTCGGCGCGAACGGCAACGGCAAATCGACGCTCGCCAAGCTGCTGTGTGGGCGGCTGGAGCCGAGTTCAGGCCACCGGCGCGCGTCGAAGAAGCTCACCTTCGGCTATTTCGCCCAGCACCAGCTCGACGAACTGAAGCCGCAACAGTCCGCCTATGACCACATTGCCGAGCTGATGCCGGACGCAACCGAGGCGCAGAAACGCTCGCGCACGGCGGCGGCAGGCTTCGGCGCGGACAAGGCCGACACGCCCGCGGCGAAGCTTTCCGGCGGTGAAAAGGCCCGGCTGCTGTTTACGCTGGCCGCCTTTCACAAACCATCGCTGCTGATCCTCGACGAGCCGACGAACCATCTCGACGTCGACAGCCGCGAGGCCCTGATTCACGGGCTGAACGCCTATGAGGGCGCGGTCGTCATCATCAGCCATGACCGCCATTTCATTGAGGCGACCGCCGACCGGCTCTGGCTCGTCCGCGACGGCAAGGTCGTGACCTATGAGGGCGATCTGAACAGCTACAATGCCGATCTGCTCGCCCGTGCCCGCGAAGCGCGCAAGACCGGCGGCAATGGCGCGGCGGCGAAACGCGCCGCAAGCAACCTGACGAAACAGGAAGAGCGCCGTCTGGCGGCCAATGCGCGGGCAGAGCTTGCCCCGCTGAAGAAGCGTGTCGACAGCTATGAGCGGGAAATCGAGACGATAACGCGAAAGCTTGCTAAGCTGGATGATGCGTTGGCTGATCATGCGCTCTATGATCAGCAGCCCGAGCGCGCCTTGAAGCTCATGAAGGAGCGCGGAGCGCTCGCCAAGGATCTGGGGGAAGCGGAGATGCTTTGGCTGGAGGCGTCCGAGCGCTACGAACAGGCGCGCGGGGGAACGCAGAATGCGGGCACGGCGTAAGAGGGAGGCGCGGATGCCGGATGTGATCCAGAAATCGTGCATTTGCGCGCTTGCAGCCGTGCTGGGGCTGACGCTTTGCGTGGAATTTGCCGGTGTCGGGCGTGCGGCGGATCTGGAGGAAAATTTCACCAAGCTGCCGCGTCTTGCACAGCGTTCCGGCAACGCTTGCGCCCAGAGCTGCATGGCGCAGTGCCGGTCAGCGCAATCGGCGTGCCTTGCATCGGGGGAGAATGCAGGAAGCTGCCGGACGCAATTCCAGATTTGCGTGCGCCGCTGCGTCGTGCAATGCGGCGGACGGTGACGGCGGCACTGGCGCAACATTGCCGCTGCTCAACCCGGCTGTTCACGATAAGGTGTTCACCTTGTCATAGGATCTTCCCGGCAAACCGGTGGGGAGGACGCTATTTTATGGCATTTGATAGGATTGCGATTTCTCAGAAAACCTAGGTTTTTCAGTATCATATACATTTACTTCGATTGCATCGCATTTTAAATACAATCTCAAGGTGGTTAGTGCCTATTGAGATGGGGGACAGATGCCGAATGCAGTCAAATTCACCAAGCCATTTCTAGATAAGCTGCTTCGAGAGAAGCCAGAGAAGCAGGTCACCATCTGGGACGCCAAGCAGACGGGCCTGTGCATACTGCACTCTCCCGGAGCCCAACACAGGACCGATGCCACCGTCACCTTTCAAGCTTGCTACTACTTGCCGAGCCGTCCTGGCTTTCCTCGATACACGAAGATCGGCCGGTACGGCGAAACGGTCTACTACCGAGACGTGTACGGTGAGCTTCACGAGCTTGATTGCGGCGACATCGAAGCTGTTCGTACTCGCTGCTCTAATATCCGTAACGCTGCCAAGGTCGGTGAAGATCCGAAGAAGCCGAAGGTGAAGAACGATGCTGCCGAACTCATCGCCGCCTATTGCGATGAGATGCTGACAGGGAAGAAGAGCGAGGCCGAGACCCGCCGCATCATATCAATCTACATCGAGCCAGAATGGAAGGAGCGCAGGCTTGAGGAAATCAAGCGTTCGGAAGTCGCTGCGCTGCTGCAACGGATTGCCAAGGGCAAGGTCGAACGGAACGGAAAGACCTACGGTACGCCGAACGTCGCGGGCATCGTTCACCAACAGATCAGAAGCCTTTTTAGATGGTTTGCCGCTAACCGTTCTCCCTCGGATGATTACGTGTCGCCTATCGTTGAGGGCATGTACAACAAGAGCTGGTCAGCGGGCGAGCGCAATCGGGTGATGAGCTACGACGAGATCAAGGCCATGTGGAAAGCGACAGAAGAGATGGGGATGGCTGGCGCTTGCATTCGAGTAGCGCTGCTCACCGCCCAACGCTTCTACAAGGTTGGACATATGCGGCGCAGTCAAATCGAGAACGGCATATGGGATGCGCGCGAGGACGGTGATCCTAAAAATAAACAGGTTTCGTTCGTGCCCTTGACGCCATTCACCTTGGAGCTGATCAATTCGGTTCCAATCATTGATGCTGGTCGGCGGGCTGCTGACTTCGTTTTCAGCACCGATGGAATCAAACCTTACAATGGCTGGGCAACCACGAAGCTCGTCCTCGACAAGAAGATGAGTGCTGTCCTCGGGCATAAGGTGCCAGCGTGGCAGTTCAGGGACTTGCGCCGAACAGCCAGCACCATGATGAATTCACTCGGTGTTGATGATTCAATTGTCGAGCGCTGCCTTGCCCATAAGCTGGGCGGGGTGAAGGGCGTATACAACAGGTATCCTTAACCTCAACTCCCAGCCTTCTCTGAGCCGCGCAGCCATGCAACTGCCGCTCCCTCAGTGGTTGCGGCGCTGCGCTTTCGACATCGTGGGGTCGAGGCTGAGCAAGGCGACAGCATTATCTCTGGCGAGGCTCATTATGCGGCTCCCTCAAGGACAGTCACATTTTCAGCGACAGCGAGCCGCTGGCTGAGCTGAGACATGAAGGTGCAGACGGTATCGTCGGGCCTGATCAGCATACGACCTTCATCAATCGCGAGGAGCGCTTTGGAATAGTTCTCGATCTGCCGCTTGAGCACTGCGACCTGCCGGTCGTCTTGTTCAGGAAGTCTGCCGTGGATGGCACCATGGAGACGTTCCATGCTCCGATCTTCCCGATCATAACCAACGAGATCTCGCTTAGCCAAGCCGGGGAGATGTTTCAGCTCGGTCACGATGACTTGCTTGGTGTGCGCAACGAGCGCGTCCCGCTTGGCTCTTGCTTCAGCTTCGCGCTGGTCCGCAAGCTGCTGCTTCGCTCCCTTAAGAGCTTGAGCAGTTCGTACACGCTGCTTTTTCAGATCGGCGATGACCTTGTCCAACCGGTCGATCTTCAGCTCCTTCTTGCGAGCGTCAGCATTGGAGACGGTTGACATTTCATAGGCCAAGCGCTCCTGCTCGCCTTCACTCGCTTTGATCTTTTCCTCAACGCCATTCAAGCGCGCTTGGAGCTTCTGAACATCACCTTGAATGCGCAGCGTCGCTCCGGATTGTCCGGGTCGCAGAATCGGTCCGCGTGTGACGACAGGGGAGGTGTCTGGCGGGCCGCTCAGTCTCACTCGGGGCGTGGCTGCTTTTTTCTGTGTCATCGAAATTTCCTCACTTTCATAAATTTCGCAATTTCTCGGCTGCGATCTGACCGCGATAGGGGCGCTGTCACGGCCGGAAGCTGTTTCTGGTACCAGCATAGGGGCCACTGCCCGTCTCGCCAGCGCTCGTGCGGCGCTCGCAGCGTCTGCGCTACGGGCTGCCCTGTTGCCGCGCTCGCCCTCATCGTTTCATGCGCCTGTGCTCAGCGATCGCTTGCTTGAGCGCTGAAGTGCTCCCAACTCCGAATGGATTGAAGACAGGCTCTGTGAAGGCGCGAACGTGCTCTGCCGCCTCCAATTGATGCGTTTTGCAAGGACGCTTTCCTTTGACCATTCCGCCCTTGGCGACGCGGGCGAGGAATTCGTGGGGCAGTTCTTTGGATTCATCAACCGGATCGTCGCTACGCATAGCACTGCTCGTTCGCTATTCTACTCTTGAAGCATTATAGAAAACTTAAGATTTCGAGAGACCGGAGATTTTATTTATTCACGAAAACGAAATAAATATCCTTGATGCACAAGATGATTTACCTGATGACTTGCTGTTACATCTTTCTATGGGCAGATTACCTACGGTGGTATTTTCGTGATCATTGGAAGGGGCCGCGCTTGGCGTTCTTTGCTCGTCTCGCAGCGTGCATCTTCTGCATGTGCGCAGCTCGTTGTTCAGGTGTCATGTTTGCCCATCTCTTTTGAGCCCCTTTTCTGTATCGTTCAGAGATCTCCTCAGGTGTGTATCGCTTTCGCTTCGTTTCCTGACTCTTCCGACCCCCTTCAGAAGTACTACCTTGACCACCTGAATTACGGTTGTACCCGTACGGATGAATTGTATCCAGCTGGCTGATGTAGTACCTCTCTGATTCAAAGAGTAGCTCTTTAGTGGATCGGTATCGGATGACCTTGAACACGAAGTTCTCTGCACCATACTTTCGGATGTCGTTGTAGAAGGGATAGTCTGGATGGATACTTCTCCGAGCCTCAGAGAGATGGTTGTACCGCCGTTGGCGCAATGACAGCGAAGTAGCTCCCACGTACTCCTTACCAGTCACTAGACAGAGAATTCTGTAAACACATCCGTGCACAACTCACTCCTCAAAAATTGCTCTTTAAACCTTCAGTACAAAGAGTGACATCTTTAGATAACACTCACCCGTAACCCGCTGAGACGTTCCTTGCAGTGTTGACGTAGTAAAACGTTCCGATGGCTGACAGCGTCTTTTCCCAATTGGTGACTCCGAGCATTTTTATCCGTTGACAGACAGTTATCGCTTTTAGACCTAGTAGGTTGGCGCTAAGCTGCGATGTAGATTGTTCTGTACAAGGATAGTTTGGAATGGACGCACGCAGCCAACGCCTGAAAGAGATTCGACGCGAACTCGGCCTACTTCTAGATGAAGCAAATCTCTTGACTGACGATCAGCCGACGGACGAATGTCAATGGGTTGAGACTATGATGGACTTGCTTGAAGCACTCGATGCTCGCGACTCGACCTTGAAGTC
Source organism: Rhodomicrobiaceae bacterium (assembly GCA_050330195.1). Taxonomy (GTDB): domain Bacteria; phylum Pseudomonadota; class Alphaproteobacteria; order Rhizobiales; family Rhodomicrobiaceae; genus JAHQVI01. The sequence continues at coordinate 21,874 of JBHJOB010000025.1, read as the reverse complement.
CTCTTAGGTATCTCGCTAGGTATCCAACAACAAGGAGGGTGATAGCTGGGGTTGAGAGCTGTCACCTTTTTTTTGGACCATCTATTTGCATGGCGGTGATCTAGCATTTCTCTTACGCATGATAATTAGATCAGCTTGCATTCCTCTCATTTCTCTCATTTCTCTCATTTCTCGTGCGCATAATTTGTTTCTAGCTTGTACCCAGTTACGTTATAATTTGTGTTTCTAGCTCATTTCTCGTACGCATAATAAGCGTGAGCCGCAAGCGACTGAAAATGCTAACGAAACCCGGTTAAGATGGGAATCGCTAGTCTTTGCAGATAATCGCCATGCCTGAACCGATCCACCAAGTGCTGCATAAGCTTTGGTTCCCGCCATTCGAACTGATCTTCTGTAGGCTGACCTTTGACCCTGTACTGGTCCTCGTCGCGCGACCTATATGAGTTGAAATGCATGGCCAGACTGCCAAGTCGAGCCTCCACGTCGTAGCGCGCATGTGGCCTGGGTATGTCGTCTGGAAAGAGTTTGCTGTAGAGCCTCCCCAGCTTCGCTTGGTCGACTTCGTACAACGTTAGGTGATTATCCCAGAAAGCTCTGTGATCGAAATTCAGCAGGTCGGCTGATGTCTCGATACCTATCGCCCTCAAGGCTGCTATTCCTGACAATCGGCACTCGATATGGAAGCCGGGTGTCTTGGTGCCCTTGAGCGGTTTCTTTCCCCCGTACCAGACGAAGAGCCGCGCGCTGCCGCTCCGCTTCGTGTACGTCCCGTATCCGATCTGCAGGCACCGGCTACTGCCATGCCATCGCTGGGCGAAGTGTCGGTCGAAAAATGAGACCCATTCCATCGCCTGCTGGTGATCCTCCGTTGGGATGTCCAATGCGATCTCGACGGACGTTGGAACGACATAGCTTTTTGATGACAGAAATTCGAGCGCTTGCGGATTTGGAGAGACGATGCGGACGAACTCTTTCATGCCACTTGCTGGGCCTCGCGTTGGCGCGCCCCGGATTTCAAAATCTGCGCTGTCACAGGTTCGCTGAAGAAGGTATTGCTGCCGATCAGTGAGCTTTCGTTTCGAGCGAAGCTCGATCTTGTCGAAGCGCAGATTGGCGCGGACTGGCTCAGCTTGCGTAGCACGCAGCGAGCCGCTATTATGCTTTCTCATTGGGCGTCCTTGTGGTTGGGGAAGTCCCTTTGGTTTGAGTACGTTTTCTGTATTGAGCCCTCAAGTGCCCGGCAAGACACTTGGGGGCTTTTTGCATTATAGCTCCCTGCGCTGACAATCGCAGCCGCGAATTTTTTTCCTTGATGACTTCTTCTTCATTCGTTCACGGATGGGCCTTCATCGCCAGCATCTGGCTGTATGACGGACGAAATTCATCTCCCTGCCGATCATAGGCGAAGATGCCATTCCGTCCGTCTCAGGAAACCGGGGTTGAGCTGGTCGAGCTGGGTTGAGCGCGGCTCGAAGCAGATTTACGCTATCTCAGCCGCCCTCGTCTCGTCCGTCCGTCAGAACGCCGCTCTAGCCTTGCAGCTTGTCGAGCCAGGCGACTAACACAGGCTCAGGCCAGCCTCGGACGCCGGGACTGATCTCGATGGGCTGAGGCAGGATGCCTTCTTGGACCCATCGCCAGATTGTGGTGATGTGAACGTCCAACAGGGCCGCCAGCCGGGTGATGCGGTACAGACGGAGAGGGTGCGGCGTGTGGTCGAACCGGACACGCTGAATTTTCGCTGGAATTTTCTTGCGAGCTCTCGCGGGCTGGTGATCGTTCAGACGAACGCGGGGGATGGTTTTGGTAGGCATGAAACTGATCCTTTGGACATGCACCCATGATCGCGATTGCTGCGAGCAATCACGTTGGCGCAAACTACGTGCCTAGCCTTGGAGCAAGCCAAGGCTGTGATGAAACGGCCGCTAGAGAATGAAGCCTCTAAGCGACCTATGTGGCAGTCCTCATAAGAAATCAGTTCACTGGCTCAAGCAGGCACCCGCATCCTGCGGCAGTTTCCATGCCTACTTAAGCCGTGCGCTTTATAGCGCAGGGACTTGGCTTTCGCAAGCCTATGCTGCATATTGCAATTGCGTTTGTCTCTTTAACGACTCTTTAGATGTAGTGTCTTAAACTTGGTGTAAATTGGGTGCTAAGCCGTTGATTTTGTTAGCCATTTGGTCATCTAGTATTTCTACTAAACCGTTGGCTATCATAATCGAGGTGCTAGCGGGGGCCTCGTACTGATACGTCCCTTCGTCGTGTTCAAGAGTATAGTCAGGAGTATCAGGGATGGGGTGGTTGCCGTTATGCGGGGGCCGCATGGCCGCTGTTTTCATGATGGGAACGCTTGTTCTCGCCTCCCAGACGGCGCCGGCGAATAGTTCAACCGACAAGGATGAAGGCGGCGCTGCCGACCCGCTCCAGATCGTCGTGTCGCTGAAGAAGCAGCGGCTTGATGTCTATCGCGGCGCAGAACGGATTTCCTCGACCCGCGTGTCGACCGGCAAGCCCGGCCACCGGACGCCTGCGGGCGTGTTCAGCATATTGCAGAAGCGCAAATGGCACCGCTCCAATATCTACAGCAATGCGCCCATGCCCTATATGCAACGGCTGACATGGTCGGGCATTGCGCTGCATGAGGGCCATGTGCCGGGCTATCCGGCTTCTCACGGCTGCATCCGTCTGCCCGGAAAATTCGCGCGGCAACTGTTCTCCACAACGAATATCGGCGCGCATGTCGTGGTGACGCAGGACGAGACGTCGCCCAGCCCGCTCACACATCCCGGTTTGTTGCAGCCGCGCCCCTTGACGCTTCTCACCATGGATGAGCGCGAAGGCCTGCTCAACTGGACGAGAAAGACGAAGCCGGCGAGATATTGGGTGCCGCTTCCGGTGCGATCAGCGGACCGTTCCGATATGACCTCTGCAACTGCCGGAAAAGACGACAACATCCCGGCCGCTGCGAAAAAGCTCTCGCCCGAAGAGGCGTCGCTGCGAATGGCGGATCTGGAATATGACCTTGAGCAGCTCAAATTCTACGCGAAAAAATCCTCGGAGCCCTTGCGCATCCTGATCACCCAGCGACAGGGGCCCGAGCGGGTCCGGGACGTGCAGCGTTTGCTGGCAAAACTCGGCTACGATCCTGGACCGGTCGACGGCTACCGGGGAGAGCAGACCCGGACCGCGATAAAGGCGTTCGAGGAAGCGAAAGGCATCGAGGCCACGGGGGAGATGACCCCGGCCGTGATCAACGCGCTCTATCAGGCGGTGAATGAAAGACCGGCTCCAACGGGCCATCTTTACGTCAGGCAGGGATTTGATCCGCTGTTCGACGCGCCCATCAGCATACTCGATGCGCAACGGCCGCTCGGCACCCATCTCTATTCCGTGCTCGGCTTTGAGCCATCGGACAACAAGGCGAAGTGGCTTGCGATGACCGCGGATGCCACGGCGGACGAAACCGCGAGCAGTGCGCTGAACCGTATCGCCATTCCCGACGCCGTTCGCGAGCGCCTCGAAAAACTGCTCACTCCGGGCTCGTCCCTCATCATTTCCGATGGCGGCCTTGGCCCGCTGACGAGCGATGAATCCGGTTTCGTCGTCCTGATCAATTGACGCGAAGTCTTCTCAGGCTTGCCGGGCGGAGCCATGTCGTGACGTTTTATTGACAGGGGAGCGGCCAGGCGCGAAAGTCCCATAAGTCGGATCACGAAGGCCATTGATGGCGACTGTCGGGGGATGCAACCGATGCTGACTCATCGAATGCGGTACAAGATCGCTCTGTTCCTCGGCGTCTTGACGATCTCGTCGCAACCGGCCGTCGCACATGAAGCCGTCGGGGTCATGGGCGGGCTCACAAGCGGATTTCTTCACCCGCTTTTCGGGCTTGACCATCTCGTCGCCATGATCGCGGTTGGCTTGTGGGGCGCATTTCTCGGTTCACCCGCGATCTGGACGCTTCCGATCGTATTTCCCTTCGTCATGGCGCTGGGCGGAGCGCTTGGCGTCATGGGGCTGCCTGTTCCGTATGTGGAGGCGGGCATTGCAGGGTCCGCTGTCGTCCTTGGCCTCATGGTGGCGTTCGCGGTCAGGCCGCCCATCTGGATTGCGGCACTGATTGTCGGCGCTTTCGCCATCTTTCACGGCCATGCGCATGGAACCGAATTGCCTCAGGCCGCCGATCCGCTCGCCTACAGCCTCGGGTTCGTCGTCTCCACCGGGCTGCTGCATCTGGCGGGCATTGCTCTCGGGCTCCTCGTCGTCTGGCCTCTGGGTCGATACGCGGTGCGCACGGGGGGCGCTGTGATTGCCGCTGTCGGGATCGGATTTCTTGCCGCGTAATTGGCGCGCCGCGGCACGGCTCCGGATCGCCCCGGCCTGCCTTGCAAGCACAGTGTTACTCGGCAGCCCCGCACAGGCTCACGAATTCATCCCCGGCGTAACCGGGTTTCCGGCGCTGATGCTGCACCCGGTCTTCCTCACGCATCAATTGGCGTGCATCGTGCTCGCCGGCCTTGCCGCCGGGCGGACGCAGTCTGTTGCCGCATGGGGATTTCTTCCCGCTTTCGCCGTTGGCCTCGTCGCCGGACAGTGGTTGTCCTCAGCCGCACCGTCGCTATTCTGGTATTTCTGGCATATGACGCTCGTGGTTATTCTCGCGGCAAGCGCCACGGTCGCCGCATTCGGACGGCTGCCCGCTCTTGTCTCGATCCCGATCGTGGCGCTTCTGGGCGCTGTCATCGGACTGGATACGCAGGGCGAAGGGCCGGCATTTTCCGACATGGCGCAGGCCGCCGCAGCGACATTCCTCACCGGCGCTTTGATCATACTGGCAATTGGCTCGCTTGTTTCACGCCCGCTGCCGCAATGGGCCGATGTGCTGGTGCGCGTAGTGGCCGCGTGGATTGCAGCCAGTTCGCTCATGGCGCTGGCCCTGCTGATGAGGGGTTAGAGCGAGCCGCGCGCCGCCCGGTAACGCCGGGGCGTCACGCCTGTCAGCTTGCGGAAATTCGCGGCAAAATGACTCTGGCTGGCGAAGCCGCAGGCCAGTGCGATCTCCGCGACGGGCTTCCCGCTTTCGGCGAGCAGCCGCTTGGCGCGCTCGATACGCCGGCGCATGACGAAGCTGTGTGGCGACTCGCCCCGCGCAGATTTGAACATGCGGGCGAAGTGGAATTCGCTGAGGCCGGCGACGTCCGCCAGATCGGAAATGCGCATCGGCTCGGCAAGGTGGGCCTCGACATAATCCTCGACGCGGCGCAGAACGCGCGGCGGCAGGCCGCCCCGGGCAAGGAGCATCCGCTCGCTCGCCGTGCTGTAATGGCCGATCAGATATGCGATCAGCATGTGTCCGGCAGAGGACAGCGCCAGGCTTTCGGCCGGTTCGTCCCACTTCCTGTCGAGGAAGCTCAGCCGGATCATGGCTTCCAGCGCGGGATCGGCGAAGAAAGTGCGCTCCGGCAGCCGGATGAGCGCCGGATCGCGGTTCAGCGCGTCCGCCGCGACACGCTCGAACAGGCGCTTGGGGATGTAAAGGTGAAACAGATCGACCGGCCCGGCAATGTACCAGTCGCTCGTCACCTCCTCCGGCATGAGGCAGAGCGAACCCGTCCCGAAGCTGCGCAACTCGCGGCCCGCACCGCGCCGCCTGATCTGGTCGCCGCCCGAGGCATAAAGGCTGAGCGTATGATGGTTCGGCAGGATATAGCTCGTCTCGGCCGTTTCGTTTCTTGCCCACCGCGCAGCCGCCAGCCCCTCGCCGAAATGCGCGGCGGCGCACAGCGTCACCCCCTCGCTGGCAAGCTGACGAAACACGTCATACTGGATCGAATCCGGCATTCCTCGTCCTCAAAAAGCCGCGCGTCGCCTCGGGCCGCATGTTAATCCGGGCAGGCTCGCGCCGAAATCACAGCCGTCCTTCGCCCACGCAATTTACCGCAAGATCAGGACAAACGCCGCAAAATCGCGAGAGACCGTGGCCGCCGTTCCATATTAGCTGATCTCCGGACACGCTTGGAGCGTCGCGATATGACGGCCTTTCTCTTCCTGATCAACGTTCTTGTCTGGGGCTTCTCCTGGATCGCCATCACCGTTCAGATCGGGGAAGCTCCGGCCGAAATCGCCTTGCTCTACCGCGTGGCGCTCGCCGCAATCACACTTTTCGCCTTTCTCGCGGTGACGGGGCGGCTGCGGCCGGTTCCGTTGCGGAGGCAGCCTGTAATGGCGCTCACCGGACTCTGTCTGTTCTCGCTCAACTACCTGCTGGTCTATAACGGCGCTGCCTATATCGCCAGCGGCGTCGTAGCGCTGCTTTTCTCGACCGCAACCGTCTTCAACGCTTTCAACAGCATGGTGCTGTTCGGCCAGCGGCAGACGCTGCGCTTCATCGCGGGGGCGGTGTGCGGCATGACCGGACTTGGCTGCCTGTTCTGGCGTGATCTAGCCGCGCTGGACCTTGCCAGCGAGGCTATCATTGGCGCGGGTTTCGTGCTGGCGGGCACCTATATCTTTTCGCTCGGAAACATGACCTCGCGAGGCAATAACAGCGCCGGTCTGCATATGCCGACGACGACGGCCTGGAGCATGGTCTGGGGGACGCTGTTCCTGACCATTTACACGCTGGCGCGCGGCCACGGTTTCCCGACGGATTTCTCCGCCGATTTCTATCTGGCGCTGCTCTATCTGGCGATCCCCGGAACGGTCATCGGTTTTCTGACCTATCTTGAGGTGGTCAAGCGCATCGGCGCGCCGCTCGCGGCCTTCTCCACCGTGCTTTACCCGGCCATTGCGCTGACGGTCTCGACCTTCTTCGAGGGCTATCAATGGACGCCGGCCGCCGTTGTCGGGCTCATGCTGATTGCGATGGGCAACATTCTGGTTTTCGCTCCGGCTGGCGTCCTGCGCATCGCCTCGCGCATGATCGCGCGCCGCACAGGCTGAAAAGGCGGCCCTCCGGGAACCACACAGGCGGTCATTTTGTTCTTGCATCGACACACCCAAATCAGTCGATCTGATCAAAAGCCGAGTCCCGGGATTTTTCATGCCTGCCATTCACAAGGACGTCTCCCGTTGCGCCGACGCCATTCTGGCGGCGGTCGGGCCGAATATCGTGCTCGGATTGCCCATCGGCATCGGCAAGGCCAATCACATCGTTAATGAATTGTTCGCCCGCGCGATGAAGGACAGATCGCTCCGGCTGACGATCTTTAGCGGACTGACGCTGGTCAAGCCGTCCGGGGGCAACGAACTGCAAAAGCGCTTTGCCGGCCCGCTCGTCGAACGGCTTTTCGGCGGCTATCCGGATCTCGACTATGCGCTGGCGCAGAAGCGCGGCGAGTTGCCCGCCAACATACAGGTGCACGAATTCTTCCTTCAGGCCGGGGCAATGCTGTCATCGCCTTCAGCCCAGCAAAGCTATGTCAGCCTGAATTACACCCACGTCGCCCGGCACCTCCTCAACCTCGGCGTCAATGTCATCGCCCAACTCGTTGCGCCGGCAGCCGACGGCAAATCCTACAGCCTGTCGGGCAACACCGACATGACGCTCGACGTACTGCCTGAACTGGCCAGACGCCGCGATGCGGGCCAGAAGATCGCCATTGCAGGGCAGGCAAACCGCGCTTTGCCGTTCATGACGGGCGATGCCGAGATTTCCGCTTCCGCATTCGATCATATTCTCGACGATCCGGCCTATGAATTCCCGCTCTTTGCGCCGCCCAAACAGCCCGTTTCCGCCGCCGATTATGCCGCCGCGCTTCACGTCGTGCCGACCATCAAGGATGGCGGCACGATCCAGCTCGGCATCGGCGCGTTCGGCGATGCGCTGACGCATATCCTCAAGCTGCGTCACGAGCGGAACGAGGAGTTCCGCGAACTGGTGACGAGCCTTGGCGTCGGTCACAATTGCCCGCATCTGCCGCTAGAGCTGGCTCCGTTCGAGAAAGGGCTTTACGGCGCGAGCGAAATGTTCGTGGACGGATTTCTGGAACTGTACCGCGCCGGGATCCTGAAGCGCCGCGTCTTCGACAATGTCGAGCAGCAGCAGCTTGCCGATGATGGCGGGATGACCGCGGAGGACTATTTGAAGGGCGCGGTCTTGCACGCGGGTTTTTTCGTCGGCTCTACGGGGTTCTACGAAGGACTTCACACGCTGGACGACGAAGGCCGCGCCGCGCTGCGGATGACGGCCATCTCCTTCATCAACCAGCTTTATGGCGGCGAAGAACTGCGGCGCGCGCACCGCAAGCATGGCCGCTTCATCAATAGCGCCATGATGGCGACGCTCAAGGGCGCGCTCGTCTCCGACCAGCTTGACGATGGCGGTGTGGTGAGCGGCGTGGGCGGACAGTATAATTTCGTCGCGCAGGCTCATGAGCTGGACGACGCCCGCGCCATCATCGAGGTCAAGGCGATCCGCATGTCCGGCGGCAAACCGCGATCGAACATCCGCTGGAACTACGGCGCGCAGACCATCCCCGCCCATCTGCGCGACATGATCGTTACCGAGCACGGGCTTGCCGATCTGCGCGGCTTGTCCGACCGCGACTGCATCGCCGCCATGCTCAATCTCGCGGACAGCCGCTTTCAGGACGGCTTGCTGGCGCGGGCAAAAAAGGCCGGCAAGATCGAGAAAGATCATGCGGTCCCGGAGAGCTTCCGGCGAAACTATCCAGAGCGGGTGGAGGCGCTGCTTGCCCCCGCCTTCGCCAGCGGCCTGCTCGTCGAATATCCGCTGGGCTCGCAGATGACCGAGGTCGAGCAATCGCTGGCTCGTGCGCTTGGAAATCTGCGCGACATCGCGCCAAGCTGGACGAAGCTGGCCGGCATGGTCGCGCGCGGCGGCATATTCCGCGCGCCGGGGGAAGCCGAACGCGAAGCGCTCCTCCGGATGAACCTGGACGCGCCGTCCAGCCTGAAGGAGCGCGCCCTCGCGGTGCTCGTCACCTCCGCATTGCGCGCTACCGCCAAAGACGGTGCAGGCTGAAGCCATCATGGAGCGGCGTTCATCCAGCCTTTATGCAAGCGCAATTATATGAAGGATGGCGGCTCGATTTTCTCGTCACATGCGTAAGGTCAGATTTTTCGATGTTCAGCAGATCAGCGCTCTTTGCGGCGGGACTTGTTACCACCATTTTCGCCTCGCTCGCCGGCATGGCGGCGGCGGGATCGCTCGCTGAAATCAAGGCGCGCGGCAAGATCGTTGTGGGCGTCAAGGATACCGCGCCGCCTTTCGGCTTCCGCAACGAACACGGCGAGTTGACCGGCCTGGAAGTCGAACTGGCGAATGACATTGCCGCCCAACTCGGCGTCGGAATCGAGCTGTTTCCCGTGACCTCCACGAGCCGGATGCAGTTTCTGGGACTTGGCCGCCTCGACCTTCTGATCGCGACGCTTGCGGTCACGGCCCATCGGCAAAGCGAGGCGCATCTTGTCGAGCCCCATTATTACGCCAGCACACCGTCCCTTTTCGTCCGCCGCGATTCCGGCGTCAAAACGCTCGCCGATCTTGAGGGCGCGAAAATCTGCACCTTGTTGAACCGCTATCTCAATCCGTTGCTGGCAGCCAACGCTCCGAAGACGGAGCTTGTCGAATTCCGCGACCTGCATCAGGCGGCAATGGCCCTTGCCGAAGGTCGCTGCGAGGCTCTGGCGGAAGAGCACGTGGAACTGTACCAGTTGCAAAACCACAAGACCGCGCGATGGGACGATTACGATCTCGTCGAGTTGGAACTCGCCCCGCTCCCCTGGGCGCTTGCCGTTCAGCCGGGCGCGGCAAATGCCGAGTTGCAAACGCGCCTCGCCGGAATCGTGAGGGACTGGCACAAGGCTGGCCGGCTGCTTGAGCTGGAGAAAAAATGGCTCGGCTACAATACGGAGTGGGCCAGACAGATGCACGAGACGATGAAGTAGCGCGCCGCCATCAGGCCGGTTGCGAACGCTGGCGCATTTTCTGCGTCATGATCTGAAGCGCAATTGCTGCGGCATTGGAAACGTTGAGGCTGGCAATCGGCCCAAAGGTGCGAAGCGCAAGCACGTGTTCGCAATGCTCGCGCGTCAACCGGCGCAGTCCCCGATCCTCCGCCCCCAGAACCAGCGCCAGCCGCTCCGGGGCTTCCGCCTCGTCCAGCAGCCCATCGCCATCAGAGTCCAGACCGATCCGGGTAAAGCCCAATTCCTCCGCCTCGGCCAGCGCCCGCGACAGATTCGGAACCAGCACGACCGGCACATGCTCAAGGCCGCCGGACGCAGCCTTCGCCAGCGTGCCATCGAGCGGCGGGCTGTTTCGCGCGGTCATCACCAGCGCATCGACGCCGAAAGCCGCCGCCGTCCGCAGGATCGCGCCGACATTATGCGGGTCGGTGATCTGGTCGAGGAACAGCACCAGCCGCGCCTCGGGAAGATCGGCGAGGCCGACATCCGGCAGGGCTTGCGCTTCGATAAGAACGCCCTGATGCACGCTGTCGCCGCCGAGCATCCGGTCGAGATCGCGGGGGATCACGGGTGTGATTTGCGGGTGGCCGGGGCGGAGCGCGGCAGAGAGGCGCTGCGCGGCATTCGGCGTTGCATGGATGTGCCGGATTTCGCGGCGGGGATTGGCGAGCGCGGCCTCCGCGGCGTGCAGCCCGTAAATGCGGACATGATCCGCGTCCCGCCGCTGCTTGCCCTGCCGGGCTCCGGCCTGCAACTTCCTGAAACCCTGCTTCGACGTTCTGCCTCTCATTGCCGCCAGATCCCGCTTGTTGACTGTCATAGATCAGGATCATTTCTTAACGAAACGGGCCTGATCTGCATCTGTTTGCTTCAAGCTCGATTTTTCCAAAAAATGGTGTCCATTTTATCGGATCTCGCCCTATGCGGCTCACCGCGCCCTGTTTGCAAGAAAGCTTTGCGCGCCTCGCGTTCATCATTGCGCGGCGCGAATATCCTGCCTATAAGATGTCGATATCAAGGTTCGGATGGCATTGCATCCCTCGCGATGGAATGTTATCAACCTCTCGCCTTTTGCGGATGGGCCTCGCCCGCCGCAATTTTCCGACCGGAATGAGGCGACACTCCCTGGAGGGATGCCCGAGTGGCTAAAGGGGACGGGCTGTAAACCCGTTGGCTATGCCTACGTTGGTTCGAATCCAACTCCCTCCACCATTTGCTTGCCGGTTGCCGCCCGCCAACCCAACCGGCGGGTTCCGGTTCGAGGATCCTCCTCTCACCTCCACCATTTGCTTGCGCGCCGCCGCCACACTACCCCTGCGCGCGGTGGTGCCGGTTCGATGACGCTTCTCTCACGGCTTTGACTTCTGCTAAAACGCACGGTCAGGTGGTCGTCATCTATTGCGCCCGGCGGGGAATGTCGAAGCCGCGTCTGGCGCAGTTCGCGGCCGCGATGCTGGCGGCGTCGAGAAGGATGCCCTCAAGTTCGGTGTTGTTCCTCGTCCGGATCGCGTTTGCCGGGTCGCCCAATTCGGCGAGCCGCGCCAGGAGCGTGGCCTGAAATGCATCGCCCGCTCCGACCGTATCCACGATTTCGACCTCGGGCGGCGTCACGGAAATACAGTCCGCGCCCCGGAACGCCCGAACCGGTTTTCCCCCATCGGTAACGACGATCAGCGTGAGGCCGCGACCGAGCCATTCTGCCGCGATTGTCTCGGCGGTCGCGCCGGGATAGACGAGTTCCAGGTCTTCCGAGCTGATCTTGACCAGATCCGCCAGCGGGAGCAGCCGTTCGATGCGCTGCCGCCAGATGTCGGGCGAGGGCACCACGGTTGGCCGGATGTTTGGATCGAGAGAGATGAAGCGATGGCGCTCGCGTTCGGCGAGTGCGGCAAGCGCCGTGGCGACGGGCTCCGCCGCGATCGAATAGGAGCCGAAATGCAGCCCGGTGATCTCGTCGCCGAGAACGGGCAGGTCGGCTTCGGTCAGGCTGCGATCCGCCGCGCCCGCGCCATAGAAGGCATAGGCTGGCTGTCCCGCTGAAAGATCGACGAGGCTGAGCGTGGTCAGCCGGTCCGAGCGCACCAGATAGCGCGTCTCCACGCCCTCCGCGTCCAGCACCTCCATGAGGCGGCGGCCCAGCATGTCCGTCGAGACGCCGGTGAACAGCGCCGACTTCCCGCCCTGCCGGACGATCCCGATGGCGGTATTGAACGGTGAGCCCGCCGCCCGCGCATCGAAGGTCAGCGCGCCGGGATTGGCGCTCCCGGTCAGAAAGAAATCATAAAGCGCTTCGCCGCAGACCAAATACATGCCGTGCTCGCCCCCCTCGGACATTTCCTGCGACGAGGATAACAGATGATGCGCAGCTTACGCGATCGATGAGGATTTTTCCCATATATCGATGCCGCTATCCGTCGCGTAGCGGTCGATTTCGGTAAGCTCTTCGCTGGAGAAGTCGGGCCTGTCCAGAGCCTTGAGACTGTTCTCGATCTGCGCGGCGCTGCTTGCGCCTATCAGTGCGGTCGTCACGCGCGGATCGCGAAGCGCCCAGGCAATGGCCATCTGTGCAAGGCTTTGCCCGCGCTTCTCGGCAATCCCGTTGAGCGCCCGGATCTTCTCAAGCGTCGCCTCGTTGAGGAAATTCGGCCTGAAGGCTGGCGTCCCGCTGGTTGCGCGCGATCCCTCGGGTACGCCGCCCAGATATTTGTTTGTCAGCAGGCCCTGCGCCAGCGGCGAGAAGACGATGCAGCCGATGCCTTCCTTTTCCAGCGTGTCGAGCAGGCCGCGCTCGATCCAGCGATTGAGCATCGAATAGGATGGCTGGTGGATGAGGCAGGGCGTGCCGAGATCGCGCAAAATGGCTGCGGCTTCAGCGGTCTTTTCCGGCGAATAGGAGGAGATGGCGGCATATAGCGCCTTGCCCTGGCGGACGGCGGTGTCGAGCGCGCCGAGCGTTTCCTCCAGCGGCGTATCGGGATCGACCCGGTGCGAATAGAAGATGTCGACATGGTCGAGCCCCATCCGCTTCAGGCTCTGGTCGAGGCTCGACAGAAGATATTTACGCGACCCCCATTCGCCGTAAGGGCCGGGCCACATGAGATAGCCCGCCTTGGTGGAAATGACCATCTCGTCGCGGTAGCGCACAAGGTCGCTCTTCAGGATGCGGCCGAAATTTTCCTCGGCCGACCCGGGAGGCGGACCGTAATTATTGGCCAGGTCGAAATGCGTGATGCCGAGATCGAAGGCGCGCAGGATCATTTCGCGGGCATTGGCGAGAGACGCCGTCGCGCCGAAATTATGCCAGAGGCCGAGCGAGATGGCGGGCAGCTTCAGTCCGGAGCGGCCGCAGCGCTTGTACGGCATTTGTTCATAGCGGTTTGCGCGCGCGCTCCAATTCGTCACCATGTCCTGCCCTGTCTCCTGTTGCGCGTGTGCACCCGCCCTTATCATTGCGGACTGACCGGTGTCAAAGCGTTGTGGCCGAGGGGGCAGGCCTACTTGGTGACCCAGTCGGCGCAGCGCTCGGGTTGCTGGTCTCCCCATGGCATGATCGGCACGGTCGATGTGGAGTTCTGTGGACTGCCCTCGATCAGCTTGTCGGTATAGACAAGATAGACGAGCACGTTGCGCTTCGGGTCGCAGCCCCGAACGATGCGCATCTTCTTGAAGAAGAGTGAGCGGCGCTGTCGGAACATCTCCTCGCCCTGCTCGAATTTTGTCTTGAACTTGACCGGGCCGATCTGACGGCAGGCGAGCGAAGCGTTCGACAATTCCTCGGCCAGCCCCGCCCAACCGATCCAGCCGCCCTTTTCGGGCACGGTGAAATGGCAGGCGATGCCTTCCACCCTCGGATCGTCGATGGCGTAGGTCGCCAGCTTGTGGTCCGGAGAAAGAAATTTCCACACGGTCGTCTTCTTGAAGATCAGGTCGGGACCGTCATCGGCGGAAGCGGGAGTGACGCTTGCCGAGAGAAAAAGCAGGCAGGCGATCAGAAAAGCGCGCATGGCAAACCCATAGGGAGAATTGCGGGGACGTTATGTAACGCATCAGAGCGTGAAATGATCCCTCGCGGGGCCGCAAGCAAGTCGCGGTGCGATTAAAACGAGGGCGGTGTGCAGGCGCTGACGATGATGCAGGGTTCCTCACCTGTATTGCGGAAGCGGTGCGGAATGCGGCTGTCGAACAGATAGGCATCGCCCGGACCGAGCGTTTCGACCTGATTGCCGACAGTCACCTCGATTTCCCCGGAAATGACGATGCCGCCCTCCTCGGCCTCGTGCGCGTAAAGCTCTTCGCCAGTGTCCGCGCCCGGCTCGTAACTTTCATGCAGGATTTGCAGCGCATGCTTGGCCGCGTCGCCGACCTGCCGGAACGAGATTGCCGCGCCGCGCTTCCTGGCCGGGCGGCCGGCAAGGCTGGTCGGGTTGATCTCGCGCAGTTCGCCAAAGCGGTAGAAAACCTTGTCCGTTCCGTCGAGTTCGGCGCTGAAGAATTCCGAAAGGGTCATCGGCAGCGCCTGAAGGATCTTTTTCAGCGAGGAAATGGACGGGCTGATGCGGTTCTGCTCGACCATGGAAATCATGCCGCCTGTCACGCCCGCCTTCGCCGCAAGCTGGCGCTGGGAAAGGCCGTGGGCCGTCCGGATGGCCTTGAGCCGCTGGCCGACATCCAGCTCCATCGCGTGTGTCTGCGTTTCTGCCACAGCCATTTCTCCGTTCCGGTCCGACATATGCCCTGCTTAGAAAAATTATTGAATTGATTAGAATATAGATGATGTTTAGTATTCTTATCAATCCGATTAGGAAAGAACGTCACTTCACAAGCGTTAATGGAGAACGCCATGACCACGAATGCCGAACTGCTCCAGCGCAGGGAAGCCGCAATTCCGCGCGGCGTCGGGACGGCGTCGCCGATCTTTGTGGATCGTGCAAGGAATGCCGAAGTCTGGGACGTGGAAGGCCGGCGCTATATCGACTTCGCTTCGGGCATCGCCGTGACGAATACCGGCCATCTGCACCCGAAGATCGTCGCTGCCGCCAAGGCGCAGATGGAGCGCTTCGCCCACGTTGCGTTTCAGGTTGCAGGCTATGATGTCTATGTGGAACTCGCCGAGAAGCTGAACGCGCTCGCCCCGATCCGGAACGCCAGGTCGATCTTCTTCACGACCGGCGCGGAAGCCACCGAAAACGCAGTCAAGATCGCCCGCGCCCATACCGGCCGCCCCGGAATCATCACCTTCACCGGCGCATTTCACGGCCGCACTTTGCTGACCATGGCCATGACCGGCAAGTCCGCGCCCTACCGCAACAAGTTCGGCATGATGCCGCCCGGCATTTTCCACGCGCCTTTTCCGATCCCGCATCACGGCACGACCGACGCCGACAGCCTCCGCGCGCTGGAGCACATCTTCAAGGCCGACATGCCGCCGGATCAGGTTGCGGCCATCGTCATCGAGCCGGTGCAGGGCGAGGGCGGTTTCTATCTGACGCCGAAGGGCTTCATGAAAAAACTGCGCGAGATTTGCGACGCCCACGGTATTTGCCTCGTCGCCGACGAAGTGCAGAGCGGCTTTGCGCGCACCGGCAAGGTCTTCGCCATCGAGCATTACGATGTCGAGCCGGATCTGATCCCCATCGCCAAGGCGCTTGGCGGCGGCTTCCCGATTTCGGGGCTGATCGGCAAGGCGGAGATCATGGACGCGCCCGATCCGGGCGGTCTGGGCGGCACCTATGGCGGCAATCCGATTGCCTGTGCGGCGGCGCTCGCCGTGCTCGATGCGATCGAGAGCGAAGGGCTGTGCGAGCGGTCGCAGCGCATCGGCGCGCGGATGATGGAGCGGATCGAGGAGATCAAGCGCTCCAACGATACGCGGCCCATCGGCGATGTGCGTGGTCTTGGCGCGATGGTGGCGTTCGAACTTGTGAAGGAGCGTGGCGCGCATGAGCCCGATGCGGATGCGACGAAGGCGGTGACCGCGAAGGCGCTTGAGCACGGGCTGATCATTCTGTCATGCGGCTATTACGCCAACACTGTCAGGCTGCTCGCCCCGCTCACCATCGAGGACGCCCATCTGGAAGAAGGGCTGGACGCGCTGGCCTCCGCCCTCAGAGCCGCCTGATCCGGCTATAAAAGCGTGAGAGGCAGGGGGCGGCGCTTGCCTTTCTCGCATTGCTGGGCGACACTTATCTATTAGCAGTTGCTGAAATTCGTGTTCCGCACGTTTCATTATCAGGCCGTGCGCGAGTATTGCGTAAAGGAGTTCTTCAATTCGTTTTGGGCAGGGGCTACGCGACTTGGGACCGTTCCGTTTGATTCAACCGCACGAGTTAACATGTCCGGTCAAGGACAGAACCCAGGAGCAACCATGACCCCATTCGCGATAGCCGGAATACAGATGCATGTCTCGGCGCTGCACGAGAATGTCACCGCGATGGAACACCGGCTCGACATTCTGATGGCGCGCTTTCCGTGGGTGCAGATGGTCCTGTTCAGCGAACTCGCGCCGCATGGTCCGCTGACGCGCACGGCGGAACCGATGCCAGGCGAAACCGAGCAGCGCTTTCAGGTGGCGGCGCAGCGGCACGGGGTCTGGCTCATTCCCGGCTCGATGTTCGAGAAAACCGAAGACGGGCGCATCTACAACACGACCCCGGTGATCAATCCGGAAGGCGAGGTCATCTCACGCTACCGCAAGATGTTTCCCTTCTGCCCCTATGAGCAGGAAGCGGCGGCAGGCACCGAGTTCTGCATTTTCGACGTGCCCAAGGTCGGGCGTTTCGGCGTTTCGATCTGCTACGACATCTGGTTCCCCGAGACGACCCGGCAGCTTACCTCGCAGGGCGTCGAGGTGCTTCTGCATCCGGTGCTGACGGGGACGACGGACCGGGACGCGGAGCTTGCGATCACGCGGGCCACGGCGGCCCAGTTCCAGTGCTACGTGTTCGACGTGAACGGCCTCGGCGCGGGCGGCGTCGGCAAGTCGCTCGTGGTCGATCCGGCGGCGCGCGTGCTCCACCAGGCGGGCGGACAGGAGGACATGTTCCCTTTCGAGGTGGATCTGGATCTCGTCCGGCGTCAGCGGGAGACGGGACTGAACGGGCTCGGCCAGGTGCTGAAAAGCTTCCGCGAGCGCTCGGCGGATTTTCCTGTCTACGACCGCGCGTCGGGGAGCGATGCCTATCTGCACACGCTCGGCAAGCTGGCTATTCCCGAGCGGGGCTCGACGGCAGGTCTGTCCGGGCGCACGCCGGCCGAGGCGCTTGCCGCCCATGCGCAGCATCAGCCCTCGCACGCAGATCTGCCTGCGGAGCAACCGCTCAAGACGAAGCCTTTCAGACCGGAAAGGCCAAAACGAACCTAGAGCGAGATCCGATAAAATGGACACCATTTTTCGGAAAAATCGAGCTTGAAACAAATAGATGAAGATCAGGATTGTTTCCGCAGGGAATGATCCTGATCCAGCCGCCTTCGCAAAAACATAGCGGCGCAAAAAAATCTGGAGGAAGCGACATGTCGCAAAACGCAACCCTGCCGCAACCCGCGTCTCTCAGCGACTATTACAGCGCGGTTCAGTTGCGCGCCGACCGCTGGAGTTCACTGCGCGAGACGACCGACCGGCTTGCGCGAGATCATGCTGCCGGACGCTCGACGGCCCGGCATGTAACGGCGGCCAGGGATCTGCTGAACTCGCTCGAAACCATCGAGATGTACTGGGCGTTTCCCGGGCGAGGCGGGTTCGAACATCTCCAGCGCCTGCTCACCAACCAGCATTTCGACGAACTTGCATTCACGACAAAACGGATTTTCCGTGCGCTGACCAGTGGAGCCTACCGCCGCCGTACGATCCCGCTCATGCGCGACGATACCGACGCCGACGACAATGACGACGATCATGAGAGCCTTGAAGCGCGCGCCATGCACCGGCCCTATTTCGAGGTGCTCGTCGTCGATCAGATCAGCGAGGCGCAGGAACGTTGGCAACGCAACAATCTGGCCCGGATGCGCCGCGCCGAAGATCCGTTTCACTACGAAACCGTCTTTGTGCCGAGCCTTGAGGATGCGCTGATCGCGATCCTGTTCAACCACAACATACAGGCGATCGTTATTCGCCCCGGACTGACGCTCAAATCGCGCAACAAGCTGCCGATCCTCAAGCGCTATTTGAGCCGCATTGGCGACGAGGAAGATGTGAACGCGCTTGAGCCGTCCGAATACGGACCGGAGCTGTCACGGCTGATCGCGAAGGTGCGGCCCGAGCTCGACGTCTACCTGGTGACGGATCGTTCGGTCGAGGATATTGCGGGCAAGGATCTGGGCGGCTGCCGTCGCGTCTTCTACAATCAGGAAGACTTCACCGAGCTGCATCTGAACATTCTTCGCGGCGTCAATTCCCGCTACAAGACGCCGTTCTTTACCGCGTTGAAGGAGTATTCCAAGCAGCCCACGGGCGTCTTCCATGCCATGCCGATCAGCCGCGGCAAGTCGATCTCGCGCTCGCACTGGATTCAGGATATGGGCGCGTTTTACGGGCCGAACATCTTCATGGCGGAGACTTCGGCAACGTCGGGCGGGCTCGACAGCCTGCTGGAGCCGCATGGGCCGATCCGCGATGCGCAAAAGCTGGCGGCTCGCGCATTCGGCTCGAAACAGACCTTCTTCGCCACCAACGGCACCTCGACCTGCAACAAGATCGTCGTGCAGGCGCTCGTCCGCCCCGGCGATATCGTGCTGGTGGACCGGGATTGCCACAAGTCGCACCATTACGGCATGGTGCTGGCGGGAGCGCATGTCGTCTATCTCGACAGCTATCCGCTTAATCCGTACTCGATGTATGGCGCGGTGCCGCTCCGTGAAATCAAGCACGCGCTTCTGAAGCTCAAGGCCGCCGGCAAGCTTGACCGTGTACGGATGCTGACGCTGACCAACTGCACATTCGATGGGCTGGTCTATAATGTCGAGCGGGTGATGGAGGAATGTCTCGCCATCAAGCCGGACCTTGTCTTCCTCTGGGATGAGGCCTGGTTCGGTTTTGCCCGCTTCGGTCCGACCTATCGCCAGCGCACCGGCATGAATGCCGCCAACGTCCTGCGCGAGCGTCTGCGTTCGCCCGAACACAAGGCGGAATATGACGCGCAGCAGGCCCAGCTCAAGGACGCCGATGACGAGACGCTGCTCAACACCCGGCTGGTCCCGCCGCCGAATGCGCGCGTGCGCGTCTACGCGACGCAGTCCACGCACAAGACGCTGACCGCGCTGCGTCAGGGCTCGATGATCCATGTCAACGATCAGGACTTCAAGGGCGAGGTCGAGCAGGTCTTCCACGAAGCCTATATGACGCATACCTCCACGTCGCCGAACTACCAGATCATCGCCTCGCTGGATGTCGGCCGGCGACAGGTGGAGCTTGAAGGCTTCGAGCTTGTGCAGAAGCAGGTGGAAGCCGCGATGGCCATGCGCCGGGCGATTGCGACCCATCCGCGCTTGCAGAAATATTTCAAGGTGCTCACCGCCGGGGACATGATTCCGGAGGAGTACCGCGAGAGCGGCATCACCTCGTATTATCAGCCCGGCCAGGGCTGGAACGACATCTGGGAGTCGTGGGCGACGGATGAATTCGTGCTCGACGCCACCCGCGTGACGCTCGCCGTCGGCGGCACCGGCTATGACGGCGACACGTTCAAGAACACCATCCTGATGGATAAATACGGCATCCAGATCAACAAGACCTCCCGCAACACCGTGCTGTTCATGACCAATATCGGCACGACGCGCTCCTCGGTCGCCTATCTGATCGAGGTTCTGGTGCAGATCGCAAACGAGCTGGACGAGTTGCTCGACGACGCCTCGAAGATGGAGCGGATTTCGTTCGACCATCGCGTGAAATCGCTCACTCAGACGCTGCCGCCGCTGCCGGATTTCAGCCGCTTCCACGATGCGTTCCGTTCGACCGACGCCAGCGGCACGCCGGAGGGCGACGTGCGCTCCGCCTTCTTCCTCGCTTATGACGAGGACAAATGCGAGTACATGCCGCTAGAGAGTGGTGCTCTCGACCGCGCCATCGAGTCGGGACGCGACGTCGTATCATCCGCCTTCATTATTCCGTACCCGCCGGGATTTCCGATCCTCGTGCCGGGGCAGGTCATCTCGCGCGAGATCCTTGGCTTCATGCGCGCGCTGGACGTGAAGGAGATCCACGGCTATCGCCCCGAGCTGGGCTTGCGCGTCTTCACCGAGGAGGCGCTCGAGTCGCTCTCCCTGCCGCTGTCAACCGCCGCCGAATAGTGAGTATCGCCCGACACCCATTGCCCCCGCGCTGACTGAGGAGGAAAGCCATGTCCCCGAAAAAACTGAACAATATTTCCGAGATCCGCCGTTTCTTTCACCGGAACGAGACCCCGATCTACTTCATCAGCGCGACGAACTTCAACCTGCTCGGCCTCGACGAATGGGTGAAGAATTTCAAGTATGTCAACTACATCGACTGTTATGACGGCCGGCATCCCAACGTTCTCGTGCCGCCTGAAACGCCGCATGACGAATTCACCTCGATCGAGGACATCAACAACTATCTGCTCCAGCACAAGCAGGTCGTCGACTTCGTGAAGTCGCGCGGCGACGACCCTAAATTCGTCTTCCTGATGTTCGATGACGAAACGGAAAAGCTCGCCAGCGAACTGGGCGCCGAAGTCTGGTTTCCGAAAGCGGAGCTGCGGACCCGTGTCGACAACAAGATCGAAACCGTCCGTATCGGGAACAAGGCCGGCGTACCCTCCGCGCCGAACACGCTTTCCGTTATCGATAGCTGGGAGCAGCTTCAGCAGGTGGCGGGCGATGCCGGGTTGGGCGACGATCTCGTGCTGCAATCGGCCTTCGGCGACAGCGGGCACACGACCTTCTTCATCAAGACCGAGGCGGACTACCGCAAGCACGAGAAGGAAATCGTCGGACAGGGCGAGATCAAGGTGATGAAGCGGCTGGTCTGCCGTGGTTCCGCGATCGAAGCCTGCGCGACGAAGGAAGGCACCATCGTCGGTCCGCTGATGACCGAGTTGGTCGGCTTCAAGGAGCTGACGCCCTATCGCGGCGGCTGGTGCGGCAACGAGATCTTCGCCGATAGCTTCTCGCAGGAAGTGCGCGACAAGGCCAAGGAGTACACGTTCGCATTTGGTGAGCAGCTTCGCTCCGAGGGTTATCGCGGCTATTTCGAGCTGGACTTCCTGATTGAGGAAGGCACCGGCGAGATCTATCTGGGCGAGTTGAACCCGCGAATTACCGGCGTGTCATCCATGACCAACCACGCCGCCTTCGCTCACGCGGATGCGCCGCTGTTCCTGTTTCACCTGCTGGAGTTCACCGGAGTTCCCTTCAGCCTCGACATCGAGGAGTTGAACGCCCGCTGGGCCGATCCGGACAACATAGACAGCTGGTCGCAGATGGTGATCAAATATACCGACAATTCCGTAGGCGTCATTACCGATGCGCCGGAAAGCGGCATCTACCGGATGAACGACGATGGCAGCGTGGAATTCTCCCGTTTCGATTACCATCGCCGCGCGGTCGAAAGCGAGAAGGAAGCGTTCTTCCTGCGCATTCTGAAGGCTGGCGACTATCATTACGAGGGGGCCGATCTGGGCATTCTGGTGACGCGCGGACGCCTCATGGACGAAAATTTCCAGCTTCTGCCGCGCGCCAAGCAGTGGATCGACGGTATCCGCTCGCTGATCTCGGCCAAGCCTCTTGCGCCAACCGAGAAGGTTCCCGAGCTGAACGAGCCCGCTTTCAAGATCATGTAACGTAGCGGCCAAATCAACGAAATCCCCGCCTTCACGCAGGGCTGTCCGGGGAACTCAGGCATATGCGATCTCCAGTTGAGCGGGGTGGCTTTTGGGCTGTGGTCTGCTCGGGTTCACCTTGGGCGGCTTATCGAGTTCGGCGACAGGCT
>JBHJOB010000024.1:0-45428 GCA_050330195.1 Rhodomicrobiaceae bacterium | reverse complement strand
CGCAAGCCTGTCGCCGAACTCGATAAGCCGCCCAAGGTGAACCCGAGCAGACCACAGCCCAAAAGCCACCCCGCTCAACTGGAGATCGCATATGCCTGAGTTCCCCGGACAGCCCTGCGAGGCTGTGGAAACCGCAGGCAACCCCCATCGCGTCGCTTAACCAGCAATGCTAGAGGAGGACCATCGCAGCACACGCAAAGGTAGTGGGAATCATGGTCTTCGGTGGGTTATTGGCGCGGCGGCGCGACACGGCAAGCGAGGCAAGTTCTTCGCGGCAACGGCTGATCGAGGACATCAACAAGGATCTTCCGGCCGGTCTCGATTGGAAAGCAGGCGCATTGCGCTATGTGAACGATTTCCTTGAAAATACGGCAGACAAGGCAGCCGCTACGAAATTCATGACGACGAAGCCGTTCAACACCATCGGGGATAACCAGCAGGCCTCCATTGCCGGACTGATCTGGTATGTCGGGAACTTCCTCAATACCGTTCAACTGCTCAATCTCCCGCGTGGCTCACACATCCTCGACGTTGCTTGCGGCGCCGGCTGGCTCAGCGATCTGCTGTCGCGCATCGGGTATGTTCCATATGGCGTCGATCTTTCGCGCGAATTCATCGAACTCGCCCGCGAGAGGATCGAGGCCCTGGAAGGGCGTCCGATGGACGAACGCTTCCTGACGATGGATATCGAGATCGAGCCGCTTCCGTCTACCGTGCACGGAAAATTCAGCGCCGCGATCTTTGAATCCTGTCTGCACCACTTCCACGATCCGCTGACCGCCATCGAACATATCGGCCAGGAGCTCACGAAGGACGGGCTGTTGGTCATTCTCGAAGGGGAAAACCGACGCGGCCCGATCAAGGACGAATATGTAAATGTCATGACCGAGACACACACGCTGGAGCGGCCCTATTCGCGCGAGCAACTCCTGCGCATCCTGGACATGACCGGTTTTCCGGAAAGGGAGGTCGTTGCCTCGATCAACGGCTTTTTCGGCAGCAAGCAGTGGGACACAATGAATGACTATGCGAGGACCATGGCGGAGGGTCGCAATTACGTGATTGCCGCGCGGAGCAAGGAGGCGCTGGCCCGAATTCTCTGAACTGCGTTGCCGTGCCTGGTCCTGAGGTCGCGTAGCACCGCAAATATTGAGCTGATGCTCGCCTCATCGTAGTTGCCGATCGACATCAGACGCACGATAACACCGACACGCGGCTAGCGGTGTGGATCGACTGCGCCTATCTTGCCGTTTGAATTCGGTTCATCGGCCATCTGTAGTGTCGCGCTGAATGATCAGGCATGAAATCCCCGCATCTTTCGAAGCGCATCGGCGGCCCCGCCAATGGAGCCTGCCCTGAACCAGCTTAATCCCGCCCGGCCTCGCAGCCCACGCCTTGGCATCGGACGCCCGGAAGCCGCGCTGATAGCCGTTACGGCGGTTTGGGGCGGCACATTTCTGGTCGTGCAGAATGCGCTTTCGGCGAGCGGGGCATTTTTCTTCGTCGGCGCGCGCTTTGCCGCCGCCGCGTTGCTGATCGCTCTGTTAACCGGCCGCTCCTTGCATGGATTGACGTGGGCCGAGTTGCGCGCCGGTTGCGCCATCGGCGTCGCGATCATGCTTGGCTATTCGTTGCAGACCATCGGGCTGGAGACGATCCTCTCCAGCAAATCGGCGTTTCTGACAGCGCTTGCCATCCCACTCGTGCCCATCATGCAGTGGCTGTTCCTCCGCCGTACGCCACCCACGACTGCATGGATCGGCATTTGCCTTGCTTTCACGGGCGTCCTGTTGCTGACAGGCGCAAACATGAGTTCCCTCGATTTCAGCAAAGGTGAGCTTGTCACGGCGCTCTGCGCCGTCGCATTCGCCGCTGAAATCATCATGATCGGTGCGTTTGCGGGCAAGGTCGATGCAAGGCGGGTGACTGTGGTGCAGCTTGCGGCTGCGTCCTTTTTCTCGTTCATCGCCATGGTTCCGGCGGGTGAAGCTGTGCCGCCATTCTCGTGGCTGCTCTTCCTGAGCGTGGCCGGCATGGCGGCCGCCAGCGCGGCGATCCAACTCGCCATGAACTGGGCGCAGAAAACCGTCTCTCCGACACGAGCCACTGTCATCTATGCAGGCGAACCGGTCTGGGCGGGGCTTTTCGGCCGACTGGCGGGTGAAATTCTCGGCGCCCGAGCACTGTTCGGCGGCGCGCTGATCGTGATCGCCGTGATTGTCAGCCAGTGGCGCAGCCGCTCCGGCGACGTGAAGAGCGCCGCTGACGCCGCGAAATGACTAACCCTCCCTGCAAGCGCATGCAGGAAACAGCGCCTGGTCATGAACCGGAAGCACGGTCCGGGTGTCGAATGTGGACGACCGTCGATCACGAGATCGTGTTCAGACTTTTTGCAAATAAATGCCTGGCTTCAAACGTTGCTCACGAAATGGCCTTCGTTAAGCGGATATGCGCAGCCATATTCAAGAATGGAAGGGGCCATTCGAGACAGGAACAAGGAGAGATTTGAGATGCGTAACCCCCTGATTGCCGCTGCTTCGCTTTTCGCCCTCGGGGCAATCGCGGCAGCCCCCGCCAGCGCCATCGATTGCGAAGGCAACTTTCAGGTGCAGAAAAACGGCAATCTGATTGCCACGCCTTTTTGCCAGGACGGTCATCTGGCCATCGTCGCGCGTGAATACGGCATGAACGTCCGCGCACGGGACATCCGGTACAATCCATCCGTCAAGGCGCGGGCGTGCCGGTTCGTGGGGGACGATAACCGCGTGCGCGACACGTGTTCGAACTACAGGCCCGGCCGCAACAATTTCATTTGGGACTGAGCGTTCGCGCCGGATTATAATCCACACCTGACAAATGCGAAAGGTGAGCATTTTTTGCTTTCCTTTCGCACATGTTTCTCTGCCTGCCTCCCGCACCGATGCGTTGTAGACGCACAACAGTTCCAACCATTCGGCTCTCCCTGATTCGGCAGAAAAGCTCTTGCGGTAGACACAGCGCGAGAATAGTTTACAAGCACTTGTTGAGAACGTGCTGTCGGTTCCGGCGAAAGACGCCGTCAGTCATGTATGCGCCTCATTATAGCGCTCTTGTCAGTTTGTTTTTGTAAAAGTTCAGGATGTGAGTGAGTCCCATGGGGGAAACGATAATTAGCCAAGACCTCACCATCATCGGCAACGTGACCTCGAAGGGTAACGTGAAGCTTGATGGTAAAATCCGTGGCGACATCCATTGCGCTTCCCTGGTTGTGAGCGAGTCCGGCGACATTGACGGCGGTATCATCGCTAATAATGAGGTTATCGTACTTGGCAAGGTGGTCGGCACGATCCGCGGCAAGCGCGTCATGCTGCACGCGACGGCGCGCGTTGAGGGCGACATCTACCATCAGGGCATCGGCATCGAAATGGGTACGCGCTACGATGGCAGCCTGCGTTGGACCGAGGATTTCGCCACCTATCAGGCTGGCAGTTCCCGCGGGGCCAATGGCGAGATGTCCGCGGGCCTGTAATCAGGTCAATCTTGTCGCCTGACTTTTCCACTTCCGTGCTTCAAGAATGCGCGCTTTCAATCCGGAGTGCGCATTTCTTGTCGTATCCAGGCTCAGCCGATTCATTTTACTCATCGGCTGGACGGAACGTTAAACACGCAGTTTAAGTCTTTCCCGCTTGCTGTTTTCTCCGCCAGCAATGCGCTGGGATTTCCTCCGCCTTCATCGTTCAGGATTGTCCCGCCCGTTTTCCGCCAACAAGAAAATGGCCAGGCAGAAGTCGTCGCTCATCTCGAAGAGCGAATGCCGCAAGCTGAGCACCCCCCGGACGCTGTGGGCCCCTTACGCGCAAGCTCGACTTGCCACGCAAGCCTTGCAATAGCGCCATCCGGGCGTTGCAAAAGACGGCGAAGTCACGGCTGACCGTCTTTGGCGCTACAGGATCGCGAAGTCCGCAATCGCCTTCAGCGTATCCTCCGGCTGTTCCTCCTGAGGGATGTGGCCGCATTTGCGCATGATTTTCAAGCGCGCATTGGGTAGCTCGCGGGCAAGCCGCCGCCCGATCTTGAGCGGAACAATCTTGTCCCGATCGCACCAGAGCACCAGAGCTGGCAAGTGCAACTCCTTATAGCGCTTTGAAATTTCATCAGCCTGCGCAGGGTCGAGACTGTCGATGGTGCGCAGCAGGGCGTGCCGGCCACCTTCGCTGTGCAGCGCGCTGGCATAGTTGCGCACCGCGTCTTCCGTCACCTTGTCGTCTTCAAGATAGGCGACGGCGAGCGCGCGCTCCATCTGCACCTCCGGAGGCACCAGCGACAGCCCGATCTCGCCGATGACCGGCGTGCGCAGAATACGGAAAAAGAACGGCAATGGCTGCCTGTAGGCGATGCTGTCGATCAGGACGAGCTTTCTGATGTTCCTCCGGCCGGCATCAAGCTGATCGAGCGCTACGGCAAGGGCGACGCCGCCGCCGAACGAGTGGCCCACGAGCGTTGCGTCCTTGAGATTCTTGCGCGTGATATAGTCGCCAATCAGGCGGGCCTGGTCGAAAATCGAATAACGCTCGTCCAGCGGCTTGTCGGACTGACCGAAGCCCTTGAGATCGATGGCTATCACGCGGTGCTTTTTCGCCAGTTCGGGTGCGATCTTGCGCCACGTATAGCTGGAGGCGCCCAGTCCGTGAATGAGGATGAGCGGCTTGCCGCTGCCGCTTTCATGGACCGCCAGCTTGACCGCGTCGCCATCCGCCGACACCGGCTGATATTGAACGGACTCGATTGCGTTGACGAGGTCGGGGGTGAATACGGGCGCACAGCTCGCCACGAACAGCGCCGGCAAGGCGGCCATGGCGAATTTCAGACCGGAAACGCTCAACATACGCCTCATCATTTCCCACGCACGACGTTCAGACTTACGCAACTGACCAAACCGGACCAAGCCGTCCTTCACCATGACACACGCCCCAAGCGAATAGCGATACGAAACTTTGGATTAAGCTTGTGGCAAGAAAGAGCACGGGATGCTTTACCACGGGTTAATACCATCTATTCGACAGGGCTCCCACGCAATATTCTCGCCACAGTGTTGCGTCGAGGTGTTGTTTTGATGTTTGCGTTGCGTATTTTTTCCGGTCTTGCCGCCATTGCGGTTTTTTTCGTGCAAGCCGGAGCCACCCGTGCGGGCGAGCCGTCCACTCTGTCGAGCTATTTCGTCGCACTGGGCGTCCCGCAAGGGCGCGTGGAGTTTTCGAACGGCTTCGATGCGACCGGCAACGGCTGGACGACCCATGGCTCCGCGGTTCTCGCGCCGCTCGGCCCGATGCATGTGGATGGCTGGCGGCTGAAAATGTCCGGGCTTTACGGCACATACGCCTATGTCACGCGTGACAATACGGTTTGCCAGAAAATTCACGATGTCGGCCATACGGCCCCCAACCGCACGCTCGACCGTATTTGTGACAGTCTCATGGATGGCGAGCCGGCCGCCGACCGGGAAGATACCGAAACCTTTCTCGCAAGCTACGGCATGGAAATCGAAGGCAAATCGCTTGTCGCCAATATCCCGCATCAAGCCACGCGCTATCAGGGCAGCATTGCGCCCGGCTATCAGCACACATTCGGCACACTGATCGTCAAGGCGTATCTCGGTCTTGCCTATGAACAGCATGATGTGATGCCGGAGGACAAGACCAACGCGCTTGCGGGCGCGCATTGGGGCGCACAAGGATCGATCGAGACATGGCTGCCGCTGGGCGCGAATGGCTGGCTTTCGGCGGACAGCTCCTTTTTCAGCGGAACGTCAAGCTATTCGGCAACAGCCAAGCTCGGCTACCGGCTGCTGGACTGGCTGACGCTTGGCCCGGAACTGGCCACCTATGGCCGGGAGGACGACGTTTCAGGCCGCGCCGGCGCTTTCATGCGCATCAATCGCGACGGCATCGAGACGACGCTCTCGGCAGGAATGTCCGGCTCCTACAGGGAAGAGTCTACACTCTACGGCTCCGCCAATATCTTCGTCAGATTCTGAGCGGCGCCCGGCGGCAGTCAGCTTCCGCAGACACAGTGCTGGGCATGAGCGGCACGAATGGCGTCAAGCCGGCCATGAAAACCATCCCAGAAAACCTCGTAGCGATCCCGGAAAGCGGCAAGCCGTACGGCCATCTCGATTGACGCCACCGCTTCCCTCAGCTTGCCGCGCATGGCCTTCGTCAGCGTATCGGACTTCAGCCCCTGCTCGTCAATGCGCTTGAGAGCGTCATAGGCATTCGCCGCATTGGCAACCTCATCCACCTGTTCCTTGGGAAAACCGGTCGATTTGAGAAGGTCGACGAGCAGCGCCTGCATGGACTGAGTCTCGCTCCCCCTGGGCTTGAGCGTGATCAGCGTTGCCCCGCCCCACGCCGGATGGCCTCCGGCAACAGTGCGCGCCGCCTCGAAGACATCGCCGGCTTTCTCTCGCGCGAATTGCTCGGCAAGGCCGGCAAAACGCGCCCGCCTTTCCCGCCGTTTGCCCAGCGGCTCGAGTTTTTCGGCGTAGTAGGAGACAAACGCGAGGGCGCCGGTACACAGGGCGGGGTTCATGTCCTGCGAGAAATATTTGCGCAGGTCGTTCGCCGTCTTGTCGAGCATCCAGCCATGCGGGCCCTTGCTCCGCAAGATGCGATCGTAGCCCGCACTCACAAGCGCGGATGCTTCGGAGTAGAGCGCACTGGCCTGTTTGCGAGCCACGCGGCCCGTTTCGTCGTCCGTTTTGCTGCGGCTGCGGGCAGGTCGCGACGGGCGAAACATCCAGCGGCGCGACATGGTCTTGTCGGCGCTGCGCGCCTCGCGGAGAAGCGCGCGCAGATCGTTTCCGCCATTCCTGCCGATTTCCTGAAGCGCCGTGTGGTATTGCTCGCCGCAATTGGCCACACGCCATGCAAGCGAAACGCTTTGCCGGCTCTTGCCGCCTTCAGAGGTATCTTGTCTGTCGCCTCCGTTCTCCGGTGCAGCCAGCGCAAGCCTCAACCTGTTCCGCGAACCTTCCGGAACATGCTTCAGTCTGATCTCGATCAGCACCGTCCGGCTGCGGCCTTTCCTGATGCCCTTGATCCTGGCAACCCGCCGCGCGCCTTCCCCGTCCGCGTCAACGCCGGAGCCGTGGATCTGAACGATCTCGCCGTTTTCCGTCTCCATGGCGAGTTCGGCCGTCAAGCCGCGCCTGCTTCTGTTGTCACTGGACAGGTCGATCTGGACGAAGGCGGAGGAGCCTGCGCTGTGCAGGTCGCCCGGCGAGGTCGCCGTCAGGCTTCCCTTGAATGGCCCCACGAAGAGCTTGAGAGGCAAATCATCCGCGCGAACATCAATCGCGTCGGGTTCCCCCAGAGCGGAAACCACGGATGGATCCTGAGCAAGAGCACGATAGCCAGGCGCGAAAAGGAAAGCAGCCAGGAGTGCTGCGGCGAGGACGGAACGCAAACGCATCATGAAGTCATGCCCAAAAAATCAAAAACAAAGCCGGACGGTAAATGCCCGGAAGAACGATGCCGAAATTCGCACCACCGGGCAAGAAGGGGATAAGCCAAGCATCCTAAGCATCGCTTAATGTGCGGCGAATTTGACGCAACACGAGAAGACGCAGCCCGTTCGGACAAGCGGCACGCGCAGAGGACACGTGGAGCCCCAAAAGAAAACACTGCCGCCAGATGGCGACAGTGTTCGTACCCCGCATTTATTGACAGGCGCGGCCCGGTGGCGAAGCCCTGTTCAGAGAGCATGCGCCTCGTTCCACGCCGCCAACTCTTTTTGGTCTGGCACCATTGATAGTGTGGCTGTGCTGTGGCCAAACCTATTCTTGGTATTCAAGCTGCCGCAAAAAGCGCACAAGCGCAATTTCCCATGACGCCGCAGATACGCATTTTCACGGCTGATATGGGGGAAATATGGCAGCCCTGATCGAGCGGTTCGGGTGCAGCAGATCAACGCTTACGTTCCGTATCCGGCCCAACCGGCACGGCCGCGCCGGACCGCGATGACGATTTACTCAAGAGCTGTCATCGTTTCCGCCAAGACCTTATACGCCAGAACAACGCCTGGACCTTCACCAGGTGCCTGACGATGAACCAGCAGGCGAATCCGGCCATAATTGTGGCGAGATTGAAGCTTTTGTGACAGAAATGCTACAGCACAAGCACGTAAAATCGGTAAAGAAATTGCTTACTGGGAAATGACGGCCTGTTTCTGAACCGGCAGTTGCCGTCCCTCGATCCACCCGGCAAAGCGCTCTTTCAGTGTGGCCTCGTTCGCCCGCCAGAATGCTCCGTCGAAATTGAGAGCCTGAACGAAATTCCCCTCGCTGGTCGGCAGGTATGGCTTCATGTCGAGACCAAGCTCAGGATGCTGGCCGACCTGTTCGACCGCAGAGCGCCGCGCCGGCCCGTAGGGTATCCAGCGCGCCTGGTCGGAAAGCGGGCCGGGGCTCGTCGCAAAGCGTATGAATGCCTTTGCGGCCTGCTGATAAGGCGCGCCGCGCGGAATGGCCCAATAGTCATAGGAGTAGATCTGGCGGTCCCACAGGATCTCAAGCGGTTGCTTGGCGGCCATGATGGCCATGAAGGCGCGGCCATTGAAGCCAAGGCCCATCACGGCATCCTTGTCGGCGATGCGCCCGAAAACCTCCGACGGCTTCTCCCACCAGACGATATCGTCCTTGATCGAGGACAGTTTCGCAAATGCGCGATCCTGTCCCTCCGGCGTCTGCAGCACCGCATAGACCTCATCCGGCGCAACGCCATCCGCCATGAGCGCCAGTTCGAGCGAATAGCGCGGCTGCTTCGGGAAAAGACGCTTGCCGGGTATCTTCACAGTATCGAAGACATCCTCGATGGAAGCAGGCGTAGTCGAGATACGGTTGTCGTAAACGATCACGGCGGACCAGGCAACGCTGCCAATCCCGCAAGGATGGATAGCGCCGGGCAGAAAGTCCTGGGAAAGCGGTGTGCCGTCGGGGGCAGCCTCGACGACGTCGGTGTCGAGCTTCTCCAGACGGTCCTCTTCGCAGGCCCGCTTCATCGCATCGCCATTCAGATCGACAAGGCTCCATTTCGGGTCGTCGGCCTGAGCCTCCAGCGCCTGGTAATCGCCGTCATAGGCAACGGATTCAATCTGGTAGCCGTGACGTTCCACGAAGGGACGGAACAGCGCACGTTCCTGCGCCTGACCATAAGCGCCGGCCCAGGTGCCGATCTTCAGCGTCACATCCTTCGGATCCAGAGCGTCTTCTTCCGCAAGCTGTGGCTGCTCGGCACTTTCAGCGTCTGCATTCTCCGCCGGAGCAAGTTCCCCGGACGGGCTCCGCGCATCGGCCGCGTCGGCCCCATTCGCGTCACTCTCGGACTGGGACGGGACTGTCTGCGCCTGCTCCGGGCTGAGATCGATCTCGGGCTGCGCGGTCGTCGCTTCGGTTTCAGCTTCGTCGGGAGCGACCTGCGCCTGCCCGGTGACCGGGTCAGCGGCATCGGGCTCGGCGGCAACATCCGCGGGTGCTGCTGGCATCTGTTCGGCCGCGACGGGCGGCTGCGCGTCACTGGCGGGAGCCTCGGCCTGCTCGGGCGTCGCGTCCGCCTCGGCGGGGTCGTTTTCTGTCTGCGCCTGTGTTCCCGTGGCAGGCTCGGTCTGGACCTGCTCCACATTTTCGACCGCCGCTGGCTCGGGAGGTGTCTCCTGACGCGCCTGATCGGCCGTGCCCGACACCGCAGCATCATCATCGGCATCGTCAACCTCGGCGGCATCCCTCCGTGCAGGCGCGGCCGGTCGACCGGCCGCCGCGCCGGGCTGTGCGTCCTGCCTCTCACCGGGGTCATCGGAAAGCCAGTCGAACTCACCGCCATCGGCTGCAGGCGCCTGGACCATCATCGGGTTTTCAGGCGCGTTCTGCGCAATCGCGAACGGAATCTGAAGGGCCGCCACGCCAATCAATGCAGCCGAAAAACTGAGAACAGAGCGCTGTCCGATCACCGTAAAGTCCTTCTTCTTCTTCGACATATGTTCAATTGCGCAGGGCACCCTATCGCAAAAACCGAAAGCTTTGCGACCGATTTCATTCTTTACCCAACCATTTAAAGCCGTTGAAAACACGTAAATTTGTCGAATCCGGCGGCATATCCATCCTTAGAGGCCGCTCCGGCTGAATTTTGCCGCAGGTGTTGCCGGCTCCCCACTCTGCCCGGCCCTGTCCCGAATGGCGCCGGCTCGAATAGCCGGTTTTTTCCAGTCTCCCATTATGGAGAACTGCTTTCCGGATATCTGGGGCATCGCGCCGCTGTCCACAGGCGTGACCGCAAGTCGCCAATCGAGCGATCTGCTGGCGTAGTTCACATTGCCCTCCCCCGTCACGGATCCCGTTTCGCTGGAAAGCGACAGGTCGGTGAAGGTCAGGCTCTCGCCTTGAAGCGCCAGCTTGAACTGAAGCCCGCTGAAATCCTGCCAGGTGAGATCGGCGGCATTCCAGCCTTCAAATCGCTGCCCGGAGGACATACCGGCCAGGGCCGCGGGGTCAAAGCGGATCTGCCCGCCATTGGGGAAATTCACATGCCCCTCGATCCGTGCATTCTGCAGAAGTCGGGCCTGATCGTCGCCCGCCGTTTCCAGCCTGATCTGCGCGTGCCCCCGTCCGTCAAGCCAATCCACCGGCGCCCCCATGCGCGACAGCGCCGCGGCGTCGATGTCTTCAGCCGTCACCCGGGCCTTGAGACGCGGCGGCGCCGCCAGCAATTCGGTTTGGACATGTCCGCGCATCGAACCGCCCAGAAAGTCCAGATGAGCGATTTCCGCCGAAAGCCGGGCGAGTTGGCCGGTCAGCGTAAAAGCGGCATGTCCGATGGCGATTTCGTTCCAGCTGAGCATTTTGGCCGAAACGCCCAGGTCGATCCGCGCATTCTTCCAGTAATCCGTCAGGCTTTCATATTCCGCTTCGGCGCTTCGGCTCGCCCCCGTCACGCTCCAGAGCGCGCCGAGATCGAGCCGCTTGAACGCAAGCGAGCCCTCGATTTTCGGCCGGGGCGTATCGAACAGGACCGCCAGATCGCCAGCCGCCCGGGCAAAGGACGTCGTCATCACGCCCCCTTCCAGCCGGAGGCGCGTTTCATCTGCATTGAGGGAGCCTGAAATCTCGATCGTATCAGGAACCGTCAATCCCGAATCCACCCCCAGCCAGTGTTTCAGCCGGTCCGCGTCGGGGACGCTGGCGCTCGCCTCGCCCTTAAGACTCCAGTTCTCAAAAAACCGTGCCGTACCGTCAAAACGGGCCGTAAGGAGCGGGCTTTCGATTTCCAGATCCAGAGGAAAGCCCGGCATGGCCGCCAATGGATCGGAAATAAGGTTCGTTCGCAGGGTCAGATCAACCGGCTGGCCTTGCCAGACGAGATCTCCACTCAGATAGATCCGCCCGTTTGAGTGCAGATGAGCAACGAGAGAGCCGATATTGACGATCTGCACATCCGTTCCGCCCCGGTCGATCTCGACAACGGAGTCCGAAAGCAAAAATGCTTCAAAGGGCGTTTCGTGCGCCTTCGTCAGCAGCGTGAAAAGCGCGCGAAGATCCGGCCCTTCATCCGGACGCTCAAAACGGATCGTCGAGCCCTGGATCTTGATCTTGTCGAAATCCAGCCTGCCGAACAGCAGATCTGTCCATGCGAGCCTGGCCACGATCCGCTCCGCCTTGAGGCTTTTCAGGCTGGGAAGCCCGCGAAATCCCTTGAATTCGACGTTCTGGGCGTTCAGCGCAAAGGAGAAGAAGCTTTCGATGGCGACCGGCCCCGACAGTTCGACGGGCGAACCTGTCCAGTCCTGCAACTCCTTGATGAACCGGTTCTTTACCGGCTCCGCATTGATGAGATAGGGCAGAGAGATTATGAAAATCGCCAGAGGCAGCGAAAATGAAACGGCTCCCAGCGCAAAACGGTAAAACGGGACTTTCAATCTCATATGCGCTCTATCATGATTGAGCTAATTCGCTCTTGTGGCGATTCCGCTGTTCGCGCCATCCTGCGACGATCGCGCCAGCGTAGTCGTAAGGGACACTGGACGAAGTGGTTAGCCAATGTGATGAACCAGAATGCCGTTCATTAGGCTCCGGCCTTGTGACGAGATTGAGGGATCACCGCCTTGCGGCGGCTCGATCGCTATCTCGACAAACCAAAACCGCCGCCCTCGGGCGGAGCCGACTGGGTCAACCCGGCTATGCATAGGCGGCAAGAATGGACGAAACAAGACATGATTGACGAAAAGCCTTTATGGGTACCGGCAAAAAAGGCCATCGAAGCCAGTGACATGAACCGCTTCATGGCGTATCTGTCCCGTCAATATGGCGCGCATTTTACCGGGATGAGCGACCTTCATGATCTGTCCGTCCGAGTCCCGGAAGTCTTCTGGCCCGCCTTGTGGGATTTCTGCGGAGTTGTTGGGGATAAGGGCGCGCCGCCGTATCTCGTTGATGGCGACAAGATGCCCGGCGCGAAATTTTTCCCTGATGCACGGCTGAATTTTGCCGAGAATCTGCTCGCTCGGCCTAATGACGGTCCCGCGCTTGTTTTCTGGAGCGAGGACAAGCTCAAGCGCCGGATGAGCTGGGATGAGCTGAACGCGCTGGTCTCGCGATTTCAGCAATATCTGTCGGCGCAAGGCGTCGGCGTGGGGGACCGTGTGGCCGCGATGCTGCCCAACATGCCCGAAGCGCTTGCCGCAATGCTGGCGGTGACGTCGCTTGGCGCAATCTGGTCATCCTGTTCACCGGATTTCGGGGCGCAAGGGGCGCTCGACCGCTTCGGCCAGATCGAGCCGGAAATCTTCATCGCATGCGACGGCTATCATTACAATGGCAAGACCATCGACATTGCGGCCAAGGTCCGCGAGATTACCACCCAGCTTCCGGGAAGCCCGAAAACCGTCATCGTGCCGTTGCTGGGCGAAGCCGATCGCGCAGCCGAAATCGTTGGCAATGCCGTAACCCTTGAGGCCGCGATTGCGCCCCACGAAGCCGGCGTCCCGCATTTCGAGCGGCTGCCTTTCGATCATCCCCTCTATATTCTCTTCTCATCCGGAACGACCGGCGTTCCGAAATGCATCGTGCACTCGGCGGGCGGCGCGATCCTGCAGCATCTGAAGGAGCATCAACTTCATTCGGACATAAAACCGGGCGACTGCGTCTTCTATTTCACGACGCTCGGCTGGATGATGTGGAACTGGCTCGTCACCGCCCTGGCGAGCGGCGCAACGCTCATGCTCTATGACGGATCGCCATTTGCGCCCGACGGCAACATCCTGTTCGACTACGCGGACGCGGAGGGCATCACCTTCTTCGGCACTTCCGCCAAATATATCGACGCGTTGCGCAAGGCCGGGCAGCGACCGCGCGACACGCACGACCTCTCCACCGTGCGCACGCTCGCCTCCACCGGCTCGCCGCTCGTGCCGGAAGCCTTCGACTATATTTACGACGCCATCAAAGCCGACATGCATCTGGCGTCCGTCTCGGGCGGAACGGACATCTGCGCCTGTTTCGTGATGGGCAATCCTAACCTGCCCGTCTGGAAAGGCGAGATTCAGGGGCCTGCGCTCGGGATGGCAACCGACGTGTTCGATCCCGACGGCAAGCCGGTTCGCGGCGAAAAGGGCGAACTTGTCTGCACGCGGCCTTTCCCGTCCATGCCCATCAAGTTCTGGAACGATCCCGGCAACGAGAAATATCACGACTCCTATTTCGCGCGGTACGAGAACATCTGGCACCACGGCGACTTTGCGGAATGGACGCGCCATGGCGGCATGATCATTCACGGACGCTCGGACGCCACGCTCAACCCTGGCGGCGTGCGCATCGGCACGGCGGAAATCTACCGGCAGGTGGAGAAGATGGAGGAAGTGCGCGAGGCCATCGTCATCGGTCAGAACTGGGATAATGACGTGCGCGTTGTATTGTTCGTGGTGCTCGCTGACGGCGTGCAGTTTGACGAGGCCTTGACGCAGAAGATCAGGCAGCAGATCCGCAATGGCGCAACGCCGCGCCATGTTCCGGCAAAGATCGTGGCGGTTCCGGACATACCGCGCACCAAGTCAGGCAAGATTACCGAACTCGCCGTGCGCGATCTGGTCCACGGCCGCGAAATCAAGAACAAGGAGGCCCTGGCCAACCCGGAAGCGCTGGACCATTACCGTGCGATTCCGGATTTGCAGGTCTGATGCATATGCTCGATCCGATCAAACTGACGCAGGACCTCATCCGTTTCGAGACGATCAATCCACCGGGCAACGAAACGCCGTGCGCGGAATATATCGGCGGCATACTGGAGCGCGCCGGTTTCGAGATTTCCTATTATCCGCTCGACGGCGATCCCACGCGCGCCAATCTCATCGCGCGAATCGGCGGCAGTGGCGCCAAAAAGCCGATGTGCTTTTCAGGGCATACGGATGTGGTGCCACTAGGGGCGGCCCCATGGAGCTTCTCGCCTTTCGCCGCCGACATTGCAGGCGGCAAGATCTACGGGCGCGGGTCGACCGACATGAAGGGCGGCGATGCGGCGCTAATCTCCGCGGCCGTCGAGCTTGCCCCGCATCTGGCAGGCACGGCGGGACTCGTCCTCGTCATTACGGCAGGCGAGGAGCGCGGCTGCGCGGGCGCGAACTTTCTGAGCCGACAGAGCGGCGTGCTGGGCGAGGCGGGCGCGCTTGTCGTTGCCGAGCCGACGTCGAACCGTCCGCTGAACGGCCATAAGGGCGTCCTTTGGGTCGAAGGCCGCGCAACCGGCGTCACCGCACACGGATCAATGCCCAAACAGGGCGACAATGCCGTCTACAAGGCGGCCCGCGTTGTCAGCAGGATGGAACGCCTGAACCTGGCGGAAGGGCGCACGCTTCCGGCCGATCCGCCGACGGTGAATGTGGGCTGGTTTCATGGCGGCATGAACATCAATTCGATCCCCGACGAGGCGAAATTCGGGCTTGATATCCGCATGGTGCCGGGATTGAGCGAAGCCGAAGTGCTTGCCCGGCTTACCGAAATCGGCGGCGATGATGTGAGTTTTTCGCAGCTGGGTTCCTCGCCGCCGGTCTATACGGAGCCGGATAATCCGTGGATTGCCGAAGTCCGCGAGATCGCCGCCAATGTGACAGGCGAGCGTCACGCTCCCGGCATCGCCACTTATTTCACCGATGCCGCCGCCCTGACCAAGGCCTATGATCATCCGCCCACGATCATTCTCGGACCGGGCGAAGCGGCAATGGCGCATCAGACGGATGAGTACTGCTACATCAGCCGAATCGAGGAAGCGCGCAATATCTATATCGACATTGCCCGGAAGTGGTGCGGCATCTGACAGTCGGCAGGCTCGTCATTTTTTCCGTGATCGTGCCGTCTTCTTCTCCGGCGCTCCCCCGGTCTCCGCTTCCAGCGTTTTCAGCGCCTGATCGAACTGCTTCATCTGCGCTGGGGCAACTTTGGGGAAATCGATATCGAGCGAACCGATCGTCTCGCAGATGACCGACAGCACCAGCCCCCGCATCAGCCACTTGTTGTCGGCAGGAATGACGTACCAGGGCGCCCAGGGCGTGCTCGTATGGGCAATGGTCTCCTGATAGGCTGCCTGATAGTCGTCCCACTGGGCGCGTTTTTCTAGGTCGTCCATCGAGAATTTCCAGTGCTTGTCAGGCTGTGTCAGGCGCTTGATGAACCGTTGGGTCTGTTCCTCCTTCGAGACATTGAGAAAGAACTTCACGATGACGGTGCCATTGCGCGACATGTGCCGCTCAAAGGCGTTGATGTCCTCAAAGCGCGCCTGCCAGAATTCGTCCGTACCCGGCGCGGGCGCGGCAGGCAACCGCTGATATTCGAGAAGCTCAGGCTGGACACGCACCACCAGCGTCTCTTCATAATAGGACCGGTTGAAGATCCCGATACGTCCGCGCTCAGGCAACGCCCGCCAGCAGCGCCACATGAAATTGTGATCGAGTTCCTCGTCGGACGGCTTCTTGAAGCTGAAGGCCTGACAGCCTTGCGGATTGACGCCGGACATGACGTGCTCGATCGTGGAGTCCTTGCCCGCCGCATCCATGGCCTGCAGGATGATCAGCAGCGCGTAGCGATTATCGGCGTAAAGCTTTTCCTGCGCGTCGATCAGATGGTCGCGCTGTTCGTCCAGATAGTCCTTGAGCCGCTTCTTGACCTGCTTTCCGTCGAGCGCATGCAGCTCTTTCGGCCCTGGCCACGCCGGATCGTGGTTCTCAAGGCGGAATGTGCCGTCTGTCGGCGCAAGAAGGATTTTGGCAATCTCTTTGTTCAGCATGAGACTCTGGATCGGGTGACGCGACCGTGACGCCATGCGGTGACAGGTCATGGTCTTTTGAGGCCGAAGCGAAAATCCATCCTACCACAAAGGGTTAGAGCTGCGCTCCTTCTTATTGCCGCATATCCGCGAAACATCGGCTAAACGCGGTCGGCGAAGCAATGCGTGGTTGCCCGTTCGGCAACCTGATTGCCCCGCCGTATTACCAGGCCCTTGCATTGACCAATGCGGGGCCGTGCGATCTCTTTGTGATCAAGTGAACTAGAACGTCGTGTCACCCGAACGCGGCCATCCGGCAACACGGAATGAGGACGCGCGATTATCCTGGTTCTGACGACGCACGGTGTTGCGTGCCTGGGTCCGCTTTACCGACCGGCCTGCGCGCCGGGAGTTTTTCCGCTCTGGGCGTGCGCTTGTCTGTGTTGTGCCATAGACCTCGCGAGTTTGCCGTTTGGCGGCCA
The DNA here is from genome assembly GCA_050330195.1 of Rhodomicrobiaceae bacterium. Taxonomy (GTDB): domain Bacteria; phylum Pseudomonadota; class Alphaproteobacteria; order Rhizobiales; family Rhodomicrobiaceae; genus JAHQVI01. Next base: position 28,669 of record JBHJOB010000024.1, on the reverse strand, counting down.
CCCGCTCGCGGCGCTGTTGCTTGGCCACGCGCTTGCCAGACGAGCGTTTTTCCGCAACCTTGGCCGGTCCGCGGCCGAGGATCGTCAGGCAGACGGGGGCGAGACCGCCCATGCCGAGCACGCGCTTGGCGCCGCGGGAGAGGTCTATAATACGCCCACGGATGAATGGGCCGCGATCATTGATGCGAACGACGACGCTGCGGCCGGTACGCTTGTGCGTGACCTTCACGCGGGTTCCGAAGGGCAGCTTCTTGTGCGCTGCCGTGATGCCGTCGGGCCGGTAACGCTCGCCGTTCGCCGTGCGACTGCCTTCGTGATACCAGGATGCCGTACCACAGCTCGCCTTGGCGGAAGCGTTCGAAACGAGGAACGCCGCGACCGTCAATGCGGAAAGGCGAAGCACTTTACTCTTGATCATTTACAACTTTCCCTTGTTGTTTTTCAACGGCGCGACCGTAAACGTGGGAAATAAGGCGACATTCAGACGCGTTCTGCGCATAGCAGCCATGCATAAAACGCAACCATGCCTCGCAGATCGAGAGGAATGGAAAATAACACGGTCAAATCAATGGCTTGACGGGCGAGAAATATGACTGCGTGAAAAGAGCAACAGGTTGAGGTTACAAAACTTTAACAACCAAAGCGGGCGACAAGCTCTGTTTGCGGAAAATTGCAGGTTGAGTTTTTCAGGAAAATACCGCTCGATTGACATTAAACATGGTCGCACTTTTACAGCGGCGACCATCCGCCATCGGCATCGTTTTCCTCGTGCTCGCCATCATCGCTGTCATTGGCATCCCGCAGGACCTGCACGATCCGGTAAAGCACCTTTTCGACATTCGCGCCGCTGGCCGACGAGATCAGGAACGGCTTCTTGCGGCACGCCTTGCGCAGAAGCTCAGCCTGCTCCTCCGCCAGTTCCGGCGGAACGGTATCGCATTTCGACAGGGCGACGATCTCGCGTTTCTTCTCAAGGCCCGCCCCATAGGCACGCAACTCCTTGCGCACCAGCCGGTAGATGGCGGCGACATCGGTTTCGTTGACGTCGACGAGATGAAGAATGACCCGGCAACGCTCTATATGCCCAAGAAAGCGGTCGCCAATGCCCGCCCCTTCATGGGCGCCCTCGATCAGCCCGGGAATGTCGGCCAGCACGAAATCCGCATCACCGACCTTCACGACGCCAAGCTCTGGATAGAGCGTCGTGAACGGGTAATCGGCAATCTTCGGCCGGGCGCGGCTGACGGCGGCAAGGAAGGTCGATTTCCCCGCATTGGGCATCCCGATGATCCCGGCGTCGGCGATCAGCTTCATCCTCAGCCAGATGGTCATCTCCACGCCCTCCTGCCCCGGATTGGCATGGCGCGGCGCCTGGTTGGTCGACGATTTGAAGCGCGCATTGCCGAAACCGCCATTCCCGCCCTCCGCGAGCAGCACGCGCTGCCCCGGCTCGGTCAGGTCGGCGATCATCGTCTCGTTGTCTTCAAGGAATATCTGCGTGCCCGGCGGCACTTTCAGCGTCACATCCTCGCCGCCGCGCCCGGTCATGTTGGAGCCCATGCCGTGCTGGCCGCGCTCGGCTTTGAAATGCTGCTGATAGCGGAAATCGACCAGCGTATTGAGATTGGAGACGCATTCGGCCCAGACGTCGCCGCCCTTACCGCCATCGCCGCCATTCGGACCGCCAAACTCGATGAACTTCTCGCGCCGGAAGGACACGCAGCCATTCCCGCCGCTACCTGAGCGAATATAGACTTTTGCCTGATCGAGGAATTTCATAGCTGCAACGTCTCGCGATAAAAGTGAGGCTGTCCCGAATTTGCTGATGTAACCTTGTTACCTATCTGGTAATGGCGCGTGATCCGGAAAAGGCAGCGGGAAAGACGCCTCGATGAATCACGCCAACGCTATCGCATTTCTACGCGAAGTTCATGCCCTACTTGCGTGCGAAGATGACCTGTCGCCGGAGAACCCGCGCGTGAACGAGACGCTTGGACGGCTCGTTGCAACCGTCAAGAGCTGGCAGCGCCACGGTTTCGGCAGGGATCTTCCGGACAACGTGGAGGCAAGAATCTTCGCGGAATCGCTTCCGCCGATCTGCGCCAGGGCCGAATGTGAAATGGAGAAATGGTGGGCGCGGCAAATTCTGGCGAGTGACTGTCCGGGCGCGCAGGCGCTGACGGCCTTCTGGTACCTCGACGAGTACAAGGCCTTGTGCGGCAGCGAACTGACGCTGATCGGCAGCCGGACGCCGGACCGGGCCATCTTTCTGGGAAGCGGCGCTCTTCCGGTGACCGCGATTCTGATGGCCCGCAGTCGCCCCGATCTCAGCGTTGTCTGCGTCGATTGCGACGGCGATGCCTGCGAACTTGCCGAGCGGCTGATCGCGGCCCTTGGCTTGAGCGGTCGAATCGCCGTCGAAAACTGCATGGCCGAAGATTTCACGGCCTGCAGCAGCGATACGATCATCTGCGCCAGTCTGCTCCAAGCGCCTTCCCTGTTCGACCGGCTCTGGCGGCGGCGTGTTCAGCGGCTGATCGTGCGCGATGCCGAGGGGCCGTACAGGTTCTGCTACAGACCCGCAAGGCTGCCGCGCCATGGCTATGCGGAGAGCGCCCGCTCCGGAATGGCGACGGACCGGATCAATATCAGCCGGTATCTTGAATGGCGGCCGGAAAATCCGGCGTCACTAGATCAGGATCATTTCTTTCGGAAACGATCCTGATCCGCATCCGTTTGTTTCAAGCTCGATTTTTCCGAAACATTGGACCCATTTCATCGGATCTCGCTAACTGCCATTCGCGGGCAGGATTATCGGAGTGTTCTGTAGTTTCTCGAAATAAAGGAACCGGACGTTCGACAGCATGATGCCGATGGCGAGCACGAACAGCAGAATGAGATTCGACGTCCGGTAGCGCGGTGTGAAGAGCAGGACAAAGAGCACGATGATGTGGACCATCACCACGGCCGAGCTGTAAAGCAGCCCCTCCGGCGGCACGAACAGGAAGAACACCACGCCGCGCAACAGCGAATAGGTCATCAGGGCGGCGACGAGACTCATCTGTTGCCATTGCAGAGGCTGTCGAGGTGTGGCGAGTCTCAATGCAATCAGGCCGGCAAGAGCGAGCACCGCCGCCATGGTTACCCAGCTATCGAAATAGCCCAGAGCCGTCGGCTCGAAATAGCCGTAATAATCCGGCCAGGCATCGACCGAGCTTATGGCGTAGTGGGATGGCGCGGCGAGGCTGAAGGCGAACCAGTTGAGAATGTAATTGTAGAGGCTCGACAGGCTGTGATCCCCGAAACCGACATAGGTCAGGAACAGGCTGAAATGGTCTGAGCCGGCAGCGAGGGCGTGGGGGCCGAGCATGTACTTGTTGATGAACAGCTCCATCACCAAAAGCATGAAGGGCACGGGGACCACATGCAGCACGACCCAGCGCAGCCGCCTCGGCGAAAAGCCATGCCTCAGAACCGTATCCACCGCCGGGATGACCGCAAGCAGGCCCGACACGATCTCGTTCAGACAGGCCAGCGCGAGCGTCACCGTCAGCATTGCGGCCCGCCAGTTGCTCCAGCTTTCGCGAAGGTGCAGATAGAGCGCGACATAAAGGCAGGAAAGAAATGCCGTTATGATCTTCGACTCCGCGATGCTGGCGAAATACCAGATGCCGAGCGAAGAGGCATATATCAGGACGAGCGGCAGGACATACCGGCGCGGTGCGATTGCCGCAAATGCCGCACTCGCCACCCAGACGCTTGCCGCGCCGACCGCGGCGAAAAGCGCGTTGAGCAGTGCATAGGGCGTCATTACAGCCGTCAGCGGACCAAGCACCTCCATCCAGCCGAGAGCCAGCATCCCGGTCACCGGATGAAACAGCATCACATGGTCATGGATCTGTTTTTCGGCAAGCGAAAAATAGAGAATGGCATCCGCACCGAAATGCGCATATCGCAGATTGTCGGCAAGAATCGATGAGGTTTGCCAGTAAACTACGAAGGTCGTGAAGACGATAATGAAACGAGCGTAACTGTTCACGGCATAGACTCGTGCGGATTATATCGGGATGTCTGTCCGGGGTAAATCTATCGAGTGATTCATTGTATTTCGGTAGAAACAGACGCAAACAATGCGCCGCAATTTTGTCCGGTGTTCAGGCGATGTCAAGCACGGCATGGGCTAACGGCGGGGGTCCCGGCATTTGCTGGTTCGCATCCGAAAAAGATGTGCTATCATGATAGCACATTTATTTCCGGAGACCAGCAATGGCGCAGTTGATTGTACGCAATGTCGAGGACGACGTGAAGGCGCGGCTTGTCGAGCGTGCTCGCCGCCATGGCCGTTCCATGGAGGAGGAAGTCCGCACGATCCTGCGCAATGCGGTTGGCGACGATCTCAAGACGCCGCCGGAAATCGGCCTGGGCAGCCGGTTGGCCGCGCATTTCGCCGAGCACGGGCTGGATTTCGAGTTGCCCGAGTTCGGCGCCGAAGAGGCGCGGCCTGCCCGCTTCGACTGAACCGGACGATAGTCAGGCGGGCGCCCGCTCGCCAAGATAGACTTGGGCCGAAACGCCATGAACAGACGGCGCAGGCCGAAGCTTGTTCCTGATCATGCGACCGAGCCGCATTCCCGGCCTTTCCACCCACCGCTCCGATGCGACAGCGAATGGAATCGTCAGCAGCGTCGAGAGCGTGCCGACTGCCAGCCCGACCTCAACCGGCGAATTCGCGGCCAGAGACCACTTGTCGGTGACGGTCCATATGGCCATCAGAACCGGCACGTTGAGGAGGTAAAAGCTGAAGCTGATCCGCCCGAGAAACTGCGACAGCGGCTTCTGAAGCAATGCCCCCAGACGGTCGGACGGGCTGTAGAGCAGAATGCCCACCAGCACTGCGCCTGCTATTACCATCGCAATGTGGGCGGGCACGGAGGCATGATAGGCGAGCAACCTGGTGAACACGAGCACACCAAGTGCGATCCAGCCGCTGGACAGCGTAATGCCGGCAAAAGCAGCCTTTAGACGAGGTTCCGCAATCAGCATACCCGCCATGAAGGGGTAGAGATAGGAGTGCATGTTCGGCAAATCGAGAATCATCCAGTGTACTTCAATCGCATAGATCGAGAGCACAAAGCAGAAGATCGCGGCGGGAAAGCCATACACGCGCTGAAGCAGATAAGCACCGAAAAGGAAGGGCGCCGCAAGCATTTCCGCCTGCACGGTAGTTGAAGGTCCGTGTACATTCGTATTAATCAGGCCCGCGTTAAGCGCCAGTTGCGACAGCGAAAACTGCGGAAATCCGCTGAGTCCCATCGCAGGCCAGAGAAGCGTCAGCACCCAGATCACCGCCATGCAGACGATCACCGGCGGATACAGGCGCGCCATTCTGGCGAGAAGGAAGCTCAGCCCGAAACGCCACTCCGGCATGGGCTCGTAGCGCGCGAGCGACTGCCTCAGCACGGCGCCGCTGAGGATAAAGAACAGAAAGACCGCCGTCTCGCCGTGAAAGGTGTTCAGGGTGAGTTTGGCGAAGACATCATAGCCGCTCTGCATATTGTCGATCGGCTGCATGAGTACCCGCTGAATCAGCGACAGGTCGTTATGGAGGATCGCGTGATAGTAGGCGACAGCAAGCGCCGCCCAGCCGCGCAAACCGTCAAGCGCTTGATTGCGATCACCTCGCAAGGAAGGCGTTGCTGCGCTCCCGACCGATCCAGCCAGCGGCGGCGATGTAATTTGCATGATACTGCCCATCCGTTGTAGAGCAGCGTCGCGAAGGCGGGTTGCTGCGAAAACGATCACAAGCAATCTAGGGTTGCAAACCACGATGCCGCAACAGTCGTTGCCGTTCGCTCACAGGAAATGACCGCCGCCACAAACATCCGGCTTGTCTTCAGGGAAAATTCTGGGTTTGTAAGGTGGCTTCCTTGATGGTGACTCATGATCATCCTCGACACCAATGTCGTCTCCGCCTGCATGCGGCCGCTCAAGAACAAATCGGTCATTGCGTGGCTGGACGCGCAGCCGCCGGAAAGCCTGTGGACCACGACGGTCACGCTGTTCGAGTTGCGCTACGGCATCGAAACGCTCGTGGACGGCGACGACTTCCGTAAGGATCTGGAAACCGCGTGGGAGGAGATCGGCAGCGTCATCTTCGAGAACCGCGTCCTGCAATTCGACATGCGGGCCGCCCGCGCCGCCGCAGAACTGGCCGGACTGCGCCGCAAGAAACGCCGCGCCGTCGGTTTTCGCGACACCTTCATCGCCGGCATCGCCATTTCCCGCAACGCCGCCATCGCCACGCGCAACATGAAGGATTTCAAGGATGCGGGCGTCGCGCTTGTTGACCCGTGGAAAGAACCGGCAAAGTGACCTTGCATCCGCCCGTCAATGAGGCGATATAAGGGGCGGGAGGTTGGCGGTGGACGTGTCCCTCGCCAACCGGGTCAGGTCCGGAAGGAAGCAGCCCTAACGAGACCGGCGCGGGTTACTTGTCAGCCTCCCACCACCATTTCTCCACATCGCAGGTTCAGAACGTGCGCCCGCCAGCCGTCATCGGCTGGACGCTGCAAGCGCCGCGCCGAAACCGACGAACATTCCGCCCAGCATCCGCCGCAGCCCCACGACGCGGGCCGGAGAAGACAGGAAACGCCGGACTTTTCCGCCCGCAACCGCGATCATCAGATGGTTGAGGAAACAGATCACGCCATAGGAGACCGACATGAGCGTCACCTGCGGCAGCAGCGGCCCGGTGTGATCGACGAAAGGCGGGATCAGCGCGGCAAGCACGGCAAGCGCCTTCGGATTGGTGATCGACACGAAAAAAGCCTGCGCAATCAGCTTCCGGCTCTCGGGAACCACGGGCGCATCGTCCGGCATGGCGATCGCCTTGCCGTCACGCCACAGCTTCACGCCGAGATAGACGAGATAGCCGGCGCCGATGAATTTCACGATCGTGAAGGCGGTCGCTGAAACGGCGAGGATTGCGGCGAGGCCGAAAGCAACCGCGAAGCCAAGCACGACGAGCCCGAGCGCGTTGCCGAATGCGGAGTACATGACCGAGCCGGGACCGTAACGGAGCGCATTCGAAATCGCGAGCAGGATGCCCGGCCCCGGACTGATCGCGGGCAGAATGCTGACGGCGAGAAAAAGCAGATAGGATTCAACAGGCATGTGCGGGTCTCCGGACCGCACAATAGGGTCCCGCGGGACGTGTTGCGCGTGCGTTTATTGCATGGCGTCCATGCCATTTTGCAAGGGAGAACGGCAGCGGCGGCCACCCGGCGAGAGGGAAAGCCGCCGCTGGCGGTATCCTACTTCGGCTGGCCGACGACGCGGATATAAGGCTTCGGCGTCTTCCAGCCTTCGGGGTATTTCGCCTTGGCCTCGTCATCGGACACAGCCGCTGTGATGATCACATCCTCGCCCTGCTTCCAGTTCGCGGGCGTCGCCACCTTGTGCTTGACAGTCAACTGGAGCGAGTCGATCACGCGCAGGATCTCGTCGAAATTCCGGCCGGTCGTCATCGGATAGGTCAGGATCAGCTTCAGCGTCTTGTCCGGTGCGATGACGAAGACGTTGCGGACCGTCTGATTGTCCGCTGGCGTGCGCCCTTGCGAGGAATCCCCTGCACTTGCGGGCAGCATTTCGTAAAGCTTGGCGATCTTCAGATTCGGGTCGCCGATCAGCGGATAGTTCACGGCATGGCCCGTCACGTCGCGAATGTCGTCCGCCCAGCGATTGTGATCGTCAACGGGATCGACGCTGAGACCGAGGATCTTGACATTGCGGCGGTCGAACTCGTTTTTGAGGCCCGCCATCGTTCCCAACTCGGTCGTGCAGACCGGCGTGAAATTCTTCGGGTGCGAGAACAGGACGCCCCAGCTGTCGCCGAGCCACTCGTGAAAGCGGATCGGCCCTTCCGTGGTGTCCGCCTCGAAATCGGGAGCTGTCTGACCCAGTTGCAAAGCCATCGGATGCCTCCTTTTGGTGCCGTTTCATGCCGGCTTGAATGATGGTGGAAATATAGAAAGGCATTCTCACAAACGCAATATCATGCCCTGCATCGCAGAAATTCATTCCTGCACGCCTCCAGCAGCGAAATAAACTTCCTTGTCGCTGCCTATGCGGCCTGTTTGCGTTTGCCCTTGTGAAGGGGTGTTGTCCCGCGCAGTTTTTCCAGCAATTCAGCCTCACGTTCGCGCGCCGATTCAATCGACGCCAGTTTCACCGGACCGAATCCGCGGATCTTCTCCGGCAGGCTAGCAAGCGCAACGGCGGTCTCATGCCTCTCAGGGCTCAAACGCCGCGTGATCTCCTCAAGCACGCCCTCATAGTCGCTGACAAGCTCGCGCTCCAGCTTCCGCTCCGCGCTATAACCGAAAATGTCGAACCGCGTCCCTCGCAGCCCCTTCAGGCCCGCAAGAATCCGGAAGACCGGCATGATCCAGGGCCCGAAACGAACCTTGCGCGGCCGCCCGGTCGCGGGATCGGGCTTCGAGATCAGAGGCGGCGCAAGGTGGAATTCAAGCCGGTAGTCGCCCTCGAAAGTACGCTCCAACTGGCGGCGGAAGGAGCCGTCCGTGTAGAGCCGCGCCACTTCATATTCATCCTTGTAGGCCAGCAGCTTGAAATAGTTCCGCGCCACCGCCCAGCTCAGAATCTCGCGCCCCGGCGCAACGCGCGCTTCGAGCCTGCGGATCGCCTCCACGCGAACACGATACCGCTCCGCGTAGGCCCGATCCTGATAGGCGGCCAGAAAACGCAGACGCCGCTCAATGGCGTCATCGAGAGTCCGCGACAGCTTCTCGCCCGGAACCGGCTTTGCATTCCGCTCCGCCAGCGCCGACACCTTGGCCTCATCAACAGCGAGCAGACGCCCCCAGCGGAACGCCTGATGGTTGGCGTCCACGGCAACGCCATTCAGCCGGATGGCTTCGAGCAAGGCTTCCGCTGACAGCGGCAGAAGCCCCTTTTGCCAGGCAAAGCCGAGCAGCAGAACATTGGCCATAGCCTTGTCGCCGAGCAGGCCCGAGGCGTATTTCTGTGCGTCGAGAAACGCGCAGGCGCCTTCCCCGGCCTTCGCCTCCAATGCGCGCCGGAGCGCGACCGCGGGCAGCGACAGGTCGGGCGAATGCGTGAAATTGGCCGTCATCGTCTCATGCGAATTGGCGACGACGCGGGTCTTGCCCGCACGGATCACGCCGAGCACCTTCGACGAGCCGTTGACGACAAGATCGCCGCCCACGACCAGATCCGCCCCGGCTCCCGAGGCGCGTATGGCCTTGATGTCGTCGGGGCGTTCGGCGATGCGCACGTGAACCGAAACCGGTCCGCCCTTTTGCGCGAGACCCGACATGTCGATGATGCCCGCGCCCTTGCCTTCCAGATGCGCGGCCATGCCCAGCATCGCGCCGATGGTGACGACGCCCGTGCCGCCGACGCCGGTTATGACCATCGAATATGGCCGGTCGAGCATGGGGAATTGCGCGGGCTCGGGCGGATCGGCGAAAACGCCGTCGTCGCCGACGGTTTCCCGCTTCGGCTTGCGCCGCTGCCCGCCATGCACCGTCACGAAGCTGGGGCAGAACCCCTTGACGCAGGAGAAATCCTTGTTGCACGCATCCTGGTCGATGGCGCGCTTGCGTCCGAATTCGGTCTCCACCGGCTCGATGGCGACGCAATTCGACTGCACGCCGCAATCGCCGCAGCCTTCGCAAACCAGTTCGTTGATCAGCACGCGCTTGTCCGGATCGGGGAAGGTTCCGCGCTTGCGGCGGCGGCGTTTTTCCGCGGCACAGGTCTGCTCGTAGATCAGCACGCTGACACCGCCCGTCTCCGCGAGACTGCGCTGGACCTCGTCGAGATCGTCGCGATGAGCAATGCGCGCGCCGCCGGGCAGCGTGCCAGCGGCGAATTTCTCCGGCTGATCGGAAACGAGCGCGATCCGCTCCACCCCTTCCGCCGCAACCGCATGGGCGATCTGCTGCGGCGTTGGCGAGCCGTCGAGCGCCTGCCCGCCCGTCATGGCAACGGCGTCATTATAGAGAATCTTGAAGGTGACGTTCGTGTTCGAGGCCACGGCGGCGCGGATCGCCAGACTGCCGGAATGCAGATAAGTGCCGTCGCCGAGATTCTGGAACACATGGCCGCGCTTGGAGAACGGCGCCTCGCCGATCCAGTTCGCGCCCTCACCGCCCATCTGCGTGAAACCGAGCGTGTCGCGATCCATCCATTGCGCCATGTAATGGCAGCCGATCCCGGCATAGGCCCGCGCGCCTTCGGGCACCACGGTGGACGTGTTGTGCGGACAGCCCGCACAGAAATAGGGGATGCGGTCGGCAATGGATTTCACGCCGGCGGCTTCTTTGGCGGTCTCTTCAAGTTCAGCCAGTTTCGCCGCGATGGCCGGGGGCTTACCGCGCTTCACTATCCTGCGCGCAAGCGCAAGCGCAATCTGGACGGGCTCAAGCGCGCCATTGGCCGGGAAAAGCTTCGCGCCCTGCTCGTCCTGCTTGCCGATGATGACCGGCGCGGACGACATGCCGTAGAGTTCTTCCTTGAGCTGAACCTCGATCAGCGCGCGCTTTTCCTCCACGACCACGATCAGGTCGAGCCCTTCGGCGAAGCGCTTGATGCCGGCCGGCTCCAGCGGGTAGGTCATGGCCACCTTGTAAAGCCGCAGACCGAGATTGGCGGCCGCCACTTCATCAATGCCGAGCAGATCGAGCGCCTCTAGCGTATCCTGATAACTCTTGCCCGCCGTGACGATGCCGATCTTCGGCTTGCGGCCGCCGCTCAGAATTGTCCGGTCGAGGTTATTGGCGCGCGCGAAGGCAAGAATGGCGGGGCGCTTGTAATCGTGCAGCCGGGCTTCCTTGGCGAGCGCTTCGTCATGCAGGCGGATATTCACGCCGCCCGGCGGCATCTCGAAATCATCCGGGATGACCGGAGCAATACGGGTGGGGCTGGCATCGACGACCGCCGTCTGCTCGACATTGTCCTTGACGCATTTCAGACCGACCCAGACGCCCGCGAAACGCGACATGGCGAAGCCGTACAGCCCGTAATCGAGAATTTCCTGCACGCTTGCCGGGTTGAGCACCGGCATCATCGCATCGACGAAGGCAAATTCGGATTGATGCGCGGAGGTGGATGATTCGCAGGTGTGGTCGTCGCCCATCAGCGCAAGGACGCCGCCATGTTTCGACGTGCCCGCATGATTGGCGTGGCGGAAGACGTCGCCCGAGCGGTCAACGCCGGGCCCCTTGCCGTACCAGATGCCGAAGACGCCATCGTAGAGGCCCTCGCCGCGCAACTCCGCCTGCTGCGCGCCCCAAAGCGCCGTCGCGGCAAGATCCTCGTTCAGCCCCGGCTGGAATTTGATGTTGTGGGGTTTGAGGAATTTTTCGGAGCGCCCGAATGTCTGATCCAGCCCGCCGAGCGGAGAGCCGCGATAGCCGGTGACATAGCCGGCCGTGTTCAGACCGCGCGCGGCGTCGGCTGCATGCTGCATCAGCGCGAGGCGCAGGATCGCCTGACTGCCGCTGACATAGATGCGATGCCGGGAAAGATCGTATTTGTCGTCGAGGCTGACCTTGGCAAGCGCCATGCGGTAGCTCCCCTCATGCAAATGTGTGAAGCCTTTCCAAAACTATACGGCAATCAGCAAAAAACTTCCTAATGCGGATTTAGCTTCGTTGCAGCCCGGTCAACGCTGCCGCTGCCTCATCCAGTGTTTTCAGCACGAGCGCCGGTCCGGCGGGGAGCACCTCGCGCGGCTGGTCGAAACGGTTCAGATGGATGACATTGAAGCCATATTGCGCCGCGCCCGCCGCGTCCCAGCCATTGGCTGAGACGAAGCCGATCTCTTCTCGCGGAAGGCGCAGATGCTGCTCGCCGAGGCGATAGACGCTCGGGTCGGGCTTGTAGACGCCAACCGGCTCGACGGAAAGCACATGGTCGAGAAACTCCCCCAGCCCGGCGGACGCAACGGCGGAATCCAGCATTTTCGGCGAACCGTTGGAGAGAATGCCCGTGGCGATGCCGTGCCGCTTCAGGAGGCGAAGCGCGCTGACCGCGTCCGGATAGGCATCGAGCGTCATGTAAAGCCCGAGCAGGCGGTCCCGCATGGCCCTGTCATTCACGCCATGCGCCCCAACCGCGTAATCCAGCGCGTCGGCGGTTACCTGCTCGAAATCGGCGTGTATGTGCATCAGGCTGCGCAGCCACGTATATTGAAGCTGTTTGGCGCGCCAGAGATCGGAGATTGCGCTGGCGTTCTCGCCCAGTTCAGCCGCCACGCGAGCCACGGGCGCATGGACGTCGAACAAGGTGCCATAAGCATCGAAAAGAACGGCTTTGAATGCGGGAAAAGTCATTGGCTCCTCCTCCCCGTCCGGACACCGTCCTTTGCACTCAGAAAGGCCGGACCGGCCCGAGCGAGCTCAAGAATAAACCGACGCCGAAGAAGATGACCAGACACGATCCCGCGATGGCGGCAACGTCGTAGAGCCCCGTCGTCCAGCGGCTGCCGGCATATTGCAAGGTGGCGCTGCGGAACATGACTGCCGCGATGGCGAGCGCTGAAACCGTGATCGCCGTACCCAGCGCCATCGCGAAGGTCGCGCCGATGCCAGCCCAGTACAGCCCCTGCGTCAGCGCAAAGACGAGAATGAAGATCGCGCCGGAACAGGGCCTGATGCCAACCGCGAGCACGATGGCGGCCGCCTTGGCGATCGAGAAGTCCTTTTCCAGATCGCGCGGGTCCGGCATGTGGGCATGGCCGCAGCCGCAATTTTCGTCATGATGATGATGGTGGTGGTGGTGATGATCGTGACCATGATCATGATGGTGCGGATGTCCGGCATGAGCGTGCGCCAGTATCGGAGCGGGCGCGCTGACGAGAAAACGCCGCCAGACATAAGCCGTCAGCAGCCAGAGGCCCGCCAGTGTGATGAGCAGGCCGCTCGCCACCTCGAAGCGCTGTGCAATCTGCCGTATTTCGAGGCCAGCCGCATTCAATGCAACGGCCAGGACACTGACAATGCCGATGGCCGAAAGCGCCTGCACGAGCGCCGCCAGAAAACTCAAGCTCACGCCGCGCCGCACGGTCGCGCCGTTGGCGAGCACATAGGACGAGATCACCGCCTTGCCGTGTCCCGGCCCTGCCGCGTGAAAGACGCCGTAAAGAAAACTGACCGTGATCAGCGCCCAGCTTGCCGAGAAGAAGCTCTCCGATTTGAAGCTTTTCAGCGCGTCGCCCATCTGCCTGAAGAATTGCTGCTGCATGGCGAGCATGCTCTGCCACCATCCGCCCCGCGCGGGCGGCGCGGCTTCGGCCGCTGGTCCTGTAGCGGGCCGCGCGCCCCAGGCGGGCGCCGGAGCGGCTTTGGGCTGTGCGTCCTGCGATTGCGCGGGCGATGGCCAGGCGGCGCGCGGTGGCGCCTCACCTGACTGCTCGACGCCTTGCGCGGCAGCGGTTGTCTCGAAGCCCGGCATGAAGCTCAAAGTAAGCAGGCAAGCCAAAAGGACGCACGTGTTCCGGATCATCATGCTAGTGGTGCGATTCAAACATTTGTATCCCACTTGCCGCCCCTCATTCACAAATGCCTGAATCTCAAGAAACACTGGAAACCATTGATCTGGTAGAGCTTTGGAATTTTGACATTTGAAAATATGCCCCGCAGCGAGTGGGAATCAAATGTCAAATTCGCTCCACTAACCCGCCGCACAGACGATATGGATCGACTTGGCATAGCCTTCCGCGATCGCGGGGTCGGTGTCGATGCTGTTGAAGAACGCTTCGCCAAGCGAGGACACTCCGCCCTGCGCGACCTGGGGATCGGGCTCCTTGATCGCGGGCGCGCATCCGGGGGGCGCTGCGCTGAGGCGGATCGGCTCCTTGGGGGCGAGGGCAAAATCGACATAGAAGCTGGGATCGTAAATGCCGAAAACGAGCTCATCCGTCTTCGCCGCCTCGACCGGTTCCTTCAGCGGCACCGTCAGATACAGCGTCAGCGTCGTGTCCTTGTATTCCAGCCAGTAATCTGTCGGCTTCTCGCGCTCCAGAACGGTTCCGGCAAGCTTGGGGAAGGTAAAGTAACCGAAATCCTTGAGCGAGGAGACGTTGATCTCGGCCAGCTCGGCAAGTTCTTCCCGGTCATATTTGCCGTCATTGTTCGTGTCGAGGCCCTGCACTGCGAATGTCGAATAATACTCGTCGAAATCCCATTTGTGCCGGAAGCCGGTGATCGCTTTCTGCTCATCGTAGAGCACTTCGGTTTCGACCGTGACCCAGACATGGGGATGAGCCGATGCATGGGCCGGCAGCAACATCACCGCGAGACAGGCAAAAATGCTGAAACGTCTGGTATCGGGCAAAAAGCGCCGCATTCGGTTGCCTCCGCAAAAGTCATGCCTAGTGTGATGATACAGAAGTTCGTTACCATTTTGCGGCGAGTTCATCACGAACTTCCGGATCTGAATCACACTGGTCGAATCAATGAGCTAGGGTCCCTTGAGATCTCGAAGTTCGCTACGGAACTTGCAGTTGGTACGGATGCGAACGTCGGAATCCGGACACTAGTGCGAGGAGTTAGATAGCAACCTTAGGCGTTACGCGCAAATTTTGACGAAGCTGGGGACGGCACAAAAGAAAAAGGCCGGAGTTCCCCCAGCCTTTTCCTGTCCTGATCTGAATGCGCAGCTTACAGGCTGGCGATCCGCGACCATGTGATCGTGACGCGCGCGCCGATGCGGGTGCGGTTGTACAGGTCGATCACGTCGGCGTTGTGCATGCGCACGCAGCCCTTGGAGACTTCGCGGCCGATCAGCCACGGGGCGTCCGTGCCGTGAATGCGATAGAGCGTGTTGCCGAGATAGAGAGCGCGAACGCCAAGGGGGTTGCGCGGGTGCCCGCCGGGAACCGAAGCGGGAAGCTTGGGATTTTCGCGGCGCATCGAGGCTGTTGGCGTCCAGCTTGGATTGACGCGCTTGGCGCTGACGCGCTCGACACCGGCCCAGCGTGCGCTCGGCTTGGGGACAGCGATCGGATAGCTGATGGCGCGGCCCTTGGACTCCACGTAATATAGTCGGCGGTCACCGAAGCTGACGATGATCTGGCCCGGTCCGTATTTGGTCGGAATGCTGACACTGTGACGTCCGCCGCCGCCGCCACCGCCGGAGAAGAATTCGCCGCCGGAGAAGCTTCCCGAGTTGCGCGACGGGGAATCGTCGAAGTTCAGCCAGTTATCGAGGGCCTGCGCCTGCCCGGGAACCGTAACCATCAGCGCGACCGCGCCGGCGGCCATTGCTGTAAATCTTATCAGTGACTTGAACATTATATCTCCATGTGCCCCAAGGCTGATTGCTTATGTTAGACTGTTGACGGGAACTTTTGGTTCACCGGATCACATGAACCGGCGCACCGATGTGAACTCTCTCGAATAGATCCACGACATCGGCGTTGCGCATTCTGAAGCAACCGCTCGAAGCAGCGCGGCCGATTGACCCCGGTGCGTTCGTGCCGTGAATCCGATAAGCGCTCCACCCGAGATTGATTGCCCGCACACCGAGCGGATTCCTCGGTCCCGGCTTCACATAAGCCGGCAGACGCGGGTTCTCGCGCCGCATACGCGGCGTCGGGGACCAGCCGGGATTGACCCTCTTCGCCTGAACGAAGGTCTCGCCCGACCACTGCATCCCCGCCTTGCCGACCGCGACGTCGTAACGAAGCGCCATCCCCTTGCCGAGCACGTAGTAAAGCTTGCGCTCGGACGTGTTGACGATGATCGTACCCGTCCCGTGATCACCGTCCCAGGTGACCAGCTGGCGAGCTTCGGCTTTCGTGACTGAGAGAAGGGCCAAGAGAGAGATCGCCGCAACAGCCAGACAACTGGACAGGCGATCGGTAAATAGACTGCAACGCAATGCTACGCTCCCCATAACACAACCCTGACGAGCATGCTGGATACTTTGCCCCGTAGGCGAAATGCTTCCAACATACTCAACTCATTTACTCACGATCCCGTTCCGTCGATCAAGGCCGAAAAATCAACTTTGTGGCCGCAATGCGAAGGAAATGGGTCAAAAATGATACAACCCCTCGGAATTGCTGCCAATTATCATGACGCAAAATGCCGTCGCCTCCTAGGCATCATTTGTCACGCCCGTTCAAATTACGGCGAGCGTAAGGCGGGAACGCTGAATATAAGGTAAACATATACGTATTTCCCCATTACGACGCCGTTTTCACTTCTATTTGTACTTGACTTACTTGACTGGTCACATTCGAAGAAATTTTAACTAAAATGCATACAATCGAGCGCCATTTTCCAGGCCGCGCCTCGCTATTCTGCCAAAGCCTCAATTCGCGCAAAGCAACCAGCCCCCCTCGCCAATCATCTAAACTTTATCTCTCCGGAAAATCATTTTAGCAGGAATGGTTTTTCTTTCTTTTGGATTACCGCCTTTGAGGCTTGATCAAGCGCATCTGGTACGTTTATTAATTACTACAGACTGTTCGTTTTAACGTACGAAATTCTGTAGAAAGATCATGATCATGAGCGTTATCGCACATAGCGAGGGCACGAGCCCGACACAGGAACTCTACGCTCCTGCCGCACAGATCGCCGCGCTGAAGGCCGAGGCAGCGGAGTTGGCGGCCTGGGATCTGACCCCGCGTCAGCTATGCGACCTGGAGCTTCTGCTCAATGGCGGCTTTGCGCCTCTGAACGGCTTCCTCGACCGGGCCGACTATGATCGCGTCGTGGACGACATGCGCCTGGCGTCCGGCGCGCTGTGGCCAATCCCGGTAACCCTTGATGTGAATGAGAATTTTGCCAGATCCTTGGGGACTGGTCAGCGAATCGCGCTGAAAGACCCCGAAAATCTCATTCTGGCAATCCTGGAAATCAGTTCGATCTGGCAGCCCGACAAGACGCGCGAAGCGGAAAAGGTCTATGGCGCCGACGATATGGCCCATCCGGCCGTGCGCTACCTTCATGACAAGGCTGGCAGCCATTATGTCGGCGGCAGGCTGATCGGGCTTCAGGCGCCGAATCACTATGATTTCAAAGGCCGCCGCAATTCCCCCGCCGAGTTGAAGTCGTTCTTTAAAAGAAACGGCTGGGAAAAGATCGTCGCCTTCCAGACACGCAACCCGCTGCATCGCGCCCATCTGGAATTGACCATGCGCGCGGCTGAACAGGTCGGCGGACAATTGCTCATCCACCCGGTCGTCGGCATGACCAAGCCGGGAGATGTCGATCACTTCACGCGGGTGCGCTGCTACGAAGCCCTTCTGCCTCACTATCCGCAAGGCTCCGCGACGCTCAGCCTACTGCCGCTCGCCATGCGCATGGCCGGCCCCCGCGAGGCTTTGTGGCACGCGCTGATCCGGCGCAATTACGGCTGCACGCATTTCATCGTCGGCCGCGACCATGCCGGCCCCGGCAATAACAGCGCGGGTCAGCCATTCTATGGCCCTTATGACGCGCAGGAACTGGTCGCGCAGTTCCGCGACGAAATCGGGATCGAGATGGTGCCGTTCAAGGAGATGGTCTACCTGCAGAACCGCAAGCAATATGCCCCGGCCGACGAAATCCAGCCCGGCGAGGCCATCCTCAACCTGTCGGGCACGGAGTTGCGCCGACGCCTGCAGAGCGGAGAAGACATTCCGAGCTGGTTCTCTTATCCCAGCGTGATCGCCGAGTTGCGCCGCACCCACCCGCCGCGTGAGCGCCAGGGTTTCACGATCTTCTTCACCGGCTTGTCGGGCTCGGGCAAATCAACCATCGCCAACGCGCTGATGACCAAGCTGATGCAGGACGGAGGACGCCCGGTCACGCTGCTCGACGGCGACGTGGTCCGCAAGCACCTCTCGTCCGAGCTGGGCTTTTCCAAGGAGCACCGGAACATCAATATCCTGCGCATCGGCTATGTGGCGTCGGAAATCACTAAGAATGGCGGCATCGCGATCTGCGCGCCGATTGCGCCTTACACGGCGACACGGCGCGAAGTGCGCGAGATGATCGAGCCGCTCGGCGGTTTCATCGAAGTTCATGTCGCAACCCCGCTCGACGAATGCGAACGCCGAGACCGCAAGGGCCTCTACAAGCTGGCGCGCGAAGGCAAGCTCAAGCAGTTCACCGGGATCGACGATCCTTATGAGGCGCCGGAAACGCCAGAGCTGTCCATCGACACGCTGGCGCTCACGCCGGACGAGGCCGCCGATCTGGTTCTTGCAAGAATCGCTGAGATGGGGCTGCAGGCCAACCCGGATGCCGCCGCCCAGGAAAGTCTCGACAATCGGGCCGTCCTCGGCCTTATGGTGGGATAGGACGCTTCCCGACGGGCATCGGAACGCCAGCATGAGGGCCGGACATTCACGGGTGTCCGGCCCTGTGTCATTTTGGATCCGCCACAAAGAAATGCTTGCTGCGGAGACTTAAGCTAGTTTACGCTATTTTTATGCGATTTTTATTCAATCGAAAGTTGCGCCGCTGCGGCGTGAGGGCTTTCGTAGAGCGTTGACCCTCGTCAAAGACATACCCTCCCGCTGCACACAGCTTGAATCGAACAAGTCGCGCTCCAACGGACCTTCGCTCGGGATGTTCGTTATCTTTATGCTGCAATAATCTGTCAGGTTTATCCGGATAAAATGGTCCGCATCGGCTGGAAGAAAGAGGAATTCAATGGAGCTCGTCGCTCAGTCCGCGTTCGGTGAAATCGCCGCGCTGCTTGTCATGGCCGCCGTCGTCGGACTCGTCGGGATTCTCCTGCGACAGCCTCTGATCGTCAGCTTCATTGCCGTCGGACTTCTGGCGGGCCCCTCGGTCCTGGGCGTGGTCCAGTCCGACGAGCAGATCAACCTCCTGTCGGAACTCGGGATTGCGGTCCTGCTGTTCCTTGTCGGCATCAAGCTGGACATCAAGCTCATTCGCTCGCTCGGCGCGGTGTCGCTGATGACCGGCCTCGGACAGGTGGCCTTCACGTCGGTCTTCGGCTTCCTGATCGGTCTGGCTCTGGGCTTCGACGCCTTGATGAGCCTCTATATCGCCGTTGCGCTGACATTTTCCAGCACGATCATCATCGTCAAGCTGCTTTCGGACAAACGCGAGATCGACTCGCTTCACGGCCAGATCGCGCTCGGCTTTCTGATCGTTCAGGATCTGGCCGTCGTCTTCGCAATGATCGCATTGTCGGCCATCGGCATCGGAACAGGCGAGAGCGGCGGCGCACAGAATATCGCTCTCGCACTCGGCTCCGGGGTAGGCCTCGTCATCCTCGTGCTGCTGTTCGTCCGCTATGTGGCCAATCCCTTGACGGAACGGCTTGCGCACGCACCGGAGCTGCTGGTCGTGTTCGCGATCGCGCAGGCGGCCATGTTCGCGGCCATTGGCGATTTCGTCGGCCTCGGCAAGGAGGTCGGAGGCCTGCTGGCCGGAGTGTCGCTGGCGTCAACGCCCTATCGCGAGACAATCGCCGCGCGTCTGGCGCCGCTGCGCGACTTCCTGCTGCTGTTTTTTTTCATCGCCCTCGGCTCGACGATCGATCTTTCCCTTCTCGGCACCCATGTGACCGCCGCCGTGATCTTTTCCCTGTTCGTGCTGATCGGAAACCCGCTCATCGTTCTGGCGATCATGGGCTCGATGGGCTTTCGCAAGCGAACCGGCTTCCTCGCCGGGCTGACCGTCGCCCAGATCAGCGAGTTTTCGCTGATCTTCACGGCAATGGGCGTGTCTCTCGGCCACATTTCCGCCGATGCGCTCGGGCTCGTGACAATGGTGGGCCTGATCACCATCGCGGCTTCAACCTACATGATCACCTACTCCCATCGGCTCTACGGGTGGTTCGAACCGGTGTTGTTCCTGTTCGAGCGAAAAGGCACCCCGCGCGAGCCCACCGAATCCGGACTGGCCGGCTCCCGGAAATATGATGTGCTGATCTTCGGTCTTGGCCGCTTCGGCACGGCGATCGGCATGCGCCTGAGGCAAAAGGGCGTGCGTGTCCTTGGCGTGGATTTCAATCCGCTTGCCGTGCGCCGATGGCGCTCGCTTGGCCTCGATGTCTATTACGGCGACGCGGCGGATCCTGAATTCGTCGGTGGATTGCCTCTCGATGGAGCCAAATCGGTCGTATCGACGATACCCGTGCATCCGACAGGCCTGAGCCATGAAGACGCGCGCCGAACCATCATTCAGGCCGTGCGGTCCGCGGGTTTCGAGGGACGGATTGCCGTCACGTCCCACAGCCAGACCGATACGGAACGGTTGATGGCGTCGGGAGCCGATTTCGTGCTGGAGCCGTTTCAGGACGCCGCCGACCGGGCCGTCGACCTGGTTTCCGGCGGAATTGTCGTCGAACGCACGGCGATACCCGAAATCGAGACCGAGCAGAAGCAGGCGTCATGATGACCAACGCTCACTTTGCCGGACGATCCCCGGCCGCGACCTCATGGGCGCCCCGCGCCTTCAGCTTTGCGGCCAGTTCCTCCGGCGGCGGAGAATAGATGAAGCCGAACGACACCGCGCCGTCCCTGCCATGCGTTGCATGATGGAGCCGGTGCGCCTGATAGACGCGGCGCAGATAGCCGTGACGGGGAACGAAGCCATGCTTGACCCGCGTATGCACCAGCACATCGTGAATCAGGAAATAGACCAGCCCGTATGCCGCCATGCCGAGGCCGGCCCATAGAAGCGGCCCATAATAGAATGTTCCGCCGAGGATCAGTCCGATTGAGACCACGCTGAAGAAGATGCCGAAGACATCGTTCAGCTCGAACCAGCTATCGCGCGGACGGTGATGGGATTCGTGCAGAAACCAGAGCGCTCCGTGCATCAGATATTTGTGAGTTGCCCAGGCTACGCCTTCCATTCCGAAGAAGACGGCGAGAAATACACTCAAATTCAGCAGCCAGTCCGGCATATCAGAACCTCTATTGCGATCTCCAGCGTGGGAGCCATCAGCGGGGGCGCACGCAAGATGCAGCGCAGCTATGTCTGTTGCAGCTTATTTTCCAGCCCGGCAATGAGCCACATCGCGAAATGTCTCAGCGCCATCTCGTCGCTGCCGCTTCGGGCGATCAATGCCGTGGCTTCGTTAATCACGTTCCGCGCTTCACGGCTCGCCGCTTCCAGGCCGATTGTCAAGACGAGAGACGGGCGGCCGTCATCCTGATCCACATCCTTGCCCGCGCTTTCCCGATCCGCTGTTGCGTCGAGCAGATCGTCCAGAATCTGGAACGCCAGGCCGAGCTTCATCCCGTAGTCACGCATCAGCCCGATGCGGTCTTGCCCGGCTCCCGCGCTGATCGCGCCCATTTCCGCCGCCGCCGAGAACAGCGCCGCGGTCTTGCGCGCGTGAACCAGCGTCACATCCTGCCGGGTCGCGCGCTCCGCGGACCATTTCAGATCCTGTTCCTGTCCCGCCACCAGCCCCTCGGAACCGACGGACCGGCTGAGGCAATCGGCAAGACGCACGCGCTGCTCGGCGCTGAGCGTATTGTCTTCGGCAATCACGCCAAAAGCGCGGTTCAAAAGCGCAATGGCCGCCAGAATCGCCGTCGCCTCACCGAAGATCCGGTGATTCGCCGGATGTCCTCGCCGCAATGACGCATCATCCATCGCGGGCAGGTCGTCGAGGATCAGCGAGGCCGCATGCACCATCTCAAGCGCGCATGCCGAACTCATGGCCTGTGTTTCGACGGCGCCGAAATGACGGCAGGCCAGCAGTGCGACCAGCGCGCGCGCGCGTTTGCCCGGCGCCAGCAAGGTGTGACGCATGGAGCGGTGCAGGTCGGCCGGCGCCTGGTCTTCAGGCGGAACCATATCCGCCAGACGCAGATCGACCGTCTCGCGCAAGCGTCGTGCAAATTCTATCAGCTCAACCTCGCTCACCATTGGGCAAACCCGCACAGCCTTCGTGATGCGTCATTAAATATCCGCCTGAATAGCGGCGAAACTTGCCTGATAAGCGGCCGGAAGTCGATAATGGGAATGTTGTAGGGAATTCGAAAGACATATGTCAGCGTAAAATCAGCGCACTTTCCCGGAAATTGCGCCATTTGCCTCTTTCCATGTTTAAGCATTAGGTTGAACTGGAACAATTCTTGTTGAAACGGAAAGCCTTTGCATGTCCGACATGCTCAAGCGCAAGGCCGAACATCTCGACGTCGTGCTCAATCAGGATGTGCGCACTGCGAGCAGCGCCGGCTTTGAGTCGGTGCGGTTCATGCACAACGCGCTGCCGGAGCTGGATCTCGACGCCATCGACCTCGGCGCGGAATTTCTGGGCAGACGCCTCGCCGCCCCCTTCCTCATCAGTTCCATGACCGGCGGACCGGTAAAAGCGGCGCTGATCAACGAAAATCTTGCGCGAGCCGCCGGAGCGCTCGGCATTGCCTTTGCGGTCGGTTCGCAGCGCGTGGCGGTCGAGGGCGGCGGACAGGCCGGGTTCAGCCGCACGCTCAGGGCGCATATGGGCGACATGCCGCTTCTGTCGAATTTCGGCGCGGCCCAACTTGCCAAGGATGGCGGCGTCGATATGGCCCGCCGCGTGGTGGAGATGATTGGAGCCGACGCGCTCATCATTCATCTGAACCCCGTGCAGGAAGCGGTTCAGAATGGCGGGGACAGGAACTGGTCGGGGCTGCTCGCACGCCTCGAAGCGCTTGTGAAGCTGTCGGATGTGCCGATTGTCGTCAAGGAAGTCGGTTTCGGCATTTCGGGCGACCTGTCGGCGAAATTCTGGCAGGCCGGTATCCGTACAATTGACGTGGCCGGCGCTGGCGGAACGAGCTGGGCGGCGGTCGAGGCAGGACGCGCGCCAAATGAGCGCCTGCGGGCGATCGCCGAGACGTTCCGAGACTGGGGTATCCCGACGGCGCGGGCGCTGGCCGATGTGCGGGCAGCCTGTCCGGATGCAACGGTGATCGCGTCGGGCGGCATCCGCAGCGGTCTGGATGCGGCGAAGGCGATCAGGCTCGGCGCGGATCTGGCCGGGCAGGCGGCTGGCGTTCTGCGGGCGGCGCTCGACAGTCCCGAAGCCGTGATCGCGCATTTCGAGGACCGCATCGAGGAGTTGCGCATCGCCTGTTTCTGTACGGGCAGCGCGAATTTGAAAGCATTGCGGCAGGCGCCGCTACAGGATTAGAGGCATCATGCTGAAGACGGTCACGGACGAAAAAGCTCCCGCGAATATGAGTGGCGCAGCCCATGCCGTGGTCATCGGCGGTGGCCTCGGCGGCATGGCGGCCGCGCTGCGGCTGCGCGCCAAGGGCTATCGCGTCACGCTGGTCGAGCGGCTCGGCATGCTCGGCGGGCGCGCGCAGGTCTTCACGAAAGACGGCTTCCGCTACGACGCCGGGCCGACGGTCATCACGGCGCATTTCCTGTTCGAGGAACTGTTCGAGCTGTTCGGCAAGCGCATGGAGGATTACGTCACCCTCGTGCCCCTCGATCCATGGTACCGCTTCCGCTTTCCCGATGGCGACACCTTCGACTATGGCGGCACGGTCGAGGACACGCTCGCCGAGATCCGCCGTTTCGAGCCCGCCGATTGCGACGGCTATCTGCGGCTGCTCAAACATTCCGAGGCGCTGTTCAATCGCGGCTTCACCGGGCTTGCCGATCAGCCGTTCCATAATGTCTGGACGATGCTCGCGCAGGCCCCTGCCCTCGTCCGTCTCGGCAGCCACCGCACCGTCTCTCAGATGATCGCGAAATATCTGAAAAACGAGAAGCTGCGGCAGGCTTTCTCGATCCAGCCGTTGCTCGTCGGCGGCAGCCCGTTCGACACCACCAGCATTTACGGCCTGATCCATTATCTTGAGCGCAAATGGGGCGTGCACTTCGCGATAGGCGGCACCGGCGGCATGATGGCCGGGATCACGCGGCTCATGGAGGAGGTCGGCATCGACATTCGGCTGGGCGAAACCGTCTCGCGGGTGACGCTTGATGGCGACCGGGCGACCGGCGTTGCGCTGGAAAGCGGCGCGGCGATTCCGGCGGACATTGTCGTCTCCAACGCCGATCCGATGCATCTGTTCAACGAAATGCTGCCCGGCAAGGCGCTTGCATCCTCGGCGAAGCTGAAGATGAAAGCCGCACGGTTGTCGATGGGGCTGTTCCTTCTGTATTTCGGCACGCGGCGGCAATATCCGGACGTTGCCCATCACACGATCTGGCTGGGCGAGCGCTTCCGCGAATTGCTCGACGACATTTTCAGGAAGAAGCGGCTCGCCGACGACTTCTCTCTATATATACACCGGCCCACGGCGACCGATCCAAGCTTTGCTCCGGAAGGCTGCGACAGTTTCTATGCGCTGTGCCCGGTGCCGAATCTGAGCGCCGGTCTCGACTGGAGCGTCGAAGGCCCGCGTCTGCGCGACAAGATCGTCGACGCGCTGGGCCGCACGATCCTCCCCGGTCTGCGCGAAACGATCACCGCCGAGCTTTGCCTGACGCCCGCCGATTTCAAGAAGCAGTATCTCAGCTATCAGGGCAGCGGCTTCTCAATTGCGCCACATTTCACGCAAAGCGCCTGGTTCCGCTTCCACAACCGGGCCGAGGGCATCAAGGGTCTTTATCTCACTGGCGCGGGCACGCATCCGGGCGCGGGAATGCCCGGCGTGCTCTGTTCGGCGAAGGTCGTGGAGAAGCTTGTTCCGGCTGCTGAGCAGATTCGATGATCAAAAGCGGATTTCGTCGGTCTCTCGTGTGACGAATTTGTCCGCGCCGGGAATGCGCGTCAGCCGGGCAACGGCGTCGATATAGGCGACAAGCGATTCTCCCTCCACATGGACCGGATTGCGCGGTCCGGTTTTCTCCATGAATTCCAACAACCTGTACCGGCACTCACGCAGCGCCGCCAGCATCGGCTTGTAGTCGAACTCCATAGGGTCGGGATGGTCGAATGGCCCGGGGGTATGGGGTTGTTTCGGCGTGTCGGTCATGGGGACGCAAACTCCAGAATGTTCATGTTTTGTTCATATCTGCATCCGCCCCCAATGTCAATCGGTTAAGGCTCTGATTCTCGCGTCGGCACGCGCTTTCCAAGTACACCGAAATAATCAAATCCACAACGGAGCACAACTAAAAGTTGTATTGTAACAGTTTTCGTTGTTTTTCTGCCACCATGCGTAAAAGACGCAAGTAGCGAATGGGGCAGCTTTATGTTTCGATTGCGACGCGCCGAAAGACGCGATTATGTTCACCGTTGTAGTGCGTATTGATTTTGTATGCCCGCTATAGGCGCGGGCTTAGTTTATTGAACGAAGAATTCAGCAGCGACGAAACGCTTAGGGGCTAGGCGCCGCTGACAGGGCACGAAGGATGAGGGGAATGAACCATAAATCTCGTTTTCTAATGGGTGTAAGCGCGATCGCGCTGGCCGCACCGTTTTTTATTTCAAGCTCAAATCCGGCGCACGCCGATACGTGTGTGACTAGCGTCACTCCGGTTTTTCTGGTTCCAGGTGTCATTGTTAGTAACATAATCGTGAGCGATTCAGGAGCGAGCGCAGGACCGGGATCCTTTGCTTGTGGTCAGGGCGCTACTGCAAATGGCTTTGGCGCTTCTGCATTCGGTCCATTCGCAAATGCAGATGGTCTCGGTGCGACAGCAATCGGAGCAGGCGCTGAAGCTAATGGCGATTTCTCGACGTCGGTCGGCGCGCTGGCAGGCTTTGGCTCAACCGGCTCCGCGAACACGGCCGTCGGGGCACTGTCCGGCATGGCGGTAAACGGCTTCGGCAACACTGCTGTCGGTTTTCTTTCCGGCAATGCCGTTGAGGGCAATGGCAATATCGCTCTTGGGCTCCTTTCCGGCAATGTCGTAAACGGCAGCGCCAATCAGGCATCCGGCGTCGGATCCGGCAACTTCGTGGATGGCTTCGGCAATCAGGCCAGCGGTGTCGGTGCAGGCAATCTTGTCGAAGGCATAGGCAACCAGGCGGACGGAATTCTGGTGGGCAATGCGGTCTTTGGCATAAACAACAGCGCTGAAGGCATAGGCTCCGGAAACCTCGTTGCGGGCATCAACAATTCAGCCAGCGGCATCCTCTCCGGCAACGGCGTCATTGGCGTGAACAACAGCGCCGATGGCATCCTCACTGGCAACCTCGTAGCAGGCGTCAATAACTCTTCGAGCGGCATTGGCTCGGGCAATCTCGTTGCCGGCATCAACAATAGTGCTGACGGCATTGGCGTTGGCAATTTCGTCTTTGGCTTGAACAATTCCGCCAGCGGCATCGGTTCAGGCAATGTCGTTTTCGGCGCCAACAACCAGGCCAATGGCCAGAATGCCGGCAACTTCGTCTTCGGCGAGAACAATCAGTCGAGCGGCGTAGATGTTGGCAATGTCGTTGTGGGTGAGAATAACCAGTCGAGCGGCTTCAACTCCGGCAATGTCGTCGTCGGCGAAGGCAATCAGGCCAGCGGCAATGGTGCGGGCAACTTTGTCTTCGGTGACAGCAATCAGGCCAGTGGCGAAGATGTCGGCAACGGCGTCATCGGGTTCTTCAACCAGGCCAGCGGCGATTCATCGGGCAATCTGGTGGTAGGCCTCGGCAACCAGGCAAGCGGCGTCGGAGTCGGCAACGCAGTGCTTGGCATCGGCAACACATCGAGCGGTATCGCAACCGGCAATGGCGTCCTCGGCATCGGAAACCAGTCGGACGGCATTGGCTCCGGCAATCTCGTCGCAGGCGTCGGGAACCAGACCAACGGCATCGCAACCGGTAACGCTGTTCTCGGCATCGGCAACCAGTCGAGCGGGATTGCGGCAGGCAACGCAGTTCTTGGGATCGGGAACCAGGCCGACGGCATCGGCTCCGGCAATCTCGTCGCGGGTGTGGGCAATCAGGCAAGCGGCATCGGCGCCGGCAACGCTGTATTAGGCAATAACAACGTGGCCATAGGCACAGGTACTGGCAACGGTATAGCGGCGTCGAATACGATTTCGCTTGGAACCGGTGCCAGAGCTTCACACGAAAACTCGGCTGCCATTGGAGCGGGCGCTCAATCCGAATTTGACAATGAGATCAGCTTGGGCGCAAAGGCAGGCACCTCGACCTACACCACTCCAGGCATCACTTCCAACCTGAGCCGCGACCGCCAGTCCGGCCCGCTCGAAGTCGTGACCACCGACTCCGCTGGCCATCTTGCCTCGGACGGCGGCCAGATCTTCGGACAGATCGGCGAGAACAGTGCCGGTGTCGCAATCGCCATCGCGCTGGAAAACCCTGACCTCGTCGGCAACGAAACCTTCGGCCTTTCCGCCAATCTCGGCTTCTTCGATGGCAACACCGCTCTTGGCGTCGCCGCGATGGGCGTCCTCGGCCACGACTTCATGGGCGGAGGCGAGCGCTGGGCCTTGTCGGGCGGCGTCGGCGTCAGCCTGGACGAGAACAATTTCGGCGGTCAGAAAACCGACCGGACTGTTGCCGGCCGCGCAGGTGTCCAGGTCTCCTGGTAACGATAGTCGCAAAAACTGCTGGGCCATCGACTCTGTCGGTGGCCCAATTCTATCCGGATGTCTGAAGCATAAGGTCAATCACTCATTGCCACCCGTGCAGTGAGATGGGCAAGGCGGCAGATGGAACATCGAATGATGGGGCGGTTGTTTTACGCATGCGCCGTATTGGCTGCCGTGATCTGCGCAGCCGCCGGGACCGCTATCGCGCAACAGCCATCCGCGCAGCCTCAGCAGCAGACCCAACAGGCTGCCCCAAATCTTCCTGCTGTGCCCGATCCATATACGCTCAACATGATGATCCGCTCGTCGGTCATCGCGCTCAATCAGGCCAACAAGACCGGCAATTATTCAGTGCTGCTCGATCTGGGAGCGCCCGCTTTCCGCGCCTCCAACAATTCAGCCTCACTGGCGCAGATTTTCGCGGCGCTCCGTCAGCGCAATCTCGACCTGTCGCCAATCCTGTTCTTCACGCCGAAGCTGGTTCAGCAGCCAGAGATCACGCCAAATGGCATCCTGCGCCTGGCGGGCTTTTTCCCCACCGCGCCCGAGCGCGTGAATTTCGACATCTATATGCAGATGGTTGGGACGGAATGGCAACTCTTCGGCATCGGCGTCAGCACCAGCCCCGCCGATGTCACCTCGGCCACACCCCAAGCTGACGACAGCGCAGCCAGCGCCGGAGCAAAACCGGCCCCGGCAAATCAGCCCGTGGCGGCAAATCCGGGCGCCGAAAAGCCCCGACAGGAGCGGGCCGCTGCCAGCCCCGCCGCAAACGCTCCCCCGCCTGAACGCAGGCCGAGCCTTGCGCCCGCCGAGCCCGAAACGCCTGCTGCGTCCGCCTCCGCAAAGCCGGAAAGCGCCGTGCAGAACGGCACCACCAGCAACGCCGTGCGGATCGATCTTTCCCGCCCGCCCGCTCAGGAAGCCATAGACGCCGCTGAAGCCGGGCAGACGGCGGAAGACGCAAAAGAAGAAGGCGGTTCGGATTTCTGGGGCAGCTTCAACCCGTTCGCGCGGAACTGACCGTCGCCGCTTCGCTTTTGACCAGAGCGAGATCCGATAAAATGGGCATCATCCCCGCCTTCGCGCAGGGCTGTCCGGGGAACTCAGGCATATGCGATCTCCAGTTGAGCGGGGTGGCTTTTGGGCTGTGGTCTGCTCGGGTTCACCTTGGGCGGCTTATCGAGTTCGGC
>JBHJOB010000023.1:0-27131 GCA_050330195.1 Rhodomicrobiaceae bacterium | reverse complement strand
CGTCCATGGCGGATGGGTCTCCTTGAAAATCGCGAGGATCGGCTTTAGCAACCAAATCCTACGTGACTTCAAAGGCTTAGGCTACATCCGCCAACCCACCATGAATTTTCCGGGCTAGCGCTCTGCTCCGTTCTCGCGGTCAGCACCCGGACTGATTTCTTTCCGTGTGCGGCGCAATCGTTCCCTTGTCCGGCCGTAAAGCTGCTTGCCCCGCTCCGCTGTCAGCGCGCCCTGCCGCAGCGTTGCCTGATGGAAGCGTCCGCTGTCTTCCAGATGGGGTCCCCAGCGCTCCAGCACCAGCCAGGCCAGCCCGCGTGCGACGAACGCCATGAACAGCCCCGCGAAAACCACGTCGCTGAGGAAATGTCCGCCCGCTGCGATCCGGATCAGCCCGGCGAAACTGCCTGCGGCAATCGCTGCCAGAAACAGCTTTCTGCGCCGGCCGGGATCGGTCCCGAGCAGAAAGGCGAAGGCGAAGCCCAGCATGAAGTAGTTTGCCGCTTCGCCGCTGACGAAGGCGCAGTTGCGCTCGCATTGATCCGTGCGCAGCATGGGCGGCGTAAACTGCTTCGTGCCGCCGAACTCGGTGACATGGACAGGGCGGGCGCGGCCCCAATGGTCCTTGAAGCCGACATTGGCGACGAGACCCGGCCCGATGGCGGCGCATAAGGCGATATAAGCCCAGGCCGCCAGCCCGAACCGGCTGAATTTGCGATTGAAGAACGCCAGCGCGATGAAGCCCACGACAGCGGCGATGCAGACGAGCGCGAACAGCAGGCGCAGCAGGTCGCGGATGACCGATCCGATGCCGGTCCCACGAAACACAAAGCCGCTCTCCGCGCTGTGGAACCAGCCTGAAACGGCAAGGTCGATCTGAGGGAAGGCCGCGAAAATGAAGGCCGCTGCAAAGCCCGCAGCGAAAGTCACGCACAGGAATGACCATGCGCCGGGCGCGGTGGCTGCGGGTTTTTCCACGGGAACCATGCTCATCGGTCGCGTCGAGCCTCCGGTTGCGCGCTGATCCTGCGACGGATCGTGCCCTATCTTACCTTATCCGCATTAAGCGCATGAAAATAGACGCGGCGGGTCTCGGACGGTCCGGCGGCGATCTCGCGGTCGCCAACCAACTGGCTGGCCGGCGGTCCGTCGCGCCGGAAACTGACCAGCAGGACAGGGCGCGGCGTCGAGGCGTCCAGCGGGCGGGTCAATTCGAAATGATCGGTGGGCGGGCCTTCGCCGCGCAGGGCGACCACGGGGATGCCGTCATCGCGCAGGTAATAGAGCAACTCGGCGGCGAGCGCGCGCCTGTCGGTCGCGATCGCCTGAAAGCCGCCTTGCCGCGCAGTCCCGGCGGCGCTTTCGGCGATGGCTTTCCAGCCAAGCACGCGGGCGTATGGATCGGCTCCCGGCAGGGCGACGCGCCCGGCCAGAATGCCGCCTGCCGCGATCAGCAGGGCGAAAAACAGATGGATGCCGAGCGAGACCCGGAACAGCCGTGTCCAGCCTTCGCGCAGCAGCGCGGATGTGATGAGCACCATCGCGGCGACGTATGCGAAGGCTGCCCAGTTCGCATGTGCACGCGACAGCAGCGCCTGCATCGTCATGAGCAGGATGACCGGGATTGAAAAAGCCAGCAACAGCCGTTCCGCGCGCCCGGCCTCGGCCCGTCTTTGCGGATCGCGCAGCCAGTTGAAGCAATAGGCCAGCAGCACGGCGAACATCACCGGCCCGAAGACGCCGAACTGGCCGCCGGCAAATTCCAGCATGCCGACCGGATGCAGCAGCGGCCCGCTCCAATTGGCGTTGTCGGCAGTGTGCGATAGCGTGGCGAATCCGTTCTGCGCGTTCCAGATCACGTTGGGCGCAAGGATCGCCGCGCCGATGGCGAGCCCCGCGTAAAATCGGGCGTCGCTCAGCAGAAAACGGTCGTCCCGCCTCCACGCCAACCACAGGCCGAGGCAGAGCAGGAAATAGACCATCGCATATTTGGAGAGAAAGCCGAGGCCGACCGCGACGCCGAACAGGAGCGCCCATCCCCAGCCTTGGCTGTCCCGCATTTTCAGGACGGCCAGCAGCGCGAGCGAGACAAAGAACAGGAGCGGCGCGTCGGTAGAGATCAGGCTGGCGGACAGCGAAACGCCGGGCAGGGTCGCGTAGGTCAACCCGGACCAGAAGCCGATGCGCGGGCTGTAAAGCTGGCGACCGATGGCGAAGATCACCATTGCTGTTGCCGCATGGATGAGCGCGGATGGCGAACGGATGCAGGCTTCGCCTTGTCCGCAAAGCTCGGTTGCGCCGCGAATCAGCCATCCGATCAGCGGCGGTTTCGAGTAGTAGCCGAATGCCAATTCGCGCGACCAGAACCAATATTGCGCCTCGTCGAAGAACAGCTCCGTATTGGCGAAGATGTTGGCAATAACGCGCATGGCCGTCAGCGCAGCAACGCAGGCGAGCAGCGTCAGGGCGTAGTTTTCCGCAGATTGTTGCAAAGCCGCATCGCTTCGCGCGGACGCGCCCCGAATGCGTCTGGATGCCGTAAGGTCTTCTGAACTCAACGCTTTCTCTCCCCCGGGCCGATTTGCCGTTCGCCGCATTAACGCTAAGATCACAGCCTACAAGTCATTGGGTTGCCCGCCCTCTTTATCCGGTTGTGCTTACGAGCGAAAGCCTGCTAATTGAAGAAAGGGGACAGGCACTTCCGGCCAGGTGACAAAATGCCGGACGCATGAAAGGGGCGCTTCATGAGCGTTTCGGTTGTGATTCCGGCGCTGAACGAAGCCGGTAATATCGGACGTCTGGTCGAGGAGACCTATACGGCAATTCCCGCCGACCGCCTTGGTGAGGTCATCGTCGTGGACGATGGCAGCGACGATGCGACAGGCGAGGAAATCAAGGCGCTGATCGCGCGCTATCCGAGCCTGCGTTATCTGCGCCATGCGACCCGTTCCGGCCAGAGCGCCTCGATCCGTACCGGTGTTCTCGCCGCCAAGGGGCCCATCATCGCGACGATGGACGGCGATGGGCAGAACGATCCGCACGACATTCCGAATTTGCTGAAAAGCCTTGGCTCCAGCCCGAGCGACGGCCCGGTCATGGTCGGCGGCGTGCGCGCCAAGCGAGAAGCGGTCGGTTCGCGCAAGATCGCCTCGCTGCTGGCCAACAAGATCCGCAATGCCGCTTTCAGGGATAATTGCCCCGACAGCGGCTGCGGCATCAAGGTCTACTGGCGCGAGGCCTATCTGCGCCTGCCGTTCTTCACGTCGATGCATCGCTTCATGCCCGCGCTGTTCCTGATGAATGATCATCGCGTCGCCTATGAGCCGGTGAACGACCGCACCCGCGTCGCCGGGCAATCGAAATACACAAATTTCGGCCGTGCGCTGACGGGGCTCTACGATCTGTTCGGCGTCGTCTGGCTGAGAAAACGCACCAAGACGCCGCGAATCGCGGAAGATTCGGCCGGCATTCGGCATGTATCCGAGGTCCAGCCCGAGCGCGAAGACCTGCGCCGCGCGCGTCAGGCTTCCGGCGAATAGGGACAAGGGCCGTCAATCTGGCATCGAGTGAGATCAATTCATGGATTTTTCAAATCTGGCGACATGGTGGGCAAGTATTTCGACGACCGAGTTGATCTGGCTCACGGTCGGATTTTCCGCTCAGGCAATGTTCTCGATGCGCTTCATCATCCAGTGGATTGCGAGCGAGAAGGCGCGCCGCAGCATCGTGCCCGAAACCTTCTGGTATTTCAGCTTTGCCGGCGGCTTCATGCTGTTCATCTACGCCATTTATCGGATGGACCCGGTCTTCATTCTCGGCCAGGGATCGGGCCTTTTAATTTACGCGCGCAATATCCATTTCATATGGAGCGCGAAGCGGGAAACGTCTCAGATCGTGGAAGCTGGGTATAAGCCTGCGGCCGAGTAAAAAGCTCTCGGACAGGGGCTTGCATGACTTGGCGATTTCAGCTACACAGCACTTCTCGCCGCTTGAAGCGTTTCCAAGACCTTCGCGAAAAGATGTACGCCCTTCAAAAAAGGGTCGTCGTCTTTCTATTTTGGCGATGAAGATATTGGCGCGGGGTGGAGCAGCCCGGTAGCTCGTCAGGCTCATAACCTGAAGGTCGTAGGTTCGAATCCTACCCCCGCAACCAATAAATCCTTTAAAATCGATATCTTACACGTTGGGTTGACGACCCTTTCGTTCCAAAGCAGCCTTACACATACTTGCACACGCATGTGAAGCCCCAGATGGGTCGATGGCCATAAGGCGCGGCGCGCCTGCGGCCGCTTGGGTTTCTCGCAAATCACGGGCCGGCAAGGTGCAAGAGTATCGGGTGGATCGGCTGAAGAACCCGCACAAATCGCAAACCACCCTCGTTCTCCAACCTTCACGACGAGATCGTCCTTTGCGGCTGGTCTTAAAGACGGCAATCCGGCACGCGTGGCTCGCTCACCTGCCCGATTTCTCCGCGCCGTGTCCGCGCCTCATCGAAGATCGCACACCGAGCCGCCGGAAGAACGCGCGCAAGGCGCAGGGCACGCGCAACGCGTTTGCGGCGGAGCAACTGCATGACAAGATGCTGTTCTTGGCCAATACCGGCATTCGGCCGGACGAGGCCAAACATCTCCAATACCGCGACGTCGAGGTGGTCACCGATGAGGCCTATAGCGCGACAATCAGGGAGAGAACTCTCGCATTGCCTCAGTCAATGAAGTTCCCCGGCCGATTTCCATTGTCTCATCAGGAATGTTCCCGACCGATTGATCTGGAGCACCGCTGTGATCCTGAGGATCACTGCCGTTGTTTCTTGGTTCGGTGAGAAGGCGTTTCTTCGTCCCGGCTTGATCTTTTGCCACGGCGGCGAGCGCTGCGGCGGTCAAGGCCAGCGCGGGACGCGCTGCCCAAAGGGCTTGGCCTTGAGGGTCGCGAGCACGCGCCTGGACTGGTGCGCGCTGGGGCCTTATCGGCAGCGGTATTGGACTCGTTTGCAGTGAAGCGCCGAGATTGCCGGCATCGCCGACTTCTTGCGTGGTGGCGGGCGCGCCGAACACCAGCGTCCGGGCTTGTTCGGCACGCCAAATCTTCGGCCGCCGCTGCACCATCCGCAGCAGCCCATCGGGATGACGGCCCGGATATGTGGCTTGACGCCGTTCCAAAAGCTGACGCCCGGTGGCCGTAAAGCCGGCGAACCGCCGCGCCGTCATTCGCCGTTCGATCTATACAGGTTTGCGGAAGCGCTGTATGCCCCAGGCAAGATAGCCATTATCGGCCGCTTTCACCCAGTTCTCCAGCCCGACAAGCATCTTGTCGAGATACGCTTTCGAGGCATTTTCAAGCAGACCGTCGTAATTTGCCTCAAGGTCTTCGCGCACGCGGGCATAGTGATTGCGCAGGTTCTGGGTCATGTCCCGCTGATCCAGAACCTCGAAACCCGTCGCCTTGGCGGCCTCCCGGTAGAAAACGAAGGAACCGAGGCTCGACAGGCTCAGACGATCGTAAACCGGCTGCAACACGCCTTCCGGCACGTCATCGGCCTGCATGGGATCGGTGAAAACGAATTCACCGCCCGGCTTCAGGACACGGAAAACCTCCTGCAGCACCTTTTCGCGCTGATCTGAGTGCAGGATGGCGTCCTGTGACCAGACAACGTCGAAAGTGCCGTCCCGCTCGGGGATTTCCTCGAACACGCCATGCACCACCGAAACCTTGTCCTGCAAACCGGCACGGCGATTCTTGTAGCGGTTCACATCGTTCTGCGCTTCGGAAATGTTCAGGCAACGCACTTCCGCGCCGTGCTGCCTCGCGATGCGCCGCGCAGAACCACCATAACCCGCGCCAATGTCAAGCACACGCGTGTCCTCGTCGAGCTTGCTGAGCATCCCCGCCATGCGGTCTACCGTCTCCACGCTGGCGGCCGCGATGTCCTTGGTATCCTCGTAGCAGCCGATGTGCAGATCCTCACCGCCCCAGACCGAGGTGTAGAACGTGTTGGCATCCTCGCTGTCGTAATAGACTTCGGTATTGGCGCGGGCGGTCGCCTGCTCGGTGCTGCTGTCAATGCCGGTCCAGCGTGCCGTCGGGAGGGACGATTTCTCCGCGATGTGAACGAAGAAATCCGGCTCGCTCTCCTGAAAGGTTTCCTGAAAATCTCCGTAAGTGCGCACGCGCTCGAACCCGGCTTCCCGCAGCAGACCACGCATGTAGTTCTTGCGTAACGGGTAAAGGTTCAGCGTGTAGGATGCGCCGTCAGGGAAGCTGTATTTGAAGCGGACAAGTCCATCGTCGATATGTTCCGGCTCGGCGGAAACCTTGTCGCCGCAATAGTAATATTTGTGCTTCGACGAGAAGCCCTGATCCAATATGGAGTCATAATTCCGCTGGTCGATGATGAGCAGGCCGTCATGCTTCAACGCGGCGTAGAATTCGGCCAGCGCGCGGCGGCGATCCTGTTCCTCGTACAGATGAGTGAAGGAATTGCCCAGGCAGATGATCGCATCATATTTGCCGTGAATGTCGCGATTGACCCAGCGCCAGTCGGCCTGCACGGTCTTCAGGATCAGTCCGCGCTTCCGGCCGTTCTCGAACGCCTTGGCCAGCATGGTTGCGGAGCCATCCGCGCTGGTGACGTTGAAACCGGCTTGTGTCAGGCGGACGGAGTGAAATCCGGTCCCCGTCGCAACGTCCAGAATGGTTGATTTCCCCCGGGCACGCAGGACGTCGATGAAGAATTGTCCTTCTGACTCGGCACGCGCATCCCAGTCGATCAGCTCGTCCCACTTCTCCACGAAAGTCTTGACATACTCCCCCCGGTAAAGGTCCGTCGCTCTGTCGGATATCGGATTGTCGCTGTAAGCCTGTTCGCGAAGGTTGAGTTCGGCATTCGGACTGGCTGCTTGATAATTCACCACGATAATAATCACCTCCAGTTTCAGCGAGCCGGTCGGCTCGCCTTCATGCATCTTCAGCCCGCACTTGACGGCTTGGCCGGACGGTCAAGTCACGGCCACTCCATCGGTCGGGCATATGCGCACAGCGAGACAGGGGCATGCGGAATGTTCCCGCAAGCTCAGTGCTGGCCCCCCTTGGGCACCGCCATGTTTTCAGCGGCGCTTGTTATCTTCGCGTCTAGAACGTCTCGCCGCGCGGTTGCGCACGCCAGCCAGGGGTCTGACTGGTCGGTCGGCATGATTTTGCGGAACACCGCGCCCTTCTAGTGCAGGTTAATGATACACGCTCAATGTCATAGTTTAAAGCCAGAACTCCATAATTTTCAGGATGGATAAGGAAGCCAATGGAATCCGGCGTCATGCAACATGAGAAAAACCACTCATTGATCGTAGTTTTGCTCTGCATACCGAGCGTAATAAATTGCTGATAATTCACAGATCTTGTGATTTTAAACTGACAGAATCAGAAACAAATCTCCGACGATCACATGATGTTTTTGCAAGGCTCCAAAGGTATCAGGATCTATATTAAGGCTCCCCGTTAACCTCCTGTAAGACTGCGATGATCTGCCGGTCGCAGCCATATAATATCATGTCGCAAACAGACCATTGAAGCCGGACGCCCGACCGCCTATGCCCAGCCCCCGGCAATCGGAATGACATGCCCGGTGACGAAGTTGCAGCGGCCGGTTGCAAACAAGGCAATCAGCTCGGCGACTTCATCCGCCTCTCCCAGACGCCCCAGCGGAATGTTCCTCAGCATTTTGTTCATGGCCTCTTCGTTGGCGAGCAGTTCGGGCGGGAAATAGTCGGGATTCTTGATGTAGTTCGGTGCAATGGCGTTGACGGAAATATTCCAGCGGGCGAGTTCGCGCGCCAGACTCGGCACCAGCGCATTGGCCGCGCCGCGCGCCGCCGCGTAGATCGAGTAGTTCGGAATGCCGGTGAGTGGAGCAGCTGACGTGCCAAGCAGGATGCGCCCGCCATTCTGCCGTTTCATCATTGGCGTCAGTTTGCCGATCAGCTCATAGGGCCAGATTGCCAGCGCTTCCAGGGCGCGGCGAAACTCGTCGGGATCGGCCTCATCGACAGGCGCGCGGATGGCGGGGTGCGGATCGTTCGAGATCAGCGCATCAAGACGGCCGAAACGCGCCTCGATCTCGCTGGCGATGTCCGCCGGTTGCGTCGCCGCCAGCGGCTGAGCGCCGGGAATCTCGGATTCGAAGGTGTCTCGCGCGGTTGCGTCGGAAAAGCTACGGTCGTGGCAGACGATGGTCATGTCCTCCTGAAGCAGGCGTATGACGGTAGCGGGACCGACGAAATGGCGGACATGGGTAATCAGCGCAACGGATCTCGGGCTCACGGCGGTTCCTCCTCAGGCTGAGCAAAGTCGCGGCGCGCCGGGCGTAGCAAAGGTTGCGCGGCGGCATGGAGCTGATATTGCATTCGGGCTGCACAACACGGCAAGACGAGCGGCGGCACGGAACCGTCAATGTTCGGATCGAGTTTATGGACGATTACGTTATCATTGCAGGTGCGGGAGTCTCGGCAAGAGGTCACGGCCGTCATGCAGGGGCGGAGGCTCGAAAGGGCAAGGGCGTGAATGAGGCGCCGATCAGGGCGTTTGAGAAAAGGGGACGGAAATGGTTTTTCCCATTGGCGACGACAACAGTTCCAGACGCGGCGTACCGATCATCACCTATCTTCTCATTCTCGCGAATGTCCTTGTCTTCCTGCTGCAGCTCGATCGCGGGAACGCCTTCATCCAGCAATGGGCGTTCATCCCCGCCGAGTTCCGCGACGATCCCGCAGGCGAGATACAGACCGTGTTCACCGCCATGTTCATGCATGGCGGCTGGCTGCACCTGTTCGGCAACATGCTCTATCTGTGGATCTTCGGCGATAATGTCGAAGACAATTTCGGATCGCTGCGCTTCCTACTGTTCTACATTATCTGCGGCGTCTTCGCGACGTTTGCGCAGATGGCCGTGATGCCGGAATCCTCGATCCCCAATCTCGGCGCGTCGGGCGCGATCGCCGGTGTTCTCGGCGCTTATATCGTCCTGCATCCGCGCGGACGCGTCAGGGTCCTGGTCGGACGGGGCGGCGTTGCGGAAGTCCCCGCGATCGTCGCCATCGGATTGTGGATCGCGATCCAGCTCGTCAGCGGAATTGGCGCGATCACTGCGTCGAGTCAAACGGGCGATGTCGGCGGCGTCGCCTATATGGCTCACGTCGGCGGTTTCTTTGCCGGGCTGGTGATGGTCTTCCTGTTCCGGCGGAGTCGCTACCGAACCTGACCGTGGGCTCCTGACAAAAAAGGCCCGCCAGATTGGCGGGCCTTCGCATTGTGCAGCCTGATATTCGCGGCGATCAGTAGTCCATACCGCCGGGCATTTGCGGCATGCCGCCGCTTTCCTTCTTCGGCTTCTCGGCAATCATTGCCTCGGTCGTGATCAGCAGGCCGGCGATGGAAGCGGCGTCCTGCAAAGCGGAGCGCACCACCTTGGCCGGATCGATCACGCCTTGCTTGACGAGATCGCCATACTCACCGGACTGGGCGTTATAGCCGTAGTTGTACTCATCCTTTTCAAGGATCTTGCCGGCGATGACAGCGCCGTCCTCGCCCGCATTCGCGGCGATCGTGCGAGCCGGAGTCTGGATCGCCTTGCGGACGATATTGATACCGGCCTTCTGGTCTTCATTCGCATATTCGACCGAGGCCAGAGCCTTGATCGCACGCAGCAGAGCCACGCCGCCGCCGGGAACGATGCCTTCCTCGACCGCTGCACGGGTCGCGTTCAACGCATCGTCAACGCGGTCCTTCTTCTCTTTCACTTCGACTTCGGTCGCACCGCCGACGCGGAGAACGGCAACACCGCCAGCCAGCTTGGCAAGGCGCTCCTGCAGCTTCTCACGATCATAATCGGAGGTGGTTTCCTCGATCTGCTGCTTGATCTGGCCAACGCGAGCCTGAATGCCGGATTTCTCGCCGGCACCGTCCACGATCGTGGTGTCGTCCTTCGTGATCGTCACCTTCTTGGCGCTGCCAAGCATGTTGATCGTGACGTTTTCCAGCTTGATGCCGAGATCTTCGGAGATCATCTCGCCGCCCGTCAGGATCGCGATGTCCTGCAGCATGGCCTTGCGGCGGTCGCCGAAGCCAGGAGCCTTGACGGCGGCAACCTTGAGGCCGCCACGCAGCTTGTTGACGACGAGCGTTGCCAGAGCTTCGCCCTCGACGTCTTCAGCGATGATCAGCAGCGGCTTGCCGGACTGAACGACAGCTTCCAGCACAGGCAGCATGGCCTGAAGGTTGGAGAGCTTCTTCTCGTGAATGAGGATCAGCGGATCGTCCAGCTCGACGCGCATCTTCTCGGCGTCGGTGACGAAGTAAGGCGAGATATAGCCGCGGTCGAACTGCATGCCTTCCACGACTTCCAGCTCGGTCTCAAGGCTCTTTGCCTCTTCAACCGTGATGACGCCTTCATTGCCGACCTTCTCCATTGCTTCGGAGATCAGGCGCCCAATTTCAGCGTCGCCATTCGCGGAGATGGTGCCGACCTGGGCGACTTCGCTCGAATTGGAGATCTTTTTCGACTTGGAGGCCAGTTCCTTGACGACGGAGG
This sequence comes from Rhodomicrobiaceae bacterium, assembly GCA_050330195.1. Classification (GTDB taxonomy): domain Bacteria; phylum Pseudomonadota; class Alphaproteobacteria; order Rhizobiales; family Rhodomicrobiaceae; genus JAHQVI01. The sequence goes on along the minus strand of JBHJOB010000023.1, from coordinate 16,555 downwards.
TCACAGCCAGGTCGATACCGCGCTTCAGGTCCATCGGGTTTGCGCCGGCAGCAACCGACTTTGCGCCTTCACGGACGATCGCCTGAGCCAGAACGGTCGCGGTGGTTGTGCCGTCGCCAGCCATGTCGTTCGTCTTGGAGGCGACTTCGCGCACCATTTGCGCGCCCATGTTCTCGAACTTGTCCTCAAGCTCGATTTCCTTGGCGACGGTCACGCCGTCCTTGGTGATGCGGGGAGCGCCGAAGGATTTGTCGAGAACGACGTTGCGGCCCTTGGGACCGAGCGTAACCTTGACAGCGTCGGCAAGGATGTCTACGCCGCGCAGCATACGCTCGCGTGCATCCTGGGAAAATTTGACGTCTTTAGCAGCCATTTGAATGTCTCCTTAATATACCGTAGGAATTACGCGGCTTTCTTCTTGCCGGATGCGACATCTTCAAGAATGCCCATGATGTCGCTTTCCTTCATGATCAGCAGGTCTTCGCCATCGATCTTGACTTCCGTGCCGGACCATTTGCCGAACAGAACGCGATCGCCTGCCTTGACATCCAGCGGGATCAGCTCGTTATCGTCGCCATGCGCGCCGGGACCGACAGCAACAACTTCGCCCTGCTGCGGCTTTTCCTGTGCGGTGTCGGGGATGATGATGCCGCCAACGGTTTTTTCTTCTGCGTTGATGCGGCGAACCACGACACGATCGTGAAGCGGACGAAACTTCATCGGTAGACCTCCATAATATGACTGGACAATGCTTGATTGAGGGGAGCTGAATTCGACGCTCCGACGCCTCTGCCAGCCATCTAGGCAGAATTGTTAGCACTGTCAAGTGGCGAGTGCCAATAATCCGCGATGAACCGTATGCCGGCAGAAAAATTCAAGCATTCAATGATTTTATAGGGCTGCTGGCGGGCAAGACGGAACCGGACGGCCGGACCGCTGACGCGACTCAGAAGCCGAGGATGGGCCGCATCATCCGGGCGTACCACTTGCTGTAGCGCGGCCTTGCCTCGCTGGCGATGATACATATGCATTCGGTATCGCTCGTAATTTTCGGATGATGATGCGTGCCGGGAGTCATTTCAGTCACTTCACCGCGTGTGTAATCGCCCGTATGGTCGGTGTAAGTGCCGGTCAGGATCATCGTGAGTTCCATGCCGCGATGCGAATGCGCCAGAAGCTCGGACTTCGCCGGCGCTTTCAACAGACGCATCAGTCCGGAGCCTTCCGGCAGTTTCACCCAATATTGTTTCATTCCCTTGGGGAGGGATTGCCACGGAATATCGTCCACTGTCATGCCCAGATAGCGCACGAGCGGCAGCGGCAGGATCTCGCAGGCAAGATCGGCCAGGGCGGGATGTTGATCCGGCTCGGCGCCGAGACTTGCGTGCCCGGCTCCGTGTTCGGCGGTCTGCCGTTTCGCCGAACCCAGTGCCTCGATGCCGCCTTCGCGTTCGAGCAACAGCCCACCTAGCATCTCCAGCCTGCGCACATCCGCTCTGCAGCGCGGACACATCGACAGGTGAAACGCCACCACGCCGGCCAGAGCGCCTGGCAGAGCGCCTGCCGCATAAGATAAGAGGATGCTGGGATCAGGGTGTTTGCGAATGGTCATCATTCGCTCTCCACCGAGCAGCGCAGTTTCTCGAATGCAAGCCGCATCCGGGATTTTACCGTTCCCAGAGGGACGTCCAGCCTCTCGGCGATTTCGTTCTGAGACAGGCCGTGAATATAAGACAGTTCGATGACCTGGGCTTGCTCCGCTGGCAGCGCGGCAATGGCCTGAGTGAGATGAATGCGTTCCTGCTCATGCGAGACCTGCTCATCGGCAAGCTTTTCTTCAGTCTGAAGCTCCCCGAGATCTCCGCAATATTTTTCCCAGACGATCTGACGCCGGATACGATCCGTACGCAGATTCCTTGCAATTGTAAATATCCATGTGGAAAGGGCGCCGCGATCACGGGTGAACAGGTGGGATTTGCTCCAGACGGCAAGCATCGTGTCCTGAACGATGTCTTCAGCCGTGGCGCGATCGGCTCCCTGGCGCATCAGCATCGCTCTGACCCGGGGACCGAATGTCAGAAATAATGAGCGAAACGTGCTGTCGTCACGTTTTTCAGCGATCTTGCTCACCCCGTTACGCATTCCCACGAGAAAAAACGGCCGCATGAGCCGCCGGACGTGCTTCGTCTGTCAACTTTAGTAGAGTATCGCAGTAACCATTCGGAGAATAGTCCTGCCGACTGAAATCAGCAATTCGGGAGAAGCCAGCCTATAGCGTTCTGGCTATCACACTCCGGCGTCGCCCAAAGAATCGCCATGTCAAGACACTGATATTCTTATTAAAACACCTGAAGTAACCGGGTCGTCACTCTTCTGACACGGCTGTACGAATTCCAACCGGCTAAGCAATTATGCCTAAATTCACCTCTTGGCCGTGCCGCTTCGCAGCCGACTCCGACCGATCAAATTTTAAGAAAAGGCTGCATGACCCGCGCAAAGAGTTGCGTATATCTGGGCAATGTCTCACTGGCAATAATACAGATACATTCTCCCTGTTTTGAGACCCGCGGCGTATGTTGCACATCGTCGCACAGATCCGCGACATCGCCCCGGAAATATTCTCCCGTACTGTCCGAGTAAGAGCCCTTGAGCACCATCGTCAATTCCATGCCGCGATGGGTATGCTCCAGCAGGCGAAAGCGCGGCGGAGCCTTGAGCAGCCGCATGTAGCCGGCGCCCTTCGGCAGCTTGATCCAATATTGCTGGAGCCCCTTGACCACCGGCCGCCACGGGATTTCGTCGGCCGACATGCCGAGATAACGCGCAAGCGGTGGCGGAAGGAGGGGATCTGCGGCGGCTCGCATGGCAGCGGCCTGACGCGGGTCCAGATCGCGGATCTTTTGCGGCGGGAACGGATTTTCTCGCGCCGCAGGCATTCGCGCAGGCTCGGCGGAACCATAGGCGTCCACCTGTTCAAGCAGAAGACCGCCGACCATTTCGAGCCGCCGCGCCTGCTCGAAACATTTCGTGCACAGCGATACATGACATGCCACGAGTCCCGCGATCGCGCCCGGCAGGGTGCCGGAGGCATAGGACAGCAGCGTGCTGGCATGCGGATGATTACGTATGCTCATGCGTCGTCATCCTCGACCGAGCACCGTAATTTCTGGACAGCAAGGCGCATGCGAGATTTGACCGTCCCGAGAGGGAGTTTAAGAGAATCAGCTATTTCTACTTGGGAAAGGCCCTCGATAAATGAAAGCCTTACGACTTGCAATTGTTCGGGGGGCAGGCCGCCAAGCGCCTCGCCGATGTCCTGACGTTCCTGGTCGGTCCGGGCTGCGGCGTGTTCAACCGGTTCCGAACAATAATATCGCGCAAGATCGTCGCGTAACCGCTCCCAGACGACCTGCCGTCTGACGCGGTCGGTGCGCAAATTACGGGCAATCGCGTAAATCCAGCTGGCGAATGTCCCCTTGTTTTCCTCGAAAAGATGGGACTTAGACCAGACAGCAAGCATCGTGTCCTGAACAATGTCCTCGGCAGTCGCGGCGTCCGCGCCCTGCTTCAGTAACATCGCCCTGACCTTGGGACCGAACGTCAGGAATAATGATCGGAACGCGCTCTCGTCACGTTCTTCACCGATCTTGTTCAACCCGTTGCGCATTTCCCGTGAGAAAAGCGGCCGCATAAGCCGCCAATCATCCCTCTTAAACTATCAACTTTAGTAGAATACCGCAGTAGCCGTACGGATGACAGCCCCGTTGCCACGAAATGAGAGTTCGGGACAGACGGGGCTATCGGCCCGCAAATATCAGTTGCCGCCAATGCGTGGTTGAACTGCGTGCCAAGCCATTCATATCATTGGCGGAATTCTGAAAGTAACTACACAGTCACTATTAGGTCACGGCGCTGGCAATTCGAGTCTGACCGGTGGCGGCGCGTAGTTTGACCTATTCGGTCTGGTCTTCCAGAATGAACCCGCCGGATTGCCGCGACCAGAGCTGCGCGTAGATGCCGCCCTCGGTCAACAGGTCCGCGTGGCTGCCTTCCTCGACGATCTGGCCCTGATCCATGATGATGAGGCGGTCCATCGCGGCGATCGTCGAGAGACGGTGGGCGATGGCGATCACGGTCTTGCCCTGCATGAGATTATAGAGCTGTTCCTGAATGGCCGCCTCGACCTCGGAGTCGAGCGCGGAGGTCGCCTCGTCCAGCACGAGGATCGGCGCATTCTTGAGAAGCGCGCGGGCGATCGCGATACGCTGGCGCTGCCCGCCGGACAGCTTGACGCCACGCTCCCCGACATGAGCGTCATATCCCTCGCGGCCCTTCAGATCCACAAGATCCTGGACAAAATCATGGGCGTGAGCACGCTGGGCCGCGCTCATGATCTCCGCCGCGCTGGCTTCCTGTCGGCCATACTGGATGTTTTCGTACACCGACCTGTGGAGCAGCGAGGTATCCTGTGTCACGACGCCGATATTGGCGCGCAGGGAATCCTGCGTGACCAGCGAGATGTCCTGCCCGTCAATCAGGATGCGGCCGCCTTCCAGATCATGGAAGCGCAGCAGCAGATTGATGAGGGTCGATTTCCCGGCGCCGGAGCGGCCGACGAGCCCGACCTTTTCGCCGGGCCGGATCGTCAGCGACAGATCGTCGATCAGCCCGCCCTCCTTGCCATAATGGAACATGATGCGCTCATAGCGGATCTCGCCGCGCGTCACCCTGAGCGGCTGGGCCGTCTCCTTGTCGGTGATCTCGATCGGACGGGAAATGCTCTGCGTACCCTCCTGAACCATGCCGATATTCTCGAAGATATTGGTCATGACGAACATGATACGCCCGGCCATACCGTCAATCCGGATCGCCAGACCGCAAGCCAGCGCAACCGTGCCAAGCGTGATCTCCCCCTGGCTCCACAGCCAGAGCGCCAGACCGCTTGTGCTGGCAATCATGAGACCGTTCAGGCAATTGACGCTGATGTCGTAAGCGCTGAACAGCCGCTGCATGTGGTAGAACTTCCGCGTATGGTCCTCCATGATCTCGCGCGCATAGCGGTCCTCCGTCTGCGTATGCGCGAACAGCTTGACGGTGCCGATATTGGTGTAGCTATCGACGACACGTCCCGTCAGCAGAGACCGCGCCTCGGACATTTCGGCGGAACTGTCCTTCAACCTGGGCACGAAATAGACCATGAACGCGATATAGAGCGCGAGCCAGATCACGATGGGCGTCATCAGACGCGCATCCGCATTCCAGAACAGGACAACCGTGCCGATCGCATAGATGGAGACGAACCACAGCGCATCCGTGACCTGAACGACCGTCATTCGCAGGGCGTGTCCCGTGGACATGACGCGCTGCGCGATGCGTCCGGCAAAATCGTTCTGAAAGAACGACATGCTCTGCCGCAGAATATAACGATGCGCCTGCCAGCGGATCATGTTGCTGAAATTCGCGCTGATGGCCTGATTGACGGACATGATCTGCAGAGCGAAAACCAGGGGCCGCAAGATGACCGCGACCGCCGCCATCCAGATCAGCGTTTCTCCGTGACGTGCAAAGAAGTCGTCAGGGCTTTCCGCGTCCCGCGCAAGGTCCACGAGTTGCCCGAGAAAGGCGAACAGGGACAGCTCGATGATGCCGCCGAGCATCCCGAAAAACAGGACGGCGACGAAAAAGGGCCAGACCTGACGGGTGTAGAACCAGAAAAACCGGGCCCACTCCTCGGGAGGTTGCTCAAGTGAGTGAGGCCGAAAAGGGTCAATGAGATTCTCGAACCAGGAGAACATGGTTTCGCTCGTGCCGCTAATTATCAGAGTTTGAAATAAAGATTGGCTGCGGCCGGGCGAAGTTATGGTTCGCTATGATGCGCCGCTTGTCAGTTAAATCGCACTTTGCTTTGCATCAATCACCCTCCGGGCAAGCCGAATACCGCACATCCTTTTGCGGCGCCGGGCGTTTTCAATACACGAAAACTCCCGCGTTGAAAACAGCCTCAATTTCGATCACAGGTTTTTGTCGAGCGCCAAGGCGCATTGCGTTGTTTGTTAACTTGACAGATGCGTTCTGTTTGTAGAACAAATTCGACGAATGAGTTCGTTTTGTCGGTCAAGGGGCAAGCCATGCATGACACCCGCGCGCGTCACGAAGCAAGCCATCAGGCAGGTGCTTCAAATCCCGCTCTGTCGGTGGACCCGGTACATCTGCGCGCATCGGAACTGAACACATCGCTGGCCCATGCCTCGCCCGAGGACATCGTTGCAGAGGCGGCGGACGCCGCAACGGCGGGGCGGTTCGCTATCGTATCGTCCTTCGGCGCCGAGTCCGCAGTCCTTCTGGCCGCAGCGGCGCACATCGACCGAAGCATACCGATCCTGATGATCGACACCGGCTATCTTTTCCCTGAAACCCTTGCCTACCGCGATCTGTTGCGGGAGCGTCTCGGCCTGAACAACCTGCGCGCCCTGACGCCCGACGCAGTTGAAGCCGAAATGGAAGACTCCGAGGGCGACCTGTTCACTCGTGACACCGACGCCTGCTGCGCTTTGCGCAAGGTGCGGCCGCTCAGCCGCGCCCTTGAAGGTTTCGACGTCTGGGCCAATGGGCGCAAGCGCTATCAGGGCGCCAGCCGTGCGGATATCCCCGTAGTGGAGGCCGATGGTCCGCGTCTCAAATTCAACCCGCTGGCGCTTCTCGGCCGCAGTGAAGTCGTTGAGCGTTTTCGCAAACTTGGCCTGCCGCTGCATCCGCTGGAAAAATTCGGCTATGCCTCGATCGGCTGCATGCCATGCACCAGCCGGGTCGCGCCGGGTGAAGATCCGCGCGCCGGGCGCTGGCGAGGCAAGGGCAAGGTTGAATGCGGCCTGCATACCGGCACGTTTTCGGCGAGACAGAACATTTGAAAACTATTGCGAGGGCAATATCTCGGGTTTGACTTCTTGGCCGGAGACGGGGGAGTGCGAGGCGGTCTTTCGCGTATGGCCGTCTGAGGCCGCAACTGCCATATATGTGCAATCAAGCCGGTGTAAGACTCCTTTCGTGCTTGACCTTCCATGGCTGCGACCCTAGCAAACCCTATGACCGTTCACATGCCGACCATCCCCGTTCTGGACTCAATTTCCAGTTTTTCCCGCCGCTATGACGTCTGGCTGACGGACATATGGGGCGTCATGCATAATGGCTTGCAGCCGTTCGCTCACGCGATCGAAGCCTGCCAGCTCTTCCGGCAGGGTGGCGGCACGCTGATCCTGATCTCGAACTCTCCGCGTCCCCATGAGACGGCTGCCGAGCAGCTGCGCGATATTGGCGTGCCTGCGGATTGCTACGACGCCATTGCAACATCCGGCGATGTCACCCGGCGGCTGATCGCAGAATATGCGGGGAAGTCGGTCTTTCATCTCGGTCCCGAGCGCGACCTGCCGATTTTCGACGGCCTCGGCGTTCAACTCGGCGGAACAGACGACAGCGCGGTCGTTGTCTGCTCGGGGCTCTGGAACGACGAGGTCGAAACGCCTGACGATTACGCCGGCCAGTTGCAGGAACTGCGCAGCCTCGGCCTTCCGATGATCTGCGCCAACCCGGACATCAAGGTCGAACGGGGCGAGCGGCTCATCTATTGCGCCGGCGCGCTGGCGGAAGCCTATGCCGCGATTGGCGGCGAAGTCGTCTATGCCGGCAAGCCGCACAAGCCGATCTATGATCTGGCCTTCGCACTGGCGGAAGAAAAGCGTGGCGCCGAGATACCGAAACACAGAATCGTCGCGATCGGCGACGGCATCCGTACCGACATCGCCGGCGCTGCTGCACAAAAAATAGACAGCATCTACATTGCCAGCGCAGTGCACATGGCCGGAGGCGCCGGCGCCGCTCTGACGCCTGCGGTTCTGTCGGAGCTGTTTTCCGGTTGTCCCATCCCGCCGGTAGCAGCCTTGCCTAAACTCGTCTGGTAGCTCTCCCGCGTCAATCTCATCAGCATTCTCCGGCCTGCTTTCGCGCATCAATCTTACCGCGATTTTTTGCTGTGCAAAATCCGTTGTGCTGTGCAAAATGATTAGGCAAAACTGATGGGGAGAGTGAGTCTATGAGTTCCAAGAAGGAAGTGGGGCATTTCTTCGAAGACCTGACAATTGGCATGGAAGCGACTTATGTGCGCCGCATTCATGAAAACGATGTGAGCCAATTCGCAGAGTTATCTGGAGATGACAATCCAATTCACCTCGATGAAGACTTTGCAACAGCTTCAGCTTTCAAGGGACGCATCACGCATGGCGCTCTGACAGCGAGCTACATCTCTACGATTTTTGGAACGATACTTCCTGGCCCCGGCGCAATATACGTATCGCAAAGCGTCAATTTCCGTCGCCCTGTGCGGATCGGGGACGAAGTCATCGCGACGGCCCGGATCGTGGAACTGCTGCCGGAAAAGAAGCGTGTCATCTTTAGTTGCGATTGCTCAGTCAATGGCAAAACGGTATTGGACGGTGAGGCCCTGCTGATGGTGCCTTCGCGCGAGGCCTGACATAGGCGGAAATGCGCCGGACGCGCCCGCTCATAACGCATATCAACCTGGTGTTCCATGGACGTTTTTCACGGCTGGATCGATATACCGGAGGCGCTCAAGGGCGCCTCACTTGCTATCGGCAATTTCGATGGCGTCCACCGGGGGCATCGCAAGGTTCTGGACGTCGCCAGACAGGCCGCCCCGCCGGGCAAAGCTTTCGGGGCGATGGTGTTCGAGCCGCATCCGCGCAAGTTCTTCCAGCCGCAAAAGCCGCTTTTCCAGCTCACGACGCTCAATCGCAAGCTTGAGCTGCTTGCGGATTGCGGCCTCGATCTGGTGGCGGTCCTGCCTTTCGATGCCGAACTGGCGGGCTTGAGCGCGGAAACATTCGTTCACGACGTGCTCGTCGAGGGCTTTGCGATCAGCCACGCGACAACCGGCTTCAACTTCTTTTTCGGCAAGAATCGGCAAGGCAATCCGGAGATTCTTCGCGCGCTCGGCGAAAAATACGGTTTCGGCGTTACGGTCGTGGAAGCCGTCGGCACATCCGGCGAGATCTTCTCCTCGACCCGTGTGCGTGAGATGCTGGCGGAAGGCGAAGTCGCAGGAGCAGCCGAGATGCTGGGTGCGCTATGGCAGGTCGAGGGCACGGTCGAATCAGGCGCGGGACGCGGCAAGGGGCTGGGTTTTCCAACCGCCAATGTCAGGTTGTCGGAAGGCCAGTCGCTGGGCCACGGAATTTACGCCGTGCGGGTGCTCGTCGACGGCGTATGGCGGCACGGAGCAGCCTATCTGGGCACGCGGCCAACCTTCGATGCAGGACCGCCATTGCTTGAAACCTTCCTGTTCGATTTCCAGGGTAATCTGTACGGCAAGCGCATCAAGGTCGAATTTGTTGACTTTATTCGCGCTGACGCCAAGTTCCGGTCGGGCGATGATCTTGCCGCGCAGATGGAAGCAGATTGCGAGAGGGCCCGCCAGATCCTCGCGGATCTGGAATCGAATGCCACCTGAAACCGCTGTATGGCCGGCGACGACCTGAAAGCGGATCGACGCATCATGATTTGGCCATCCGGGCGGCATATTATGGTTAATATCCTCACGATATTTGGGCGCAGGAGAACCACGGAGGTCCGGAAGGCTGTCACCGCCGCTGGACCAGTTGAACCGCAACAACAAAGCTATGAGAACCGCAATCATCTGGAGTTATTAGCATGACAGGCTATGACTACGTCGTAAGCGCTCCGGGATTGTCAGTCTGAATGCTCCAAATCAATCAAGATATCCCTCATGATCACGAGACGCATGTTCCTATCAGGTGGTGCTGCCCTAGCCGCCGCCGCTCTCGGGCCGTCGCCCGCTCACGCAGCCCTTTCCTTCGGAGGCGCTGTCCGCTTCAGCTGGGAGGCTCTGCAGAAATGGGCCGAAGCTGTCGCGCAACTGCCCTATCAACCGCCGGTTCCGAGCAATCGCGAACTGATCCAGCGAATTGACTACGACGCGCATCAGCAGATCCGCTATCGCTCCGATCAGTCGGTGTGGCCATCGAACGATTCATATCCCGTCGAGTTGTTCCATGTCGGACGCTACTTCATGGAGCCGGTGCGGGTGTTTCTCGTGCAGGACGGCGTCTCGCGCGAAGTGCTGTACAACGACCGGCTTTTCTCATTCGGCAATGCAGGCTTTGCCCGCGCGCTGTCCGAGGACACCGGATTTGCCGGTCTCAGGATCATGCGTGCGAAAGGCGAGCCGGACTGGCTGTCGTTTCTGGGCGCATCCTATTTCCGGGCGCCAGGCGAAACCGGCCAATATGGCCTCTCCGCCCGGGGATTGGCCATCGATACGGGAATGCCTGACCCGGAAGAGTTTCCGCGCTTCAGCAATTTCTGGATCGAACGGCTTGACGGCGATGACGGCATGATGGTCTACGCCATGCTGGACAGCCCGAGCGTGGCCGGCGCCTACCGCATTCGCGCCGTCCGCAAGACGGGCGTCATTACCGATGTCGACATGGTTGTGCACGCGCGCGAGGATGTCCGGCGGCTCGGCATCGCGCCGTTGACCAGCATGTACTGGTACGGCAAGACCAATCGCCACGCCGGAACGGATTGGCGGCCGGAGATTCATGACAGCGACGGTCTGGCGATCTGGACCGGGGCAGGCGAGCATATCTGGCGTCCGCTGAACAACCCGCCCGAGGTCAAGCTCAGCTCGTTTTTCGATGCTTCGCCGAAAGGGTTCGGCCTTTTGCAGCGCGAACGCAGTTTCGACGCCTATCAGGACGACAATGTCTTCTACAATCGCCGGCCGTCCGTGTGGGTGGAGCCGCTCGGAGACTGGGGCGAAGGCGCGGTTCAGCTCTTGGAAATCCCGACCGACGACGAAACCAATGACAACGTCGTTGCCTTCTGGAACCCGAAGGAGCCGTTCCGCCGGGGCGGCCGGATCGCGCTCGGCTATCGGCTGCACTGGCGCGACGAGTCGCCTGTCCAGCAGGATCTTGCCTGCGTCGTGGCAACGCGCTGCGGCGAGGGCGGAATTCCGGGCACTAAGAAGCGTGTCGGCGTGCGCAAATATGTCATCGACTTTGAAGGCGGCGAACTTGGCAAGCTTGAGAATAGTGATGGCGTCAAGCTTCAGGTCACGGCAAATCGTGGCGGCTTCGACGCGGTCTCGGCCTACCGAATCGTCGGCACGAAACGCTGGCGCGGCATTTTCGACTACACGCCGATTGCCGGTGAGACGACCGATCTCCGTGCAATTCTTGAACTTGCAGGCCGGCCGATCAGCGAAAGCTGGGTGTTCCAGCACAATGAATCGCGCAATGCGGGATAAGTTTCCCGTAACCGTCACCCTGACGGGTGATGCACAATAGAATCTGGGTTCTATAGTAGGGGTGTTAGTCCTGATGTGGACAAAGAGTGAATTCTCCAGGTCATATTTCACCCCCCGGTATACTACCGACAACTTTTTGAAGACTACGCCCCGGCTTCCGAGCCGGGGCAATTCGTTTCAGAGGGCGCTGAGAGCGTGCGAGCCTCTGCCGCCGTCAAGCCAAATCCTTGTCGGACTGAAAGATTCCCGCCGGCCGCCTACATATGAATGGCGCGCTTGCCGACGGCCATGGCGGCTTCCTTGATCGCCTCGCTCAGCGTCGGGTGAGCGTGACAGGTGCGCGCGAGATCTTCCGCCGATCCGCCGAACTCCATCAGCACCGCCGCTTCGGCAATCATGTTGCCGGCATCGGGGCCGACAATGTGAACCCCGAGCACGCGGTCGGTCTTTTCATCGGCGAGAACCTTGACGAAGCCCTCCGTCTGGCGATTGACCTTGGCGCGGCCATTGGCGGTAAACGGAAACTTGCCGCTGTTGAACGTCGTGCCCGCTTCCTTCAACTCCTCCTCGGTCTTGCCGACGGAGGCGACCTCCGGATAGGTGTAGATCACGTTGGGGATGACGTCATAATTGACGTGGCCGGCCTGCCCAGCAAGGATTTCCGCAAGCGCGAGGCCTTCATCCTCGGCCTTGTGCGCGAGCATCGGTCCCGCGATCACATCGCCAATCGCATAGATGCCGTCGACATTCGTGGCGTAATGCTCATCCACGACGACGCGCCGCCGGTTGTCCAGCTTGACGCCGGCATCTTCCAGCCCGAGGCCGTCCGTGTAGGGAACCCGGCCGATTGCGACAAGCACGATATCGGCGTCGAACGTTTCCTTGTCGCCGCCGTTCGACGGCTCGATGGTGGCCTTCACGCCGGAGCCGTTCGTCTCCACGCCCGTGACTTTGTGGCCAAGCTTGAAGGTGATGCCCTGCTTGCCGAGAATGCGCTGAAACTGCTTTGCGACCTCTCCGTCCATGCCGGGAATGATACGGTCGAGAAATTCAACGACGGTCACTTCCGCGCCCAGACGCCGCCAGACCGAGCCGAGTTCAAGGCCGATGATGCCGCCGCCGACGACCAGCAGCTTTTTCGGAACTTCGGGCAACTCCAGCGCGCCGGTGGAGGAAACCACCTTCTTCTCGTCAATCTCGATGCCGGGCAGCCGCGCCACGTCCGACCCCGTGGCAATCACGATCGCCTTGGTTTCCAGCGTTTGCTGATCGCCGCCATTTTCGGACCGCACTTCGACCTTGCCTGCGGCCACGATCCTGCCGGCACCGTGATAGGTCTCGACCTTGTTCTTCTTGAGCAGGAAGTCGACGCCCTTTGTATTGCCTTCGACGCCTTCGTCCTTGTAGGCGAGCATACCCTTCAGATCGAGCTGCGGCTTTACCTTGATGCCCATATGGCTCATGCCATTGGCTGCTTCTTCGAAAAGCTCCGAGGCGTGAAGCATCGCCTTGGACGGGATGCAGCCGACATTCAGGCAGGTTCCGCCATGGGTTGCGCGTTTCTCGACGACCGCAACCTTCATGCCGAGCTGTGCCGCGCGGATCGCGCAGACATAGCCGCCGGGGCCGGTGCCGATGACAATGAGATCGTATTTATCTGCCATGAGATCCTCTCGGACGGTCGACCGCGAGATCTTGGGCGTCAACAATCTGTCGCCAGGACCCGACCTTGAGCGGTCATGTTGTTTTCATCTCCGCTAAAGGGAGAGGAATTTAAAGATCCAGAACCAGGCGCTGCGGGTCTTCCAGGCTGTCTTTCACACGGACGAGGAAGGTGACCGCTTCCTTGCCGTCGACGATGCGGTGATCGTAGCTCAGCGCCAGATACATCATCGGACGCACTTCCACCTTGCCGTCGATCACGACCGGGCGATCCTGAATCTTGTGCATGCCGAGGATGCCGGATTGCGGCGCGTTCAGGATCGGGGTGGACATCAGCGAACCGTAGATGCCGCCATTGGAGATGGTGAAGGTGCCGCCCTGCATGTCCTCGATGCCGAGCTTGCCGTCGCGCGCCTTGCGGCCGAAATCGGCAATGCCTTTTTCGATCTGCGCCATGTTGAGGCGGTCCGCATCGCGCAGGACCGGAACGACGAGACCGCGATCCGTACCGACGGCTATGCCGATATTGTAGTAATTCTTGTAGACAAGATCTTCGCCGTCGATCTCCGCGTTCACCGCCGGAATTTCGTGCAGCGCATGGATACAGGCCTTCACGAAGAAGCCCATGAAGCCGAGCTTGACCTGATGCTTCTTCTCGAACAAATCCTTGTACTGAGAGCGAGCGCTCATGATCGCGGACATGTCCACCTCGTTGAAGGTAGTCAGCATCGCGGCGGTGTTCTGCGATTCCTTCAGGCGCTTCGCAATGGTCTGGCGCAGCCTCGTCATGCGCACGCGTTCTTCGCGGGCATGATCTTCCTGGCGGACGGGCGGACGCGGCGAGCGCGCTGTCGTCGGCGCGGGTGCGCTGCTGCTGTCGAGGGCCGTCAGAACGTCGCCTTTCAGGATGCGGCCATCCTTGCCGGTGCCTTCGATCTGCGACGGATCGAGATTGTTTTCGGCAATGCCCTTGCGGACGGCCGGGGACAGATTTTCCGATGCGGCGGATGATGCCGCCTTGGCCGGCTCTGCGGACGGCGCGGCTGCTTTTTCCTGACCGTTCGACGAGGGTTTGGGCTCGTCCTTCTTCTGCTTGGGAGCCGGAGCAGCGCCGGAGCCTTCGCCGATGGCGCCGAGAACCGCGCCAACCTCGACGGTCTCGCCTTCCTCAACGGAGATCTCCGAGATCACGCCGGCGGACGGGGCGTTGACTTCCAGCGTCACCTTGTCGGTTTCCAACTCGACAATCGGCTCGTCGGCCTGAACGCTGTCACCGGCCTTCTTGTACCATTTGCCAACGATCGCTTCCGTTACGGATTCCCCCAATGTCGGCACACGAATCTCAGTCGCCATTGATCTATCTTCCTTTTTGGCGCCGTGCGCCTCGCTCCGCTTCTCGCTTTATGTCGTCAATGCCTCGTCGAGGAAGGCCCTCAACTCAGCCATGTGCTTGCTCATCAGGCCGGTCGCCGTCGACGCGGTGGCCGCGCGTCCGACATAGCCCGGCCGGCGATGTCTCGCGTTGATGTGGTCGAGCACCCATTCGATATTCGGCTCGATAAAGCTCCACGCCCCCATATTCTTGGGCTCTTCCTGACACCAGTACATTTCCGCATTGGGGAAGCGGCCCAGTTCCTGAATCAGGGCACGGGCCGGGAACGGGTAAAGCTGCTCCAGGCGCATCAGGTAGATATCGTTGATCTTGCGGTTTTCGCGCTCCTCGAACAGATCGTAATAGACCTTGCCCGAGCACATCACGACACGCTTGATCTCGTTATCGGGCACCAGCTCGATGTTCTCGCTCTGACCGGTTTCGGCGCTGTCCCACAAGACACGGTGGAAGGTCGCCTGATCGGTGAATTCCTGCAACTCGGAGACGACGCGCTTGTGCCTCAGCAGTGACTTGGGCGTCATCAGTATGAGGGGTTTACGAAATTTGCGGTGCATCTGCCGGCGGAGAATGTGGAAATAGTTCGCCGGCGTCGTGCAATTCGCGACCTGCCAGTTGTCTTCCGCGGAAAGCTGGAGGAAGCGCTCAAGGCGCGCGGAGGAATGCTCCGGCCCTTGCCCCTCGTAACCGTGAGGCAGCAGCATGACGAGGCCGCACATGCGCAGCCATTTCCGCTCGCCGGCAGCGAGGAACTGGTCGATGATGACCTGCGCGCCATTGGCAAAATCGCCGAACTGCGCTTCCCAGAGCACCAGCGCCATCGGCTCGGCAAGGCTGTAGCCATATTCGAAACCGAGTACCGCTTCCTCGGAGAGCATTGAATTGATGACGTCGAGCTTGGCCTGCCCCTTGGCGATGTGATTGATCGGCCGGTATTTTTTCTCCGTAACCTGATCGATGAGCACCGCGTGGCGTTGCGAGAAGGTGCCCCGCTCGACATCCTGACCGCACAGGCGGATCGGAAATCCTTCATTGACCAGCGTGCCGAACGCCAACGCTTCCGCCATCGCCCAATCGACGCCCTTGCCCTCGTCGATCATCTTGCGGCGGTTCCTGAACAGGCGCTCGATCGTGCGGTGGGCGTTGAAATCTGCGGGCAGCTCGGTGATTTTTTCGCCGACCTTGCGAATCGTGTCCACGCTGACGGCGGTTTGGCCCTTGCGCGGACCTTCTTCCGGCCGCGTCAGGCCGGCCCAGCGGCCATCCAGCCAGTCGGCCTTGTTCGGACGGTAGTTCTCGGCGAGCTCGAATTCGCTTTCCAGATGCTGGGACACCTGCTCGCGAAGCTCGTCGACCTCGCCCTTCTTGAGGAGGCCTTCCTCGACCAGACGGTCGCCGTAAATATCGGTCACCAGCGGATGCTCGCGGATCTTCTTGTACATCAGCGGCTGGGTGAACATCGGCTCGTCGCCTTCATTGTGACCGTGGCGGCGATAGCAGAACATGTCGATGACGACCGGCTTGTGGAATTGCTGCCGGAATTCGGTCGCGACCTTGGCGACGTGCACGACGGCTTCGGGATCGTCGCCGTTGACGTGGAAGATCGGCGCCTCGATCATGCGGGCGACGTCGGACGAATAAGGCGACGAGCGGCCAAAGCGCGGCGCGGTCGTGAAGCCAATCTGGTTGTTGATGATGACGTGGACCGAGCCGCCGGTGCGGTGGCCTTTCAGGCCGGAAAGGCCAAAGCATTCCGCCACGACGCCTTGGCCCGCGAAAGCCGCATCGCCGTGGAGCAGCAGCGGCATGACCTTTTCCCGATCCTTATCGCGCAATTGGTCCTGCTTGGCGCGAACCTTGCCGAGTACGACGGGATCGACGATTTCCAGATGCGAGGGATTTGCGGTCAGCGAAAGGTGAACATTGTTCCCGTCAAATTCCCGGTCGGAGGATGCGCCCAGATGGTATTTGACGTCGCCTGACCCTTCGACATCGTCCGGATTGGCGGAGCCACCCTTGAACTCGTGGAAGATCGCCCGATACGGCTTGCTCATCACATTGGCGAGCACGTTCAACCGGCCGCGATGCGCCATGCCGATGACCATCTCGCGCACGCCGAGCTGCCCGCCGCGCTTGATGATCTGCTCCAGCGCGGGAATGAC
>JBHJOB010000022.1:0-62946 GCA_050330195.1 Rhodomicrobiaceae bacterium | reverse complement strand
CCGATAGGCCCTTCTGGAATTGCACCTTGTTGCGTGGCATGTCGTACCTCCCACAAATACTGACGACATCAACGATTCGGCTGGCGGAAACATGGCTGAGGATTGTTGGTAATCAGGATCAATTTTGCGTAGCCATGATTTTTTGAGACGCTTTCCCGCGCGAATGTAGGGACAGTCCCATTCTGCGCTAGATCAGGATCATTTCTTTCGGAAACGACCCTGATCTGCATCTGTTTGCTTCAGGCTCGATTCGAAAAACTTGTCCCCGCGAAAGCGGGGATGGTGTCCGATTTATCGGATCTCGCTCTAGAATCGCGCTTCCGCGACCATGTCCACGATCAGCTCGATTTCGCGAACCGCCTGCCGCAGCAGTCGCTTCTCGCGCGTTCCAAGCCGCCCGGTTTCAACGAGATTGGAAAGCGGCACACCGGCCGACATATCGCGAAGCTGCTGCCCCAGGATCGCCTTGAGGATCGTCTCGTGCGCGGCAAGCACGGCCTCGGCGGCATCTTCGGTCATGACGCCTTTCCGCGCCGTAGCCCGCAACCGTTCCGAAGTGCTCCGCGCCAGGATCTGATGCCTGATGGAGAGGACGCGCGCGCCGGTGAATATCGGCAACAATCCGCTCCGTTTCAGGTCGGTGCGGTTGTCCCGGTCGGCACGAAATCCTCCGAACAGCTTCAAGGGCGATTGCCATTGACGCGCCAGTTCGGTCAGCAGGTTCTGGAAGGATGGAGACGCGTGGGCGCGCGCATACGCATAGCGCCAGATCCCGTCGGACAGCTCTGACGTTCCGTGAACGAATACGCCGTCGAAGAAGATATCGACATTCAAAAGATCCTGCGGCCGGGATTTGCGCACCCATTCGTCGATGGTGGACTGCCAGCCTTGCCGGCTTTTCCGCCATTCGGCGTTTCGGGCCATGATGCCGCCCTTGCAATAGGGCACGCCCGCTTCATCGAGCAGATCCGCGATGTGACGCCCGAGCGCGGCGAACCATTCATCCTCCGCGCCGCCGGGCTCGCCGCTCTCGTAAACGATGGCGTTGTCCTGATCAGGCGCCAGCAGGCTCTCGCCGCGGCCTCCCGAACCGAGCACCATCACCGCATAGGGCACGGGCGGCTTGCCCCGGCCCGCCTCCTCCATGCGTATCTCGGCGATCTCCGCCGCGCGCCGGGTCAGGTTGCACAGCTCGGCGCTGATCACCGCGCATATGCCGCGCGCGTCCATTTCATCGTCCACAAGCCCCCTGGCAAGCATGGGCAGTTTGGCGCGCGCCGCCGCAAGCCCCGCCCCGTCGCTCACCGATTCGATCTCGTCGCCGAGAATGATCGCCTCGTTGGCGCGTGAGCGAAGCAGGTCACGCGGCGTGGCCATGCCGACGATGTCGCCGTCCACGCCCGTAACGGCAAGATGGCGGATACGCAGCCGGTTCATTCGTCCTATCGCGGAATAAAGATGCATCCCGGCGGGCAGGGTGTGCAGCGGGTGGCTCATGATCGAGCCGAGCGTCGCCTCGCCGCCGCCATCCGTGTCAGCGGCAAAACCCCGCAGAATATCCCGCTCCGTCGCAATGCCGATGATCCCGTTCTCGCGGACCAGCACCGAGCTGACGCGTTTCTCGATGATCATGCGGGCGGCACCGCCGAGGCTCATGTTGCCGGGGGCCATGACCGGCGGTGCGCTCATCACGTCGCCCAGCCTGCGGCGATAGGCATAGCTGTCGATACGCAAGGCGGGCATCTCGCGCTCAAGCGAGGATGCATCCGCTTCAACGCCCGCTGCCTCCCGGCGCAACTCCTGCGAACCGTCATGCAGCAGCCTGCCGCTCGCCATCAGCGCCTCGCCCAGCGTGCGGATATTTTTCTCGCGCAGACGCGGGATAAGGGCCGCCCAGATTTTAGCAGCGGCTTTCGCATCGCCAAGGGCGGTATGGCGGCCGGTGATCGTGACGCCAAGCCAGTCGGCAAGGCTCTCCAGCGTATCGACGGCAAGATGTGTCGATGAAACCAGCCGCGCCAGCACCTGCACGCAAAGCCAGTGCCGCTCCTGCCATTCGATGCCGGCGAGCGCGCATTCACGCTTCAGGACCGAAATGTCGAACCCCGTCCGGTAGCCGATCAGAACGCGCTGCCCCGTATAGGCAGTAAAATCCTTCCAGATCTCGGGAAATGCGGCGGCAGCTTCGACATCGGCGTCGCGAATGCCGTGGATCGCGGTTGACGATTCGGGAATGGGCAGACCGGGATTGACCACCTTCTGCCAGTCGCCGCGATCTTCGATCCGGGCGCCGTTCATGCGAAGGGCGGCGATCTGGATGATGCGCGCATGGCGGGGATCAAGTCCGGTCGTTTCCGTGTCGATGGCCGCGGCCGGAAGAGAGATAAGCGGCGTCAAAGGCGAAAGCGGATCCATTTTTTCCGGCCTTTCATGCGAGGTCCGATAATCAGGTGCCAATCCCCGCTTGGTGGAGATATGCTCTTCGGAAAAATCGAACTCAGGACAAATGGGTCCAGTCAAGAATCATTTTATCCGGAATGCTTCTGATCCAGAATAGCAGATGGAAAGACTTCAATCTTGATTCAGGTCACAAGACGGAAGCATTGCGCCGGTAGCGGCGCTATTCGGCCTTCCGGATCGCGATCAGCCGTAGCGCATCGAAGTTTTCGTTCCGCAGGCGCTGCAAGAGCGGAAGGATGACCGAGGACGGCGTATTCCGGTCGGCCTTGATCTGGATTTCGCCGTCATCCGCACCTGAAGCCAGCATGGAAGCCGACGCCTCCTTCAACACCGCGACCGCTTCGTCCATCGTCACGGCGCGTCCGCCGAAATGAAGCGCGCCGCTCGCTTCGACGCTGAGCGTGGGGCCCTGCTCGTCGATGACGCCGCTGGTTGCAATCGCCGGTGGCTCGATGTTCAGCCCGTCGCTAACGCGGATCGTTCCGGCAATCAGGAAAAAGGTCAACAGCAGAAACACCACATTGATCATCGGAATGAGCCGGTCGTGCTGGTCGCCTTCCCTTGGCCGCACGCCCAGCAGATCCTCCTCGCCCGACCCGTGCCAATAGCTGCGCCTCCGCCTCATGGCTGTCCGCCTTCGCTAACTTCGGGAACGACGATCTGCGTCTCCACGGAGCGCAGCCTCTGGACCGCTTCCATCACCTCCAGAAGTAGCTGGAGAGGCACGTCCGGCTCAGGCGCGATCGCGATCACCGGGCTGTCGCCGCCCCTGCTCAGCACGTCGGCGACGCTGCGGATCAGGGCTTGCGGCAGCGCCTCGATCGCGATGGCCGGACCGCCGGAAATCCGGAGAACGCCGTCAGCGCTGATCGCAAGTGTGAGCGTTTCCGCAACGCCAGCGATACCGCCGGGCCTGTCCACGACGGGCGTGCGTTCCGCCTCAAGCGCCACATCCACGGGCGCGAATCTCTGGAATTGCGTGACCAGCATGAAGAAGATCAGCAGGATGAACGTCACGTCGATCAGCGGCGCAAGCGAGAGAACCGCGCGGCGTCTCTTGCCGGGCAACTCGAATGCGGCCCTTGCGACGCTCATAGCAGGCTCCGTGACGCTTCCACATTTGCCAGAAAGCGCCCGACCACGGCAGATGTCCGCTGCCGGAAAACGTCGATCCGGTTCTCGATCAGATTGAAGGCAACGATGGCCGGGATCGCCACGGCCAGGCCGAGCGCGGTGGTCAGCAGCGCTTCCCAGATCCCGCCGGCCAGTGCGGTCGGGTCAGCCTGCGCGCCCGAATCCTGCAAGGCCTGAAACGCTTCGATCATGCCCAGTATGGTTCCAAGCAGGCCGAGCAGGGGCGCGATCAGGCCGATCAGTTCGAGCGTGCGGTTGAATCGCGAAAGCTTCAGCAGGTAGGCCGTGGCGGCATCGCGCATGTCGGCCTCGATGCGGGCCACCGGTTCGTTTGCTTCGGCAAGCCGGGCCCCCACGAGAAGCAGGCGGGACATGGGCGCGGAGGACATGTTCAGAAACTGCACGGCTTCGCGGTCCCCTTCCGACATCCGCCGCAGGAACTCATTCGCCGACGCCGTCCGCCAAAGTCCGGCGCTGGCTATAGAAAGGGTCTTGAACAGGATCAGCGCCGCGGAGAGGATGGACAAGCCGACGAGGACCGCGCCGACCGGCCCGATCAGCGCATAAAGCTGCCTCACATCCGAACTGTAAGAAAGGGTGTCCATCTTTGCCTGGCTTGTTGTGCGTCACGAATATAACTTCGACTGAACAGCTTTAATGCAAGATTGACGCCATTACGGGCAAACCGCCTCTTGTCGCAGCTTTCCCGAGCTCGAACGAGGACGCCGCATTGCCACCAGTCCGATTAGCGGGCGGCGCTGCGGCGAACGATCAGAAAGTGATATTATTGATGATCCACGCTCCGCCTGCCGCCGCAAGGCCTGCCATCAGTGCCGGCGGCAACGTCTTTATGAGCACGGTCAGCAAGGTGGCGAACGCCATCAGCGCCTTCTCGCCCGCATCGAGCAATTCGCGTATCGCCCGGTACAGAAGATAGATCACGACAGCGGCCGTAAGGACCAGAAGAAGCAGCTTCCACAGCGGCAGGTCACCCAGCGTGTCCCATGGAACGCTCAAGATCTGCTCGATCGACCAGCGCCAGATGATCTCGATGAACCTGAAAATCGCGGAAAGCCCCTGCCGCAGAAACTCCAATAGCTGATCGACGAACTGCATATCCCAATCCTTTCCCCAGAAGGCTTGTGCCTACCCTCAGTCGCAAACGCAGGGAGCACGCAGATGGTTCATTAATGTCCGCGCGCTTCTACGTATAGTTTGAGAGTGTGACATTCCCACGGAGCTTCACAAGCGCAAACCACTCGCCGCAGCCATGCGATGTGGCGAATCTGCCGCCATTATTCTCACTAGTTGCATAAAATTTGTTGCTCCTCTCCCAATCCGGATGCAGAGTTCCCATCTTCAAAGCCGGCCACGCGGCAGTGGCCGTTCGCTTGATTCCGATCATCCACTCTTTCAATCAGACAGCCATGCGCCCAATCATTACGGTTTCAGACCTGTCAAAGACCTATGCCAGCGGTTTGCACGCGCTCAAGGACATAAACCTTGAGATCCGGCAGGGCGAGATCTTTGCGCTGCTGGGCCCAAACGGGGCGGGCAAGACCACACTCATCAGCGCGATCTGCGGCCTCGTCAACCCGACCGGCGGCACGGTCACGGTCGACGGGCACGACATCATCACCGACTACCGGGCAGCCCGTTCGCTGATCGGGCTCGTACCGCAGGAACTGACGACGGATGCGTTCGAGAAAGTCCGCTCAACCGTCAGTTTCAGCCGCGGCCTGTTCGGCAAGGGCCGCGACGATGCCCATGTCGAGAAAATCCTGAAACAGCTTTCCCTCCGGGAGAAGCGCGACAGCAAGATCATGGAGTTGTCCGGCGGCATGAAGCGTCGCGTGATGATCGCCAAGGCGCTGGCGCATGAACCGCGCATCCTGTTCCTCGACGAACCCTCGGCGGGCGTCGATGTCGAGCTGCGGCGCGACATGTGGGACGTCGTCCGGGGGCTGCGTTCATCCGGCGTCACCATCATCCTGACCACCCACTATATCGAGGAAGCGCAGGAAATGGCCGACCGCGTCGGCATCATCAATCGCGGCGAAATCATCCTGGTCGAGGAAAAACGAGAGCTGATGCGCAAGCTTGGCAAGAAGCAGCTTATTCTCGACCTGCAGAAACAGCTCACGACCCTCCCCGGCGAACTGGGCGATTACCGGCTGGAAGTGGCCGATGAGGGGCGGCAGCTCATCTATACCTACGATACTCAGGCCGAGCGCACCGGCATCACTGCGCTTTTGCAGTCGCTCAACAAAGCCGGCATCCGTTTCAAGGACCTCAACACGACGCAAAGCTCGCTGGAGCAGATTTTCGTCGATCTCGTAAAGAATTCGCCATGAACTTTCAGGCCGTCAAATCCATCTATCTCTTCGAGATGAACCGTTTCTGGCGAACGATCTGGCAGAGCATCGTGTCGCCGGTCGTATCGACCTGCCTCTATTTCGTGGTCTTCGGTTCGGCGATCGGTTCGCAGATCACCGAAATCGACGGCATCAGCTATGGCGCATTTCTCGTGCCTGGGCTGATCATGCTCAATCTGCTTACGCTAAGTATCGCCAATGCCTCTTTCGGCATCTATTTCCCGAAATTCACCGGCACGATCTACGAGATCATGTCGGCTCCGATCTCGTTCTTCGAGATCGTGCTCGGCTATGTCGGCGCGGCGGCGACCAAGTCCATGTTGATCGGGCTGGTCATCCTCGCGACGGCAACCCTGTTCGTGCCGATACATATCGCGCATCCGATCTGGATGATCTTCTTCCTCGTGGTGACGGCGGTGACGTTCAGCCTGCTCGGTTTCATCATCGGGATCTGGGCGGACGGCTTCGAGAAGCTGCAGATCGTGCCGCTGCTGGTCGTGACGCCGCTCGTGTTTCTCGGCGGCAGCTTCTACTCGATCGACATGTTGCCGCCCTTCTGGCAGAACGTCTCGCTTTTCAACCCGGTGCTGTATCTCATCAGCGGCTTTCGCTGGAGCTTTTACGAGAATTCCGACGTCGGCGTCGGGACCAGCATCGTGATGATCGTGCTTTTCCTGCTGATCTGCATGACCGTCATCTGGTGGATCTTCAAGACAGGCTACAAGCTGAAGACTTAGGGCATTATCGGATCGGCCGGCGAAAAAAAAGCCTCCCGGACCAGCGGGAGCCGTTTCGACGGAAATATCATTCACGTCGTCGCGGGCGCCTGCACCAGCTGTAGAGTGATGACAGCGGCTTTGGCGGCAACCGCGGTGAGCTTGAGCAAGCGATCGGCGGTTCGATACGGCTGTCATCAATTCTCAACCTCTGGGTTTTGAGAATCCGGAAGAACTGCTCGATCGTCCAACGCTTCTTGTACCAGGT
This sequence comes from Rhodomicrobiaceae bacterium, assembly GCA_050330195.1. Classification (GTDB taxonomy): domain Bacteria; phylum Pseudomonadota; class Alphaproteobacteria; order Rhizobiales; family Rhodomicrobiaceae; genus JAHQVI01. The sequence continues at coordinate 55,993 of JBHJOB010000022.1, read as the reverse complement.
GACAATCCGCCAGGCCGACGCGGCATCGCCGATCTCGTGGGTCGTCAGCAGATACCACTGCAAGGGCTCGACATCGGGCGGCGGGGCAAGTTCGGCGACCTCGATCATACTCAGCTCGACTGTCCAAAGCGGAGCGATAAGCGAAAGTGGACCGAAATCCCAGCTTGATTAAAACGGATACTCTGGCTCTCTGAACTCCCGGCTCAAAGCCGGTTCAGAAGATCCGTTTTCTTGGCGTCGAATTCCTGGTCGGTGAGGATGCCCTTGTCGCGAAGTTCCGCGAGCCGCTCGATCTTTGCGAAAATGTCATCCGAACCGGCGGCAGAATTCTGGGCGGTCTGACTGGCGGGCGGCGCTGCGTTGCTGTCAGCCGCCGAGTCCCAGGCGGGTTGCGGCGCGGTTTCAGCCTCCGGCGGCGCAGAGTACGTGTTGTCATGAGCCGGAGCAGATTCGCTTCCCGCGCTTCCGACGACCGGAAGGTCTGCAACCCTCACAAGGCCGTACTGGCTCGTGAAGGTCAGCGACTGATCGCCGCTTTGCTGCTGCGAAAATCCCGAGATCTGGTGATCGCCGGTGTCGTAAACCGTCACGGCCCCGCCCAGATCGATCGCAAGCCGGCGCGTGGACGGAAAAAAGGCGTAACGCAGATTGTTTTGCGCGCCCGTCGAGCCGGGGACGCCAAGCTCGTCCGGCCACCAGTTTGCCGATGAAAACGAGCCCGGCACGAACAGGCTGACCCCGGATACGCCGCCAGACTGGCTTTGCGATTGCGACTGCGCGGGGGCTGCAAAAAGCTGACTGTTCTGCACAAGGCCGGACAGTTCGGTGCACAGTGCATCCACGCGATATTTCAGCGCATTGTTGAACATGTCGCCGACCATGATCATGCCGCCCTGCGACCATTGCCCCATGCCGCCAAGCTCTGGATGGCTGAACTGCGCCTGTGTGCCATGTCCGGCAACCACGGCGTAAAGCAATGTCATGACCGCGTCGCTGCTGACGCCGTGCCGCTGCGCCAGATTGTCAACGATCCGGCGTCCGTCTTCCGTTAGCTGAGCCATTCCTGAAAAGTTCCCTGATTGCGCATGTCCCGTGTGGGCGCGCACGCCATTTTGGCGGACAATAGCATGGCTCCGCTTGCGGCAACAGGCACGCATTACGCGAAGTTCACCAGGGAATAGCGGGCGCGGCGGCGAATGGACACGCCATCGCAAGCTGCGTCGAACAGTGGGCCGATCTGCCTACGCCGCGTCTTCGCTCATTTCGGCAAGCAGGCCGTTGCCGCGAGTCAGACGAGCAAGATGATAGTCCGTGTCGCCGAAGAGATTTTCGATCACGGTCAGCCGCTTGAAATAATGGCCGCCCTTGTATTCCATCGTCATGCCGATGCCGCCGTGAAGCTGAATGGCGAGCTGGCCGACCTCACGTGCGGAGCGGTTGATCTGTACCTTCACGGCCGACATCGCCTGTCCACGCTCCTTAGCCGGCGCGTCGACGCTCATCGCGGCGAACATTGCCATCGAGCGCGCCTGTTCCAGCGCCACCATCATGTTGACCGCATCGTGCTGAAGCACCTGAAACTTGCCGATGGGCACGCCGAACTGCTTGCGCGTCTGGAGATATTCGACTGTCAATCCATGCAGCGCCTCCATCGCGCCGACGGCTTCGGCCGCGACGGCGGCAATCCCATGGTCGATGACCGCCTCCAAAAGCGGCAAGCCCTGATCCGGTTGCCCGAGCACGGCGTCCTGCCCGACGGTGACATCGGTCAGGGTCAGTTCGGCGACACGTCCGCCATCCTGCGCCTGATAGCCGTGAATCTCGACACCGGACGCTTTCGCATCGACGATGAACAGCGTGATCCCGTTCCGGTCGCGGCGGTCGCCCGAGGTTCGCGCACTGACGATAAACCTGTCGGCGCTCTCACCATTCAGGACGACGCTCTTCTGGCCATTGATCGTGTAACCGCTATCGGTTCGCCGCGCGTTGGTGGCGACGTCGAAAAGGTCGTATCGGGACTGGCGTTCCGTGAAGGCGAGACTGACGGTCAACTCGCCGCCGATCATCGGCTGGACGAGGCTTTCCGTCTGCGCCTCGTTCGCCGCCAGCTTCAGGGCGGTTCCGGACAGCACGACCGTCGACAGGAACGGTTCCAAGCAAAGGCCGCGGCCAATGCTCTCCATGACGATCATCGTCTCGACCGGCCCGCCGCCCGCGCCGCCGGTCTCCTCGTCAAACGGCAGGCCAGCCAGCCCCATCTCCGCAAAGTCGCGCCAGATCGCCGGGGAATAGCCGCCCGCTTCCTTCTGGTAGGTCTTGCGGCGCTCGAAATCGCCGTAGTGGTCGGAAACGAGCCGCTCGATCGCGCCCTTGATGATCTGCTGTTCTTCGCTCAGGTCGAAATCCATCTGCGGTCCTTGTTCGCGCCTATTAATAGAGAGCCTGCAATCGTCCTAAAGCCCCAGCACCATCTTGGCGATAATGTTGCGCTGGATCTCGTTGGAGCCGCCATAGATCGTCACCTTGCGGAAATTGAAATAATTGTCCGAGGCGAGCGCGGCCCATTCGAGTTCGGCCAGCGGATCATTGCTGCCATGCTCGCGACGGTCGCCCATATGCACGATGGCGTGCGGCCCGGCGGCTTCGAGAAGCAATTCGGTCGCAGTCTGCTGCAGTTCGGAGCCCTTGATCTTCAGGATCGAGGCGGCGGCATTGCTGCTGCGGGGATCGCCGCCGCCATGCTGCATCTGCGAGACAATTCGCATCTGGGTGATCTCCAGCGCCTTCAACTCGATCTCGGCCATCGTATAGCGCTGGCGGAACGCGGCATTGTCCCAGACCGTGCCTTCGCCGGCCGGTGTCTGTTTCGCAATTTCGCGGATGCGGGCCAGACCACGCTTGGTCATGCCGACGCGGGCAATGCCGACACGCTCATTGCCGAGCAGGAACTTGGCGTAGTTCCAGCCCTTGTTCTCTTCCCCGACAAGGTTTTCAACCGGCACCTTCACATCGTCGAAGAAGACCTCATTGACCTCATGCCGCCCATCAATGGTGATGATCGGCCGCACCGTCACGCCCGGCGTCTTCATGTCGATGAGCAGGAACGAAATGCCTTCCTGCTGCTTGACGGTCGTGTCGGTGCGCACGAGACAGAAGATCCAGTCGGCATACTGGCCAAGCGTCGTCCAGGTCTTCTGGCCGTTGACAATATAATGGTCGCCTTCGCGGACGGCGCGCGTCTTCAGCGAGGCCAAGTCCGACCCCGCGCCGGGCTCCGAAAAACCCTGGCACCACCAGTCGTCAATATTGGCGATCCGTGGCAGGAAGCGGCGCTTCTGCTCCTCGGTGCCGAACGTCGCGATCACCGGACCGACCATGTCGCAATTGAAGGCGAGCGGCGGTGGCACCGCGTTGAGCTGCAACTCTTCAAGGAAGATGTAGTGCTGGACCGGCGTCCAGTCCTGCCCACCCCATTCGACGGGCCAGCGCGGGACCGCCCAGCCGCGCGCGTTCAATATGCGCTGGCTGCGCACCATATCCTCGCGCGTGACCTCGTCGCCCTGATCCATCCTGCGGCGGATCTCCTCGGGAATATGCGTCTGCATGAAGGTGCGGACTTCATCGCGGAAGGCAACTTCCTCATCCGTGAAACGCAGATCCATGACTTGGGAACCTTTCCTCAAACGCGCTGCACGCGCTCCATTCTTTCAGATCTCCGCTCATGCGGAGGACAGATGCCTGCTCAGCCGGAACGCTGTTCCCGTCCTGCCGGGGTTTCAGGCGGCCTGCACGGCCATTTTCAGCTCATGAAATCGTCCCGCAGCCAGGGCGCAATACTGCTCTCTCAAAGGGTGTATGCTCCAGACAGAGCCGGAGGCACAGTAATTCGCCAATTTTTACATAAGGCCTGCCTGCGACCCTGTGGCATCGGGAAAGTTCTTCTTGACGGGTTCGTTGACAAGGAGTGCACCACACCATAAGCTCGATGTCAATTCCGCAGAATGTAATTCCGCTATGCAGAACGTATAAAATCAAGGGCGGAGCGGCGGGAGGAAATGCGGCTTTCGAACGCAGTTTCGGACAAGCGTTTCGAACAAGACAAGGGACGAACGATTGACACTTCCTGTTCAGCTTAACAAAGACGGCGCCATCGCCGTAATCCTGATGAACAACCCGCCGGTCAATGCACTGGGCCATGCATTGCGGGACGGGCTCTTCAACGCATTGAAGGAAGCTGCAGGCGACGCAGCCGTCGAGGCCATCGTTGTCGGTTCGGCCAATGCGGCCTTCAGCGGCGGGGCGGACATCACCGAATTCGGCAAGCCGCCGCAATCGCCTTCCCTGCACGATCTGGTCGAGCTGCTTGACAGTATCGGAAAGCCCACGGTTGCGGCAATTGGCGGCGTCACGCTGGGCGGCGGACTGGAACTCGCGCTCGGTTTCCATTTTCGCGTGGCGAGCCAGAAGGCGCAGCTTGGCCTGCCCGAAGTCAAGCTGGGGCTGCTTCCCGGCGCGCAGGGCACGCAGCGCCTGCCGCGCGTCATCGGCGTCAATGAAGCGCTGAAGATCATCGTCACCGGCAATCCGATCAAGGCGCGGGAAGCGCACAAGCTCGGTCTGTTCAATGAGTTGGTCGAGGGCGACGTTCTCGAAAGCGCCGTTGCCTTTGCGCGCAAGGCCGTTGCGGAAAACCGTCCGCTGGTCAGCACCCGGAACAGCGACGACAAGCTTGCCTATGACGAAGCCGGCTTTAATGCTGCCGCCGCTGAACTGACGGCGCGTGCGCGCGGCCTCGAAGCGCCGTTCGCCTGTGTCGAAGCGGTGCGCAATGCGGCGACCATGCCGTTCGAGCAGGGCGTTGCCGCCGAGCGCGAGCTGTTCATGAAGATGGTGAACAGCGACCAGTCCAGGGCGCAGCGGCATGTCTTCTTTGCAGAACGCGCCGCACGCAAAATTCCGGACATGCCGCGCGACGTGCAGTCGCGCAATATAGAGAAGGTCGCCGTGATCGGCGGCGGCACGATGGGACGCGGCATCGCCATGTCCTTCGCCAACGGCGGCATTCCGGCGACGATTATCGAGACGACCGAGGACGCGCTTGCCAAATGCATGGCGGCTGTCGAGGACACCTACAAGCAGGGTGTCGTGCGCGGCAAGATGGATGAAGCCGCCGCGCGCAAATTCATCGGGCTCGTCACGGGGACGACGTCCTTCGAGAATGGCGTCAGGGATGCCGATCTGATCATCGAGGCCGTGTTCGAGGAAATGGCGCTGAAGAAGACCATCTTCGCCGAACTTGACAGACACGCCAAACCCGGCGCGGTGCTTGCAACGAACACGTCAACCCTCGATGTGGACGAGATCGCCTCCGCGACGAGCCGCCCTGAAGATGTGCTCGGAATGCACTTCTTCTCGCCCGCCAACATCATGAAGCTGCTGGAAATCGTGCGCGGCGCGAAGACCTCGCATGAAGCGCTGAAGACGGCGATGGATGTTGGCCAGCGCATCCGCAAGGTCGGCGTCGTCAGCGGCGTCTGCTACGGCTTCATCGGCAACCGGATGCTGCATCGCCGCTCTGTCGAGACGGAGCGGCTGCTGCTGGAAGGCGCGCTGCCGCAGGAAATCGACGCTGCCGTTACCGAATTCGGCTTTCCGATGGGACCATGCGCGATGGGCGATCTGGCCGGGCTCGACGTCGGCTGGCGCATCCGCAAGGAATTGGGCACGAAGGCCGAGATCACCGACACGCTGTGCGAAAACGGCTGGTACGGACAGAAGACCGGCCGGGGCTATTACATTTATGAAGCCGGTTCGCGCGTGCCGCGTCCCGATCCGGAAGTCGAAGCCATCATCCTGCAGGCCTCGAAAGCGCATGGCATCGAGCGCCGTTCGATCTCGAAACAGGAGATTGTCGAGCGCATGGTCTATCCGATGATCAACGAGGGCGCGCGCATTCTGGAAGAAGGTATCGCGATCCGCCCCGGCGACATCGATATCGTCTGGATCTACGGCTATGGCTGGCCGGTGGCGAAAGGCGGGCCGATGTTTTATGCGGATATGGTCGGCCTCGGCGAGATAGCCGCGCGCCTGGATCACTACGCGGTTCAAGTCGGCGACGAAAGCCTGAAACCGGCGGAGTTGCTCCGGAAACTTGCCAGTGAAAACAAGGGGTTCGGATCACTGTCGGCATAGAGTATCGAGCATGAGCATACGCCCATTCGCCTGGGAAAAGACCTATCCGCCGACGTTGAGTTGGGATGCCCCGCTTGAAATAACGACATTGCGGGAGATGTTCGACAAGGCCGTGAGTGCTTTCTCCTCACGGCCGGTCCTTGACTTCCGCGAGCGGCGGATGAGTTTTGCCGAGCTGGGGCAGAAGGTCGATGCAGCGGCTTCGGCATTCATTGCCCTTGGACATGGCCGCGAGAAGCCGATCGCGCTCTATCTTCCGAATACGCCCTATCATCCGATCGCATTTTTCGGCGCGGCGAAGGCCGGCATTCCGCTGGTGTCGCTCAGTCCGCTGGATGCGGAACGCGAGCTTGAGCACAAGCTGTCAGACAGCGGCGCCCGAACCATCGTGACGACGAACTTTCCGGGGATGCTGCCGAATGCGCTGACGATGCTTGAGCGCGGTTTTGTCGATCGGGTGATTGTCGGCGATGACGTGGAATGGGGCGCGGCGCCCGTTCCGACCATGCCGATCCCGGAGAGCGGGGCGGTCATGAATTTCAGCGCACTGCTCGACGGGGCCGGACCGCTTGGCGCGTTGCCGCCATTGACAGCGGATGATCTGGCGCTCCTGCAATATACGGGCGGCACGACGGGGATGCCCCGTGCAGCGATGCTGAGCCACGGCAATCTGACGTCAGCCGTGTCCATCTACGATCTGTGGGGCGACGCAACCTATGACGCCCTGCAGGACGTCGAAAAACCGCAAATCGAAACGGTCATCTGCGCGCTGCCGCTCTTTCATATCTACGCGCTGACGACCATCCTCCTGCGGCATGTCAAGAACGGCAATCTCATCTTACTGCATCTGCGTTTCGACGCCGATCAGACGCTGCATGACATAGAGACCAAGAAGGTAACGTCCTTTCCCGGCGTGCCGACCATGTGGATCGCGCTCGTCAGCCGCCCGGATATCGGTCAGCGGGCATTGTCGTCGCTGACATTCTGCGGCTCCGGCGGCGCGCCGATCCCGGTCGAGGTTGAAGCCCGTTTCGAGCAGATCACCGGGCTGAAACTCGGCGGCGGCTGGGGCATGACGGAAACTTCGCCTGCGGGCACGAACATCCCGCTCTATCATCAGTGGCCGCGTGGCACGATCGGCGTTCCCCTGCCAGGCATCGAGATGGACATCGCTGCGCTCGACGATCCGTCGCGTGTCCTTGCGCCCGGCGAGACCGGCGAATTACGCATTCGCGGGCCGAATGTCACCAAAGGCTACTGGAAGCGCCCTGAAGAGACGGCGCGCGCCATCACGCCCGACGGTTTCCTGCTGACCGGCGACATCGGCTACATGAATGAGGCCGGCTATTTCTTCATCGTGGACCGCAAGAAGGATATGATCATCTCGGGCGGGTTCAACGTCTATCCGCAGATGATCGAGCAGGCGATCTACGAGCACCCCGCCGTCGAGGAATGCATCGTGATCGGCATTCCGGATGCCTATCGCGGAGAGGCGGCGAAGGCTTTCGTCAAGCTGCGCGAGGGTGCGCCGGAGTTTACGCTGGAAGAACTGCTCGGTTTTCTCGCCGACAAGCTTGGCCGTCACGAAATGCCCGCCAGGCTGGAATTTCGCGATTCGCTGCCACGCACGGCGGTCGGCAAACTGTCGAAGGTCGAGCTCAAGCAGGAAGAGCGCCGTAAGGCGGACGAACAAGACTGAATTTCAAACAAGGGACGAACATCCATGCCTGAGGCCGTCATTGTTTCCACCGCACGCACTCCGATCGGCAAGGCCGTGCGCGGCAGCCTGAACATGACGCATGGCGCCGATATGGGCGGCCATGCCATCGAGCACGCATTGGAGCGCGCCGGGATCGAGCCCGGCTCGGTCGAGGATGTCGCCATGGGTTGCGCCAATCCGGAAGGCGCAACGGGGAGCAACATCGCGCGGCAGGCTGCGCTCCGCGCCGGCATTCCGGTAACGGCGGCCGCCATGACCATCAACCGCTTCTGTTCGTCCGGCCTGCAGGCCATCGCCTCGGCGGCGCACTGCATCATGCAGGAAGGCGTTCCGGTAGCCGTTGCTGGCGGACTGGAATCGATCAGCCTCGTCCAGATGAACATGAACCAGAAATATCTGAAGGACCCCTGGCTGGTCGAGCACAAGCCCGAAATCTACATGCCGATGATCGAGACTGCCGACATTGTCGCCAAGCGTTACGGCGTTTCGCGTGAGGCGCAGGACGAATATTCGCTGATGAGCCAGCAGCGCACGGCTGCAGCCCAGCAGGAAGGGCGCCTTGCGGAGGAGATCGTTCCGATGACCGTGACGATGGCCGTGCAGGACAAGGAGACCAAGGAAATCTCGCAGAAGACCGTCACCATCGAGCAGGATGAGTGCAACCGGCCTTCGACGACTCTTGAGGGATTGGCGGCGCTTCAGCCGGTTCGCGGCGAGGATCAGTTCATTACGGCGGGCAATGCCAGCCAGCTTTCGGACGGCGCGAGCGCCTGCGTGCTGATGTCGGACGCGGAAGCTGCCCGGCGCGGCGCAACGCCGATGGGCATTTTCCGGGGCTTTGCCGTCGCCGGTTGCGAACCGGACGAGATGGGCATCGGCCCCGTCTTTGCCGTGCCGCGCCTTTTGGAGCGGACCGGCGTTTCGATGGACGATATCGGGCTGTGGGAGCTGAACGAAGCGTTCGCCAGCCAGGTGCTCTATTGCCGCGACCGTCTCGGCATTCCGCAGGACAGGCTCAACGTCGATGGCGGCTCGATTTCCATCGGACATCCTTACGGCATGTCGGGTGCACGGATGACCGGTCATGCGCTGATCGAGGGCAAGCGCCGCGGCGTGAAATATGTCGTGATCACCATGTGCATCGGCGGCGGTCAGGGCGCGGCCGGATTGTTCGAGGTCGTTTGAGAGATAATGTCCCCTCTCCCGTCGTAAGCCTTTATGGCGAACGACAAGCAATTGACAGGAGAGGGTCAGGGTGAGGGGATTGCGTGCGAGCGGAAACCTCCAAAACCCCTCACCCGGCGCTGATGCGCCGAGCTCTCCCGGTCGTGAACCTTTACGGTGAACGACAAGCGTTCACCTTCGGGAGAGGTTAACAACAATGATGGAGGAAACATGCTGCCGCCGATTAGCGAACGCGCCGAGGGACTGCGCCGCCGTATATCCGATTTCATGGATGAGCATATCTATCCCGCCGAGGAGGTGTTCGAGCAGCAGCTCAACGATGGCCCGACACGCTGGGCGATCCCTCCCGTCATGGAGGAACTCAAGGCCAAGGCGAAGGCCGAGGGGCTTTGGAACCTGTTCCTGCCCAAGCGCGAATATCCCGACGGGCTGACCAATGTCGAATATGCCACGCTGTGCGAGTTGATGGGCCGCTCGCCCATCGGACCGGAGCCGTTCAATTGCTCCGCGCCCGATACCGGCAACATGGAGACCATCATCCGCTACGGGACCGAGGAGCACAAGGAACGCTGGCTGAAGCCGCTGATGGAGGGGGAGATCCGTTCCGCCTTCGCCATGACCGAACCGGCGGTCGCGTCTTCGGATGCAACGAATATCCAGACCGAGATCAAGCGCGATGGCGACGATTACGTCATCAACGGGCGCAAATGGTGGACCTCGGGCGCGATGGACCCGCGTTGCAAGATCGCCATCCTGATGGGGCAGACCAATCCGGACGCTCCCAAGCATCAGCGCCAGTCGATGATCCTTGTGCCGATGGATGCGCCGGGCGTTACCGTAATGCGGCATCTGAGCGTGTTCGGCTATGACGATGCGCCGCACGGCCATGCAGAGGTCGATTTCAAGGATGTGCGCGTTCCGGCGTCGAACATCCTGCTGGGCGAGGGGCGCGGTTTCGAGATCGCGCAGGGCCGCCTCGGACCGGGCCGCATCCATCACTGCATGAGGTCGATCGGCGCTGCCGAGCGGGCGCTTGAAAAAATGTGCCGGCGTGCGCTCGACCGTGAAGCGTTCGGAATGCCTGTCGCTGATCACGGCGTCACGCGCCACTGGATCGCGGAATCCCGCATGGAGATCGACCAGGCTCGCTTGTTGACGATGCATGCGGCCCATATGATGGATACGGTCGGCAACAAGGAGGCGAGAGCCGAAATTGCCATGATCAAGGTCGTTGCGCCGAATGTGGCGACGAAGGTGATTGATCGTGCGATCCAGGTTCATGGCGGCGGCGGCGTCAGTCAGGATTTCGGCCTTGCATCGTCCTATGCGGGCCAGCGGACGCTGCGCCTTGCCGACGGGCCGGACGAGGTGCATCGCGAGACGATCGCCAAGGTCGAGTTGCGCAAGCACATGAACCGCCGCCGGGAGGCTTGAAATGTCGCCCAGCGACGAGCCAGCAAAGACGCCTGTACGCCGCGAGCCACCGCCCGAAACGGTGGAGGTTCGCCCCGGACAGGAATTCCCCACGGAAAAGCTGGAGCCGCTGCTGGCCGAAAAGCTCAGCGCGCGGCTTACCGGTATGCGCCAGATGGGCGGAGGCCAGTCCAACCCGACATTCGTCCTGTCGACGGATCAGGGCGAATACGTCCTGCGCAAGCAACCATCGGGCAAGCTCCTGCCCTCGGCCCATGCCGTGGACCGCGAATTCCGCGTTATCTCCGCGCTCGCCCCGACGGATGTGCCGGTCCCGCAGGCCTATTTCTTCTGCGCCGATCCCGACGTCATCGGCACGCCCTTTTATGTCATGGAGCGGATGCGGGGGCGCGTCTTCTGGCAATCGACGCTGCCGGACGCGAAGCGAGAGGAACGCCGCGCGATCTATTTCGCCAAGGCGGATGCGCTCGCCCGGCTGCACAAGGTCGATTACGAAGCGGTGGGCCTTGGCGATTACGGCAAGCCGGGCAGCTATTTCGCGCGTCAGATCGGCCGCTGGACGAAACAGTGGGAAGGCTCGCGCACTAGGGAAAATCCCTCCATCGACAAGCTGGCCGAATGGCTGCCGCGCCATATTCCCGAAGGCGACGACGAGACCGTGATCTGCCACGGCGATTTCCGCTTCGACAACATGATGTTTCACGCGAACGAGCCGCGCGTCATCGCCATATTCGACTGGGAGCTGTCAACGCTCGGTCATCCGATGGCGGATCTTGCCTATGCCTGCATGAGGTTCAACCTGCCCGCGAACATGTATGAGGGGCTGATGGGGCTGGATCTGGCCGAACTCGGCCTGCCGACGCAGGCGGAATTTATCGCCGCCTATTCGGAGAAGGTCGGCAAGCCCGCCGCGCTGACGCCGTTCCATCACGCCTTTTCGCTGTTCCGCCTTGCCGTGATCGTTGAAGGGGTCGTGGCGCGGGCGAAGGCCGGAAATGCGTCGAATACGAGCGCGCTGCAGATGGCGCCGGCGGGCCTGCTGCTCGCGGATCGCGGCTGGGAAATGGCGAATGGCTGAGTCGTCACCGGCTCTTCGCCTGAGGCGCAGCCCGTCGACGTGCACCAGACAAATGACAGAGGAAGCCCAATGAAAGATCCGTTCCGACTTGATGGCAAGGTCGCCATTGTCACCGGTTCCAGCCGGGGTATCGGCAAGGAAACCGCAAAGCTGCTGGCGCGTCAGGGCGCGAAGGTGGTCGTCTCCAGCCGGAAGCCGGATGGGTGCGAGGCAGTCGTTCAGGAAATCACGGCCGAGGGCGGAGAAGCCACGGTCATTGCCTGCAATGTGTCGCGCAAGGATGAAGTCGAAGCGCTGGTCAATCAGACACAGGAGAAATGGGGCCGGATCGACGTGCTGGTCTGCAACGCCGCCGCAAATCCTGCCTATGGACCGATGAAGGATCTCGAAGACGAGGCCTTCGACAAGATCATGTCCACCAATGTCAAATCCAATCTCTGGCTCTGCAACATGGTGATCCCCGGCATGGCGGAGCGTGGCGACGGCTCGGTCGTGATCATTTCCTCCATTGCGGGTCTGCGCGCGTCGCCGATGATCGGCGCATACGGCATGTCGAAAGCGGCGGATTTTGCGCTCGCCCGCAACCTCGCCGTCGAATGGTCGGGAACGAATGTGCGGATCAATTGCGTCGCGCCGGGGCTGATCAAGACGGATTTTGCCCGCGCGCTCTGGGAAGATGAAAAGCGGCTGGCGCGGGTGAACCATGCGACGCCGTTGAGGCGCATCGGCGCGCCGGAGGAAATCGCGGCGGTTGCCGTCTTCCTTGCAGCGCCCGCTTCAAGCTATATTACCGGCGAGACCATCGTTGCCGATGGCGGGGTGACCATCGGTTAATGCGGCCAATGACTGATTGACAGTTCTCTGAGGGGAGGGCGCCTGCCGTTCGCGGCAGGTGGAGAGGGCCGCACAGGACGCTTTACCGGCTTTCTGTGCGGCTTTTCCGTGAGCGCGGACGCACACTTATCCGTCAATCGTTAACAGGCGCGCGCCCGGCCGCCGCTTAAGACTTGGCAAATTTCGAGCCATTGGCTTAATGTCCGCTGCAAAATCGCGCCAGACGCACCGATAATCCCGACACCCCACTTTGCGGACGTTTTCCCATGAGCAATTTCAAGGCCGAACGCGAGACGATGATCGAATCGCAAATCCGCCCTAACGCTGTGACGAGCACCGCCCTGCTGAAGGCGATGGCGGAGACGCCCCGCGAGACTTTCGTTCCCCCCTCGCAGCGCAATATCGCCTATATGGACGGCGCGCTTCGTGTCGAGGCGGCGCGCGACGGTCAGCCAGCGCGCTACCTGCTGCCGCCGATGGTCTTTGCAAAGCTGGCCCAGTTGGCGAGGATCAAGGAGACCGACCGGGTTCTCGATATCGCTCCGGCTACCGGCTATTCCTCGGCGATCCTGGCGCGGCTAGCCAGCGAAGTTGTCGCGGTGGAGTGCGACGCCGGGCTTGCGGCGCTTGCGCAGGATGCGCTTGCCGGACAGGGCATAAAGAACGTCGAACTGGTGAATGGGTCGCTCGCGGAAGGGGCGCCCGACAAGGGGCCTTACGATGTGATCTTCATGAACGGACGATTGGAGCGAGAGCCGGAAGAGCTGTTCGCCCAGCTCGCGCCGGGAGGCCGTCTGGTCGCAATCATGGGACCGGAAGCAGCGCCGAAAGCTCGGCTTTTTACAAAAATCGATTCTTCACTGCAGGTAAATCTGGGGTTTGACGCGGCTGCGCCGCTCCTGCCAACCTTCGAAGTTAAGCAAAAGTTTACGTTTTAGAAAAGTTTTTCGGTAATTGAGGCAGAACGGCAACGAATTGCGAAAAACCCTTGGACCTTATCCCGCCATTGCCAGTTTCGGCTTTTCCACAACCAGCCAGAGTATTATCTGTTTCCTTAACGGTGAGGGGGAAAGTTCGGGGCCCCCCTTAGCATTTGAACAAGTGCTTGGAAGGGACCGGCATAGCATGCGGCGCAAAGCTGAGACCACACGATTAATATTTCATCGAATATCCAGATGTCTTTCAACGGCAGCTCTGGCTGCTGCGTTGACGGCGGCTGGCGTTCAGGGAGTGCGCGCCGAAAGCCTTCAGGACGCGCTTGCGTCCGCCTATCTTTACAACCCTACATTGAAAGCCGCCCGTGCCGAACTGCGGGCGACGGATGAGAACGTGCCCCGCGCCATATCCGGCTATCGCCCGCTCATCGATGGCGAGGTCACCCAGACCTTTCAGGACGTGGACAATCACGGCGCCGGCGGCGGAGGCAGCTCGGAGCCCCGCAGCTATTCCGTTACCCTGAATCAGCCCGTGTTCCGGGGGTTTCGAACCCTCAACGCGGTAAAGGGCGCTGAAGCGCTCGTCGAGGCCGGACGGGAAGATCTGCGCTTCGCGGAACAGACCGTCCTTCTGAACGCCGTGACCGCCTATGTCGATGTCGTGCGCGATCTGTCGATTCTGGGACTTCAGGAGAACAACCAGAAGGTTCTGAGCGAGCAATTGCGCGCCACGCAGGACCGTTTCGAGGTGGGCGAAGTGACCAGGACCGACGTGGCGCAGGCCCGCGCTCGTCAGAGCGGCGCGTCTTCGGCGATCAGCGCTGCGCGGGCGACATTGCAGGCAAGCCGTGCGGTCTACGCGCAGATCATCGGTCACATGCCCGGCACATTGCGCAGTCCCGCCCCGGGCCGGCCTCTTCCAGCTTCGCTTGAGGAAGCCATTGCCATCGGCGAGGGCGAAAATCCCACGATCCTTGCAGTGCTGTTCCGGGAGCGTGCGCAGGATCACACGATCAAGCAGACCAAGGGCGAGCTATTACCCTCCGTCGATTTGCAGGCCAGCTACACCCGCAACGAAAACACTTCCGGCGGGCTTGATCAGCAGGACGTTACGACGGTGACAGGCGTCCTGAGGGTGCCGCTCTATCAGGGCGGCGAGGTTTCCGCGCGTATCCGGCAGAATATCGAAATCCGTTCGCAGCTTCGTCACCAGATCGACGAAGCGCGTCAATCCGTGCGCGCCAATATCATCTCCGCATGGGGCAGCTATACCGCGGCCCGCGCGCAGATCGTTTCCGATCAGGCGCAGGTCGAGGCCAGCCAGGTGGCGCTGACAGGCGTGCGCGAGGAAGAAAAAGTCGGCCAGCGCACAGTGCTTGACGTCCTCGACAGCGAGCAGGATCTGCTGAATGCTCAGGTGAACCTGGCAACCTCGCGCCGCAACCTGATCGTTGCGTCCTATGCTTTGCTTGCGGCGATCGGCAGGCTTTCCGCCTATTCCGTATCGCTGCCTGTCGAGCAATATGACCCGACGCAGCATTATCGCGAGGTCAGGAACAAGTGGATTGGCTGGAGCACCTCGGTTGAGGAAAGCGAAATCGAGCCGGTTGTCGAGCCCGTTACCGCGACCGGCAGAGCGCCGGGGCAACCGAAAGGCGACGGACCGGCATATACCGGGACCACGCGCTGAAATTTCCCCTAATGGTTGAGTGTGGCGCTCGAGTCGCTCATAATGAGCGCTCGGGATGCTGTGTTATACGAATCAGGCGATTTACTTACGCTGGTAAGGTGTCGTAATTTATTGCGAGATCCGAAAGGTGGCGCGTACATTTCGGACAGATCGAGCAGAGGGCGGCTCGCTCTTTAATTCGGTCCCCGGAAGCCGCCGGGCATAGATGGCCGTTCGCGGACGGCGGAGGTTTCAATGCGAAAGCCAGAGCAGTCACCGGAGCCTTCCATCGAAGAGATCCTGTCATCCATCCGGCGAATCATCGCCGATGATGGCGCTCCGGCCAAGGGTTCGGTGGCCGATTTCCCCCGGAATAGTGGAGGAGCGCCTCGGACGGCGGCAACCGCCACGCAGGAACCCGCGCCACGCGCGCAGCCACCCGCAACGCCGGATGCGCATGGCGACGAAGAGATTCTGGAACTGACGGACGATTTCCTGATCGAGGAACCGGCACCGGCTCGTCCCGAAAAAACTCAGCCGACTCACGCTGCGCCTCGCGATCATGCCACGGCCGCCCCGATCCCTGATGTCCGCGCCAGGGATCTGTTCGCGATCTCCGACGATGCCAGCGACCTTGGCCTTCAGACGGTCCTTTCCAATGTTGCCGCCGAAGTCGAGCGCCTTGCCTCGGGAGATGTCGGCCCCACTCCGGAAATCGGCCTGTTTTCAGGCAAACCGGACAGGAATGCTGACATTCCTCCGGAGCCCGCGCCTTCCGAAGCCAATCCATCCACAGAAAATTTTTCCGACCTTCCCCCTCAGCCTGCGCCGCACAGGCAGCATTCCGAGCGTCCGCGCATGCATTCTCGCCCGGTCTGGTCGGCGAGGCGTCTTGACAGCGATTCCGCTCCGGCGCCCGGCGCGCACGCGGAGGCTTCCGCCCCCCCGCCCGCCGATGAACAGGATCGCCCGCGGCAAGCTCGTTCGGACCGGGACCCTTGGGCGGAGGGCGTCCAAATGCCCGTTCCGGATACCGGCCCCGAGATGCCGTTCCCCTATGCCTCCGAAGCGGAAGCCGAAGCCGGACTGGCTCCGCCGGTGGCGGATGCCGGCATCGAGACGGATGTGGGCGACGAGTCCGCTGACAGCGAACAGGAGAAGGGTTTCGTCGGGGATTTTCTGACGCGGGTTTTCGGTAGTTCGACGCAGCGCCAGGAAGAAGACGAAGCGCGGGAAAATCAGGAAGCCGCCGCGGAAGCCGGTCGGAAGGAAAAAGCCGAAAGGCTGGCGAAGTCGACCGTGGCGGAATTCGCCTCGGACAAGCTCGGTGCGCCGGTTGTCGCCGATGCGCTCCATGCCGACAAGCCATTCATGGATCAGATCACGGACTCGCTGGAGTCCGCGCTGGCCGAGGCCGAAAGCATGGAAGAACTCTCCGAGCCGGAGGATGCGTCCTCGGCTCTCGCCGCGGCCAACCTTGCCTCCCATGAAGAATTGCCCGAGCCCCTGCCGCCGGAAGGCGAGTTCATTCCCTATGGCGATTTCGAAGAGGACGAGCCGGAATTCGCCCCCCCGGCCGAACAGGCCGCAAGCCCGGCGCAACGGAACGTCGAACCTGCGCCCGCCTCCCGCGAACCGGCCTTCGACCCCATTGCCGCCTCGTCCGGCGTCGACGGTCATCCCGATCCGATGTTTGCCGAACGCGGGCCGGTGCGTGCCGATCCTGCGAAATCCCGCAAAGCGCCTCCGCCGCAGGATGTGTGGCGCTCCGACGCTCGCCCGGATGCCGGTCATGTCGCTCCGCAGGAACCGCCGCAACAGCCCGGATACGATATCGCCCCTATCGTCGGTCCTCAAACGCCGACGACAGTTCCCGGCGCGTTGCCGCAAGGGCTGCAGCTTCCGAGCGGCATCGAGGACAGCATCAAGGAGATGCTCAAGCCGCTCATCGTGCAATGGCTAAACGAGAATCTTGCGCGGATCGTCGAACAGGCCGTGCGGGAGGAGCTTGCGGAGCGGCGCGACGGCTTCCCGGAGCTACGTGCAGGCGGTGGTCACTGATTCCTCCTGGTTCCGCAGCGCTTTTTTCCATCCGCTGACCCGAGCGGGTTGACGGCTCTCGCTGCCCGCGCTTAAGTGCGGGCTCGCAGCTTATTTCCTGGATCAGGATCATTTCCGATGGAAATGGCCCGGCTCCGCATCTGCTTGTTTTAAGCTCGATTTTTCCGAAAAATGGCGCCCATTTTATCGGATCTCGCTCTAACAATTTGTGCCCTGAGATGCTTGAGAAACACTACAAGCCGTCTGAAGTCGAAGCGTCGATCTATCGGCAATGGGAAGAGTCGGGCGCATTTCGTGCCGGCTCGAAGAAGAAGCGCAAGAAGGGCGAAAAAGCCCCGGAAAGCTTCTGCATCGTCATCCCGCCGCCGAACGTGACCGGCTCGCTGCATATGGGCCATGCGCTCAACAACACGCTTCAGGACATTCTGATCCGCTTCGAGCGGATGCGCGGCAAGGACGTGCTCTGGCAGCCCGGCACCGACCATGCGGGCATCGCCACGCAGATGGTCGTCGAGCGCCAGCTCATGGAGCGTCAGGAGCCGGGGCGGCGCGAAATGGGCCGCGAGGCGTTCGTCAAGCGCGTCTGGGAGTGGAAAGAGGAATCGGGCGGTACGATCATCGGCCAGCTCAAGCGGCTTGGCGCGTCCTGCGACTGGTCACGCGAGCGTTTCACGATGGATGAGGGCCTGTCCGACGCGGTTCTGAAGGTCTTTGTCGAGCTGTACCGCAAGGGACTGATCTATCGCGACAAGCGGCTTGTGAACTGGGATCCGCATTTCGAGACTGCCATCTCCGATCTGGAAGTCGAGAATTTGGAGGTCGACGGACATTTCTGGCATTTCAAATATCCGCTGGAGAATGGCGAGACCTACGAATATGTCGAAAAGGACGCGGACGGCAACGTGACGCTGCGCGAGGAGCGCGACTATATCTCCATCGCCACGACGCGCCCCGAGACGATGCTGGGCGACGGCGCGGTCGCGGTTCATCCGGACGATGAGCGTTACGCACCGATCGTCGGCAAGCGCGTGCTGCTGCCGCTGGCAGAGCGCTACATCCCTGTTATCGCCGACGAATATCCTGACCCCGACTTCGGCTCCGGCGCGGTCAAGATAACCGGCGCGCATGATTTCAACGACTATCAGGTCGCCAGGCGTCACGACATTCCGATGTTCATTCTGATGGACACGAAGGCGCGGATGCTGGATGCCGATTACGTGCCCGAGAAATATCGCGGCATGGACCGGTTCGAGGCGCGCAAGGCGATCGTCGCCGATCTGGAAGAACGCGGCCTGATGATCCAGGTCGAGAACAAGAAGATCATGCAGCCTTTCGGCGACCGCTCCGGTGTCGTCATCGAGCCTTATCTGACGGATCAGTGGTTCGCTGACGCCAAGACGCTTGCGGAACCCGCGCTCGAAGCCGTTCGCAAGGGCGACACGAAATTCGTCCCGAAGAACTGGGAGAAGACGTATTTCCAGTGGCTTGAGAACATTGAGCCGTGGTGTATCTCGCGCCAGCTCTGGTGGGGGCATCGCATTCCGGCATGGTATGGTCCGAAGGCCGCTGCGCGGAATACAAAAGGACGGGACTTCATTCTCTCCGGGGAACGCGATGGAAAGCTAGGCCAACAATTGGAGGTGTTTTGCGCGGCCAGCGCAGAAGAGGCTGAGCAACAGTGGCGTGATTACTATCATGGGCACCCCACCCATGTCGTCAAGACGCAAGACGAGTTTCTTCGTTACCTGCGGGGTATGGACAACAGTGACCCAGCGTACGCTTACAAGGGTATTCCAATCTATCGCGACCCCGACGTCCTCGACACATGGTTCTCATCCGCGCTGTGGCCGTTCTCGACGCTTGGCTGGCCCGAACAGACGCCGGAGCTGAAACGCTACTATCCGAACAGCGTGCTCGTTACCGGCTTCGACATCATCTTCTTCTGGGTCGCCCGGATGATGATGTTCGGCATTCATTTCATGAAGGAAGCGCCCTTCCCCGATATCTACATGCACGCTCTCGTCCGGGACGAGAAGGGCCAGAAGATGTCGAAATCGAAGGGCAACGTCATGGACCCGCTCGACATCATCGACGGCGTTGACCTCGACGGCCTTGTCGAGAAGCGCGTTGCGGCGCTGGCGAAGAAGGAAGACCGCAAACGCATCGAGCGCGACACGAAAAAGGACTACCCGAACGGCATTACGCCCTACGGCGCGGACGCCCTCCGCTTCACGCTGGCGATCATGGCCGCGCAGGGGCGCGACGTGAAGCTATCCATGCAGCGCATCGAGGGCTACCGGAATTTCTCGACCAAGCTCTGGAATGCTGCCCGTTTCGGCGAGATGAACGAGTGCCTGCCGTCGAAAGGCTTCGACCCGGCAAAGGCCGAGCAGACCATCAATCGCTGGATTGCCGGCGAAATGCAGCGGACGATTGGCGCCGTGACCGACGGCATCGAGCAGTACCGCTTCAACGAGGCGGCCGGCGCGATCTACCGCTTCGTCTGGCACACATTCTGCGATTGGTATCTGGAGCTCGCCAAGCCCATCCTCAACGGCGAGGACGAGGCGGCGAAGGCGGAAACCCGCCAGATGTTCGCCTGCGTGCTGGACCGCATCCTGATCGCGCTGCACCCGTTCAAGCCCTTCATCACGGAAGAACTCTGGCAGCGTATCGGGGAAGCCGCCGAGGGCCGCGACACGATGCTGATTGTCGCTGATTGGCCGCAGCTATCGGGGCTGGAGGACAAGGCCGCGGACGAGGAAATCGCCTGGCTGATCGAGTTGATCTCGGAGGTTCGCTCCATTCGCTCGGAGATGAACGTGCCGCCATCGGCAAAAATTCCGCTCGTGATCAGCGGCGCATCGGATTCGATACAGGCGCGCGTTGAAAAACATGAGGGCACGCTCTGCCGGCTTGCGCGGCTCGATTCGATCGCCTTCAGGAAAGCGCCCCCGAAAGGCGCGGTGCAGATCGTGATGAAGGAGGCGGTGCTCGCGCTTCCGCTGGCGGAAATCATCGATCTCGATGCGGAGAGCGAGCGTCTGAAACGCGAGATCGCCCGGATCAAGGGTGAGATAGAAAAACTCGATCACAAGCTGTCCGACGAGAAGTTTACGGCACGGGCGCCCGAGCATGTGGTCGAGGAGAATCGCGAGCGTCTCGCCGAAGCGTCGGCGACGGCAAAAAGGCTCAGCGACGCTTTGAAGCGTCTGCAGACAGCCGCATAAGGTTGCCTCGCACAATATTGCGTTGCAATACGGCCACAGATTCACATGTTTTCGGCATTTGCCTACCTGTGAGGCCGTTGATCGATCATGCTTAACGCCCCTTTCACGGCTTCTGTTGCATGAGGAGCACGCACTGCGGCTTTCCTGCCTCTTTTGCGCCATAAAACTTCAAGACCATTGGATATAGCGGGATCTACGGATCGGTTGTGATTTGTATTTCCGCTAATGGAGAAGCGGCGCGTATTTCTGCCGTTTTTGTTTATGAGTATTTGTTGCGTATAGTTGCGTTTTAGTTTCGATGTTGTGACGAAGCGATTAAGCGGACTGCAGTTTGGATGATCGTAAGAGCACTCGGCAAGAAACAGCCACCATTATCTGATTTATCGACATTTCTTCAGCTTGGTTGTCTCCGTTATTCCGATGAAGCCCTGACGCTGAATCGGAGGAACGAATCTGGGGTAATCTGTGGTTCGCGGATAATAGAAGTAAAACGTTATGCGGGTCAGTAATATGCGGCGAGTAATAGGTGTTCTATCGGCGCTGGCGTTAAGCTGGGTGTTCATGGATGCCGCTGTCACTTCAGAATTACCTGCTCCCGGCGGGTCGCAAGCTGTCAAAAGCGCGGAAGTTGCGTTGAAAGATGGCCGTGTTCAGGAAGGGATGCTGGCGCTTCAGCACGCCGCCAAGAATGGCGACCTGAAAGCTCTGCTGCGCATTGCCGAAGTGTTTGAAAGCGGAACGCTCGTCGCCCAGGATCAGCTCAAGGCCTGCCAAATTTACAGCATTGCCGCCGATCACTATTCGCGCGTGGACCGATTTGATCCGGGCGCGGCGCTGGTTGCGGCGGCGTTTCGCCGTACGGCCAAATGCTACGCGAAGGGTTTTGCCAAGCCGGGCTGGGAGCGGAACATGCGGGCCGTTGCGGAGCTCTATTTCCATGCCGGCGTGACATTGCGCGACCCTGAGAGCGCATTCGAACTTGCGCGCCTTTATCTCTCGGGCGAGGGGATTCCACAGAACACGGCGCTTGCTGTCGAGATGCTCCAGAACGCCGCCCGCAGGCACTACCCACCAGCGCAGGCTCTGCTCGGTTCCATGATGTGGGAAGGCAAGGTCATGAAGCGCCGTCCCGCGCAAGGGCTTGCCTTGCTCGTTCTCGGGAGGGAGCGGGCGTCCTCGGAAAATCGGCCCTGGATCGCCATGCTTCACGATGAGGCGATAATCACCGCGCCCAAGCCTGTCGAACGCGAAGCACGCGCGCTGGTCGAGAAATGGAACAGCGTCTACGGTGTCGAGGGCAACAAGACCCTGGTTGCATCGAGGACTCCGCTGGATAATCCGTCGATACCCACCCCGGCCAGATCGCCGACGCGCGAGTTGAACGGTCTCGATTTCGATTTCATCAGCGGCATGACCGAGAGCTTCGAAAACAGGACGACACGCGCGAACGTGCCGCTTTCGACGGATGACCAGGCAGCGGTCAAATAGGCTCGGATAAAGGCCCCTTCCCACTGGATCAGGATCAATTCTTAACGAAACGATCCTGATCTGCATCTGTCCATTTATCGGATCTCGCTGCAGCCGCCGCCATCAATCAGTTCAGCACGGCCCAGACCGGAACGTGGTCCGACGGCTTCTCGCCACCGCGGACATGTCTGTCGATTCCGGCCTGCTTCAGCCGCCCTGCCGCTTCTGGCGAAAGCAGCAGATGATCGATCCGGATGCCGTTGTTTTTCGGCCAGGCGCCGCCCTGATAATCCCAGAATGAATAAAGACCGGGTTCGTCGGTGCAAAGGCGAATGGCGTCACGCAGACCGAGGTTGACGAGCCGGCGCAGTTCATTCCGGCTTTCGATGCGGAACAGAGCGTCGTTCCTCCAACCTTCCGGGTCATGGACGTCCTCGGCGGCCGGAATGACGTTGTAATCCCCCGCCAGCACCAGCGGCTCCTCGAAGTCAAGCAGGCCGGCCGCGTGGTCGTGCAGGGCAGACATCCAGCGAAGCTTGTAGTCGAATTTGGGACCGTCGACCGGATTGCCGTTCGGCAGATAGATCGAGGCCACTCTGACAGCTCCGTCGGGGAGCCCGATTTCCGCCTCCAGGTAACGCGCCTGTTCATCTTCGGGGAATGTCGGCAGGCCGAGCGTCACGTCGCTAAGCGGCCATTTCGAGAGGATGCCGACGCCGTTATAGGTTTTTTGACCAAGAAGGGCGACATTGTACCCGAGATCCTCGAAGACCGTTCTCGGAAAGTTCTTTTCCTCGCATTTGAGCTCCTGCATGCAAACGACGTCCGGCTGGGCGGCCTGAAGCCATTCGACGACGCGCTCCGAGCGGATCTTTATGGAATTGACGTTCCAGCTTGCAACTTTGAAAGGCATCGAAAAGCGTCCGTTCTATAACCGTTTTCACGCCGCAAATTGAGCGCATTTCGCCTCAAACTGCCACAGATTTTGTCGCAGACTTCCATAGCTGTAGCCGAGAATCAACAGGTGCCAATCAAGTGTTCCGGAAATCCAGATATGACTTGTTTCGCAAGGCCACTCCATCAGAATGGGCTCCGAGTTGCGAGTGGCGTTTCCGGGAAGGGGATCTGATGTATCGTTTGGTCAAAGTCGTTTCGTTTGCAGTCTTGTTGGCGGGCGTCGGAACTTCCGCGCATGCAGCAGATTGTGTTGACGATCCGAGCCGGAGCGGTATTTCCAGAACGATTGCAATCGATTCCTCCGGCGGCAAGTTTTTCGGGCGCCTGCAATACAAGCAGACAGTGCCCCTGCGCCGCAAGGAAGTCGTTCTGACTTTCGACGACGGCCCGCATCCCAAGCATACGAAAAAAATCCTCGACGTCCTCGACCGGCACTGCGTGAAGGTGACGTTTTTCACGGTCGGCCGCATGGCTGTCTACATGGCGAAAAGCTTGAAGGATGCCGCGAACCGTGGCCACACGATCGCGACGCATACCTGGTCTCATCCGCGCGACATGGGCAAGCTGCCGCTGGAAGAAGCGAAGGTCGAGATCGAGAAGGGGTTCGTGGCGACGTCCTATGTTCTTGGACAGCCGATCGCGCCGTTTTTCCGCTATCCCGGCCTCAACCATTCCAGTGAATTGAACGACTATCTGGCAAGCCGCAACATCAGCGTATGGTCGGTGGACGTTGTTTCCGACGACACGATGGCCGGGTTGACGCCGGAGGCTCTCATCAACCAGACGATGGAGCGTATTCGGAAAATGCGCGGCGGCGTCGTTCTTTTTCATGACCTGAAAGAAGTCACGGCCGATGCGATGGAGTCTTTCCTGACGCAGCTCAAGCTGGAAGGATACAAGATCGTTCACGTCGTCTCGAATGCGTCCTACCAGCCCAATCCGGAGCTGGTTGCCCGTCTCGACTTCTCGAAACAGTCGCTGCAGACGGTCGCCTTTACAGGCGTGGCGCCGGCAGGAGACACCAATCTTGGCGGCGATATCCTGACGAGCGGACGCGTGGATGTGATGAAGAACGAGTTCGTCCACATTGAATCCTCCGCTCAGACGGGAACGCGCGCACTGGCTGATTATGGTTCGGAATCGTCCAATCGCAATTAGCGAAGATGCTTTGGGTGGAGTCGCTCTGCCACACATGCAGGCGTCATTCCCGCCTTTGCGCAGGACTGTCCGGGGAACTTGGACATATGCGACCTCCAATTGGGCGAGGTGGCGTATGGGCTGTGGTTTGCTCGGGTTGACTTTGGGCGGCTTGTCGAGTTCGGCGACAGGCTTGCGGACAAACAGGTTCTGTCCGGCCAGTTCGACAAGCGCAATGTGGGCAGTTTGCTGCCGGTCAGCTTCGTAGCGATGGCCCCTTCCTCGATCAGTTCGTCCCGGCCTACCTCGATATCATTGAACGTGGACGGGGTGATGGTGATCCGGCGCGGGTGATCAGCCTTTCGGATCATAGACGGTGTGCATCTTCAGCCTGCGCGTCCGCCCGTTCCACTTTGCCCATTCGCACAGCTTGCCTAAAGCGAGATCCGATAAAATGGACACCATCCCCGCCTTCGCGGGGGGGACATGTTTTTCGAGAAAATCGAGCTTAGAACAAATAGATGCAGATCAGGATCGTTTCCATCAGAAATGATCCTGATCTAAAGGGATCGGCGTGGCGTCGATCAGTTTGAGAAGGCTGGCAAAGATGCTAGCCGATAGCGCATGTCCGGCTCCATTATCAGAAAATAACCGTTCGCGCCGGATTTGCCGGACACGCGCCGCGACACACTGACTCATTCCCCGGACAGCCCTGCGCGTAAGCGGGAATGATAAATCACGCTGTCCATCTAAACTGATCGGGGTGTATTCAGCCTCCACTGCCGGCCAGATCGAACTGGTCCAGCGGAACGGTGATATTTGCGCGCAGGCCATCACACGCGTAATCCATCTCGACGTCGGCCCCGGCCTGAGCTTTCAGTACACGCATCAAGAGCCGGGAGCCAAATCCTTCGCGCTCGGGCACACGGACCGGCGGCCCGTCATGTTCGCTCCAGACAATGCAAAGCGAACGTTCGCCTGAGCCGCTCACGATACTCCACTTGATCGACAAATATCCGCCTATCTCGGAAAGCGATCCGTATTTCGCGGCATTGGTCGCCAGCTCATGAAACGCCATGCCGATCATGACCGCGCTGTTTCCGACAAGCTCGGTGTCGGGACCTTCGAGACGGATGCGGCTCTTGTCGGCATCGTCATAGGGCTCAAGTTCAAGTCTCAGCAATTCACGCACGGATACCGATTGCCGGTCCTTTTCGATGAGGGCGGAATGAGTCTTGCTCAGCGATAGCAGGCGCCCGGAAAACGCCTGATGAAGCTCTTCGACGCTCGATGCGGTGCGGGCGGTGGACCCGAGGACGGCCTGCACCGTCGCCAGCGTGTTCTTCACGCGATGATGAAGCTCGCGAATAAGAAGCTGCTGGCGTTCTTCCGCCTGCACATGGTCGGTGACATCGACCCCTTCGACGAAGATGCCTGATACCGGTCCGTCGCCGTCGGCAATGGGCTGATAGACGAAGTCCAGATAGCGTTGTTCGACCGGACCGTCGGGTTCCGTCCTGAACCGAATCGGCAAACGGCGCCCTACATAGGACTCCCCCGTTGTGTAGACTTGATCGAGCAACTCGAAGAAGCCTTGCCCTTCCACCTCCGGAAGCGCCGCCCTGGCCGGCTTCCCGATGAGGTCCCGGTCGCCAACGAGCTTGAGATACGACGCGTTCACAAGCTCGAAGACATGATCGGGACCGCGGAGCATGCACATGAAGCCCGGCGCTTGATGGAACATTTCCCGCAACCGGCTGCTCTCGCCGGTCAGCCGGAGATTGGCGCGCCGCAGTTCCTCGGTAAGCCGGTGCTGCCGGGTCACGTCCTGGCAGACAACGAGGACGCCGCCAACTTCGCCGCCCTCGTCGATCGGACTGAAACCGTAGGTCCACCAGACATCCTGCCGGCTGCCGTGCCGCGTCACCGGGACAAGCTGATCCTCATGCCACGTCGCCCCCTTGCCGGACATGACGAACTCGATCTGCGGACCGATGATATCCCAGATCTCCTCCCAGCATTCCCGTCCGGGCTGGCCGAGCGCGCTCGGGTGCCTTTCGGGGCCCATGGTCTGGCGGTAGGCGTCATTATAGAATTGAATGAGTTCAGGGCCCCACCAAATGAACATCGGATGCTGGCTCGTGAGCAGCAGCCGGACGGCGACCTTCAGGCTCTGCGGCCAGGTCTCGGGCGCACGCAGCGGGGTCCGGGTCCAGTCGAAGGCGCGTGTGAGCGCCCCCATCTCCCCACCCCCGATCAGAAACGCGGGAACCTGCTTGCCGGGAGCGTTATTGTCAGCTTTTTTCTTGCCGGAACGCCCCATTGTCCTTTTACCCCATGCCGTGTTCTTTATGAAACTACAGCGCTCAACGGTAACCTACAAGATACATCCGCTGCTGCGACATCGGCGTCAGCATATGGGCCTCGGAAAGAACAAGGATCGTGCCATTCTGGGACGTTCAGGCCCATGACGCAAATCAATCCAGCTCGTCGAAACAGAACCTGTCCACGTCGAAAAGCCCCCGATCCGTCATCTTCAGATGGGGGATGACCGGCAGGGCGAGAAAAGCCACCTGAAGGAACGGCTCCGGCAGCGTGCATCCGAGCGCCTTGGCCGCCGCACGAAGCTCGCGCAATGCGACGCAGACCGTCTCGAAGGGCTCAAGGCTCATCAATCCGGCGAGCGGCAGCGCCAGTTCCGCACGGATCTCCCCTCCCGCGACGGCAAAACCGCCGCCCATCTCGATAACGCGGTTCACCGCACGGGCCATGTCGGCATCATCGACGCCAATGACCGTGATGTTGTGACTGTCATGACCGACCGAGGAGGCGATGGCCCCGCGCTTGAGCCCGAAGCCCTTGACGAAGCCGCGCCCGACATTGCCGTTCTTGCCATGTCGCTCGACGACCGCGACCTTGATCACATCGGCGTCAAGGTCCGGCTGTAACCCGGTTTCATTCGAGGCAAGCTTCGCGCTTTCCCGGAAGGTGATGATCAGCCCCGGCTTCACGCCGATCACGGCTGTGTCCGTTTGCGTGGGTTTTGCCGGAACACTGAACGTCTCAGGCGAAACGGGCGTCGCCTTCATCGAGTCCAGACCGACCGGCTCGACCGTCTGCCGCGCCGCGAAGACTTCCGGCGTCACGAGCCTGCCCGCCGCGATCACCTCCGACACCCGGCAGTCTTCGAGGCTGTCGAGCAGCACAATATCCGCCCGCCAGCCCGGCGCGAGAATGCCGCGATCCCGAAGACCGAAGATCCGCGCCCCGGAATGGCTGGCGGCGCGATAGACGTGATGCAGCGACCGCCCTTTGGCGATCAGCCGGCGGATCGAGCTGTCGAGATGTCCTTCCTCGGCGATGTCGAGGGGATTGCGGTCATCCGTACACAGCGCCAGAAAGCTGGAGGTGTTTTCGTCGAGGATCTCGGCGAGGGCGTCCAGATCCTTCGAAACCGAGCCCTCACGGATCAGGATCGCCATGCCCTTGGCGAGCTTCTCGCGCGCCTCTTCCGCCGTCGTCGCCTCGTGATCCGTAAGAACGCCCGCCGCCAGATAGCCGTTCAGCGCCTGCCCGCGAAGCAGCGGCGCGTGGCCGTCAATGTGCCCGCCCTGAAACGCGGCCAGCTTGGCGATGATGCCGGGGTCTTCGTTGAGCACGCCGGGAAAGTTCATCATCTCGGCAAGTCCGATGACCTTGGGATGATCCCGGAAGGGCAACAGATCGGCGATCTCCAGCGCGGCGCCGGCGGTTTCGAACGCGGTCGCGGGCACGCAGGACGACAGGTTCACGCGAATATCCATCACAGTGCGCTCGGCGCAGTTAAGAAAATAACGGATGCCGTCCGCGCCCAGCACATTGGAGATTTCATGCGGATCGCAAATCGCGGTGGTGACGCCGTGCGGCAGGACGCAGCGATCGAATTCGAGAGGCGTGACGAGCGAGGATTCGATATGCAGATGCGTGTCGATGAAGCCGGGCACGGCGAAGCGTCCGCTACAGTCCATCTCGGTTTCGCCTCGATATTCAGCGTGAGTGCCCACGATCCGGTCACCGACAATGGCGATATCGGTCGCGGTGACGGCCCCGGTGATGATGTCGAGCATTTGCACGTTCTTGAGGACGAGATCGGCCGCCTCCTTGCCTTGTCCCGCGCGGATCGCCTTGCCCAGATCTGCCTGTGTCATCGCAGCTCCTGTCCCCTGATGTTGGTTATGGCCGCCAGAATTGACTTCACACTCGGTGAGTGAAGCAGATCCACCATGATCGCGAAAGCTGGCGCGGCGGTGGCGACATGCTTAAACTGCTTTGCTGAAACGGCGAAAGAGGATGTGCGATGAGCGGGAAAACGGCTGTCATAACGGGCGGGGCGAGCGGGCTCGGAGAGGCTTGCGCGCGGCGTCTGGCGGCGGACGGCGCGATGGTCTGGCTGGCCGATGACAATCTGGAGCTTGCCGAAAAGGTTGCCGCCGACATCGCGGCGAATGGCGGGAAGGCGCGCGCCATCCACGCCGATGTGGCCAGCGAAGCGTCCCTCGCCGGATGCGCGGAAACAGTCGCCCGCGAGACGGGCGCGCCGGATATTCTGATCACCTCGGCTGGCATTCTGGAGCGAACCGCCAGCGTGCTCGATATGGATATGGAGGCGCATGACCGCGTCTGGTCGGTCAATTATCGCGGCACGGTTCTCGCCTGCCGGATGTTCGGTCGCATGATGCGCGAGGCAGGCAGCGGCGCAATCGTCACTATCGGCTCGATCAACTCCTTTGCCGCGCTGCCCCTGCCGGCCTATTGCCCCAGCAAGACGGCCATTCTCCGCGTCACGGAATTGCTCGCCGTCGAGCTTGGCCGCCATGGCGTCCGGGTGAATGGCATCGCGCCGACCTATGTTCTGACGCCCGCCATGCTGGCGCGCATCGACGCGGGCGAACGCGATCCGGCAGTCCTGCGCGGCTCCGGCGCGATCGACATGTTCGTCATGCCGCATCATATCGCCGACGTCGCGGCCTTTCTCTGCTCCGATGCCGCCGCCGCTGTCACGGGCGTGATGATGCCGGTCGATTCAGGCTGGCGCGCCGCAACGACCTACAAGAGCTTCGCGGGCGGCGTTCCCTGGAAGGAATGAGGGGCGGGACTGGAGTCTATATCAGGCTTTTTCGATAGCGGCGACTTCGAGCATGGGCGAGGGTTCGACTTCGCCGGCGTTCATCATGTCGCCGACACGCTCCAGCGCGGACACAAGCATCGCCTGTTCCCAGTCGGCCAGTCGGGAGAATTGCTGGGCGAAGATGCGCTGCAGCGGATTGGGGGCGGATTGCAGGATTTCGTGTCCGGCTTCGGTGGCGGAAACCCAGACGATCCGCCGGTCACGCTTGCCCCGCGTGCGGATGACGAAACCGCGCGCTTCCAGCTTGTCGATCAGCGAGGTGGCGGTTGCCTGCCCGATACCGGCGCGGCCGGCGATCCCTTTTGGCGAAACGCGATCGGTCGCGGCGACAATCTCAAGAACGATGAGCTGCGACACGGTCAGACCCGTGGTCCGCGCCAGCGCCCGGACATTCTGTTCCGTCGCGTGGAGGATACGCCGCAGCGCGATCAGACTGGCTTGTACGCGATCTTCCATATAAGGGTTTTCCGTCGATGATTTGGTTTGAATATCATTCGATTATCGAATTAAAATAGGGTGCTTTGCCTAAAAAATCCACGCTTTCTGCCGATTTTTTAGGCTTTCCGGTTGAAAAATGCTTCTTCTGCTGTAATATCTTACGGGACAGCGAAACGGCGGAAGGAGACCATGCTTCAAAGATACTTTGGTCAGCGAAAGACCGATATTCTCTTCAGACAACCCGATCCCGGCGATGGAAAGGATGTCTGGCAACTGGTGAATTCCTGCGAACCTCTCGACGACAATTCGCTCTACTGCAACCTCATCCAGTGCGATCATTTCGATGAAACCTGTGTCGCCGCGGAGCGTTCTTCGGACGGCAGGCTGGTTGGCTGGATCTCGGCTTATATTCTGCCGAGCGAACCGGACACGCTGTTTGTCTGGCAGGTTGCGGTCGATGAAAGCATGCAGGGGCAGGGCGTTGCAAAGCGAATGCTGATGCATCTCCTTCAGCGTGATGCCTGTTCCGACGTTCGTGCGCTGAAGACCACGATCACCGCCGACAATGATGCAAGCTGGGCACTGTTCAAATCAGTCGCCCGTGCTCACGGGGCAGATGTTTCCCACGAGCCGCATTTTCGCCGCGACACGCATTTCGACGGCGAACATCCGACCGAGCACATGCTGACGATCCGCTTTCGCGGACAATTGAGCGCCGCTGCCTGAATACGGGCCCCGAGCGCCGAAACACAAAAAGACAAAAGGCTGACTATTATGACAACCGTACCAACGGCTGAACGAGAGATTTTTGAGCGACGGGAATCGGAAGCGCGCAGCTACTGCCGCAGCTTCCCCGTCACCTTTGCCGCCGCCCGCAACGCGACCCTGACCGACAGTGAGGGTCGCAATTACGTTGACTTCCTGGCGGGCTGTTCATCCCTCAATTATGGCCACAACGATCCGGACATGAAGGCCGCCCTCCTGGACTACATCTCGGCGGATGGCGTGACGCATGGTCTGGACATGCACACCCGCGCCAAGGCGGAATTCCTCGAAGCCTTCGAACGTATTATCCTGAAGCCGCGCAATATGGATCACCGGGTGATGTTCACCGGCCCAACCGGCGCGAATGCGGTCGAGGCCGCGCTGAAACTGTCGCGCAAGGTGACCGGCCGCACCAATGTGATCGCATTCACGAACGGCTTCCACGGCGTAACCCACGGCGCGCTTGCCGCGACGGGCAACAGTTACCACCGTGGCGGCGCGGGCGTGCCCCTGCCCGACGTGACGCGGATGCCCTATGACGGCTTCCTCGACAAGGACGCAGACTCCGCCGCCATGCTCGACCAGATGCTCAGCGATCCCTCGGGCGGCATCGACGCCCCGGCGGCGATCATTCTGGAAACCGTGCAGGGCGAAGGCGGGCTGAACGCGGCTTCTCCCGAATGGGTACGCAAAATCGAGGCGATTGCCCGCAAACATGGCGCTCTGCTGATCATTGACGACATTCAGGCCGGCTGCGGACGCACGGGCGGCTTCTTCAGCTTCGAGGAAATGGGCGTCTCCCCGGACTTCGTCACGATGGCGAAATCGCTGTCGGGCTTCGGCCTGCCGATGGCGGCGCTGCTGGTCAAGCCGGAATATGACATCTTCGGTCCCGCCGAGCATAATGGCACCTTCCGCGGCAACAACCACGCCTTCGTGACGGCGCGTGTCGCACTGGAGAAATTCTGGGCGGACAGCGCGTTTGCGGAGCAAGTCGTCAACCGCGCCAGCTATCTGGAAGGCCGCCTGAGCGAAATCGCCCGGATGATCCCCGGCGCTTACG
Organism: Rhodomicrobiaceae bacterium; assembly: GCA_050330195.1. Taxonomy (GTDB): domain Bacteria; phylum Pseudomonadota; class Alphaproteobacteria; order Rhizobiales; family Rhodomicrobiaceae; genus JAHQVI01. The sequence continues at coordinate 24,661 of JBHJOB010000022.1, read as the reverse complement.
TCAAGGGACGCGGCATGATGCGCGGCGTCGACGTGACCTCGGGCGAGATCGCGAAAAGCATCACCACTAAATGCTTCGAGGCCGGACTGATCATCGAGACGTCCGGGGCCTATGACGAAGTCGTTAAGGTTCTCGCCCCGCTGACCATCGGCGCGGAAGAATTCGCGCGCGGGCTCGACATCATCGAGGCAGCGGTTGCCGAAACAGTCAATATCAGCCGGATAGCAGCGGAGTAAGCGCCATGATCGTACGTGATTTGAACAAGGAACAAAAAACCTCCAGGCGCGTGGTGTCTGATGGATGGGAGAGCGTGCGGCTCCTGCTGCGCGACGACGAGATGGGTTTCAGCTTTCACATGACCACCATCTACGCCGGCGCCGAGTTGAAGATGCACTACAAGAACCATCTCGAATGCGTCTACTGCGTTGCCGGCAGCGGCTCCATCGAGGATCTCGCGAGCGGCGAAATCCACCCGATCAAGCCGGGCGTCATGTACGCGCTCGACAAGCACGATCAGCATATTCTGCGTGCGGACGACGCCATGACGATGGCCTGCGTATTCAATCCGCCGGTCACGGGCGCGGAAGTTCACCAGCCCGACGGCTCATACGCACTGGAAGACAAGGTGGCCTGACCTCCCGCTCAGCCTTCTCCCAGAACAGAAGCAAGAACAGGAGATATTCACATGACTGTACAATATCTGGACCGATCGCACATCCGCGATCCTTACCCCACACGGGGCATTGCCGAACGCTGGCTCGAAAGACAGGACAAGGTCGTCTGGAGTCGCTGGAAGCCGGATGCCCCGCTCACCGCGCGTCAGGCCGACAGTTTCGACCGCGACGGTTTCCTCATCATGGAAAACATCTTCACCGCCGACGAAGTCGAGGCGCTCGTGAACGAATCTGCGGCTCTGCGCAGCGGCGACAAGCCCGTTCCGGGCGATGACATCGTCAGCGAACCCGGCAGCGGTGAGGTCCGCACAATCTTCCGTCTGCCCGAACACAGCGCGCTTTTCGACCGGCTAGCCCGGGACCGCAGGCTTGCGGGCATCGCCAAATTCCTGTTGGGCGAAGACGTCTACATCCATCAGTCGCGGCTCAACTACAAGCCCGGCTTCACCGGCAAGGAATTCTACTGGCATTCCGATTTCGAGACCTGGCACGCGGAGGACGGCATGCCGCGCATGCGCGCCGTATCGGCCTCGCTGCTGCTAACGGACAATGACGCGCTGAACGGTCCGCTGATGCTGATGCCGGGCTCGCACCGCCATTACATTGCCTGCGCGGGCGAAACGCCGGAAGACAATCACCAGACCTCGCTGCAGAAGCAGGAAGTCGGCACGCCGTCACCCGAAAGCCTGACGAAACTCGCCAAGGCGCATGGCATCACGGCCGCGACCGGCAAGGCGGGCACGCTGATCTTTTTCGACTGCAACACGATGCACGGCTCGAACGGCAACATCACGCCGTTCCCGCGCTCCAATGCATTCGTCGTCTTCAATGCGGTCTCGAACCGTCTGACCGATCCGTTCGGCGCGAAAAAGCCGCGTCCGGACTTTCTGGCGAAGCAAGGCGAGCCGGAAGCGATCAGCATCGTCTCCGGGACGATTGAATAAATTTACCAGGGACACCGAAGACTGATGTCAGACAGGACTGAATACTCTTCTGCCGCATCGCGGCAGGGGAACAGGCCGGCTGCGGCCGGACACACCGTGGAAAAGATCGGCGGCACGTCGATGCGGCGGCTGCGCGAGTTGCTCGGGACGATTCTGATCGGCGAGCGCAAGGGCGACGCTCTCTACAACCGCGCTTTCGTCGTCTCGGCCTTCGGCGGCATAACCGACATGCTGCTGGAACACAAGAAATCCGGAAAGCCCGGCGTCTACGGATTGTTCGCAAGTTCAGACAATGACAATGGCTGGATGGACGCGCTCACCGATATCAGCCGGGAAATGAACGCGATCAATCAGGAACTGTTCGACGACGCAGGCGACCGGCGTGCGGCCGATCACTTCGTCCGCGAACGCATCGAAGGTGCGCGCGGCTGTCTGATCGACCTGCAACGGCTGTGTTCCTACGGCCATTTCCAGCTCAGCGAACATATGCAGACAGTCCGCGAACTGCTCGCGGCGCTCGGCGAGTCTCATTCCGCGCATAATCTGACATTGCTTCTGCAGCGTCAGGGCGTGAATGCGCGTTTCATCGACCTGAGCGGCTGGCGCGAGGAAACCCGCCTCAGCCTGGCTGAGCGCATTCACTCCGCCTTCGGCGAAATCGACCTTGCGAGGGAGTTGCCGGTCGTCACCGGTTACGCCCAGTGTACCGAAGGGTTGATGCGGGAATTTGATCGGGGCTATTCCGAGGTGACATTCGCAACCATCGCCGCGCTTACCGGCGCACACGAAGCGATCATCCACAAGGAGTTCCACCTCTCCAGCGCCGACCCGAAACTGGTCGGCCACGACAAGGTGCGCAAGATCGGCCGCACGAATTACGACGTCGCCGACCAACTCTCCAACATGGGCATGGAAGCGATCCACCCCCGCGCCGCCAAGACGTTGCGTCAGGCCGGTGTGCCCTTGCGCGTCGCCAATGCGTTCGAGGCGGACGATCCCGGCACGCTGATCGACGCCGAACCGGCAAGCGAGCCCGGCGTCGAGATGATCACCGGCCTTGCCGTCAACGCGCTGGAGCTGTTCGAACAGGACATGGTCGGCGTGAAAGGTTATGACGCGGCGATCCTGGAAAAGCTCACGCGCCACAAGGTGCGCATCGTCTCCAAGACGTCCAACGCCAACTCCATCGTCCACTTTGTCGATGCGCCGCTCAAGGCGATCCGGCGCGTCGAGCGTGATCTGGCGACCGTCTATCCCTCTGCGAGCATCACGACGCGGCGGGCAGCCGTCGTCGCCGCGATCGGGCGCGATCTGAAGGGGCTGAAAGTGCTGCTGCGGGGCCTGCAGGCTCTGGATGCGGCGGGCATCGAACCGATTTCGGCGCATGAGACGGGCCGCAATGTCGATGTACAGTTCGTCGTGCCTTACGAAGCGAAGGACGAAGCGATGAAGGTTCTCCACCGGGCCTGCATCGAGTCCGCATCTGCAGCGTCGCGAGCGCCGCAAGCGGTGGCGGAGGCGGCTTAGGTCGGCCGCCTTTCTTGCTTTCCCTCAAGTGCTGTCGCCAAGGCAGGCCCCAATCAGGCATCCCCGTTGAAAAACCGCTACGGTTTTTGCAAATTTGAGGCGTCAACGGGGAGCCAACCCATGAAAATCGAACTGGACGATCAGCGCCGGGCGGAGGTCATCGCCCGGCTGCGCGCGTTGTTTGACGAGGAATTTGACGAGCCGCTTTCGGAATTCCAGGCGAACCGGGTTCTGGAGCTGTTCATGACGACGCTGTGTCCGGCCGTCTACAATCAGGCGGTTCAGGATGTGCGCGCACATTTGCAAACGAAGCTGGACGACCTCGACGGCGACATCTACGCTGACAGCGATATTTGACAGGTTTGCTGGCCGGGCTCGCATTCACAATTCCAGTTCGCCCCTGCTCGTCAAACAGGCGAACTTCATTTGAAAAAGCCGGGTCTTATGATTTGTTATTTACAAACGGACGCTTAGCATTTTCAATAGGTAAAACGTTTAAGGAACGCCGCGCGAATCGCTCGCGGACGATGGGACGGAACGCATAGCGTCATGGCTTGAACAGGGGGGAACCCCGGTCGAGGCCGATCTGAGCCGCTCTTCCCAGCCGATCCGAACAACGCGGATATTCGAGTGAATGAAGTTTCCGGGCAACTCGTCCAACGGTTCGCATGCTCGCGGACAGTGCTCGGGGAAATAGCCGCAAAAAAATGGCTATCGAAGGTAAAACAGGGAGGTTGGAATGAAAACGCTCAAGACGATCAGCATGGCCGCCGGCGCTTTTGCGCTCGCGGCAGGAATGGCGGCCAGTGCCGGGGCGCAGGATATCGAACTGCACGGCGCGGTCCAGTTCAACGACGAGCACGCCTTCAACAAGGCGCTGCTGAAGTTCGAGGAACTGACCAAGGAATGCTACGGCAAGCCGATCAACTTCGTCCTGCACCGCAATTCCGAGCTGGGCCTCGAAAAAGACTACTTCAACATGATGAGCAAGGGCGTGTCGGTCGATTACGCCATCGTCTCGCCCTCGCACATGTCCACCTACTCCAAGAAAGCGCCGCTGATGGACATGCCGTTCCTGTTCCGCGATGTGGACCATTGGAACAAGGTGCTCGATCAGGGCGGACTTGAACCACTCGCCGAAGACGTCAAGGCGCAGGCCGACGTGATGCTGATCGGCTATGCGGGCGGCGGTACGCGCAATCTGATCGTGAACAAGCCGATCACGAACATGGGGGAGTTGAAAGACCTGCCCATACGCGTGATGGGCGCTCCGATCCAGACGCAGATCTTCGAGGCCATAGGCGCGGCGCCGAGCGTCATCGCCTATGCCGAGGTCTATAACGCCATTCAGACGGGCGTCATCGATGCAGCCGAAAACGAAGCCGCCGGCATCGAGCAGATGAAGTTCTACGAAGTCGGCCCGCATATCGCGCTCACGCAACATGCGATCACCGTCCGCCCGATCGGCTTCAGCGGCAAGACGTTCGCCCGTTTGCCGGAAGACCTTCAGCAATGCGTCCTGAGCGCAGGCAAGGAAGCCGGGAAGCACGGACGCGAGATCGAGTCCTCGCAGGACTCCGAGAAGCTCGCCGCGATGGAAAAGGACGGCAAGCTGAAGACGCATGAGTTCACGGAACGCGCAAAGCTTCTGGAACTCGCCGAGCCGGTCAAGAAAGCCTATGCGGAAGAGCTGGGCGCAACCGATGTTCTCGAAAAGATCGAGAGCATTCAATAGACGCTGACGCAATGACGGCGGGGCCGGTGCTGTTCTTTTCGGTCAGAGCCGGGCCCGCCGCGCGCATATACGCTCTCCATCAACCGGCGTAAATTCCATGAAGGCATTTTTGGACCTGATCGAACGGGTCTTGAGGCTCGCCACGACCACGCTGTTCGGCTTGCTGATCATACCGGTCACGCTGCAGATACTGGCGCGCTACGTCGAATTCGTGCCGCGCTATATCTGGACCGAAGAGATTGCCCGCTTCTGTTTCATCTGGATCATCATGCTGGGCGCAATGATCGCGGTGCGCCACGATGCGCATTTCGAGGTTGATGTGCTGCCGCGGCCGACGACGGCCTTCGGCGCGGGCATTTCCAGAGCGGTCGTCCATATCGGCATACTCGCTCTCGCCCTCTGCTTCATCTATTACGGCATCGGATTTTCCCGGGAAGGCGCAATGCAGACCTCGGAGATCGCCAGCCTGCCCATGCTGTCCATCTACATCGCCTGGCCGGTTGCCGGCGTCATCTGGACTCTTTTTCTGATCGAGAAATTTGCGGAAGATTTCGCCATGATGCGGGGCCACTGGCCTCAGGAAGAGGAGCGTGAATAGTGTCGCCAGGTGAGGTCGCTGCTCTTTTGTTCGGCACGTTCGGATTTCTAGTGCTGATCCGTATTCCGGTCGCCTTCGCGCTTGGACTTGCCTGCGTGCCGGTCTTTTTCATCTCCCCGCGCCTGACGCCGAGCATCCTGTTCGACCAGATGTTCGTATCCTATAACTCCTTCATCCTGCTGGCCGTGCCGTTCTTCCTGCTTGCGGCCAATCTGATGAATTCGGCGGGCATCACGCAGCGTCTGGTGGAACTGGCCAAGGCGCTGGTCGGCCATCTGCCCGGCGGTCTGGGGCATATCAACGTCGTCGTCTCCATGATGTTCGCGGGCATCTCCGGCTCATCGACGGCGGACGCCGCGGGCATCGGCTCGCTGCTTATCCCGCAGATGAAAAAACAGGGCTACGATACGAGCTTTTCCGTCGCCATCACGGCATGCTCCTCAGTCATGGGCGTGATCATTCCGCCCAGCATTCTCATGGTTGTGTGGGGCGGGCTGATGTCCGTCTCGATCGGCGCAATGTTCCTCGCCGGCGTCCTGCCGGGGCTGTTGATCACAGGCTCGCTCATGGCGATTGTCCATATCTACGCCAAGCGCAGGGGCTACCCGGTCTATGTCCGGTCCAATTTCGCGGAACTCCGCGCGGCGGCGGCAAATGCGTTTTTCGCCCTGCTGACCCCGCTGATCATCGTTGGCGGCATCGTCGGCGGCTTTTTCACCCCGACCGAAGCCTCGGTGGTCGCCGTGCTCTATACGCTGGTCATCGGCCTGTTCATCTACCGCACGATCACCTTGAGCAAATTACCCGCCATACTCTATGAGTCGGCGCGTTTTGCCGCCATCTCGCTGTTCTGTATCGGAACGGCATCGGCTTTCGGCTGGATTCTCGCCTATTTCCAGATCCCCAAGGCGCTCATCGAGATCATGGCGGCCTGGGGAACCGGATCGATCACGACCGGCCTTATCGTGGCGCTGTCCTTCCTCGTCGTCGGGATGTTCATTGACGCAATCCCGGCCATCATCATTCTGGGCACGGTTCTATATCCCGTCGCGGAAGCGGCCGGCATTCACCCGGTGCATTTCGGAATTATCGGCGTCGTCTCGCTGGCGTTCGGGCTTGTCACGCCGCCTTACGGGCTCTGTCTCCTGATTGCCAGCTCGATAGGCGGGATCAGGCTCGTCGAGGCCCTGAGGGATGTCGTCATCATTCTGCTTCCGATGCTCGGCGTACTGCTGTTCATCATCGTATTCCCGGATGCGATCCTTGCCCTGCCTCGGCTGCTGATGCCCAGATTCATCGATTAGCGGCAAAAGGCATCGGAGGGCGCGCGATCGGTCAGGTTCCGATCCGGGTCGCGAGCTTGTATTCGGTCAGTTCTTCCGGTGTGAAGACGTAGAGCTGCTCGCTCGGTGTCTTCATGGCGTGAATCCATGCGCGCGAATCCACGCCCATCTTGCTCAGATGGTCCTGCACTTCGGCGCTGATCGTCTGCCCGTGCGACATGCCGTCATTGACGTCGCCCGGCGCGCCCCCCGCCGTGTAGATCTGATGCACCCCGACCCAGGCCTTGCCGCCGGCTGTCCGTTTCGTGCCGCCTGAAAACACGATCGGGCAGGACGACGCGCAATAGCCGTTGTCGGGCACCACCGTATCGATGCTCTTGTCACGCAGCAATCGCGACATTTCCAGCGCATCGCTGACCGACCCGCCCGGCGAATGAAGGTAGAGCGTCTTGATTTCTCCGCCCTGCCCTTCGAGGAAGCGGGCAAGGTCGGCGGCGGTTCCCGGTTCGATGCGTCCGACCGCGCTCGCCGCGCCTTTGGGCCCGCGCGCAAATTCCATCGGGGCGGCCACCTTCTCCTGTGCGGGGGGATTCGCATAGCCGGGCATGTTCGGGGCGTCGCCGGGACCGCGCAGGGGATTGGTCAGCGGCAGATAGGGACGGACCTGATCCTCCCGCTTCGGCGGTTCCATGACGACCGGCTCCTGCCGCTCCGTCTCGCCGGGAAGCGGCGCGTTGGCCTCTTGGTAAATCTGGTGGAAATCGAAGCCCAGAAAGACGACCGAACCGACGATCAGCGACCGGAACACGGAGCGCAGCACGAAGGCTTCGGTGAACCACGCAAAGCGGGGTGGTTCATCCGTGCCGGTGACGTTCTGATCGTCCGGATTATCGGGCCGTGCATCCTGCGTCACTGCTGCACCTGAAGCGAGATCCGATAAAATGGACACCATTTTTCGGAAAAATCGAGCTTAAAACAAATAGATGCAGATCAGGATCGTTTCCGTCAGAAATGATCCTGATCTAGCCTTTCGGTGGCGTCAGCCGCGCGACATTCTCGGCGCGTGCGCCTTCCTTGCCGGGTGCGCCTTGCGGCTCGTCCTTCGCGGCGCGGCTTTCCGGGGGTTCCGGTGCGGCGCTCGTCTGCGGACCAAATCGCTCCTGCATCTGCCGGAAGATCTCCGTCCCGCGCATGACATCCGCCGCGCTCATGGTTTCGGCATCGAGTTCAACGCCGCCATGACGCCGGATCGCGCCTTCGACCGTGATCATGATGAAGATCAGCACGGCGGGCAGCAGGTCGATGGAAATCGCGCCGGCCCAGCTTGGCAGGAAATCTCCCGCATAACGCAGCACGGCTTCGGGCGGCGAGAGCGGCTGGAAACGCGGCACGCTCGCTGGCTCGCGCGCCAGGATCTCGTCGGCGGCGGTGGACAGCGCGTCACTTTGCACGCGGACCGCCTTTTCGACCCGGCCGACCACCTCGGTCTGCCGCCTTTGCAGCGACAGATCCCCGCCATCGGCGATCGGCGCGATGAAGGTCTTGCCCAGATCGACGGCGGCGCGCTTCACGGACGGCGCGACCGATGTCTGCTCAAGCGCGGCAATCTCGCCGATCAGCCTGAGCGCTTCCTCGCTGAAAGCATTGGAGCGAGCCTCGATCGGCCCGGAGTTGGAAATCAGCTCGCGCATGCGCCCTAGATGGCGGCTGCCTTGCTCGAAGCGCTGCTTGACCTTCCCCCGGCTCTCCTCGATCTCCTGCGCAAGCCGGTCCAGTTCCGCCGACATCTGCGTCAGAAGCTGCACGACCGTGCCCGAGCCAGAGGTTCCGGTCAGCGCGCCGGATGCGCGTTCCTGCTCCGCCAGACCGGCAAAACGCCTCGATGCGAGCTGAATGTCGGGCAGCAGGCTCTGCGCGGCCAGCGCATTGGAATGCGCCTTGTCGAATTGCTCCTGATAGGTTTCGGTCGCGTTCGCCATATGCTGTTCGAGCGCGGCGGAGCCGGCAAGGGCGGCGGCGTTCAGCCAGCTTGACATGGCGATGATCATGGCCGAGCCGAGCGCCATGGCGAAATAGAGCCGCATCCGCGCGCCCGCGCTTTCGACATGCGGCAGGAAGCGCATCAGATAGGACCAGAAGGCGTAAATGCCGACCGACACGGCGGCGGAATAGATCACGGCGCCAAAAAACACCAGGGTCGGCGTGCCGTTGAGCAGACCGCGCACACCGAGATAGGTGTAAACGCCGCTCGCCAGCGCCAGAACGGCCAGGGTCACTTTCGTGGTCGTCTCAAGCCGCGCCTGGCCGAGCCTCAATTGTGTCGCCATGCTCTATCGATCCAAATTGCCGCTCCTGCCGGGCGTCTACGGTTCCCCCCCTAAGGCAGTCCGGCCGTGGGCGGGGTTACGCCGCAATCGCGGATAGCGGGTGCTTCGCCGCCGGTCATTCTTGCCGTCATGACATGAGTTTTTGATGAATTGAGATATCGTTGCCACAGCAGGAATATACAAGTCTGGCGATATTTCCACCGAAAGCAGACCCTCAATACCGCAGGGCGAACCGGCGCGGATTGAACCTGCCCGGCGGGCATTGTAGCATTGCGGCGAAGCGCAAATTGGTTATGTTCCAATTGTTTACTTCGCGTTATCATACGACAAGCGGCCTGGCGGCTCATCGCACAAGCCCACAAAAAAACAGCTCTCGGGAGGAGATAGGACTAATGAGGAAATCATATATTGGCGCATTGCTCGGCGGCGCTTTGCTGGCGCTGGGAACAGGCGGCGCGGCTGCTGAAAATATCCGGCTCATGACAGGACCGCAGGGCGGTTCATGGTATCCACTCGGCGGCGCGATCAAGAATCTGGTCGAAAATAACATGTCCGACGCGAACGTCTCGGTCGCTCCAGGCGCCGGCATCGCAAATGTGAAGGCCATCGAATCCAACAAGGCGGACATCGCGTTCGCAAATTCGGTCTCGACCGTCGATGCGATCCAGGGCAAGGCGCCGTTCGAAGCCGCCTACAAGAATGTCTGCAATCTCGCGACGCTCTATCCGCAATATTTCCAGATCATCGCCCTTGCCGATTCCGGCATCGCAACGCCTGCCGATGTCAAAGGCAAAGCCCTGACGACCCAGAAGAGAGGCAACACGGGCGAACAGATCACCGTGCATCTGCTGGAAGCCTACGGGATGACCTATGACGATCTGCCAAGCGCCAGCCAGGGCTCCTATACGGACAGCGTCAACCTGCTGAAGGACGGCAACGCCCAGTGGTTCACGCTCGGCACGACAGTTCCGGCAAGCGCCGTGATGGATCTTGCCGCCTCGCGCGATATCACGCTGGTCGGCGTTGATGAAGACGGCATGAAGAAGATGCAGGACATCAATCCGGGCTACAAGCCGATCGTCGTCAAGGCCGGAACCTATCCGAAGCAGGATCAGGACGTGACGACCGTCGGGTATGCCACGCATATTGTTGCGCGCTGCGATCTCGACGGCGAGGCCGTCAAGGGCGTGCTGAATTCTCTCATCGGCGGCATCGACGATCTGGCGGCAGTGGCCGGAGCCATCAAGGGTCTGGATGCTGCAGGCATGGCTCAGGATATCGGCGTTCCGCTGCACCCGGCGGCCGAAGAGTTCTACAAGGAAAAAGGCGCGCTCTAAGCGCGGCTCACGCATGACGATAGGAGACCGGCAGCCCACATATAGCCTGCCGGTTTTCTGACGAACCCTCATTCGCGGGAGCTGGGATGTTGAGCGGCAAGCGCTGGCCGGTTTATCTGATCATGGCCGTCGGTCTGGCCATGTCGCTCTATCATCTTTACACGGCGTTTTTCGGAACGCCCGATGCGACCCTTTTCCGGGCCATACATCTCGGCTTCGCCATGACGCTGGCGTTCCTGTCCTTTCCCCTCTTGTCGAGCGGCGAACGTGACAGTCCCGGCATTCTCAATTTCATATTCATCGGTCTGTCGATCGCCTCCTGCGCCTATTTCTTCGTGGCGAAGGACTATATCGACAACCGGATGATCTACGTGGACGATCTCACCACGGCCGACTGGATTTTCGGCAGCTTGATGATCCTCATGCTGCTTGAAGCCACACGCCGCGCCATGGGTCTCGTTCTCCCGATCACGGCGCTGATCTTTGTGGCTTATGCCCTGTTCGTGCACGGCACCTCGCCCGAAGCGCTGATGGAGCAGACCTACCTCACAACCGACGGCATTCTCGGCATTCCCGTGAGCGTATCGGCAACCTATGTCGTGCTGTTCATCCTGTTCGGCGCCTTTGTCGAGCGGACGGGAACGGGCAAGCTCTTCATGGATTTCGCCATGGCGCTGACCGGACATACGACGGGCGGTCCCGCGAAGGTCGCGGTGATCACCAGCGCCATGTTCGGCACCGTGTCCGGCAGCGCCGTCGCCAACGTCATGACGACCGGCACGTTCTCCATCCCGCTGATGAAGCGTCTCGGCTATCGACCAGCGTTCGCGGGCGCCGTTGAGGCCGTATCCTCGACGGGTGGCCAGATCATGCCGCCGATCATGGGCGCCGCCGCGTTCGTCATGGCGGAATTTCTCGGCGTTGCGTACATCACTGTCGCCGCCTACGCGCTCATCCCTGCCGTACTCTATTTCGCTGCGGTCCTGTTCGCGGTGCATTTCGAGGCGCGGCGGGTCGGCATGAAGGGCCTGCCGCGTTCCGAACTTCCCTCGCTCGGGCACACGCTGAAAGAGCACGGCCACCTGTTCATTCCGCTCGTCGTCATCATTACGGTTCTGATCTACGGCTTCAGCGCGCCTTTCGCGGCGCTATGCGGGATCGGCTCCGTCTTCCCGACAATCCTCCTGCGCAAGTCGAGCCGCAAGCATCTCACCGTCGAGAACATCACGGGGGCGCTTGTCGATGGCGCGCGCAATGCTGTCAGCGTAGCGCTCGCCTGCGGTTGCGCGGGTATCGTGATCGGCGTCATTGCGCTAACCGGACTTGGCATCGAGTTCACCAGCCTCGTTCTCGGTCTTGCCCAGAATTCGCTGCTTCTGGCGCTGGTGCTGACGATGTTCGCCGGCATCATTCTAGGCATGGGAATGCCGACGACACCGGCTTACATCATGCAGGTGGCGCTGCTTGTGCCCGCGATCGTAAAGCTGGGCGTGCCGATGGAAGCGGCGCATCTCTTCGCGCTCTACTTCGCCATCCTCTCCGCAATCACGCCGCCCGTCGCTCTGGCGGTTTACGCCGCAAACGGAATTTCCGGCGCAGGGCTCTGGGAGTCCGGGCTCGCCGCGATCAAGCTGGGCTTCACGGGTTATATCATCCCGTTCATGTTCGTCTTCGGGCCATCGCTCCTGATGATCGGCGAATGGCATTGGATCGCCCTGACCAGCGCGAGCGCGCTTTGCGGGGTGATCCTGCTGGCGGGCGGCTTGCACGCCTATCTGATCGGGGAGGCTTCGCCCTGGCAACGCATCTTCATGGTCGCCGCGGCGCTCTGTCTGATCAAACCAGGGCTGTACACCGACCTCGCAGGCGGCACACTTGCATCCATCGTGATCATCACGCAATTGCTCGCCCGGTCACGCGACGCTTTGCCCGAGGGTAAAAAGCAAGCGCAGAGGCCGTGAATATGCAGGCGGGAACATATCGGGGCGAGGTCCGATAAGCCGCGCATCAAGCTTCGAAAATAGCTGGCCGAGCTTGAAACACACGGCTCGAAGTCAATATCATTTCCGTAAGAAATAATCCTGATCTATTGATCGAGAGGAGCACGTCCATGCCACACCCGGCAGTCAAACCGGAGTCCGTCGCAGTCATCACCGGAGGCGCGGCCGGGATCGGTCTTGCCGCCGCCGTCCGTTTCGCAAAGCTCGGTCTGCGCGTCTGCGTTGCCGATCTCGGCACCGACCGGTTGGCGAAAGCCGTGGGGGTGATCGCCGCCGCTGCGCCGGGCGGGAAAGACAGCGTCATGGCGGTGGAATGCAATGTCAGCCGTGCGGAGGATCTCGCCAGCCTGCGCGAAACCGTCGACAGTCAGTTCGGGGGCACGGACATCCTCATGAACAATGCCGGGATACAGCCGGGTAGCGGCATGTTCGGCCCGGCAGAGAACTGGGAGCGCGTCATCGCCGTCAATCTGTGGGGCGTGATCCACGGGTCGCAGATCTTCGCACCCGCCATGCTGGAGCGCGGACGGCCCGGCCTGATCATCAACACCGGCTCCAAGCAGGGAATCACGACGCCGCCCGGCGATCCCGCCTACAATCTCGCCAAGGCGGGCGTCAAAGCGTTTACCGAGGCTCTGCAGCACGAATTGCGCAACACGGCCGGTGGGCAGGTGACGGCGCATCTGCTGATCCCCGGTTTCGTCTTCACCGGCCTGACCGCAAAAGGACGGACGGAAAAGCCGGACGGCGCATGGACACCGGAACAGACGGTCGATTTCATGATGGAACGGCTTGAGGCGGGAGACTTCTACATTCTGTGTCCGGACAATGATGTGCCGCGCGCGCTTGACGAACGGCGTATCCTCTGGGCCGCTGGCGACATCGTCGAGAACCGTCCGCCGCTGTCGCGCTGGCATCCGGACTATGCCGTTGCGTTCGCGGAATTCGTGAAGAAAGGCTGACCAGCAGCCGGACTCCCTCTCCCGGTGGGAGAGGGTTGGGGTGAGGGGCGTAAAAGCCTCATGGAAAACCAAGATTCCCCTCACCCGCGACGCTGGCGCGTCTCGACCTCTCCCTGTGGGAGAGGCGAAACGTGCCTACGCTGCGATATGATAGGTCAACTCACCGAGCTTCTGTATTACCGCATCAGCTCCTTCATCGCGCCGTCCAACCCTTCGAGCGTCAGCGGATACATGCGTCCGCCCATGAGCTGCGAAATCATGCGGATTGACGGCGTGTAGTCCCACAAACGCTCTTCGACCGGATTGAGCCATGCAGCGCTCTTGTAGACCTGCGTCACGCGCTCCAGCCACACCGCGCCGGCTTCGTCGTTCCAGTGTTCCACCGAGCCGCCCGGCTGGGCGATCTCGTATGGGCTCATGGACGCATCGCCGATGAAGATGACCTTGTAGTCGGCGGGGTAGGTATGAAGCACGTCCCATGTCGGCATTCGTTCCGAGTGGCGGCGCGCATTGTTGCGCCAGACGCCTTCATAGAGGCAATTGTGGAAGTAGAAATACTCCATGTGCTTGAATTCGGAGCGGGCGGCGGAAAACAGCTCCTCGGAAATCTTGATGTGCCAGTCCATCGAGCCGCCAATGTCGAAAAACAAAAGCACCTTGACCGTATTGCGCCGCTCCGGGCGGAATTCGAGATTGAGGAAACCTTCATGCGCCGTTGAGCGGATGGTGTGGTCGAGGTCCAGCTCCTCGGCTGCGCCCTGGCGCGCGAACTGGCGCAGACGGCGCAGCGCGACCTTGATGTTCCGTGTGCCGAGTTCGACGCTGTCGTCGAGATCGCGGAATTCGCGTTTGTCCCAGACCTTGACCGCGCGGAAATTGCGGTTGCTGTCCTGCCCGATGCGGACGCCTTCGGGATTGTAGCCGTAAGCGCCATAGGGCGACGTGCCGCCGGTGCCGATCCATTTCGAGCCGCCTTCGTGACGACCCTTCTGCTCTTCGAGGCGCTTTTTCAGCTCCTCCATGATCTTTTCCCAGCCGCCAAGCGCCTCGATCTGGGCTTTCTCCTCATCCGTGAACACGCGGTCGGTCAGGCGGCGGAGCCATTCTTCGGGAATGTCAGGATTCACCGCCTCGCTCATCAGGTCCAGCCCCTTGAAGACATGGGAGAAGACGCGGTCGAACTTGTCGAGATTGCGCTCGTCCTTCACCAGCGCCGTGCGCGCGAGATAGTAGAAATCCTCCACGCGCTTTTCCGCAAGGTCGGCCTGAAGCGCTTCGAGCAGGGAGAGATATTCGCGCAGCGACACCGGCACGTCGGCCTTGCGCAATTCATGAAAAAAACTCACCAGCATATATGTGCTATTCCCGCAGCCAGGGAAAACTCCTGATTTGTGGCGTCCTGGGTTTCATCTTGGACTGCAATTCGAGAATGCTCAAGGTGAGCGGGCCGGGCTCGGTCGGGTCGGGTTCGTCCGTTTCCTCATCGTCGGGCAGGCTTTCGCCGGCTGCATCGGCCGCAGCCAGAACGTCTTCGACATCGTCCAGATCGTCTTCGGCGCTTTCCTCCTCTGCCTCATCCGGGGCGATTTCATCGCCGCCAAGGCTGGAAAGCTTCTCCATCAGCCTCGGGGCGATGGTAACCGGCGCGGGCTCTTCGGATACGGCGCCCGGCGCGGCTTCGGCCTGTTCGGCGTAGGCTGCCGCAAGCCGCTCGATGATCTGCGCGTCGACGCCGGTTTCCGCCGGTTTCGGCTTGCGCATGAAGAGGCGCTTGAAGAACGACGGACGCTTTTCGGGTTCGGCTTCCGCGGCCAATTCGTCCGGGCCGAAAGCGAGGGGCGTTGCAGCCTCGGCAGGGGGCTCGCGCCGTAGCAGGGGTTCGGTGTGTGCGGGCTCTCGGGTCTGCGGGGGAGGCGTTTCAACCTTCGGAGCACTGGACGGGGCGGTGTCCCGAACCTTCGCGGATGCGGCTGGGCGCTCGCGCGGTGCAATCTCCGCGGGTTCACTGGAAACAGCCACCGCGTCCGCAGGCGGTTGCTTCACGTCTGTTGCGGCAGCGGCTTCCTGTGGTTCGGATGCGGAGGGTCCCGCCATGTCCGGCTTGGCGGCAACTGCAACATTTGACGGCGTCGTTTGCGACCTGTCCGCGCCGGGCGCGGGTTTTGTCGCCGCTTCCGTGGGCTTCGACTTTGTCCGTTTGAACTTCTTGCGCGTGGCGCGATTCGGCTTTGGCGGCACTTCCACAGGCGCCGCTGGCTGAGGCGGCTCGACTTTTGGCGTAGCAGTGGCGGTGACAGTCTCTGGCTCTTTCTCCGCTTTTGGCTGCCGCCACGAAAACAGCCTACGCGAAGGCTTTGCAGCAGCCTTGGCTACTGACACAGAAGTTGGTCTTGCATCCGCCGCTCCCGGACTTGGCGCTTTGGCCTCAGCTTGCGGCGGTTTCGCCTTCTCAGAATCGCGGGCACTGGCTGCGTCGGGCGCCTCCGTGTCTTCTCGTTGCTTCCATGAAAACAATCCGCGCGACGGTTTTGCGGAGATCTTGCCTGTTGCGGCAGGTGTCGGTTTGGTGTTCGCTTCAAGCTCCGAGGGCTTGGCCTCTGCAGTAGCGGCGACATCCTCCGTACTCCGTGTTTTCTCGCCCCTTTCTTTCCGCCATGAAAACAGCCTGCGTGAGGGCTTCGCGGAGGCTTCGGCTCCTGTAGCAGGGGGCGGCGAGGTCTCGGCTATTGATGGCCGTACCGTCTCCGCCTCTGCGGGCGTCTCGGGGGGAGATGCTGGAGCGCTCTTGGCAGTTGCCTTGCGTTTCGAGACCGTCGCTTCAGCCGCGCGGCTCGTGGCTGCAGGCTTTTCGGTCCGGGGCTTCGTCAACCCTGCCAGAATCCCGCTGAAAATTGGCCGGGCAGACTTTCGCTGTGCAGGTGGAGGTGCGGCAGCCGCAACGTTTTTGGCTGGCGACGAGGCGGGTGCGGATTTCGCCGCAGATCGTCTGGACTGGCGCGCGGGTGGCACAGTCTTTGCCGCTGCCGCAACCGTCTTCGGCGCGGCTTTCGACTTTGCCGCCACTCGGGGCGCGGCCGCTCCCTTGGCTGCCTTCCTGGCGCTGGTTGCCGTTTTTTGCGAAGCTTGCTTTTTCGGCGCGGCGGGCCTCGCGATCTGTTGCGCAGGCTCGTTCAGCCCCGCAATCGCAAGCGCTCGACGATAGGAGCGGAATGACGACGTCCGCCGCCCTGTGAGCGGAGCGGGCGCGAGCAGACGGCCCGCCAGCCGCCACAATGCCGTCTCGCTCAATGCCGCCTGCCATCGCTGCAGGCCCGCGATCAGATGCGCAAGTCCGTCGAGCGAGCGCCGGGCCATCCAGACCGCCGCATTCGCCGAGGTCAGCCGCAGCCGTTCCGAGCGCTCCGCAAGCTCCAGCCGCGCGATGAACTGCCGCCCGCGTTCGGTGATTTCCGGCGCGCGGCGCACGACCTGCTCATATTTCGTCTGGAAATCATAAGCGGTGACGAGAAAATCATAGTGGCGCTGCAAGGCGGCCGCGCTGCCGCGAGCCGCTATCGATGCCCGCTCGAACCCGGCGGACAGGCGCTGCGGCCAGTCTTCCTGCGCCTGTCTCAGACGCGAAGCGCCGCGCGCCATCGTTTCGGACTCGCGCATGGCGCGCGCCGTGTCCGCCGCATGGCCCAGAAATGCGCGGCCAAAAGCGTAAGCCGTTGCGAGCTGGCGCGGTATGGCCCGGAAAAATGCCAGCGGGTAGGCGATCGCCTCCGACAAGGTGGGCAGGCGGTCCTTCTCGCGCGCTGCCTCGATCGTTTCACCCAGATCGGCGGCGAAACTTTCCGCATCGTTTGCCGCCAGCGAAAGCCGCAAGTCGATCAGATCGTCGCCGGTGCGTTTCGCGCCCTTGAACAGCAGTTGCAGCGCCTCGGCGTGAAAGCGCTCATACGCGCCATCCTCCGCGAATGTCGTGCCGAAGCTTTTCGGATCTTCGACGAGAAGGATCTCGCTCGCGGCCCAGAGATCGCGGCGGAGATTGAGGATTTCCGACAGGGGCGTGTGGTCTTCGATGCCGGCGGAGGCCTGAAGCTGGACGCGCAGCGTATTCACCTTGTCGAAGAACTCGCCGTGGTCCTGAATCCGCCTCAACAGGCCGTGCGTCTCGGCGCGGAGCCATTCGCCCGTGTCCTCTGGCGGATTTTCGATCGGGACAGGCGTTCGGATCGTGTCGAAGATCGTCTGCCCATCGCGTATCAGGGCGATCGCGCGGGCGGCCTGTTCAAGCTGGCGATTCTGAGCCCCGTAAACCCTGCGGCGATGCAGCCACCATAGAGCGCAGCTTGCGCCGATCCACAGCGCGATGACGCTGCCGAATGACCAGAGTTCCTCCATAGGCTGATATTCGCCCCCAACGCTCGCGGACGCTGCTCAAGCGTCCGCGCTCAATCTTGTCGGGGTAAATTTTATAAGCCGCCACCGCAGGGACACAAGCCGCGAGGCGCGCTGTGAGCATAAGATGTGGGTTAAAACATGATGCGAGATGCCGATTCAGCTCGACTTGCGGCCTATGGGCGTACCGAGTTCCGAAATCGTGGCTTCCGGCGCTCCGAAATGACCGAAATACCGCGCAGCTATTGCCTCCACAGGCATGATGATCATCACATCGGTGGTGCCGAACTGACGGTCGACAACCGCGCCATCGCCGATATAGGCACCGAGGCGCAGATACCCCTTGATCAGGGGCGGAATGGACTTCAGGGCGGCCTTCGGGTTGAGATCCTTTGCCGGAATCATGTTCATGTTGACGTAGAGTCGGTCATGCGCACGAACGCGCCAGTCTTTCGGCGCAAGGGCATTGTGATGCAGGAAACTCAAGGCCTGTGCGTGCTGTTTCGGGTCAACGCCGGGGAAGCTGGCGCAGCCGATCATGACATCGACGCCGTGCTCGCGCACATAGGTCCACAGGCCGTGCCAGAGCAATTCGATCGTGCGCCGGTTCCGGTATGGTTTCAGGACACAGGAGCGGCCAAGCTCCATGAAGTAATAGTCCTGCCGTTTGCGCGCGATCAACGGATCGAGATCGTATTCGCCCTGACTGTAGAAGCCGCCATGCGCTTCGGCGATGTCCTGACGCAGAACGCGATAAGTGCCGACAACGCGAGGACGCTTCCGCCAGGGCTGCGTGGCGATCGCCGACAGGTCGCCGTGATCGACCACAAGCAGGTGGTCGCACATATTGTCATAGGAATCCTCGTCGCGCCGGGTGATCATGGCCGTCGCGTTGGGGATTGCATCCATTTCCTCGTAGAAGACCTCATAGCGCAATTTCTGCGCGCGGCGCAGATCGCCGCGGGAGCGCGCGAGACGAACCTCAAGATTCCCCATCCGGCCATAGATCTTGTGCATCCGGCCGATCGGAATGATCGGCATGCGTTTGCCGCGCTTGTTCCGGAACGGGAGAATGAATGGCGGTAATCCCTGCAACGCCTTTGGTCGGAACTTGCTGACGAGGCGGCGAGGACTTAAGATCATGTGGTTCTCCTATGCGCCCGGATCGCGAAAGCCGGCAAGCCCGCAGGCTCCAGGGCAAATGTCGAGTCTTGCAGTTCGTCACGGCATCTGCACAGCCGCCGCAAAAGGCGCATAACCAAATCTGTAAAGGCTGATCTTCGTATCTTGTTGAGGCCGCCGGGAACAATGCCCGGATGCCTGTTTCCATATCGGATCCGCTTTTGCTTGTCCAAGGTCGTTGATGTCTCAGTCTGCCTGTCAGGCCTAACGAAACGTTAAAATCAGTCCGGACGCAAATTCAGGATTCTCTTGTTTTTGCATGACCGTGCAAGCCGCTTCCGTCAATATGGCGCTTGCTGGAGTCACAGGTTTAGCTTAGCTTTTTTGCAACCGTGCCGCAAGCTTAACAGGAAATCCACCCCATGACGACGCCGTCAGACACCGCCAGAAAGGTCGATCCCCGCCTGCTCGAAGTCCTGGTCTGTCCGCTTACCAAGACCACCTTGCGCTATGATCGAGAACGTCAGGAACTGATCAGCGATGCGGCAAAACTCGCCTTTCCCATAAGGGACGGTGTGCCGATCATGCTGCCGGATGAAGCGCGCCAGATCGAGGATTGAAACGCAAGTCAGGATCGGTCCGGGAAGATCAGGCCAGTTCGCCGCGCAGAAGTTTCGGCAATTCGCCGGTCAGGCCCGCAGCCTCGCGACGGAAGAATTTCTTGACGCCCGGCAAGCGGTCGACGACGCCAAGTCCGAACTGGCGCGCCATGCGCAGCGGCATGATATCATTGGCAAAGAGCCGGTTGAGCGCCGCCGCCGTCATGGCCGATGTCGTACTGTCGAAGCGCCGCCAGCGCTCATAGCGCTGCAAGGTAACCAGATCGCCCGGATCGAGCCCCAGCCGCGCCGCATCGACCAGCACCTCGGTCAGCGCGGCGGCGTCCTTCAGCCCGTGATTGAGCCCCTGTCCCGCGATCCAGTGCAGCCCGTGCGCGGCGTCGCCGGCAAGTGCAAAGCGAGGTTTCACGAAACCGCGCGCCAGCGTCATGTTGAGCGGAAAGCACGAGAGCTTGCCCGCCAGCGACAGCGCGCCGAGCCGGCCGCCCATGCGCTTCTCGATTTCCGCCAGCGCACCTTGCTCATCCAGCGTCATGATCCGCCGCGATTCCCCGGCTCGCTCGGTCCAGACGAGCGAACAGCGATTGCCCGTCATAGGCAGGATGGCGAACGGTCCCGAGGGCAGGAAGTGCTGCACCGCGCGGCCTTCATGCGGCTTTTCATGCGCAACCGTGCCGACAATGGCCGACTGATCGGAGGACCATTGGACGAGCTTGAACCCGGCCATGTCCCTCAGACTGGACCGCTGGCCGTCGGCGGCAACCACGAGACCGGTTTTCAGCGTCTCGCCGGTGGACAAGGTGGCGCTGGCGACCGCCTCGCCAAGATCTATTGCGTCAATTGTCGCGGGGGAGAAGAAACGGATATCGTCCACCGTGTCGGCGGCTTCGTACAGCGCCCGGCGCAGCCTTGCATTTTCGAGAATATGGGCCGCCGGTTCGCCATCTTCCGGCTCATCCTCGAAATTGAGCAGAACCGAGCGCACGGGCATTTCAAGCTGGCTGTCCGTTATGTCGATGGCGGTGACGGGTTCGGCATCGGCGGCAATCCAGTCCCATATGCCGAGGGCGCGCAGCATCTGCACGGCCGCGGCGGTGAGCGCGACGGAGCGGCCATCGAAAGCACCGGCCCGCGCGACATCCGGCGGCATCCGCTCCACGACCGCAATGCGGAAAGCGCCGGGCGCACTCTTTGCAAGCCCCAGAGCCAGCGCAAGACCGACAAAGCTGCCGCCGCCGATCACGATGTCGAACTTGCTGCTTTCCATAGCGTTC
This sequence comes from Rhodomicrobiaceae bacterium, assembly GCA_050330195.1. Taxonomy (GTDB): domain Bacteria; phylum Pseudomonadota; class Alphaproteobacteria; order Rhizobiales; family Rhodomicrobiaceae; genus JAHQVI01. Next base: position 3,875 of record JBHJOB010000022.1, on the reverse strand, counting down.
ATCTCCGTTGGCGGTTTGCGGCGCTTCTACCGAGATGGCCCGCAAGGCTCGCATACTCAAGACGCTGCGGTCACCTGATCGAGGCCTATTTTCTTGACAGCTTTGAGCCTCTCCGGCTCACTTGGGCAAAGAAACTCACCTCAAGAAGAAGCGGCACATCCATGGCTGAAGACATTACCGGCCTTATCAATCTCCTCGACCTTGAGCAACTCGAAGTCAACCTGTTCCGGGGTTTCAGCCCGCAAAATCGCTGGAAGCGCGTTTTCGGCGGACAGGTCGTCGGCCAGGCGCTGGTTGCGGCGGGGCGCACCGTCGAAAACCGGCTGGCGCATTCGTTGCATTGCTATTTCCTGCTCGGCGGCGACCCGAAAGTACCGATCATTTTCGAGGTGGACCGGATACGCGACGGGCGCAGTTTCACCACGCGCAATGTCGTCGCCATACAGCACGGCCAGGCGATCTTTTCCATGAGCGTCTCGTTCCACAATCCGGAAGAGGGCTTCTCCCATCAGATCGACATGCCCGACGTTCCGCCGCCGGAAGAGCTGCCGAGCGAGGATCAGATGAAAAGCATGGCGCCGCCGAACATGCAGGGTTTCTGGAGCCTTGAGCGTCCAGTGGAGATCCGTCCGGTCGGCATAGAGCGCTACATTGCGCCGGAAAAGGGCGTCGAGCCGATCCAGCGGCTCTGGTTCCGCACCAAGGGCGCGCTGCCGGACGGCGACAAGCAGGTGCATCAATGCGCGCTCGCCTATGCGTCGGATTTCACGCTGCTCAGCGCCGGGCTCGTGCCCCATGCGCGGCGGCCGTTCGATCCGGGCCTGCAAATGGCCAGCCTCGACCATGCCGTCTGGTTCCACCGCGATTTCCGCGCCGATGAGTGGCTGCTCTATGTACAGGACAGCCCGTCAGCGGAGGGCGCACGCGCGTTCTGCCGGGGCAGCATCTACAGCCGCCATGGCGTTCTGGTGGCCTCGGTCGCGCAGGAAGGGCTGATCCGGGAGCGGCGGTAATCCAAGGCAAGCAATTTGGCCTCTTTAAGTCCACAATTTTTCGTTCTTATTACGAACCACTTTAAATTCATTAAAGGCAAGCCTAGCCTTAAAACGCTCTATCGAGGCATCTGTTTCAGAAAGCTGCGAAGATAAATTCTGTCTAGTAAGCGTGGACCTCGCCCAAGAATTACTTGAGAAAGCTTAAGATCGCCTGAGAATTCTGAAAAATAAAGATTATTAGTTGGATCTTTTGAATCGAGGGACGCGAATACCCTAACTTCGTCCTCATATTTCCAATGCTTGAATTTTATTTTAATTAAATGATCGGCTAAATTTTTACGCTCATCACTACTAGACAATAATTGCTCCGTGTTAAGCATCCTATCCGCTGTATACTCGACTTTGCATATTAGCTTGTCTGCGACATCAAAACCAAGACACAAGCCCCGATGCTTATCGGCGTAATGACTCCATAATACCGGATTAGACCAATTCCTGCTGAAGCAATGCATCCCTCGATTTTTTGCTAATTCTCTCTTCATAGCATGAAATGCATCTCGACTTCTGCGATCTGGCAAAGTCACGCCAAGAAGTTCAAACGGATCGTTCAAATCTTCTATTTGAGAAATTTTCAAACGGCGTCGAGAAATCGCTTCCAAGCCATATTTTTCATTTAAAAAATGATAAACGCGCATATGGAGTTTTTTTCAATTTTATTTTGCTTCTACTCTTGAATTGGCTCCATATCCTTCTGCTTGCGGATATGGTTGATGAAACGGCGGAACAGATAGTGGCTGTCCTGCGGGCCGGGACTGGCTTCCGGGTGATATTGCACGGAGAACACTGGGCGGTCCTTCAGGCGGATGCCGCAATTGGAGCCGTCGAACAGCGAGACATGAGTCTCCTCGACGCCGTCCGGCAATGTTTCCCGATCGACCGTAAAGCCGTGATTCATTGAGGTAATCTCGACCTTGCCGGTGGTGAAATCCTTGACCGGATGGTTGGCGCCATGGTGGCCCTGATGCATTTTCCGGGTCTTCGCGCCGAGCGCAAGTCCAAGAAGCTGATGGCCGAGGCAGATGCCGAAGACCGGCTTGCCGCTATCGACGAGTTCGCTGATCGCAGGCACAGCATAGCCGCTCATCGCGGCAGGATCGCCAGGACCGTTCGACAGGAATATGCCGTCAGGCTCGCGCGCCAGCACCTCCTCAGCCGTTGCGGTGGCGGGCAGGACCGTGACCTTGCATCCGGCCGTGGCCAGACATCGCAGAATGTTGCGCTTCAGGCCGTAGTCGATGGCGACGACGTGGAAGTCCGGCGCGTTCTGGTGACCATAGCCGTGGTCCCAGTCCCAGCCGGTCTCGTCCCAGCTATAGCTCTGCCCGGCGGTAACTTCCCGCGCCAGATCCATGCCTTCTATGCCCGGCCAGGCGCGTGCTTCGGCCTTCAGCGCCTCGAAATCGAATTCGCCGCCCCGATCATGCGCGATGATCGCGTTCGGCATGCCCTTTTCGCGAATCCGGGCGGTCAGCGCGCGCGTATCCACGCCGCAGATGCCGATGATGCCGCGCGATTTGAGCCAGGCGTCGAAATGCTGCAACGCGCGATAGTTCGAAGGATCGGTTACGGGAATGCGCAACACGCAGCCCCGGACGCCAGAGGCGGCTGCGAGGTTGGAGGTTTCGATATCTTCCGGGTTCGCGCCGATATTGCCGATATGGGGGAAGGTGAAGGTGATGATCTGGCCGGCATAGGAGGGGTCGGTCAGGATTTCCTGATAGCCGGTCATCGCCGTGTTGAAGCACAACTCGCCAGCCGCGCTTCCCTGCATCCCAAGGCCGAAGCCTCGCAAGACCGTACCATCCGCAAGGACGAGTGCGCCGGTCAGGGCCGGTTCCTTCCAGTCCTGGCAGGGGGTCCGCTTCATGGGAGCGAAAATCGTATCGGTGAAGAGAGAAATGGTCGGTACCTCTAAAGTCTTGTTCTGACGGTTCTGATCGCTGGACATGGGCTTCATTCGTCTCGTCGCCGTTTTGGACTCTGCGGTATCCGGCAGGTCTGGACCCGCTTGGTTGTAGGCAAGGCGGGCTTAACGCGGGATGAAACGGAACGGATGGCGCGAAAAAATGCCGGGACATCGCATGAATGACCCGGTTGCGTGAAACGTGGAATGTCGGAGAAAAAAGCCGTATTGCTCTCATTTCCGTCCGCAGGGGAGGAAAGAGAGGGGGTGACTGGAGCGATATGACTCGCAGGACCATACGTAATCATACGAAGGGCCGCGACCTCATATTCGAGCATGCCCGTTCTTCCATTCGTTACTCAAAACCGCCAGGATCTGATCACTCAACCACAAGCATTTGTGGCGAGAAGGTGTGGTCATTCAGGCTCAGTGTCAATCTTTTAGCGTGAGTCTTTATCTGGCGAACACCGCTTTTGGGAAAAATCAGGGGCGCCTCCGCCAGCTTTCCAATCCGCAACGCCGACAACACACCGCTCGTTCCATCGGACGCACCGGCGGGCAAGGCGGTTCATGCCGCAGCGGCATTGAAGACGGCAATATCAGGGTATGAACTAACGGGTCGGCACAGGCACGTCGCCGCGATAATCGTAGAAGCCGCGCTGCGTCTTTTTGCCCAGCCACCCCGCCTCGACATATTTCACGAGCAGCGGGCAGGGACGGCATTTGGAATCTGCAAGACCTTCATACAGCACCTGCATGACCGACAGTACCGTATCAAGGCCGATGAAGTCGGCGAGCTCGAGCGGTCCCATGGGATGGTGCGCGCCGAGCTTCATCGCCGTATCGATTGCTTCGACGGAGCCCACGCCTTCATACAGCGTGTAGATCGCTTCATTGATCATCGGCAGCAGAATGCG